>CAPQCU010000001.1 GCA_948684385.1 uncultured bacterium
TACACAAAATGTTATCTATCCAACCCGCCCCGCAGGTTGGGCGATGAAAATCAAACTTTTAAGGAGACAAGAAATGAGCGGATTTAGCGGTATCAATCAATTTGGAAGCTTAACGGTAAACGGACAAAAACTCAGATTTGAAGATTTTGACAAAGATAAGAACGGAGAAATCTCAAAAGAAGAGTATGATTCTGTACTAAAAGAAATGCAGCTCGACAGTGTTGAACTCTCAGGTGTTGATAAAAACAGAGATAATGTTGTATCAGAAGACGAATTCGCAATCTGGGAACAAAAAATCCAAATGCAGGATGCTGTAAATGGAATGGCAGGTACAATCAGCAGAGATTTTGCAGGAAAAACACAATATCTTCCAAACATTACAACCGCTCTTAAAGATTATATTGAAGATTTCGCTAAAAACTACACCGATGATGTTTCAAAAATGGCAGAAGATTTTAAAACAGCTCTGCCTGCAAAATACAATCAGCTCAAGGCTTCAGTGCTTTCAAATGACCCTGACAGTGCTAAATCTCAGGTGCTTGACGATATTTACACAGAACTTACAACCGATGCAAAAAGTAAAATGCCGGAAGCAACGGCAAAAAGAATTGCAAAAGAACTTGAAGCTGAAGCTAATAAATTCTTAAAAACATACAAGGGAGCAAACTTATATACTGATTTAAAATCACATTTAGAAGCTTTTATGGCAAAATCTGATGCAGAAAAACTTAAAAACGCTGCAGCTGAGTTTAAAGCAAATGCTAATACTTTCGGCGCAATGATTGACAACGGAAGTGAATTAAAACAGTTAAAAGAATACGCAAAAGAATTTTTAACCGCTGCGCTTAATGCAGGAGTTACAATAAAACTTGGCGGAGTCACAATCAAGACAACAAACGCAATCACCACAGCCCTTAATAAATTCACAGACGGTGATGAGTTGAAATCCGCAATAGAAGAAGCTATTGCAGGGCTTGATACTGGAACTCTGAAAGAAAAACTTGTTCTTGAAGAAGAAACAAAAGCCATTGAAGCGGAAAACAAAAAGTTCACCACTATTAAAGGTTCTGAATACTCTGTTGACGCCTCAACAATCAACTTAAAAAATATTCCTGGATATTTTGAGGGAAGCGATATTTCAATCAAGAAGAAAAAGAAAACTGCAGAGTTAAAAGATAATATCAAACAGCAGCTTTTTGACAGGCTTGAAAGTACTTTGAAACCTCAAATGAAAGAACAAATTCGACAAATGCTTGAAGCAAAAGGCATTCCTTTTGATAAAATTGAACAGGTATTTGAAAACATTTATAACTCATCTTTCGTAGAAACTTTTGACGCAGACGGAATGGTTTCAAGCAAACACAGAACAGCATTTAGAAAAGGAACTGCGTCAGTCAATGTCAAACAATTTGTTGACCAGTTTATCACAACTTTCAACACAAACATTGCTGCTGCAATTGACAAAATGAATGCATCTGATAAAGATTTTGACACAGTCGATATGAACATGTCAGTTCTTGGAAAAGACGAAAACGGCAACACAATTGAAACAGCAAACAACGATGATATTTTAAGATCATATCAGACCGGCAAACCTTTAACGACTAAAAAGCACGGAGCAGATTACTATGTGAAAATTGCAGAACAAATCATTGACGGCTTAAAAGCTCAAATGATGGCAAAAGCAAAAGCTATGTGTACAGCAAACGGAGTTAAGTTTGACGTATCTAAATTCAATGCGATGTTTGATAATGCAAAAGGTTTAGCCGTAAGCTCAGCTGTTACAGGAAGCGGACGCCAAAGTGCAAACACAGGAGTTATAGCGGGCGGCACAACAGGTGTCGCAGTAGGAGGGACTACTGCCGGTGTATCTGCAGCTGCAGCATCCAGTATTGCTGCAACAATCGCAGCCGGAGGTGGAGAAATTACAGGTGTCGCAGCGACTCTGCTTGGGACCGGTTTAAGCGCAAGTGCCATCCCGGTTGTAGGATGGGTTGCTGGCGGAGCTGCAGTAGTTGCAGCAGGATTAATGGCAATCTTTGGCAGAGGGCACCATTCTTCAAGTACTCTCGACACGCGCGCTCTTGTTGACGGATTTACGCAGCAGTTCAGCGAATCGTTCTCTAACTGGGTCGATGCGGAAAAAGCTGAAGCTAAGAATAAAAAATAAAACAAAAAAGGGCGGAACGCAAAGCGTTCCGCCCTTTTTTTAATTAACCTATACGCTAACTTTCATTGTATTAGCAATGATTTCATTAAAGCTGTCAGCTTTCAAGCTTGCTCCGCCAACTAAAGCGCCGTCGATGTCTGATTGAGACATTTGTTCTTCAATTGTTGAAGGTTTTACAGAACCGCCGTAAAGAATTCTGATTGAATCACCTGCTGATACTGAAGAAACTTCTTTTACTACGTTTCTAATCATAGCAATTACTCTGTTTGCTTCCTGAGAATCACAAGTTTTACCTGTTCCGATTGCCCAGATTGGTTCGTAAGCAATTACAGATTTAGCAACTTCTTCTTCTGATAAACCATTCAAAGCTGCTCTGATTTGAGTTGCAATGTGTTCATCTGTTACACCGGCTTCTCTTTGTTCAAGAGTTTCGCCGCAGCAGATGATAGGAATCAAGCCGCCTGCTAAGATTGCTTTTGCTTTTTTGTTAATCATTTCATCTGTTTCAGAGAAGTATTGTCTTCTTTCACTGTGACCGATGATTACATAAGAACATCCTGCATCAGCTAACATTTCAACAGAGATTTCACCTGTATAAGCACCTGATTTTTCCCAGTGGCAGTTTTGACCTGCAATAGCGATTTTATCGCATCCGCAGCCACAATCGCACTTTTGGGAAGACACTGCGCTTAAAGATGTAAACACAGGTGCAATAACGATTGTAGGCAATTGTGGAGCTGTAAAGTCTTTTGTAAAGCTTTTTATTCCTTCAAACAAAGCTTTTGCTTCGCCTTGAAGTAAGTTCATTTTCCAGTTTCCTGCAATAATTGGTTTTCTTGACATAATTATTCTCCTTCTTTATACACACGAATTGTAGAATAAAAAAGGTTTAAAATCAATCTTAAGCAGAAAGAGAAGTTGAAATGCCTTCCATAATGTTATAAAAATCTTCCTTCGGAAGAGTTGACATTGTTTTCATAGCGTAAGAAAGTATGCTGACTTTATCATACCATCTTCTTGAATTAGAAATCTTATAAAGCCCGAGCACTCTATCAATTCCGATACTGACTTCCTGCTCTTCGTCTTCCTCTTCGTCGTGCATGTCTTTAATCTGTTTAACAACAGCAGTCAAATCACGAGACAAAGCTCTTCTTCTGTCTTCATCCATATCTTTAAGTAATTCTAAAGCTCTTTCTGTATGTTCGTTAGCATCATACCAGCGTCTGTTCATAAAATTCCTCTTCCCAATACACATTTTAATTATATTCAATGAACAACCTTTAGTAATCGTACATTTAGTGTAAATTATACAGGGGTAAATTACACTGCACCCAAAATCTTACAGGCTTCTAATGCACAATTTTGCTGGGCTTCTTTCTTGGATTTGCCTTCTCCCCTTGCGATTACCCGCCCTTGCCACTCAACTTCGACAACAAAAACAGGTTTATGCGCAGGCCCTTTAACTTCTACCGTATTATAAACCGGCAAACTCTTGTCAATTCCCTGAGTATACTGCTGCAAGATATCTTTTGCGTTATACTTCTCAAAATGTTTATCAATATCTTCTGCAAAAACTAAAATGTAATCTTTAATAAACTTTTCAATCTCGGCTTCTTTTCCGCTCAAATAATACGCGCCAAAAACAGCTTCCAGAGCACACGCAATATTTGACTCGCGTTTTCTTCCGCCCTGTTTCTCTTCTGCCGGTCCTAAAATAAGTTCTTTATCCAAGCCGATTTTCACCGCCACCTGAGCCAGAATAGCATCCGAGACAAGGATTGAACGTATTTTGGAAAGCTCGCCCTCAGGAGCCTCCGGATAAGTCGAATACAAAAGCTTTGAAGTAAAAAGTTTCAGAACAGAATCGCCAAAGAACTCCAATCTTTCATAGTTTTCCAAATCACTCAAATCATTTTCTTTTGTGTAAGAAGGATGAGTCAAGGCAATTTCAACCAGCTCATTTCTTTCACCAAAAAGAGTTTCTAGCATGGGAAAATACCTTTGAACATATCAACAAAATTATTTACAACAAAGAAATATAAATAATAATGCACAACAGGAATTGTGAGTACAAAACTGTCTGTTCTGTCCAGAAAGCCTCCGTGCCCCGGAAGAATATTGCTGGAGTCTTTAACCCCCGCGTCGCGTTTAATCATTGACTCACAAAGGTCGCCAATTTGCGCAAAAGCTGCAATCAAAAGCCCTAAAATCAAACAATGATACCATGGAATTAAAAGTGCATGACCAAATATAAGGCAAAAAATCAAGCACATCAAAGTACCGCCAATAGAACCTTCTATCGTTTTATTCGGACTGATTACCTGAGAGAGCTTATGTTTACCAAACTTGCTTCCTGCATAATAGCAGAAAGAGTCCGTCATAATTACCGCAAAGAAAAGCAGTAAAGCGTATCCTGCTCCTTCGGTTGTAACGTTTTGTTTAATAAAACCTTCGTATACAGGGTTACTGCCCAAATCTCTCAAAAACAAGAGATGGAGCGGGAACCAGCCGCAATAAACGAACCCGAGAATGGTTGTGGCAACATTTGCAATATAAGGCTGTTTTCCTTTAAACAGCACAGATAAAAACGCCATAATTGAGCACACTGTAAAGACTAATGCAACCAAATCAAAGCGGTTAAAATAAGCCATCGCGGCAAAAATTAAGCTTGACGCGATAATTATTCTGAAGCTCGGATGGAAACCTTTGTGTTCGAGTATATGAACATATTCTTTTGAAGCAAGGATAACAATAGCCAAAACCATCGCCACCAGCCACAGCCCGCCTGCCATTATGGCAAATAATGCCGCCAATCCGATGACCACACCGGTAATAAGTCTTGTTACGCTTTTGCTTAAATTCATTATACTGTCATAACCTCTTTTTCTTTTTCTGCAACCTGAGTATCAATAATACCCACGTATTTGTCAGTTAATTTCTGGATTTTATCCTGATTATCTTTTACAGCATCTTCAGGAAGATTTTCTTCTTTTTCAATTTTTTTAAGGCTGTCAACCATGTCGCGCCTTACGTTTCTTACAGCAACTTTAGCATCTTCGCCGTATTTTTTAACTTCTTTTGTAGTTTCACGTCTTCTTTCTTCAGTCAAAGGCGGGAAGTTTAATCTAACGCAGGTTCCGTCATTATTAGGAGCAACACCGAGTTCTGCTTTAATGATTGCTTTTTCTAAATCTTTCATAATGCTCTTATCAAATGGAGTAATAACAAGAGTTGTACCTTCGCTTACACTAACCTGAGCCATTTGTCTGATTGGTGTAGGTGCGCCGTAATAATCTACAACAACTCTGTCAAGTACAGCCGGATTTGCACGTCCTGTACGTACTGTAGAAAATTCTCTCTTCATCTGTGCAAGAGCTTTTTCCATTTTTTCTTCTCCGAATAAATACATTTCTTCAAGAGCTTCTGACATAATTTTCTCCTTTATATACTTATATAATCTTGTAGTCCTAATTCAAGTTGGGTTAATAATTTACCCCTTTCATTTACCCCTCATTTACCCTTAACTAACGTAAGTTCCAACGGCTTCGCCGTCCATAATTCTACCCAGGCTGCCTTTTGCTTTAAAGTCAAACACAATAATAGGGATTTTATTTTGCTTGCACAAAGCACACGCAGACGTATCCATAACTTTTAACTCGTTTTTAATAATGTCGTCATAAGACATTCTATCGATTTTCTTAGCGTCAGGATTTGTTTTAGGGTCATCGTTATAAACCCCGTCAACTCCGTTTTTCGCCATAAGCATCGCTTCTGCATCAATTTCAGAAGCTCGAAGAGCTGAAGCAGTATCAGTTGTAAAGAACGGATTGCCTGTGCCTGCCGCAAAAATAACAACTCTGCCTTTTTCCAGATGCCTGATTGCTCTATGCCTTACATACGGTTCTGCAATCTGATTCATATCAATAGCAGTCTGAACACGGCATTCAACACCGATTTTTTTCAAAGCGCACTGCAGAGCAACAGCATTCATAACTGTTGCAAGCATTCCGACATAATCACCGGAAGCCTGATCCATTCCGAGCTTTGCGCTGTTTTTCATACCGCGGAAAATATTACCGCCGCCAACAACAACAGCTACTTCAACACCTCTTTCATAAACAGATTTAATCTCGTTTGCAATCATCTCAACAGGTTCATAATCAATACCGAACTGTTGATTTCCAAGTAATGCTTCCCCGCTGATTTTTAATAACACACGTTTATATTTATTAGCCATTAGTTAACCTCTCATTAAATTAATCTTATAAAAAAAAGGATAAAAAGTAAAGACACATCATTTGTAGACAAGTTCATAAATACTGTTATAATTATTGTATGGACGGATTCAGCGTTGGAAAAATTCTTGCAGGGCTCAGAAACCCTGAAATATACTTAAAAAAGCTTAAGCAAATCGATGTAAATGCAGGAGAGAGCGGATTTAACACTTCGCTTTCGCAGCCAAAAGCAAACGTTATTCAGAGCCTGCAATCAACAGCTGCACTTATGCACCAGCTTCAAATGAACCAAATTGCGAGTATGGATAGAGCTGTTTATATCCGTAACCTTTTAGGACTTCCGCAGACACTTGGAGGAATTCTTCAAGCTGCGCAAAATCTGAACAGCCCGCTTAATAATACTTCGCTC
Source organism: uncultured bacterium (assembly GCA_948684385.1). Classification (GTDB taxonomy): domain Bacteria; phylum Cyanobacteriota; class Vampirovibrionia; order Gastranaerophilales; family Gastranaerophilaceae; genus CAG-196. The sequence continues at coordinate 6,815 of CAPQCU010000001.1, forward strand.
CTTTTAAATGATTTAAACGAGTCGCTTCTAAAAAACCAGCAGGCATTAGCACAAATTTTCGGAGAAAGCGGAGCTGCTCAAAATCAATCAGGGACAAAAGATGCAGTAATGCTTTTTTTTAACGGCATGATTCACATGCCGGCAATATCTGAGCTTATATTACAAAACAGCAAGCAGGCAGTGGCAAGTTTAATCATAGCAATGGCTTCCGCGTCAAAAGGCGGAATGAGCGGAGACCAGATTCGTGAAAACTTAAGCATTATAAACTCCTGTATCGCAATGGCTGAGTCAAATAATCCCGCACAAACCCTGAAAAGTCTTATGCTACTCTATCTACCCTGGCTTCCGTTAAACGAAGGAGTAGGATTTGACCTTGAAGTCACTCCGCCCGAGGGAGAAGATAACGCGAACGACTCAAAACTCACAGTTTTGATACAGACAAGAAACTTCGGAAACGTCAAAGGAGTTTTCACACTTACAACCTCAAACTCCGTAGATGTCTATATTCTCTGTTCGGAAGATTTTCCTAAAAAGACGCTTCAAAAAAGCCTTATGGAAGAAAGCTCGTCTCACGCTATGAACACGACAATTGACATTGAAGCTGTTGAAGCTAAGAAAAAAGAGACTTTCGAAGAGCCGGAAGCAAAAGTTAATCTGTCAGCAACCAACGAAATGAACCCTTATCTTTTATTAATGGCTCACGCTTTTATCAGAAACACAATATTTATCGACTCAAATGCAATTGTAGAAGAACCTAGTGAATAACAGGGATTTTTTTGGCAACCTGACTTGCAATAATGAGAGTTTTTTCAGCAAAAATCAAAGGTAAATGATTAATATCTCCCTGAATAGAAACCATTGAACCGTCATACACAAGTTTATCATTAGCTCCCTTAGAAATAAGCCCCTGCACTGTTTTCATAAAACGGTCATATATATACTCTGCAGACAAAGATTTAACAAGAGTTTCATTTGCAGTAGGAACTATTGCCCAGTTTATTCTGCCTCCTTGAGATAAAAATTTATTTATCTTGTGAGGAATAATATTAAGATTATTCGGATTTGTATACGCATCAAAAGAAATTAAATCAGTACCTGCTTCTAAAGGAATTTGCCAGTCACATTTTTCAAAGCACTGAATTCCGGTATTTGCTCCGGCATCTTTAATTTTTGAAAATACTTTGAAAAATATATTAACAATAACGTCGTGTGTAACATCTTCAAATTCCCGCTTAATATTTCCTGCTTTATTGAGCAAAGGTTCTTCGAATATAATAAGAGGTTTGGTTTCAGGAGAAAGTTCTTTTATCTTGTTAATAATCCACAAAGCTTTGACTGTCACAGCCTGAACAACAAGCTTTCGATAAAACTTATCCGAAATGAATTTAGTGCCTTCTTTAGTCATAAGCATCTGAGCCGCGCTAAAAGGCCCCAGAAGATTAACAACCGTTTCTGCCGGTTTAATCCTTTCAATAATCTGGTAATATTTTTTGAGAAAATAAACATCAAACCCGAACAATTCAAGATTTTCCGGCGTAGGTTTACTAAACGCCCTGTCTAAATCAGCATACTTCTGTTTCAAATCCTCATTTGAATCGTCAAATATAGCCTCATTATTTTCAATCACAATACCCGGAGTGTTCATTAAAGTTCGTTTAATAATGCTATCGTCTTCAGATGCGTTAGGCAGATTTGCAAGAAAAGGCATACTCTCAAAAAGTTTGACAGTCAATTTTGTCGCAGCTTTGTCCGTATCATAAGGTAAACTGCCTACCGGCAGGCATCTAAAAGGTTTCTTCATTTCAGCTCTTTCTTATATAAAAAAACGTGCCGTTTTTGTAAGCCGGCACGTTTTTCTTAAAAAATTTAACTATGCTTCAGCTTCTTCTGTTTCTTCTACAGATTCTTTAACAACTTCTGAAGCTGTAACTACAACTTTTAATTCAGTTTTAACTTTTGAAGTTAACTTGATTAACATTGTGAATTCACCAACTTTGTTGATAGGAGCATTTAATGAAACATTTTTTCTGTCGATTTCAATATTTGCTCTTTCTTTCAATTCTTCACACAATTTTTTAGTTGTAATTGTACCGAACAATTTTCCGCTTTCACCGGCTTTTGCAGCCAATTCCAAAGCACCTACTTTTTCGATTTGTTCAGCTAAAGCCAAAGCTTCCTGATGTAATTTTTCTTGTTTAGCTCTTAATCTTGCAATATTTTGTTCTCTGTTTTTAAGAGCGCCTTCAGTTGCAGCTTCTGCAAAGTTTTTCGGGATAAGGTAGTTTCTTGCATAACCGTCTTTAACGTTTACTACATCACCGGCTTCACCGATATTCTGCACTTCTTTTTTCAATATTACTTGCATTTCTTTTTCTCCTTTAACTATTATTGGGCTAGTATAGTTTTTATAATAAACAAAAAAACATTAATTGTCGAGCCCGATGTTAACTTTTATAAAGCATTGATTGCAGTTATAACAATTTCTGCGGCTTCTTCGGGTTTCATTGCTGTTTTTTCGTCAGTTTCACGTATTTTAAACTCCACATTTCCTTCTGCAATTGACTTGCCAACAATAATTTGATAAGGGAAACCGATTAAGTCAGCGTCTTTAAACTTAACTCCTGCGCGTTCGTCACGGTCATCAATTACAACTTCTGCTCCATGTTTTTTAAGAGTTACATAAATATCATTTGCAACTTTCATCTGCTGTTCATCTTTTGTGCTCACAGGAATTACCACAACATGGTAAGGCGCAATTGCAAGCGGCCACTTGATACCGTGCTCATCGTAATGCGCCTCAACAGCAGCTGCTGCTGTTCTTGAAATACCGATACCGTAGCAGCCCATTACATACGGTTGGGTTTTACCGTTCTGATCAAGATAAACCGCATTCATCGGTTTTGAATATTTTGTACCAAGCTGGAAAATGTTGCCAACTTCAATTCCTCTTGTGACTTTTAACGGTTGTCCGCACTGCGGGCAAAGTTCACCGGCTTCTACAAGGCGGATATCTGTAACTATTTCAGGCAGTTGAACTTCTGAACCGAAATTATATCCGACTCCGTGTTTGTCTTTTTGATTAACTCCGATGACAAAGTTTTTAAGTTCTTTTACTGTTTCGTCTGCAACTACAGTAACTTCGTATTCGCCATATTTTTTCAAGCCGTTTGGACCAATAAATCCGCGTTCTGCTTCAAAGCCATTATCACCCATCATTTCATCTATTTCACCGGCTGTTGCAATTCTGATTTCAACCCCGCCAACTGCGTTAAGAAGCTTGGTTTCTTCAACCTGTTTATCACCTCTAATCAAAGCAAGAACCGGTTTTTTGTCTACGATATAAACAAGAGTTTTAACAATCAGGCTTGCAGGAATGTTTAAGAATTCACACAACTCTTCAATTGAATGGGTATTTGGAGTATCAACGATTTCAGCTTTTGTCCAATCGCCGGCAGTTTTTGCTTCAATAAGCTTAGAAACCGCATGATTTGAGTTTGCTGAATAATCGCATCCGTCACAATAGAAAACATCGTTTTCACCGGCATCAGTATCTGTAATTACCATAAATTCATGGCTTACGCTTCCGCCGATTGCACCGGAGTCTGATTGAACCATCTTTGTATTAAGTCCGCAGCGTTTGAAAATGCGGGTATAAGCCTGCGCCATGTTTTCGTATTCTTTTTCCAGACCTTCCTGAGACATATCGAAGCTATACGCATCTTTCATAATAAATTCTCTGCCTCTAAGCAAGCCAAATCTTGGACGAACTTCATCACGAAACTTTGATTGAATTTGATATAAATTAACAGGCAGTTGTTTGTAAGATTTTAAGCCGTCGCGCGCGATTGAAGTAATAATTTCTTCGTGTGTAGGCCCGAGGCACATTTCGCGGTTATGGCGGTCTCTAAGACGCATAAGCTCTTTTCCGTAAACTTCCCATCTGCCTGACTCTTCCCAGAGTTCTTTTGGCTGAACGAAAGGCATAAGAAGTTCCTGAGCCCCTGCATTATCCATTTCTTCACGCACAATGTTTTCGATTTTTTTAAGAACTCTCCACATAAGCGGTAAATAGTTGTAAACACCGCTTGTGAGTTTTCTTATGTATCCTGCTCTTACAAGCATTTTATGAGATATAACTTCCGCATCTGATGGAAATTCTCTTAAAGTCTGCACAAACAATTTTGACATTTTCATGATAAATATCCTCTTTTATTAGTAAATATAAGATAATCTTATCATGAACAAAAATTACCTGACAAAACTATTGCGTAAAAAATATTGATGTGGTAGAATAATCTTTGCAAAGGGGGAATTTTATGCTAGTTTCTGCAATCTCACAAAACATTCACGGCTACAATATAAGCAGTAATATGCCTTTTTACAATAGCCGCAGCAATGAGACAATTGGAGATACTGCATTCAACTCTTTAACCCCTTATTCAAACAAGAAAGCCGTTCCGGCTGAAAAGTTACCTCAGGTTTTTGATAACATTAATGAATGGCAAAATTTCTGCCACAAACAAATTTTGGGTGAAAAACTTAACGTAATAGCATAACTATGAAAACAGGTTTGATTTTAGGTTTTTTTGACGGCGTACATCTCGGACATCAGGCTGTCATTAAGTCTGCTGCTAACTACGCAGAAAAAGCAGTCTTAATCACTTTCAAAAACTCACCTGCAGAATATTTTTCAGGCAGTTACGAATACATTTATCCAAGAAAAAAATCTATTTCACGCATGCAAAATGTTGAAGTCATAGAGCTCGATTTTAGTGCAATTGCAACCATGCCGGCAGAAGAGTATCTTGAATTTTTAATCAATAAATTTCATCCTGTTTCAATCTCAACAGGTTATAACCATACCTTTGGCAAAAATAAAAGCGGAGACGCAAAGCTCCTTGAAGCCTGTCAGGAAAAATACGGATATAAATATTTTTGTACCCCGCCTCAGATGTACAAAAATGAGCCGATAAGCTCAAGCAGAATAAAATCATTGCTTAAATCCGGAGAAATTGAAAAAGCGAACGCAATGTTAGGCTTACCGTTCTCGCTTGAGGGTAAAGTTATTCATGGTGCACAGCTCGGGCGAACAATAGGGTTTCCGACTGCAAATATTGAATATCCGAAACACATTATTAAACTCCCTTACGGTGTATACGGAGGCAAAGCCGGCTGCCGGCATGCAGTTATTAACTGGGGAGTAAAGCCCACTGTTAACAATATTCCCGAGCCTGTTGTTGAAATTCATATTATTGGTTTTGAAGGAGATTTGTACGGACAGGAAATTGAAGTAGAAATCTTAAAAAAACTTCGTGATGAAAAAAAGTTTGGTTCTTTAAATGAGTTAAAGACACAAATAAAAAAGGATGCGGAAGAATGCTTAAAGTTGTCATAATCGGCTACGGAGAAATGTTCACAAACTTAATCGCAGGAACACTTGACTCCGGCTCCAAAATTGTCGGAGTTTTAAGAAAAGATACGATAAAATACCATCCGATTTGGAAAAAGGTCAGGGATGTATTAAACCCGTCTACGGAATACAATTACATAAAAAGCTATTCATTGCCTGAAATACAAGCAAAAGGGGTAAATACAAAAAAGTTCAAAACAGAGCTCCTCAAGCTTAATCCCGACATCATACTGGTCGGCTCATGGGGTGAAAAAATTTCAAAAGAGATTTACGACCTGCCGCGAATTGCAGCAATCAACGCACATCCTTCACTTTTACCTGAATACAGAGGCCCGAACCCTTATTTCTGGGTAATCAGAAATCAAGAGCAGGTCAGCGGAGTGACGTTTCACTTGATTGACAAAGGTCTGGATACAGGCGCGATTTTAGCGCAGGAAGAAATTAAGATTTACCCTTCTGATACAGGAAAATCGCTAAAATCGCGCACCGTTCTTGCTGCAAGAGGAGTTGTGTGCGAGCTCTTAAAAAGCCTGTCAGAAGATGTCATTATTCCTTTGACACAGAGAGAAGACAAGGCGAGCTATTATTCGCACCCATGTGATTTGGAGCTGGATTTTTCAAAAACAGCAGAAGAAAATGAAGCCTTAGTAAGAGCCATTCACCCCTGGGGTGAAACTTATTTTTATCATAACAATACCTGCCTTGCTGTCTCTAAGGCTGAAGTCGGAGAAAATCAAACAAAATATACAGAAGCAGGAACAGTTACAAATGCAGATGGCAAAACAATCGAAGTTCTTTGCGGAGACAACAAAGTTTTAAAAATGTACGTAAATTTATACAAAAAATACGACCGCCCGTTTACAAAGAATTACATCAAACGCGAAGTTAAAATCGGACAACAACTTCTCCAACAATCTTGCCCTGAATAGTTTTAATTTTGTTGTCATATTCAATATTTCCCCAGCCCAAGCGGTTTATCATCTCTAAAACAGCAAACCTTCGCGCCTCCATTGAGCAGTCATTAATTTTTACAGCAAACGCGTCTTTCTTTTCTATGTTCAACACAACACAAAGCCCGCCGGCTCCGACTTTTGCAATCAAACCATCAGTTTTTTGGATAATCTCTGTATCCAGACGATTTTCGCCGCCGAAAATATACGGGTTATTTTTGATGGCACGAATGATTTGAGGATAATTTAAAAGATTTATGTACCCGCAAAGCATGTTGTATAAAGGCATGCTCAAAATCGGCACCCCGCAACCATCAGTTGTAACAGGATAACTGCCTTCCACCTCGCACATATTATTTATTTTTTCTTTCACCGTCTTTTGCAGCGGGTGTTCCGGCTCAAAATACGTCTCCATATCCCAGCCTTTCAGCTTACAGCAAATCAGAAATCCGATGTGTTTACCTGAACAATTATTATGAATTGCCGAAGGCTTTTCACCTCTAAGCAGCATTTTATCCTGCATGCTTCTTGCAAGCGGAGCATGGATGCCGCATTTAAGCATGCCTTCATCAATTTCAAACTTTTTAAGCAGTCTGCGTGCCACTTCAATATGGCATTCTTCACCGGCGTGTGAGCCGCAGCAGAGAGCAAGTTCTTCTTCTGTTAAATCTGCACCGTAGTCAACAAGCAGTGTTGCCTGCAAAGGTTTTGCGCATGAGCGCAGGTAATAGGGCTGAACTGATTTTTGCCCCACAGAAAAGCATTCGGCTACACCTTCATGAAACTCTTCTATAAGCCCGTCACGAATATACTCAATACGCATAAGCTATTCAGCAGTCTCAGCTTCTGTTTCAGGTATCTTGTGTTCTTTAATATAAGTAAGAATTGCGTCCATCTTCTGTTTCAAGATTTCGTTTTCTTCCTTCAATCTTGTATTCTCAACTCTTATATCGTATTTTTCCTGTTCAAGCGCTAAAGTCGGCATGTCATCAGGGTTAAGAGAAAATCTCTTTCCTGCTTCTTCCTTCATAAAGATAATACTTTTAACGTCTTTATCATCTACAAAGCCCATTTGAACCATAAGTTCTGCAATAAATACGTGTTTTCCGGCTTCGTTCATTTCCTGCTGTTTGTTTAAAACTTCATCCAGCTGCTCAATAGTCATTTTACCTGCGCGAATAAAGTATTCACCCGTTCTGTATTTACCTGCAAGAAACCCTGCAGTCGCGCTGATTGCGTTCGGAACTTTGTTTGAAAAGAAGCCTGAAGTTTTACAAAAAGTAAACGCTTTAGCAACTTCTTCCATCGTAAAGTTATTTTCAATAGCAATTTCAACCAGAGACATGCCATTTGAGCAGTTATTCATAAAAGAATAAATCATATCATCATATTTTGACTCTTTTGTCGCAAGCTCGCTTTGACCTAAATCAGAAAGCATAGGGCGGTATACGTGAAACAGCTCACCTTCCTGAACATCAAGGAATTCGTTACTGAGGTAATTTGTTAAATCGTCTGACAAATTCAAAAATATCGTCTGCTTTACCCATAGAGGAAAAGTAAGCATTTTTTCCATAAAATCTATAAATAAACTCTTACTCATGAAATATACCCTTCTTTTATATGATGAACATAAGCGCATTATATCATAATATGTAATAAGATAGAAGGGGGAAGCTTCATATATGGGCATGGACGGGTTATCAATTTCAAACACCGGAATTGTAAAAGAAAAAACTTCTGCAGAGCTTGCAAGTAAAACCGAGCAGGCAATGCAAGCTGATGCAACCAATAATCCGAAGCAAGTTCAAAGCCTGAGCACAAACCAGCGTGTCCGTTCAAAAGATGAAGACGAAGAAAACTCAAAAAAAAATAAGCAAAATAATGAATTCAATGACGGGCTTGTAGAGAGTGAAGCGGAAGAGCTTTTAGAAGAAGATGAATCAGATATTGAGGATATTGAAAACCCGAATAAAGATTTTTATGTTAAATTAAATGTAAAAGATGATATAATAGAATTATACGACAGTGCAACAAATAAATTAATCGAAACCATTTCCGGAAACGAACTGGGTGAACTTATACAAAAGCTAAATATGGCTTCCGGAATATTCGTAAACAAGAAGGTGTAAATGCCGCCAGCAAATCCTTATAACAAGTACATAAAACAATATCAAACAAGCAATATCACCACCGCAACACCGGAAAAACTTATGATACTGCTTTTTGACGGCGCTTTACAATTTCTGCAAAAAGCCAAAACAGCAATTGCTGAAAATAATTTAAAAGAACGTTCTGAAAATATTGAAGGCGCAAGGAAAATTATTAGAGAGCTTATGCGCACAATCGACTTAGAAAATGGAAACGATGTAGCAAAAAAGCTTTTCAGGCTTTACAACAAAATGGCTATGAACTTAATTAAAGCCAATGTACAGAGAAGCAGTGATAAAATTGACGAAGTAATCGTTGATATAACAAATATTCGCTGGGGATTTCAGAAAGCGATTGAAATCCAGAACGGCACAATTACTGTAGAAGAAGCAATGAAAGAAATGCCGCAAAACAGTCTTGAGCATCCGGCATCAAGAGAGGATAACAACAATGCAGGATGAAAAACAATATGAACAGCTTATAATGCAATATACCCAGCTTCGTAACGGATCAGAAGAAATTTCAAGAATGATTGATAACGAAGATTTTGATACAGCAATCACTATGCTTAAATCAAGAGAAAGCTTGTTTTTAAGCTGTAAGTGCATGCGCAAATACCTTGAGCTTACTCCTGTACAGCAAACAGAGCTGGACAAGCTTCTTGATGAAATAAGAGATTTAGAAATCAAAAACATCAAAAAACTTGAAGCAGGAAAAGATAAAATTCACGCAGAGCTTAAAAAAAGCCAGCAGTCACAAAAAATACAGCATGCGTATGAATTTGACGCAGATGCAAGCGGCAGTATACTTAATGTTCAGGAATAAACACCTTAAAACAGCCTGTTTACAGCAATTTCAAGTTTCATACTTTAATGGCTTGCTTTTTTGAATGCTTTATGTTATCTGCCTGCAAGCCAGAAAAAATAAGTATTTCAAGAAAAAAAGTGCTTGCATTCTTTTATGTAGTCTGTATAATAGAATTTGTAATTAGAAGAAAGGAGTTTTATAATGAACAAAGAAGAATTAGTTGCAGAAATTTCTAAGAAATCAAAAGTTACTCAAAAAGAAGCTAACGAAGTATTATCAGCTTTAATTGAAACTGTTCAAAAGACTGTTTCTAAAGGTAAAAAAGTTACTTTAGTTGGTTTTGGTACTTTCGAACCACGTAAGAGAGCTGCAAGAAACGGCAGAAACCCTCAAACTGGTAAAGAAATCAAAATCCCTGCTAAAACAGTTCCTGTTTTCTCAGCTGGTAAGAAATTCAAAGAAGTTGTTAACGGCAAATAATTAACTACTTTATAAAATTTGTAAAGGGCGCGCAATATAAATATTGCGCGCCCTTCTTCATTGTGCTATATTAACTACATTAATCCAATAAAGGAATGCTGTATGTCACAAATTTCTCATCCGCGGCAAATTACAGTTGCCGAGATGTCGCCGCATATTCACAGTTTTGCATCAGGAGAAAACAAAGTAAATAAACTTTCTGACTGGCTTATTCAATGGATAGAAAAATCATTGAATGCCGGAAAAATAAAACCTTTTGATTTTCTGCCCGCAAAAGGAGAACTTGCGTTTCATATCGGTGTCAGTAAAGGAACAATACAAAATGTATTTAGATTTGTCGAAGATTGCGGATATATTGAATCACGACAGAAAATTGGTACTTATATAAAGAACCCTGCGGAAGAAGCTTCGGAAAAATTAACTTCAAAACGCGAGCTTGCAGCAGAAGAAATCAAGAAATTCATTTTAGACAACAATTTTAAAAAAGGCGATTACTTAATTTCAACAAGAAAATTGAGCGAAGTTACAGGAATATCAAATACCACAATTAGAATTGCAATCAGCAGCTTGATTTCTGAAAACATTCTAACAAAAGAAAACCATGGATTTATTGTTAATAAAGTAAGCTTCAAAGTAAACAGCATAAAAGTTCAAACTCTGGTAGAAAAAACTGCTGAGAACATAAAACAGTATATATTTGCAAACATCACACAAGGCAGCAGATTGCCTGCAAATACTGAACTTGCAGAAATCTTTAAAGTAAGCGTTAAAACAATTCACGATTCGCTTAAACTTCTCTCAAGAGAAGGTATCATTCAAACCCGCCGCGGTCAATACGGAACTGTTTTCATTGCAGGAAAAGAAGCAGAAACTCTTTATCATTATGAAAAAATAGAAATGAAGCTTCGGCATTTTATATCAGAACACTGTGAAGTTGGTAACAAACTGCCTTCCATTTTAGATTTTTCAAAAATGTATGAAGTAAGCGCTAAAACCGTCAAGAAAGCTCTGGATAATTTAGCGGAAGAAGGTTATATCACATACACCAGAGGCAGATACGGAGGAACTTTTGTAACTGACATTCCTCCGGCTGTGAACGAAGCTTATAAATGGCTGGCTATTACTCCGGATTATCTTCAAAACTCCCAAAACTAGCGGGATACTTGAAAATTGATATAAGCATGATATTATAAATAATATAATAACAAAAAGGAGAACAATCATAGCTAACGAAGACAGAAGCCAAAATAAAGGCAAGGACAAGCCTCTAATAAATGAACGAATTAGAGCAAAAGAAGTAAGATTAATTGACGAAAACGGTAACAACCACGGTATCGTACCAACATCACAAGCAATGAGAATGGCGGAAGAAGCTGATTTAGATTTAGTAGTAATCAGTCCTAATCAGGCTCCTCCGGTTGCAAAGATTTTAAATTACGGGAAATATAAATACGAGCTGGAAAAGAAAGCAAAAGAAGCTAAGAAAAAACAGCATGTAATTGATATCAAAGAAGTAAAAGTGCGTTATAAAATTGACACACACGATTACGAAGTAAGACTTAAAAACATTAGAAAATTTATTACTCAAGGTAACAAAGTAAAAATTGTTGTAATGCTAAGAGGCCGCGAAATGCAGCATTCATCTCTAGCAATAGAGCTTGCCAACAGATTTATTGCAGATTTGGCAAACGACCCTGTAACAGTGGAAAAGAAACCTATGGTAGAAGGCAGAAACGTTACTGCATGGCTTGCTCCGCAAGGAAATTAAAAAATAGACTTGATTAATAATTTTTAGCAGGTACAATAGTTTTATACTGAAAAGTTAATAAAAGGTATGCCACAATAGCTCCGGGTGGAGCCGACAGGCGGAACCATTAGGGAAAACGTAGAGCTTGCTCTACCAACCCTCATAAAAATTGAATAAATATGCCGCAATAGCTCAGTTGGTAGAGCAAGGGACTGAAAATCCCTGTGTCCTTGGTTCAATTCCGAGTTGCGGCATATTTTTTTGTTGATTAAATATTTTTCGAAACCCAGCCAATAAGTTTCTTGTACAGACTTTCAAGTTCAACTTTATCCATAGTATCAAGTTGTGTTCTATTAATACAAATACTTAAAATCTCTTTATCTAATCCTTGCAGACACTCAACCAATTCTTTTTTGGTTTTTATATAACAATTTGTTTCAATAAAATATTCAGCCTGCAAAATAAAAAATGTCATTTTGTAGAGATTTTTTAAATCCTCTTTATAATTAGTCGAATGTACAAAGCTATGAACTGCTGCATGATATAAAGTTTCAGAACTCGTCTTGATTGATTTTTTTATATCTTCAATAGCAGGCGGTTGAATTATATCCTCCAAATTTCCTGCAAGCGGTTTTGTATCATAGAAAAATTGAAACAAATCAGCTTTTGACCAGTTTTGCAGTTCGTCTTTACCGGAAATAAAACCACAGGCAAGCTCTTTATCCGGCATTTCATTTATAATTTTGCGATACTCTTTTAAATCTTCAAAGCTCATTTCATCTAAAATAACGACTAAATCAATATCGCTATTAGAAGTTGCCTCACCCCTATTATAGCTTCCTTGAAGTCCGACAAAAATCAAGTTTTCAGAAAAAGTCTTTTTAAGTTTTTCTATTGCAAGATTTAACCATTCATCAATATTGATTGTCATTATAAAGCACTCCATGTCATTTCATTTGCTATAAATGTAAACCCGATTTTACCACTGTCTTTCAGATAAGAAAGGTAAGAACGAATTGTACTTCCAACTAAAACAAACTGCTCAGGTGACATTTGCAGTTTATAATAATCAAATAGCGATTTTAAAAGTTTTTCAAATGTCATCGGAGCTTGTAAAAGATTAATGATTAAATGAATTATCTCATTTACAGTGTCAATATTGTATTGAGCCAGCTCTTTGATATTATCAGCGGCATCCGAATGCGACGGTATAAAAATTTTCGCATCCATTTGTTTTACTTTTTCCAAAGTCTCAAGATAACTTTGCACATCATAAATAAAGGTAATTTTATACTTATCTAAAATATTTTTACTTGAGAGGCAATCTGCAAGATAAATCACTCCATCTGAATGCTCAAATCCTACCATATTGAAAAAATGCCCTTTTAAGTCAATTTTAGACATGCTTTCAGGCAATACATCTTTTGTTAAAACTTCAACTTCGCTTTCTTGAGCCATTAGGAATTTATGTTTCAATTCAGAAAACGGAAATCCGCCATACAAAAAGGATGGCTCTAAAACAGGCGATTTAGTAAATGCTGACTCAATAATTGGAGCATAAATCTTACAGCCTGTTTGTGCCTGCAAATATTTATTCCCGCCTATATGATCAGCATTTGAATGCGTATTATAAATTGCTTTTAAGTTCCAATTATTGTTTTCTAAAATCTGACGGACTTTTTTTCCGGCTTCTTTATCGTTACCAGAATCAATCAGACAGACATCTTGTTCATTTAATTTTATAAGTCCGATTTTTGCCGGACTTTGAATATAAAAACAATTACCGCTAACTTGATTTAACTCGTACATAATCTAACCTCTTGAGTTAATTGTACTGCAAAATTTTACAAATCCATATCATTACACAAATCCACACCACCTGCGGCTTTATAAAGTCCTATGATTGAAATAATTGAATTTATTTTATTTGAGACCTCTTCTTTTTCTACCATCAAATAAGCTTCTTTTGCATAAAGAACATCAATCTTTGCTGAAGCACCTATCTCGTTTTTATCTGTTGCCAAACCGTAAATCTTCGTCTGGGTTGTTAATCTATCCAGACTCTCATCATAATTTTGTTTTGCTGCTTTATATTCAAAAAGCCCTGAGTTAACTTCTTTTACACCATCCAAAATTGTTTTTTGATAACTGTTTGCAGCCTCTTGATATCTGAATTTTTGCAGTTTTAAAAAAGCCACCTTCCTGCCTCCTGAAAACAAATCCATTGAAGGCAAAGCTTAAACAGTCAAAAGCAAAACTTGAAGAAGCGCATGCAGCCTTAATTAGTGCAGAAAATCAAGTTGAAAGAACTTTTTCTGATTTAGATTTTGCAAAAAATGATTTTGAAAGATTTACAAAAATGGAAGAAAAAGGGATTGCATCAAAACAAGACTATGAAGCCAGTAAAAACAAGCTGACTGCAGCGCAATCCAACAGTAATTCTGCGCAGGCGAAGTTTAATGAAGTTCAAGCATCAATAAAAAAGCTTGAAGCAGAAGTTGAGCAGGATGAGTTAAATCTTTCATATACAAAAATTTACGCTGCAGAAGACGGGCTCATTACTAATCGTACGGTTGAACAGGGTAATTATGTACAAACTGCCCAGCCTTTGTTTGCGATTGTACCTGAAAAAATGTGGATTGTAGCCAACTTTAAAGAAACACAAATTGCAAATATGAAAAAAGGTCAGCCGGTTAAAATCAAGATTGACACCTACGGTTCAAAGAAATTTAAAGGTGAAGTTGATAGTATCCAGCGTTCTACAGGTTCAAAACAGAGTTTATTTCCGCCTGAAAACGCAGTAGGAAGCTATGTTAAAATCGTACAGAGAGTTCCGGTAAAAATCGTTTTTAAGGAAGATATTTCAAAATACAACATAGTACCTGGCATGTCAGTCGTTCCGGAGGTTAAAGTAAAATAATGGCTGATGCAGTTGTAAAACAAAATACGCCTCCGCTGTGGCTTATAGCGTTTTCAATTCTTTTGCCGACTTCATTTTCCTGCCTTGCAACTTCTGCAACAAATGTTGCAATTCCGCATATTTCAGGATATTTCGGTTCAACCATTGATGAAGCAAACTGGATTATTACTTCTTATATGATAGCTAATGCCTGTTTAATTCTCATGTCCGGCTGGCTCGAAAGAGTATTTGGCAGAAAACTTTTTTTAAAAGTTTTTATAACTATTTTTACAATTGGTTCTTTAATTTGCGCAGTTGCTCCAAACTTAAACATCATGGTCGTTGGCAGGCTTATTCAGGGGATTGGCGGGGGACCGATGACTCCGATTTCTCAGGCAGTTCTTCTGGCTGCTTTTCCTATGGAAAAAAGAGGTATTGCAATGAGTTTGTATGGGATTGCCGTTATGATTTTTGCGATTTTAGGTCCGACTTTCGGCGGTTTCATTGTGGATAACGCAGACTGGCAGTGGATTTATCTAATCAATATTCCGGTTGGAATTCTTTCTATTTCATTAATCCATGCCAATATTGACGACAGCGTTAAAAGACAAAAAAACATCAGCGCAGATTTTCCGGGTATGATAGCACTTGTGTTGTGGCTTTTATCGATGCAGGTTGTTCTTGATAAAGGTCAGCAGTATAACTGGTTTGACTGCGCGTGGATTAGCTGGCTTGCAGGATTTTCAGCCTGCGCGCTTGCATTTTTCATTGTTTGGGAGCTCGAATGCAAAAAGCCGCTTATTAACTTAAGATTATTTAAAGACAAGAACTTTTTTGTAGGAACTGTTTTAAGCGCTTCTGTTAACATGCTTGTATTTTCTACTATTGTACTTATGCCGCAATTTTTACAAAATCTTATGGGCTACACTGCCATTTTAAGCGGGCTTACGATTGCTCCGAGAATGATTTCTTCGGTTATTATGATTGCTGCAATCAATTCTTTAATGCGGGTTTTTTACAGCAGAATTTTAATCTCTATAGGATTTTTATTTCTTGGAATTTCAATATTTTCTTATGTAAATTTAAATCTTCAGGTTTCATTTACCTCTATTGTCATACCGCAGATTTTAATGGGATTTGGAATAATTCTTGTATTTGTTCCGGTTTCTGCTCTTGCCCTTGGAACACTTCCGAAACAGGAACTTTCTGCAGGTGCGAGTTTGCATAATTTGTGTAAATCAACAACAATGGCAGTTGTAGCTTCAATATCTTCAACTCTCGTTGCACGCCATGCACAAATGCATCAGGTTTATCTGGTCAAAAATCTTTCTGACTTTAATTTATTTTTTCAGCAAAAGTTTGCATCATTAACTCATACTTTCGGAGCTTCAAGCACCTTTGCAAACACAAAAGCAAACATGTTTCTTTACAAATCGTTACTAAGCCAATCCCGCCTAATGGCTTATGTTGATGTGTTTGCAGTTTTTGCACTGCTTGCTTTTGTGTTGATTCCTATCCCTTTTTTGATTAAAATCAAAATGGAGGGAAAATGATAAAAAAATTTCTTATCGTTTTAATACTATCACTCGTTCTTCCTGCCTTTGCTGACGAAAACATCGACAGCAGATTAGAAAAAGAGCTGCGTGATTCAATTGTATTTGTTTACGGAAAACAAAACGCAGATGAAATATATGACAAAGTTCTGGAGCATGCTAAAAAAGCTGTAGATACACGTTCACAGGAACTTAAAAATCAGGATAAAATCAGAAAATCCGACTGGTATAAAGATGAAATTATTTATATGTTCTATGTTGACCATTTTGGCGTAGTTCAGGAAGATAAGAAAAACACATTCAAAGATACTGCAAAAATGTTTGATTATCTGGAAGATTTGGGAGTTACGACTCTTTATATGCTTCCATTTGCAGACAGCCCGATGGCAGACGCCGGGTTTGATGTTAAAAACCCGAGAGAAGTAAGAAAAGATTTAGGCGGAATTGCAGAGTTTAAAACTTTTGTCAAAGACGCTAAAAAAAGAGGATTCAAAATCAAAGCCGATTTAGTTTTAAACCACCTCTCTGACGAGTGCGAATGGTTTAAAAAATTAGAAAGCGGAGATGAAAAGTATTTAGACTATTTTATTTACAAAGATAAAATGCCTGAATATACAAAATATCAGGATGAAAAACTCGGTACGGTTATTGAATACAAAGAAGACGATGGAAAGATTTCTAAAAGAAGGTTGATTTTCCCTGAAAATACAGAAAACAATTACAGAAAAATAACTGTAAATGGAAAAGATTATTACTTATATCATACATTTTACCCGTTTCAGCTTGATATAAACTGGCAAAATCCTGAAATACTTTACTACATGCTTGATACAATTTCTAACTGGGCAAACATGGGTGTAGATATTTTCAGGATGGATGCAATACCTTACCTTTCAAAGGATGCAGGAACAAATGCTGAAAACCAGCCAAAAACCCACGCAATAATTAATATTTTAAGCGACTATATCCAGCTGACTGCGACATCTTCTGTTATTCAGGTAGAAGCATGCCAGCCGCCTAAAGATATTTTGCCTTACTACGGGAAAGATAGGGAAATAGAAGTTACTGTCAATGATGATGACATAAAGTTCAAACGCTCGTCAGAAGCCCAAATTGCTTACAATTTCCCGAATATGAACGTAATCTGGGCAAGTTTAGTCAGCGAGGATAAAAAGTATTTTATTGAGAATTACAAAAAAATGCCTGCAATACCAAAAACTGCAGCGTGGGGAAATTTCTTAAGAGTGCACGATGAACTTACTCTTGAGATGGTAAGTCCGGAAGTTAGAAACATTATTTTTGAAGATTTAGCGCCAAAAGGCGCAAACTTTAGAAACGGATTTGGAGTAAGCGGAAGGCTTGCAAACTTCTTAGACAAAAACCCGAATAGAATTGAAGAAGCGTTTGCAATACTTTTTTCAACTCCCGGAATTCCGATTATTTATTACGGTGACGAAGTCGGCGCAGCAAATAATTACGAGAACTTGAAAAAATCTGCCCAGCACAGGATGAGTAAAAAAGTATCAAATCTTTTATCAGTATTTGACTCGCGTGACTTAAACCGCGGAGAAATCCCGCAAAAATTGTTTTATGGCTCAACAAAAGGGTATTATGAGTTTAACTCAAAAGTTTATAAAAAAGTCAAAAACCTAATTGACATAAGACAAAAAAATCCTGCGCTTGTTAACGGTGAATTTGAAATTTTAAAAACCAGATCACAAGCAAACTTTTGTTATATCAGGAAAAACAAAGAGCAGCAAATTCTTGTAATTAATAATCTTTCAAAAGATAAATTAATCGCAGAAATTACTCTGCCTCCGACTGTTGTACTTAAAAACAACGGCAGGATTACAAGTTTAAAAAACCTGATTAACGGAGACGACGTAAAAGTAAATATATCAATGCAAAACAGAACAATGCATTTAAGAATAGCGCCATATCAAGTATTATGGCTTGAATTGTAAGGAGATTTTATGCAGCAAAAGAAAACATTCTTAAATTATATCAATGTATTTCGCGGGCTTGCGATACTGCTTATCATAATGGGTCATGCAATGCAGTTTGGTGATGGATTAACCCACGAGATAAACTGCGAAATTGTCTGCGGAGGAACCGCGCTATTTATCTTCATCTCAGGATTTCTTTTCCAACATCTTTCCGGCAAGTTTGAATACAAAAACTACCTGTCAAAAAAATGGACAAACGTAATCCTGCCTTACTTCTTTACAGCAATTCCAGGGCTTTTGTTTTGTTTTTACCTTCCGACTTTATACAAAAACAGTTTCGACGGGCTTAATATCTTAGCGCAAATCCCAATTCTTTTATCAGTTGGTCGGGTGCACAATACTCCAACATGGTTTATTCCGATGATTGTGCTGTTTTTCTTTTGTTCATGGCTTCTCTTAAAGCTTGAAAACAAAGGTATTTTATACAAGCTTCTGCCTCTTATGTTTTTAATAACAATTTTCTGCCCGAGAGGAGGAGTTGAATACGAAGACTTAATCGGCTTAAGTTACAACGCAAAATATCTTGCTTACGTTCAATATGTCCTGCTTGGATTTGTACATTTCTTTTCGCTATACGTTTTCGGAATGTTTTGTTCAAAACACAAAGAAATTATTGACAAGTTTTATTCAAAACGTGCTTTAATTTTTGGCGGCATGGTTTTAACAGCAGCAGGAGATATATATTTAACCCACAAAGGAATATACTCAAACTTTACCATTTCAAAAACTTTCCTTACAATGCTCTTGCTTGGTTATTTAAAGCACTATGATGAATATCTTATTTCCCACGAAAAATTGAACAAAGTTCTTGATTTCATTGCAAAATACAGCTTTGGTTTGTTTTTCATCCACTGGTACTGGATTTTTATTTATAATCAAATATTTCACCTGCAAAATGTATACATCGGACCGCACAGTCTTTTAATCGTATCTGCAAGATTCTTAGCTGTAACATTGCTTTCTTTAGGCACACTCTACATTCTAAAAACGATTTTAGAGAAGTTCGGCAAAAACACAAGAATGTTTCTGGGAGTTTAAATATGTTCTATTTCGACAATTTTAAAGGTAAAAAAGTCTTAAAAAGCAGTATCTTAGAAGATGTGACCGCGTTTTTCACAACAAGAGAAGGCATGCCGGAGCTTGAAGCAATATCACCGGTACAAACGCACAGCGACCACGTAGAAATTGTTGATGAAAGGAAAGAATATCCGGATACAGACGGACTTATTCTAACAAAGCTAAACACAGTTATCTGTCTAAAATTTGCAGACTGCACACCTTTGATTTTTTACGACCCGAAACGCAAAATCGGCGCGGTAACTCATGCCGGATGGCGCGGAACCGCTGCCAAAATCGGAGTGAAAACAATTAAAAAAATGGTAGAATGCGGTTCCGCGCCACAGGATATTATTGCAGTAATCGGCCCTGCAATCGGACTCTGCTGTTATGAAGTTTCACCTGAAGTCAGGGATAAACTATTAGAAACGGTGAACGACACAACAGGCTTATACAAAAACCGTCGGGTTGACCTCAAAAAAATTAACGCGCGTCAGCTAGAAGAAGTTGGAGTAGAAAAAATTGATATATGCCAATACTGCACAAGCTGCAATAACGATTTATTCTATTCTTACCGTAAAGAAAACGGCACAACCGAAAGGCACTATGCGCTTTTAAGCTTGTAGTCCAAATCCAAGCTCAATACATTTACCCCTGAATCCTTAGGTTTTCCGGTAAGTATTTATAAAGCATGGCATTAATCTTCAAACATGTTTCTGTATCAAAGCGAGTTTTCAACTCTGTCCAAATTCTTATGGCTTCTTTTTTTGAATCACAAAACGGAGACTCAAGATAAGAAAAAGCACTTTGACCATAAAAGTTTAAATCCCGGTCATTTTTCAACCTTTCCACTGCATCAGGGAATTTAAATTTTAACTGTCTTACCTTTGCTTTAAATTTTTCATCCTTAATATTGTTAAAAATCCTGTCTAGACGCTTAGAAGGCTCAAACTCCTCTTCTTTAATCAAATCAAGCGCTTTAGGATTTTCGAGAGTCAATACTTTTTCTAATATTGAAGTTCTCTTAAAATCAAGCCCCGGAGTAGAGCGAATTATTGAAACCAACCTATCATAATAATAATCTTCCAGAATTTCTTCTGTTTCTTTTAAGTCAAAAAACTTATTGAGCAGCGTTTCATCATTTTCTGCATTAATCCTGTTAGTTAAGGCTTCTTTTCTTGTATAATTTCCTTTGATTTCTTCGCTCTCCAAAATATCAAACAGTTCTTTTGCAGTAAAAGCAGTTTTATCAGGATGTTTTTGCGATACTGTATTAATAAACCGTTCCAAATCTTTCTGTTGTATTTCTTCAACAAGATTACCTATGTAAAAATCAAGTCCGTCTGATACAAGAATTAAATGTTCCTGCGTTTTTATATCCTCTTTTCCTTTTTTTACACCTGTTAGAATATATTCGTACCCTGGCTCTTCAACAATTTTTGGCGGTAAAAATGGAAGAAAACGCTTAACTTTCTTTTTGACTACACCGTTTTGCGCGCCTTGCTTAACAACAACACTATATTTCTGTACACACTCTTTTATTGCAAAGTTCTCAAGTAATTTGCCCGCAGGAACAACAGCGTCTGCTAATTCTAATTGTTTAGGCGCTATAAACCTTCCCTGCACTACTTCTTCCTGATTAATTATTGAACATCTTGAACCGATTTTTCTGGAGTAATGGTTTCTATAATATTCCGGCAAATAATTATACAGCTTTTTATGCAGCCTCTGCTGTGCTGAACCTATATATCCTGAGAGACTTTTCATCAAGATTGTAACTGACTTGTTCTTTGAGTCGCAAAACGGAGAGTTAAGAAAAGCAAGCGATTCATCAGAAAATCCCTGCTTGTAAATCGCTTCAAAATCCGGAAATTTAATTTTTACACCCGATGCTTTTTTCTTAAAATCTTCATTTTTTATATTGCTGAAAAGTTTATCCAGCTCCGGAGAATAATCAAATTCTGTATCTAAAACTAAATCAAGCCCTTTAGAGTTTTCAAAATTCATGATATTTTCGAGCACAGAAATCCCGACACAATCTTTTTGATTGAAATCAATCTTCGAGTTAGATTTCATTATAGAAATAACTTTATTATAATCTTTTTCATTGTCATCAACAGGATTTATTTCGAAAAATTTTGTAAGCAATGTAGATTTTCCGTTCTGTTCAAAGCTGTATCTTAGGGCTTCTTCAGGTGTAAAGTTATCTTTTACCTCTGCAGCTTCAAAGATTTTAAGAATATCTTTTGATTTAAAAACCCCATTTTCCGGATAATGCTCTGCAACAACACGCATAAGTATTTCACGAAGCTGAGTTTCAATTGCTCCGACAAGGTTATTAACCTGACTAATGCTGTATCTGCCATTAATTTCATACACCGGAGTTACAATATCTTTTTTCCTACAATGTTTAACACCTCTTAGCCCATAAAGATATGCGTAGCTGCTTCTCCTCAAAGGTTCAACATTAACATCGAACTTTTCTGCACAAGCTCTTATTTGCGGATTATTTAACAGTGCATTGCCGGACATATTATCATGAAAAAACCGTAAAGTCTTAGGAGCGTTCAGCGCTTCAAAATTCGTATTATGCTGTTGTACAGGTCTAATATTCACTTAATTAATCCTCAAATTCTCCGGCAGGTATTTGTATAAAACCGCATTGATTTCTTTTAAATCCTTCGGAGAAACATGTTTTTTTAAGTTTGCCCAGATTTTTACAGCTTCCCGCCTTGAATTACAAAATGGCGAATCAAGGCAAGCAAGTGTTTCTTGTAAACATTTAATTGATTTTGTATTTTTTAAACACTCCGCTGCATCAGGAAATTTTATTTTTAAACCCCGGGCTTTTTGTTTAAATCCTTCATCTTTTATATCGTTAAAAATTTTATCCAAATAAGGCGTATACTCAAACTCGATATCTTTTACAATTTCTAAGGCGTCACTATTTTCGGAGTTCAAAATATTTTCTAATATAGTAATTCCGATATTGTCCTGCTGTCTGAAATCAATATTCGGAGTTGATTTGATTAGAGAAGCAATCTGGTCATACTCTTCAGCATTTTCTTTTGTTCTTTTAATATCAAAAAAACGTATCAAAAGTGACGAGTTATTATTTATATCAATACTAAAATTGAAAATTTCATCGTTTGTATAGTTTTTTCGTATTGATTTATCTTTGACAATATTCAAAATATCTTTAGCAGAATAAACTCCATCTTGCGGATAGTTTTCTGCGATATCTATAATAAATTGTTCTTTTCGTTTCTCGTCGATTTCTTTGGTTATATCAGGTATTTTATCCAAATCTTCCAGAGATTTTAAGTAAAATTCTTCTGTTTCCAAATCATCCTTTTTTCCTTTGATAATATATTCATATCTGAAAGCTTCATGTGACGGTGGTATACCTGCGAAACAAAAACCTAACGCAGTCAGAAGAAGTGGTGTCGTAACCATTAATCCAATTGGGACACTGGAAGGAAGTGCCGCTAATACAAATGTTCCTCCGATGCCTAATCCAATGCCCGCGCCAATAAGTTCATGACGCAATGTATCAACCATACCGTTCGGCTGTCCACGACGTACAAAAACATCATACTTCTTCGCACATTCTTTAATCGATTGGGATTTTAATAACTGTTTTGAGGAAACTTTCTGACTAAGCAGTTTTAATCTTCTCGGTGAGTTCAGCGCTTCAAAATTCGTATTATTTTGTTGTATTGATTTGATGTTCATTATTAATTAATCCTCAAAGGTTCAGGTAAATATTTGTATAGAATCATACTAACTTCTTTTAACTCTTCCCTATCTAAACGTTCTTGTGCTTTAAACCAGATATCTGAAGCAATTTTTTGTGAATCACAGAATGGAGAGTCAAGCTGAGTAACAGCTTCTTTAAACGCTTTCATAGATTTTTCTTCAAATAAAGCTTTTTCAGGGTCATCAAATTTTATTTTCAAATTCTTAGCTTTTGATTTAAATTCTTCATTCTGAATATTGTTATAAAGCGTATCCAAATCTTTTGAATATTCAAACTCTACATCTTTAATTAAATCAAGAGCTTTAAAATTTTCCAAATTTAAAATATTTTCCGGAATAGAAATCCCTACATAGTCCTTCTGGTTGAAGTTAACATTCGGAGTTGATTTTATAATTGAAATAATTTTATCATAATCCTTTTTATTTTCTTCAGTTCTCTGCTGCTCAAAGAATTTAGTCAAAAGTGTAGTATTTCCTTTGATATCAATATTGTAATTAAATGCCTCACCTTTATTAAAATCATTTCTTATCTCTTTGCTCTGCAAAATATCGAGAATATTTTTTACATCATAAACTCCGTTTTTTGGGAATTTACTAACGATGAGCTTTAAAAATCGTTTTTTATCTTCCACTTCCAAATCATCTGTCATATTTGGAATAACCTCACCTATGTTTTGCGAAGTGATTTTATGTATCGGGGCAGAAATTTCACTTCCGTCTTGATATTTTTTCCTGCCGTTTATTTCATAGTCATATTTTGGAAGCTTAATTTCGTTAATACGAGCGAAAACAGGTATCGTACTTATAAAAGCAAGCATGCCTACAAATATACCAATAATCCAATGCGTATAAGAACCTGCTGCCATATCTGCCGCAGCTGCTGCAGATAAATGTGCAGCCAAAATTCCGCATCCCAAAATCGGTCGTTCTTCTGCAGTATATGTACCTGATTTTTTACCTTGTTTTATAACAACATCAAACTTTTCAGCGCATTCTTTTACGCTCGGAAATTTAAGCAGCTCCTTGCTTTTAATACCTTCGCCATTAAGCCTCAATGTACGCGGAGCGTAAAATCCTTGAAAATTTTGTGATGTTTGATTTGTTGATAATGTTACATTCATCGTTCAAACCTCAAATGCTCAGGTAAATATTTATGCAAAATCAGGTTAATTTCTTTTAGCTCTTCATTTCCTAAATGTTCCTTTGCTCTAAACCAGATGTCTGAAGCAAGTTTTACGGAATTACAAAAAGGTGAGTCAAATTGAGTTACAGCTCTTTTGAACGCCTGCATTGATTTGTTTTCAAATAGAGCCTTTTCCGGCCTGTTGAACTTAATATTCAACCCCCGTGCTTTTGATTTGAAATCTTCATTCATCATAAAACCATAAATATCATCTAAGTATTTAGAATATTCAAATTCTACATCCTTTATCACCTCTAATGCATCAGGATTTTCGTAGTTCAAAACATTTTCTAAAATAGAAATCCCTGCGCTGTCTTTTTGATGAAAATTAACATTCGGAGTTGATTTTATAATCGAAGCGATTTTGTCATACTCTATTCTATTTTCTTCTGTTCTTCTTAAGTCGAAAAATTTCTGCAACAGAGTAGACTCCCCCTTAACATCAATAGGAAGATTAAATGCTTCTCCGTTTTGGTAATCATTTTTTATTTCTTTACTCTGCAAAATCTGAAGAATTGTTTTTACATCAAAATTCCCGTCTGCAGGGTATTTATCAGTAATTAATTTCAAAAAACGATCATTGTGTTTATATTCCAACTCTTTTGCCAGATTAGGAATATCCTGAACGGAATAACCTCCGTTTAAAGAAGTAACAATATGCTCATCTGTTTTAATTTCATTTCCATCATTATATTTTTTCTGCCCGTAAACAGAGTACACGTCATAATTGTATGACTTAAACATTTTTGCGTTTAAAGTCGAAAAAATAACTGTGCAGATAGCAGAAGATAAACCAAGCACCTCCTGCATTTTATATGTAACTATAGTTACCAACGTACCAACAACAGGTATTATAGAATTAAGTGTCCATTCTAATAAAGGATTTGGCGAGTCACTTTTTTCTCTACGAAGTTTTTTCACAACCACATCAAACTTATCGGCACATTCTTTTATCGATGGATATTTCAGCAACTCTTTACGATTTATAGTACCGGAAGTTAATTTTAGCTTTCTTGGCGCATTAAGTTTTCCGAAACTCGTATTATTTTGTTGTATTGGTGATATATTCATTTTTTCATACTTCCATTCTTAAAGGTTCAGGTAAATAGTTATAAAGTATCATGTTGACTTCTTTTAATGCCTCATTATCAAGCTTACCTTGAGCTTTATTCCATATTGCCATCGCTTTTTCCTGAGAATTACAGAAAGGTGAGTCAAATCCTGAGACTGCTTCTTTAAACTTACTCATAGATTTTTCTTCAAGCAGAG
Organism: uncultured bacterium; assembly: GCA_948684385.1. Lineage (GTDB taxonomy): Bacteria > Cyanobacteriota > Vampirovibrionia > Gastranaerophilales > Gastranaerophilaceae > CAG-196. Next base: position 32,082 of record CAPQCU010000001.1, read on the forward strand.
CTTTTTCAGGGTCGTCAAATTTTATCTTCAAATTTCTTGCTTTTGATTTGAAATCTTCATTTTTAATGTAATTAAAAAGTGTATCAAGATACGGTGTATAATCAAACTCAATGTCTTTTACAATATCAAGAGCATCAGCGTTTTCAGAATTCAGAATATTTTCGATAATCGTAATCCCTGCTTTATCCTGCTGGTTATAATTAATGTTTGGAGTAGATTTAATAATTGAAGTAATTCTGTCATAATCAGCAGCATTTTCTTCAGTTCTTTTAATGTCAAAAAACTTCATCAAAAGAGTTGAATTCCCGTTGATATCCGTATGATAATTGAACATTTCACCATTTGAGTAATCATCTTTTATTTCTTTGCTTTGCAAAATTCTTAGTATAGTTTTGGCATCATAAACTCCGTCTTTCGGATACTTTGATACAATAATATTTAAAAACCTTTTTTTATCCTTAGCTTCAAGTTCTTTTACAAAATCGTCTGGAAGGTTATCTAAACTATATTCTAATTGTATTTGAGCATTTTCTGTTTTAATCTCACTTCCGTCTTTGTATTTTTTCCGACCCTGAATATCGTATGAATAACTGCTTGTTACATCTCTCGTAATATAAGGTACAGATGCAAACACACCTGCAAAAAGTCCTATAACTCCGCCTAAAATAGCTCCTCCAATGGAACTAAAAGCTAAATAAGTTGATGCCCCCAGAAGTCCGGCTCCTACTGCGCCACACAAAGGTGTAAAATGCGGAACAACATCCTCCAGCCAGCGTGTTCCACTTGCTTTACCTCGTTTTACAATTACATCAAATTTTTCAGCACATTCTTTTATATTTTTTTGCTCAAGTAATTGAGCACGCGAAACAACTCCACCCATTAATCTTAATTTTTTTGGTGAATATAGTTTTTCAAATGTTGGATTGGTTTGTGATGTTGGTTGGATTTTCATGTTTAAGCTACCTGTTGTTTTGCGGCTTGCGCCTTTCGCTTTTTGTCAAGCATATTTGTAACATAAATATTCAAGTTCGGAATTCCTAAGCCAAGAACAAGACCTGAGAACAGGTAACCTGCAACCTGAGCAGCATTCAATACTCTTAAGCGCTTCCTGGTTACTTTATCAGCATCTTTGAGCATTTCTTTAAACGTTCTTGCAACAGTTTCATTTCCAACTTTCTTAGTTGTTGCTTTGCCTTCTTTTGCAAGAGATTCGATTAAAATTTCGTCTCTGGTTTTCAAAGACGCGCTAAACGTACGTTTGAACGGATTCGCATTTTCAAATCCCTTCTTGTAGTTCATAACAGTCTTATCTAAACCGTCAGCAGCAAGCTTGTTAACGATATCGCCAAGAACAAGCCAGCTTAAGTATCCTAAAGTATCTTTTGTAAGAACTTCTCTAAGCTCGTCTTTATCTCTTGCAGAGAAAATTCTTGAAATAATTGTTACGCCATAAACACCTTTAAGCTGGTTAACTGTAGGCATTTTACCGTTAAACGCCATCTTATCCATAAATTTACCCGGAGCTTTCAGGAATTGAGCCGGTGACATATTTAAAGTTGCAAGAATCATGCTGAAGAAAGCTGCACTGCTGCCAACTTTAAGCGCTTTAAATCCTGCGCTGTTGTCCTTTGAACGTCCTTCAACACCAACAAAACCATCCGTTCCTGTTTTTAGTTTTGTTAAATACATGTTAATAGGCTGAACAGAAAGACCTACAAGCGAAGCAATTGCAAAACCTCCGGCTGCACGTGTTTTCATAAACTTAGTTACACCTTTAATAAACGCGTTGTCTTTTACACCTTTACCTGATTTAATCTGTTCTGCAAAAGATGCTTTAACTTTGTCTTTGTTAAATGAGTCAGAAACAATAAATATATCGTTTAATAAAGATTTAAGGTTTGTTTCAGATGCAATTTTCTTATCAGCAGACTCAAGAATATATCTTGATTGAGCACCTGTATCTTCTGTAATTTTATTCATAAGAACAGTTCTCGCACCAGCTGTTTTATTTTTTGTCCAGGTGTGGAAATCTTGTTTATTATTCAAAGCTTTATCAAGAAACTCTGCAGCTTCATCAATTGTTTTTTGAGAAAGTTTTACAAAACCTTCTGCATCACAATTTTTAGCAGTAGGATTATAAGCTTTTACATCAGATAAAGTCTTTTTAATATATTCAATTTGTTCTTTGTTATTTTTAATCTGCTCTGCTTTATTTTCAGCAAGAATATTCAAAGTTTCAGGCGCAGTAAACATGCTGTTTACATTGAACCCGTATTTTTTATTGAGAGCCATAGCAATTGCAGCACCTGATGCGGCACCAAACAAGCCGATACAGCTATCATTTACTGTACCCATAATCTCACGTCTAAAAGTTTCCATACCTGCAGCAGGACCGCGTTTTGCAAAATCACTTGCAGTTCTCGGAGACACCATAAACGTGAAGTCAACAGCATTTGCACCAATTGCCTGATTGGTTGCAAGATAGCGCAGACCTGTGTCTACTACACCTTTAAATTGAGGTTTTTGAATAGAGATTTGTTGAGTTTGTTGTACTTTCATAACTACCTTAATGCTTTTCAGCTCTGAAACCTGCAGTCAGCTTTGAATATTTCACATTCAAAGGGGTTACAGTTTCAGTCTGTTCTTTATTTTCGGTTTGTGTCTTAGTGTTTTCCTGCGCATGCTTTAGCATTTCAGCATGCTTTTTCTTTGTTTTGTGTCTGGTATAAATTGGAACAAGAATCCCTAACAAAGCTAATGATACACCAATATTAGTTGCCTGACAAGCAGAACGTAAATTAACTGCCTGTTTGAGTTCTTTTTCTATTGTCTTAAGCTGCGCTGCATCAGGAGCTTTGCCTTGTTCTTTCAATAATTCCGCTGTTTTACTTACTACTTCATCAGATGATTTAACTTTAACATCTTTTACCCAGTGCCAGAATTTTTTGAGAATATTTGCATCTTTATCTATTGGCTTAGTGTCATTTAATAATTTAACACCTTTTGTGTTTTGAATAATTGTAGCAGCACCTTTATCAGCGTAATCTCCAAGGAAGTATAAACCGGAGAATGTAGCAATATCACGAACAGTAGACTCAGCAAGTTCGTTTTTATCATCCGCTGCTGCCATACGTGAAGCAAAAGTTGCGGTTGAAATTACTCTTGCCTGATCCATTGTCGGGAATTGACCTTTAAATTCTAACATTCCCCAAGTTGGTTTTTTCATCATTGAAAGCAAAGATACACCAATCATTGAAGAAATTGAAATTATCTTCTGCTTCAATAACCCTTCTTTAGCATCTTTATTTTCAATATTATCGCCTTTTCCGAAATCATCGTAAATCGGAGCACCTTTAACCCCTGAAACTTTTCCTGTAATCCAGCGGTTAATATACTGCATAGAAATCGCAAGCGGAATAACAACTGCAAGCCCTAAAGCACTCTTTGCTTTAACTAGAGTTTTGCTTCTCTGTGCAAACTCTTCAATTGTCTGCTCTCCGGCTTTTTGATATCCTTTAAAGAATTTAACGGAATCAACGAGCATGCCATTTACAGAAGACGCTTTTACTTCGTTTTTAATTCCTGCGATTTTAACATTTTCTGATACTTTTGTTTTTTCTACAATTTCTGCAGCAAGTTTTTTAACTTCTTTATTAACCTGATGATTATCTTTATTAGAAGAAGTGATTTTTGCCAGTTTATCTGCGTATTTATCCAAATCTTCAGCAGAAAGCACGTCTCTGAAAACAACTTTTTTATTGCCTTCAAAACCTTCAATATCACTTAATATTCTTCTCAAAGACTCTTTAACTTTATCCGCAGACTGAGAATTATTATAATATTCTTTTGCTTCATTTATCAAAGAGCTGTCAGCCCAGCATTCAGATAAATCAATCCCTTTACCCATGATGCCGCCGTTAAGCATCTTTGCAAAGCCCATAGTTATAAAGCCCGGTATAATACAGTTAACAACCAGACCGGAAGATTCTCTTCTAAACGCTTCAAACCCTGCAAACCAGTTGGTCATAGACTCTACAATTGTTCTCGGAAGAATTGCAGACAACATATCAATAACCGCAACATTCACCATCGGCATTCTTTCGCATGCCTGAATTCCTGCAAGCAAAAGGTTTGCCCCCTTGAAACTTGGAGCCTGTCCTGCTCCTTCTTTCTTATTTCTGCGGGCATTTATGCTATTTATTCTGCCAGTATCTACACCAATTTTGTTTATCATACACATATACTTCTTGATATATAAGTCGATTATACCAACTTACATATTCATTTAAAAGCCGGTAAAAATAAAAATTGCGCATTTTGTTAAAATTGTAAAGGAAATGTTAAGATTAATTTTTGAATATTTTTTTATTTTTAAGAAACTTTTTTGAACCTGAGTAAAAACAATTAAATTGTTTATTTAAGTTTATGAAATTTTAAACCTTAGCAGCTACATTTCACCTTTTGACATTTTGTAAAGATTTGTAACAATTTTTGTTTATATATGTTATAATAAGTCAAAAAGGAGCTTTTTGATGAAAATACTGGTATCAAACGACGACGGAATACTTTCAAACGGCATTCACGCTTTAATCGAAGCACTTTCACCATGTCATGAAGTTTATGTCGTAGCTCCGGATAGAGAAAGAAGCGCAGCAGGGCATTCTTTGACACTTCACACTCCTTTAAGAGTTGAAGAAGTTGACGCTAAATACGGTGCAAAACGCTGCTGGATGACATCAGGCACACCCGGAGATTGCGTAAAGCTTGCAATTAATGCGATTTTAGCAAAAGAAGAATTACCGGATTTAGTCATAACAGGCATCAATCACGGCCCAAACCTCGGTGCTGACATATTGTATTCAGGAACAGTAAGCTGTGCGATGGAAGGCGCAATGATGGGCTATCCGAGTATTGCAACATCTCTTGCCAGTCTTAAAAATGAATACGAGGATTTTCGCTTTGCTGCTGCGTTTGTTGCAGAACTTTTAAACAGGCTTGATAAGTATAAAATTCCGCCAAAGACAATTTTAAACATAAACATACCGGGGTTAGAAAAAGAAGATATTGCAGGGATTGCAATAACCGAGCTTGGAAGCCGAATGTTTACTGACGCTTACGAAAGAAGAGTTGACCCGCGAGGAAAAGTTTACTACTGGATGGCAGGTGAGTTAATAAACGAGCCGGAAGATACTTCAACAGATATTGCAGCTGTTAGAAACAACAAGATTTCAATTACGCCTGTAACTTACGAAATGACAAGAGTCAACATAATGCAGGATTTAGAAGCCAGCTTATGCCATGAAGATGTATGCAGCTGGTTTTGAAATTAGCAGAAACATTAAAAGTTACAATATATTAAGTTTATATTTGCTCACATATACTATTTGTGATACTATTTAATAGCTAAGTTATATGTGTGTAGATATAAGCAAGGCTAATAGTCAGAGTCTATTAGCCATAAAAGGAGTAATGAATGAGAATACAGCCGGTTGATAATAGCACTGCCTTTAAACGCAAGCCGAACGCAAAAGAAATGCAGGTTTATACGAGCTCTGTTAATAAAGGACTTGAGCTATTAGGGAAACAGGTAGATGTAATACTACACAACTCTTCTGCACCTGCTGTTGCAGCAGAAAATACCGGAATAGGTTCTTTATTTTCCAGAACAACAATCACAAAGCTGTTTCCGTTTCTCAAATCTCATGGAATAAAAGGTATTCAGCAGGAACCAAACGGGCTTCGTAAAGTTTTAGACAACTCGCCTTATGCTCCGGAATCTAATGCTAAAAATATTTACATGATACCTCTGGAAAAACTTACTACAGAAGAATACGGCAATATCCTTTCTAAAAAAACATTTGACTCTATAGTACAAAACAATCCTTCTAAAGATGAAGTTCATTATCCTTACATAAGAACAATGTACGAAGTTGCACTTAGAGAAGCTTATGGAAATGCAAAGAACTCTAAAGAATTTTTAGAGTTCAAAACAGCAAGAGAAAGTGATTTTGAACAGGGTGCAATTTACAGAATTTTATCTAAAATCCATGGAAACGATAATTTCACAATCTGGGCAAATAATGATAGTTATACCGATAAAGAGTTAGACCTTATTAATAAATCTACAGGCGTAAATTCCTGGGATAAACTAGATAAAACTCTTTATTCTAGTAACTCACCAAAAGCTAAAGCACGTATCGCAGAACTTAAAGAAAAATACGCAGACGATTATGATTATTATATTTTCCAACAGATGATTTTAGAAAAAGAAAACGAAAAATCTAATAAACTTGCTCAGGAAACAGGAATTAAAATCATCGGAGACTCGCCTGTAGCTTCAACTGATGTTGAAAACTGGGTAAATAAGAATTTGTTCTTAAAAGGCATGGCAATCGGCTGCCCTCCGGATTATTTCTCAAAATCCGGTCAGAGATGGGGATTTCCGTATTATAATCCGAAAGAAATATTTAACGCTGACGGTTCATTAGGCAAAGCCGGTGAAGCTTTAAAGAAAAAATATGAAGAATATTTTGCAAGCTTCCCGGGCGGTCTCCGTATCGACCACGTTATCGGTTTGATTGACCCGTTCATTTATACAAAATCAAGCAATAAAATGACTAACACTAACTCTGGCAGAATCTACTCACAATTCACTGGAGAATTCCAGAAAAAGACAGATGAAGAGTACGCAGCACTTTTAACAAAAATCATTATTCCGGCTGCTCAAAAATACGGACATGATATTTCTTCTGTTATCTGTGAAGATTTAGGAGACAGAAACATTCCGACAGAACGCGTAATGAAAAAGCTCAACCTTTCAGGAATTTCTGTTACACAGTTTGACCATAGAGGAGCAACAGCCCCTGAAAGAAACCTTATTATGCTCGGTTCACACGACAATCCTTCTTTTCTTGAATTTGTTCAAGACTTATTCAATTTTGGAGATGATAAAGTAAAAAAAGCAAGATTTTTGAAGAAAACAAAACTTCTTGCAGAAGACACTGCGCCTAAAGAAGCAACAAAAGAAGAATTAAAAGAATATATAAAAACTCTTCGTTCTGACAAGCTGAAATTTATCGCAGCAAGCTTTACAGAGTTATTCACAAGTCCTGCAAAACGTGTTCAAATTTTCTTTGCAGATTTCTGGGGACTGGGAAAAACTTACAACCGCCCGGGCACAACGCAAGGTAACTGGGCTTTGCGTCTTGGAGAAGATTTCGAAAACGATTATTACAAAGCAGCTTCTGAAGGTAAAGCTCCAAACTTAGCAGGCACTGTTGCAGCAGCTCTGCGTCAGCGCGGACTTGATAAAGAGAATGAAGCTTTGATGAAAGATTTAGATAATTCTGCAAGAATTATTGCTGAATAATAAACAAAGGGGCGCGGGATAAATATCCCGCGCCCCTTTGTTAGTTTACTTTAAATCTGCCTCAAACACATATTCTGCAGGTCCGGTTAAAAAGACATCGTGATTTGTATCATCTTTTGAGCCTGCCCAGTCAATTTGTACAGCTCCACCCGGAAGCTGAACTTCAACAGAGTTTTCAATATACCCGTTCAAAATTCCTGCAACCACACTTGCGCAGGCACCTGTTCCACAGGCAAGAGTAATTCCGCACCCGCGCTCCCAGACTGCAAGCTCAATTTTTTTACGGGATTTAATTTTTATAAACTCAACATTTGTCTTTTCCGGAAACTCTGCAGCAACTTCAAGCAAAGGTCCAAACTCTTTTGCAAACTTCATCGGCTTATCGTCAAGACCGACAAAAATCACAAAATGCGGGTTGCCCATAGAAACTGCGTTACCCTCCATTATCATATTTTTTACAGAGATTTGATAATTTAGATTATTATTAGGAACAAAAGGAATTTTATCTGACTCTAAAACTGGTTTTGACATATTTACGCGCACATCTCCGTTTTCTAAAATTTTCGGAGAAATAATTCCGGCAAGAGTTTTGACAGAAAATTCATTACTTTTCACAAGCCCTTTATTATAAACATATTTTGCAAAACATCTCATCCCATTACCGCACATTTGCGCTGTTGAACCGTCTGAGTTATAAAAAAACCAGCCGATTTCAGCTTCTGTTTCTTCTAAGTTAGGAATAATAAGTCCGTCAGCACCTACACCAAAATGCCTGTCACAAAGCTTAATCGCAGCTTCTGACATTGTCATATTGAGTTTTAAAAACTCTTCATAATCAACAATTACAAAATCATTTCCGCACCCTTGCATTTTGGTAAGTTTAACGCTCATATATCCGCCTTCCTGTTTGTAGTAAAATAATTATATAAAGGAATTGGAATATTGACAACTCCCCCGCTTCCGGCGCGGGAACAAAAAGGAAAAACGATAATGATTAAAGTACAAAAAGGAACAAAAGATATATTACCTGCAGAAATGCCGCTCTGGCATTTTATGGAAGCAAAAGCAGACGAAGTTTTCTCAAAATACGGAGCAAAAGAAATCAGAACACCGATTTTTGAAGCGACCGAGCTTTTTGCACGCGGAGTCGGAGACACAACTGATATAGTAAACAAAGAAATGTACACTTTTGAAAAAAGCGAACGTTCTTTAACACTTCGTCCTGAAAACACAGCCGGAGTTGTCCGTTCTTTTATCGAAAACGGAATGCACAGACTTTCTGCGCCGGTAAAACTCTGGTACAAAGGTCCTATGTTCCGCTATGAACGTCCTCAAGCAGGCAGACAAAGGCAGTTCCATCAGGTCGGAGTCGAAGTATTTGGGATTAAACAACCTACAGCTGATGCTGAAGTTATTTTAATGGCTGTTAATTATCTTAAAGCTTTAGGACTAAACGATTTAGCTGTTGAGTTAAACTCTCTCGGGTGTCCTGAATGCAGGGAAGTTTTTAAGACAAAGCTAAAAGAAGTTATTAAGCCACATTTAAGCGAATTATGCCCTGACTGTCAGGCTCGTTACGAAAAAAATCCTTTGAGACTTCTTGACTGCAAAGTGGAAGAATGCAAAGAAATTTACGCTAAACCTGAAATTCAAGCTGTAATTCAGTCAGATTTTATATGTGAAGAATGCGCAGACCATTTTAATAAGCTAAAAGAATATTTAAACGCATTGAATATAAATTATTCAATCAACAAACTTCTGGTAAGAGGCTTGGATTACTACAATAGAACGGTTTTTGAAATTAAATCAAACAACTTAGGTTCTCAAAACGCAGTCTGCGGAGGCGGAAGATATGACAGCTTAGTCAAAAACCTTGGCGGAGAAGACACTCCGGCAATAGGTTTTGCAATGGGCATGGAAAGACTTGCGTCTTTAATCCGCGAAAAAGAAGACAAAAAATTAGACGCGTTTATCGTGTGCAATAATCCATTAGAAGCTGTTAAATTCGCAGAAGAATTGCGACAACAAGGTATAAATTGTGAGTTTGATTTAACAAACAAAAAGTTTGTAAAACAGCTTGAAAAAGCTTCGAAAGTTGCAAGATTTGCGCTTATTCTGGGAGAAGACGAGATTGCTTCAAATCAGGTTACAATTAAAAATCTTGAAACTTCCGAACAAAAAACGGTAGAGAGAAATAATATAGATTTACAATAAAAAAAAAAAGAACCCTTTTAAAGGGTTCTTTTTTTATCTACGTGCGTAGCACTATTCGTAGATATAACCATTAGTAAGGTCAATCTTCAATGGTCCTAAGAGTCTAATGTTAACAATCTGTCCCGGCATTGTTAGAACTTTAGCACCTTTGAATAATTTTCTCCAAAAACCTAACTGACCCGGATCAACTGTTGCAACACCGTAAAGCATTACAGCTTGATCGTTCGGAGTTACAAGAAGTTCGTTTTTAACGATTACCTCACCATTTTGTCTAAAGAGCTGAGCTCTTTGTACATGTTTTACCTGACCTTTAAGGTCGCTGTTTTCAGAAATCAAAAGGTATTTATCTTTTGTAATGATATTTTTAGGAACTTTTGCTGTGTAAATATCAGATACATTAGAAATTTGAGAACCTACAACAGTTTCCATTTTAATAGGGAAAATTGCACCTGCAGGAATAATACCGATTGAGCCCTGAACTCTTACGTTATCAACAATATAACCATCAGCTGTTCTTTTTTGCATGCTTTCAGCAAGTTTAGCATTAGGGTTAAGCTTAGCTTCCTGCATCATTTTGTAAAGAAGAGCTGCAACTTCTGCTCTGTTAGCAGGTCTGTCAGCTTCGAGCTTGCCTTCATTACCAGGCATTACGATGATTAAGTCTAATAACTGTGCTTTACCGGCTGCAATCAGGAACCATGCCGGCATTTGAGTGTAATCTTCATAGCTTTTTGCAATAATATCCTGAGCTCTTTGTTCACTGATTTGTTTTGTAGTCAAAGCATTTACGGCAATTGTAATAGCTTCTGCTCTTGTTACAGATTCATAAGGTCTGAATCTCTGACCGTCAGCATCAGGAATTAAATCGAAATAAACAGCTTTTTTGATAATATCGTAAGCCCAGAAGCTTGGTTCAATATCAGAGAAGTGAATATCCTGCGTAACGCTTGCATCTTCCTGACCTAAAGCTTTAATCGCCATAGAAGCAAATTCTGCTCTTGTTACAGGGATATCAGGTTTGTAAGTACCGTCCGGATAACCTACTACAACCCCTACTTCTGTCAGGAATTTAATTGACTGATATGCCCAGTGATTTTCATCCATATCGGTATAAAACGCTTGAGCAGGGCTGTTGAACATCATAAGAACTGCTAATGCGAACACACCTTTCAATAATTTTTTGAACATTTATAGTCCTCCTTTTTATTATATTTATTATCTTAATCCTATCTTAAATAAGCCTTTATTGCAATTTTTATAATCGAGTTTTAACAATTCTACATATATATAGCAAAAATCACATCTATTACGTTTTAATATATACAGGTGTGAAGATATGAAAATTTGTGCGCAAAACAATATTACTTTTCAACGCCGGCTGAAACCTTCTGAAGAAGCCGAATACTCGCACGTACTGAATTCTGCAAAATCAAAAGGAAAATCAGTCTTAATTGTTCCTGCAACTTCTCTTCCTAATCAAACAGGAGTCGGAAATTTAGGTTCAAAAGAAAGTCTTGAGTTTTTCGACTTTGCTAAAAAATACTGGGGAGTTAACGAGATTCAAATCCTTCCAATGGGACAATACCATTTTCACAACAATGAAGTACCTGTGTATTCCGGAACTTCGATGGATTTAGGAAACCACGTTATAAATCTTGAATACTATACTAACGAAAAGCCGAATACCAAAATTCATAATAAAGTCGATTTCAAAAATGTAATTGAAGAAAATTCATCGCAAGAAAAAATTCTAAAAAAACTATATGAAGATAAAAAATTCAAGCCGGAATTTGAACAATTTAAAGCAGAAAACTCTGCAAGGCTTGAATCTAAAGCCATTTATCGCGCACTGAGAGAGCTAAACGGAACACACGATTACAAACAATGGAATGACATAGATAAAAATCTTTATGAACTTCCTCCGGACAAACGTACAAAACGCATTGAAGAAATTAAAAAACTCAAAGGAAAAGAAATTGATTTTTATTATTTCAAGCAGTTTCTTGCAGAAGACAGCTTAAAAAGAGCAAAAGCTGAGTTAAACAAGCGCGGGCTTAAGCTTAACGGCGATATGCTCTGCGGATTTTCTTTTGACGAAGTCTGGGCTAATCCAAAAGCTTTTCATAAAGACACAACAATCGGATGGGGGCTTCCGGCGCTTAACTTTGACACGCAGGAAAGCGAAAAACTGTTAAGGGAAAAAGTTAAATTTTACGCACAAAGATATGACGGAATAAGAGTAGACGCTTCTTCTACTTACGTCGAACAGCCTAATATAAAAAACGGCGCGGAGCAAAAAAGGTATTATGGAAACAAAATCCTCGACATAATTGATGAGGAATTTAAAAAAGTCAAAGGCAATCAATTTGATATAAAAAATATCATGCACGAGCATTTGCACAACAACGGCAATCGCCTTGGTATCCATACTTCTGACCATCTATCAAGTGACTGGGGAAGCAATAAAAGTTTTCTCCGGCAAGACTGGAGTCCCGATACCTTCATAATCGGAGCAAAAAACCACGACTCTCCGGTTTCCGGAATGAGCGGAGAGCAGAAAAAAGCTTTGAGTGAAATTTATGGTGAAATCAAAAACGAAAAAGAGTTTATGAAAGCAAAGCTTGCAGAGCCAATGAGCGCAAAACACAACATGCTCTACTTTATGGATGCGCTAAATATCAAAGGTCAATTCCAAAACAATATTGATAGAAGCGAAAACTATGCAAAATTGATACCTCAAAATTATCAGGAGCAGTATTTTAAAGCGTTAGAAAACGGCGAAGGTTTTAACCCGATGGATGCTCTGGAAAGAAATTTCAAAGCTCAAGGTTTAGACAAAAAAGACCCGAAACTCTTTACAAAAATAGTTAAGTACAGAAAAATTCTTGAGCAAAAAGAAAAGCAGACTCATCCTGCTTTAAAATGGATTTGCGGAATTGTCTGCTCCGGTCTGATGTTATATGGTTTATGCAAGGATAGGAAAAAATCCAAAAATTGACAAATTTTTGAGATTTTTTCATCCGAAGCACCACGGTGTGCGAAGCACGGCGCGGTATGCGGGATAGCATAGCCGCCGTGCTGAAGCCGTACCCCGTTTACTCTGATTCAATATAAGTTTTTAATCTATCCACACGCTCAACTTTCCTCAACTTCTGGATTGCGATATTTTCAAGCTGCCTGATTCTCTCTTTTGAAAATCCCAAATCGTTTCCAATCTGCTCTAATGTTTTAGGCTCTTCATTTCCAATACCAAATCTTCTGATAAGGATTTCTCTTTCACGCTCATCAAGCTCGTCTAAAAGCTTCTTCACATCTTTTTTCTGCAAATTTTTCTGAGCACTGTTTTCAGGCGAAGAATAAGAAGTGTCTTCAACATAATCCTGTATACACAAATCATCTGTTACAAAAGTATCCAAGCTAATCGGCTCTTTTTTTAGCGCATTTTTAACTTCCTCTATCTTTTTTTCATCCAATCCTGAAATTCTGGAAATTGTTTCATTATCAACTTCTATCGAATCATCAAATGCTGCAATATTACAAGCTTTTTTGTACTTCCTGATTTTTTCCAACATATGTACAGGAATTCTTATCGTCCTCGAATGATTAGAAATCGCCCTAATAATTGTTTGCTTAATCCACCAGGTTGCGTAAGTAGAAAATTTGAAATTCTTTTTATAATCAAACTTTTCAGCTGCTTTGATTAAGCCCAGAGAGCCTTCCTGTACAAGGTCCATAAAAAGAATTCCCTGCCCGATATATTTTTTGGCAATACTTACAACAAGCCTCAAATTCGCTTGAATAAGTTTTTTCTTAGCGCGTTCTCTTTCTTGACGCGTTCCTTCCTGAATCGCACGCCCGAGCTCAACTTCTTCAGCTTTTGTAAGCATTTTCTTGCGCCCGATTTCTTTCAAATACATTTGTAAAATATCGTCATTATTAACAATTGTACTGAAAGTTTTAGGCAAATTTGCTTCCATTTCAGTAGTATCTATAAATTCTGCATTACTATAAGCTCTACTCATCTAATTTCCTCCTCAAGCCATTCTATCCATATAGACGGAAACTTTAAAAAAAAGTTCCGAAAGAAGGAAAAATAACAACGGGTGCAAATTTCACCATCGCACCCGTTAATAAATTTAAATTCTTGTTTTTAACTTGCCCAGCTTAGCACGTTTTTTACGTCTCATTAAATCAACAAAAGCTTCTAACCTTGTAATATACCCTGCTTTACCGGTCTGTTCGTCCATAATCAAAGTCAAAATCGGGATTTCATGTTCTTCTCTCATCGTCGGAAAAATATTTTGTGACATGATTTCCGGCATGCAGGTAAACGGAGAAATATGAATAATACCGTCTTTACCTTTTTCATCAGCAAACACAACGTCAGAAACGCATTCAAGCGCATCACCGCCAATATCACGCATCAAATAAGGTTTAGCCATTTTCTCTGCTCTCTGTAAATGAGTTTCTTTACTCTGAAAAGCTTTTGGAATAATTGCATCTTTTAAGAAACTGCCAACCGTCAAACTTCTTCTTGTCTGAACTCCCATTCTGCCAAGCTCGCGTTCAATATTCTGATTAGAAAACTCATCATTTACAAGGAAAATTTCACCGGTTAAATCCACATGCAAAACTTCTCTGTTTTCATCAATTTCAGTTTTTTCAATTTCTTTTAAAGCAAGCTCGTAAGCTTTTTTTAAATCGCTTGTAGAATCGGCTTTATCAATCATCTTAATAGCTCTTTTGTAATTTTTCTCAGCTTCACCAAACTTAATTTCTCTTGCCCTGTAATAAGAAAGCGCCGTATCTAAATCATCAAGAGCAAAGATTTTACGCATAAGAATATTAATTGTCCGCATAATCAAAATCGGGTCATTTTTACCTGAAATTTCAACCAGAAATTTATATAAACCTTTAATTCCGTCATAGAGAGAAAGCTCGATATAGTTTGCTTTATAACCTAAATCTTTCAGCGTATTATGAATGTTTCCGCCATATTCACCCAGACGGCAAATACCCGGAGAAGTAATCATCGCAACATAGTCCGTACCGCCTTCAATTGCTTCAATAAAATTACCCAAAATCAATTTATATGGCAGACAAATCGCTTCCGGAGAATTTTTTGTACCTAAAGAAAGTGTTTTTTTACTGGTATAAGGCGGAACATAAGGTTCTACGCCAATTTTTCTTAATGCAGATGCCCACGCAATAGAAATCGTACCCATGTGCGGAAAAGCGACTTTGATTTTCTTATTTTTAGCCATTTATATTACTCCTGTTTATTGTATTATAGCGCAAACAAAATTTTCAGAGTATAATAAACTTATGTCAAGAATAGTTCAGCTGTCAAAAAATGTTATAAACCAGATTGCAGCGGGGGAAGTTATTGAACGCCCGTTTTCTGTTGTCAAAGAACTTGTTGAAAACTCTGTAGATGCAGGAGCTTCCAGAATTAGCGTAGAAATTTCAAACGATTGCAGAAATATCCGCGTTGCAGATAACGGTTCCGGCATCCATCCTGACGATATTTTATTAGCGTTTTCAAAGCACGCAACAAGCAAGATTTCAACCGGAGAAGACTTGTACGCAGTTAAAACTATGGGATTTAGAGGCGAAGCTCTTGCAAGTATCATCTCTATTTCAAAACTTACCTGCATTACAAGAACACAGGATTTTGATTACGGTACCAAAGTCGAGTGCGAAAATTCGGAAGTTAAAAAATCTCAAACAGGCTGCGCAGTAGGAACGATTATGGAGATTAGAGATTTATTCTACAATCTTCCTGCACGTTTAAAGTTTTTAAAATCATCAAAAACAGAATACGCATACATTTCAGAGCTTCTACAATCATTAGCACTTGTTCATCCGGAAGTATCTTTTGAGCTTAAAAACAACGGCAAAACCACGTTAAAAACAACAGGTCAAAACGATATTCTTCAGACAGTAAAAGAAGTTTTCTCTGATGACATAGCAAAAAACTTAAGAAAAGTTTTTAAAACAGATAAATTATCCGGCTTCCAAATTTCAGGCTACGTAAGCACTCCTGACTATACAAGAGCCAGCAAAAAAGATTACTATATGTACGTAAACTCACGCATGGTGAAATGTCCTGTGTTCCAGAAATCAATTGACACAGTTTACAAGAACTTAATCGGCTCACGCTATCCGTTTATTATTTTAAATCTGGAAATTCCGCCAGAGGATGTAGATGTCAATGTTCATCCGACAAAAAAAGAAGTAAGATACAAAAACCCTAACCAGATTTTTAATTTCATCTACTCTTCTGTAGATATGGCTCTTTCCGGTATAATAGAAAAACCTGCTCCGCAAATTGTTGAGCCTCAGGTGCCTGAAAAAGAAGACATTTTTGTTGATGCAAGCTTTTCAATTGCAGAAATGTTTGAAAAGCCTAAAGAGGAAGAACACAGAGTTCTTTCTTTTCCTAGAAAAATTGAAGAGCCGAAACCGGAACAAAAGCCGATTACCTTTTCTCAAACAAAAATCGAAGAAGAAAAACTTCCAGCTCCTGAAGATATAATAATCGGGCAGTACAAAAAAACTTATATTCTTATTGAGCGCGAAGAAGGCTTAGAAATTGTTGACCAGCACATCGCAGAAGAAAGATATATTTACGAAAAACTTAAAAAATCCAAAAACATTGACTGCCAGTTATTGTTTATTTCTGATATTTTAGAAATCTCACCGAGCGATAAAGAACTTCTGACTGCAAACAAAGAAAAGTTAGAAAAATTCGGTTACGAAATCGAGTTTATGTCAGAAACAGAGGCGATTTTCAAAAAAGTTCCGCAGCTGATTTCAAAAGTTTCGCCAAAAGAAATTTTAGCAGATATTTTGGAAAACATCTCCGGAGATATTGATAATATTGAAGAAAGAATTTTGATTACGACTTCCTGCAAAGCTGCAGTTAAAGCAAATACATACTTAAACATGTTCCAGATGCAGGAGATTATCCGCAACTGGCGTACCTGCGAAAAACCGTTTACCTGTCCTCACGGACGCCCGATTTCTAAAATTTTGGAACACAAAGACATCGCAAAATTCTTCCAGAGGGGTAAATGATTAGGCTTGTTTTGAGACTACAAGCTCTATTGTAACAATTTCGTTACATACTGTATTTTTCATGGCAATTAT
Organism: uncultured bacterium; assembly: GCA_948684385.1. Classification (GTDB taxonomy): domain Bacteria; phylum Cyanobacteriota; class Vampirovibrionia; order Gastranaerophilales; family Gastranaerophilaceae; genus CAG-196. Next base: position 48,817 of record CAPQCU010000001.1, read on the forward strand.
TTTTTTGCACCTGTTTTAATAAAAGTATAAAAGTGTAGTAATTTTATGAAAGAAGGTAAATATGGATCCAATTAAAGGCGCAAGTGCAGTAGATTATGCAATGACAGTTCCGCAAAATCAAAACCAGATACAAGGTTACGAAGATTATTCTTCTATGCCGATGGTTTATGAGCCGGAAATTGCAGAAAAGAAAAAATCAGCTTCTGGAATGATTGGTCTTACCGCTCTCGGAATTATCGCTGCAGGAGGTTTAGGGTTTTTAGCTGGTAGAAATGGGGTTAAAGGTTTAAAAAATCAAGTTGCAGAACTTGGCACAATTAACAACGAATTAAAAACAAAACTTGACGCTGCTGAAAAGAAAATTGAAGAACTTACTCCCGCTGCAAAGAAAACTTTCAAAGAAAAATGCAAAAACTTCTTCGGAAAACTAAAATTCTGGGGTAAGAAAAACGCTGACAAAGCTGCAGAAGATACAAAAAAAGCAGCTGACGAAGCTAATAAAAAATAGTTTTAACAAAAAAGGGCGGAGCCTTTCAGGCTCCGCCCTTTTTGTTGCTATATTTACCCCTTATAATCTTGGCGGTCTCATCGCTTGCTGCGATTTTTTACCTTTGCCGCCTTTTACACCTACTAAAATCTTTTCGCCTTCAAACACATTATCTCCAATCACTTCCGTAAAAGAGTCATCACTTGCTCCGGTCTTGATATCAACCCGCGCAAGCTTCATACCGTCTTTTATCCAGAGCCCTTGAGTCTTGTATTTTGTCCCGTCTGTTTTTGGCGTGAACTTAAGCGCAATATTCGGAACGGTTAAAACATCTTCGTTCTTTGCCGTAATTATTGAGACATTCGCAGTCATGCCGGGTTTAAGCTTTAAATCCTTATTATCAACAGTTACGATTACAGAATATGTTACAACATTAGAAACTGTAGTAGGAGAAATACGAACCTGCGTTACTTTTCCGTAAAACTCGCTGTTTGGATATCCGTCAAGCGTGTAAGTCACGTCCTGACCTTCTTTTACGTTTCCGATATCAGCTTCCGAAACATTAACTTCTATCTGCATTTTTTCTAAATCCTGAGCGATTGTAAAAAGCTCAGGAGCTTGAAAACTTGCTGCAACCGGCTGACCTAAATCAATTTCACGAGAAATTATCATTCCACTTACAGGCGCTGTTATTTTTGTGTAATTAAGATTTACAAGCGACTGGTTGTACTGTGCCTGCGTCTGGTTAATTTTGGCACGCGCAGAGTTAACGCTAGCAAGGTTTGATTTATAATCCGCTTCTGCCTGATCCAGCTCGGATTTCGGGATAAAACTTTTTGCATAAAGATTTCGATAACGCTTTAAAGTTTTGCTGCTCATCTCATAAGCAGCCTGTTTGTTTGCTAAATCCGCCTGTGCAGCAGCTACGTTTGCCGAGTTCTGATCAACTGTTGCCTGAAAAGTACGCGGGTCAATTTCTGCAAGAAGCTGACCTTTTTCAACTTTTGAGTTAAAGTCAACGTAAATCGCGCTGATTAATCCTGAAACGGTAGAGCCGACAGAGACTGTGTTTACAGGGTTAATAGTACCTGAAGCTTCAACAACCTGAGTAATTGTCCTGCGCTCGATTTTTGCAGTTTCATACTCTACACGATTTTTGCTGACAGCCTTTATGGCTATCAGCAATGCAAGAATTATAGCAATAATCGCAATTATATACCTTTTCTTCATACGTTATCCTTTTTTGTTTTTTTAGATTTCTTTTCGGATTTTTTAATATCTTTTTGAAAGTCCTTAACATCTTCAACAGTCAAAGTTTCTTCCTGAGGAAGCGCGATTTCACGCTCTAATGTCGCGCGCGCAACATTGTAATTATAAACCGCCTGTACATAAGAACTCTGGGCATTATTATAATTTACTCTTGCGTCCTGAAGCTGAATGTAATCACCCAAACCGACAGTGTACCTGCCATCTGCAAGTTCTAAGTTTTCTAATGTCTGGCGCACTTTAGTCTCCAGAAGCGGGATTTGTTTTTCAAGCTGAATCATTGTGACATAAGCACTCTGGATATCAAAATACAAAGTCTGGTTAAGAAGCTCAACTTCTGTTTTTGCAAGGTTCAACTGAGAATTTGCAATATCAACTTCGTGTTTTACCTGTTTTACATTAAATGTCGAGTTTAAATTCAAAGAAACATTCATTCCGCTATCAGCATAATACCTGTTATTAGCGTAGCTGTAACCGACCCCGCCTCTAAGCTCCGGCAAATACTGACGCTTAGTTAAAAGAACATACTGTTTCATCGCTTTAACACTTGCATTCAAAGCTTTCAAATCCGGACGGTTTTCTTTTGCAATTGTTACCGATTTTTCAAAAGTATAAGGATATTTTTCAAAAACATAGTCTTTTAAAACATCGCTTTTTTCAGCTTTAACTGCAAAAACAGCGTCTTCTATTCCATCCGGAAGCGAGAGAAGTCTTTTATAATTCTCAATATTTGTAAGGCTTACAGGCACATTGGGATTTGCAAGGTTAAATGTCTCTGTGTTTTGAATACTATACTCCGGAGCGTAAGCAGCATACATCGCATTATTCAAGTTTACAATCGCATTTTTATATGTGTTTTCGGCTTTGACAAGCGCAATTTTTGAGTCGCTTAAGTTAACTTCTGCATTAACAAGGTCTATTTTTGATTTTATACCCTCTTCAAAATAAGCAAGCGTTCTTTGATAGTTTCTTTCATTAATCTGAACATTAAGTTTTTCAACTTCCATTAAAGATTTTGCAGCCAGAACTCCGTAATACTGGAGTTTTACGTTAAAAATTGTTGTCAGAACAGTTTCATCAAAATCAAATTCTGCAGCGATTTTGTTAAATTTTTCCATTCTAATTCCGGCATCTGTTCTGCCAAAGTTCCATAAAAGTTGGGAAATAGAAGCGTCAAATCCCGGAAGTGTTCTTGACTGATAACTTCCCATATTATGGTTTCTCTCACCGAAGTTTTGTTTATAACCTGCTCCAAGAGATAAAGAAGGGAAGTAAGCCGATTTTGCAACCCCGAGCGAAGCTTTTGCAATATCAAGATTAAGAATAGATTTTTTTACAATCGGGCTGTTATTAAGCGAAATTTTTATACAGTCGTTAAGAGTCAATGCAGAGTTTTTTTCAATCTGCATTGTCTGAATAGCGTTTGCCTGCAAACATACAGACATACAAAAGAGTATTAAAAGTCCTTTTAATCTAATCTTCATCTACAATATTATAAACGACAGGCAGAAGAAAATGTTCATTCTCTTAGTGGATTATTAATTAGCCGGACTAACTCCCCAGTGTAATTTTTTTCTCAGAACAGAGTAAAAACTATCATCTTTCAAAAACGCAAGCAGAGCTTTCTGCTCCGCACATTTTATAGTAATCTCTTCCACGCATTCTCCGACTTCCATCCCGTCAGCAGAAACAGAAAGCAGCTCATCGCAGGTTTTAACCGTAATTGTTTCACAGGTTGGCACGACAAGCGGTCTGGCATTCAAAGTATGAGGACAAACCGGTACAATTACAATCGCATCAAGAGACGGATATAAAACCGGACCGCCGGCAGAAAGCCCGTAAGCAGTTGAACCGGTAGGAGTTGAAATAATCAATCCGTCTGCAATATAATCACAGACAAATTTGCCATTAATCTCAAGATAAAATTTTGAAGTTCTGGAAGCTTTGCACCCTTTGATTACAAAATCGTTTAAAGCCAGCAGCTTACCGGAGGAGAGCATAAGCCGTTCTTCTGTTGTATATTTTCCTGATAATACAGCTTCTACTGCAGTTTTTATCTCAGCAATACTGCTCTGGGAAAGGAACCCGACTCTGCCTATATTCACGCCAAGAACAGGAGTCTTTCCGTAAAATCTTGCAGCTTTTAAAATCGTTCCGTCGCCGCCAATTACGAAAGAAAAATCTCCAAAATTTTCCATAAAATCCAACTCAAAAGTTTTAAACTCTACTTTAAGGGAAATAAGAATGTTTTCTAAAGTTTCAAGCGCATCAGAATATCCGTCTATACGGTTATTATATACAACATTTATTTTCATACATCGGATTATATCATATAATGCAGAATTGTGATATAATTTAACTCAAGTGAGGTTATTATGATAGAAATGAAAGTAATGGGTATAGCGTTAGATGTGAGAACAAACTCTCCAATCGTTGTGCTCCACGATTTAGATAACAGAAAAGCTTTGCCAATCTGGATAGGCTCAGCAGAAGCAAGCGCAATCATCAGATGCATTGAAGGGCTTGTCGTTGCAAGACCTATGACGCACGATCTGGTTACAAATATTATCGAAAAAACAGGTTACAAGCTTGATAAAATCGAGATTAACGACGTAGAAAAAGAAACTTATTACGCAACTCTGTTTCTTTCAAAAGACGGCAAAACTCTTGAAATCGATGCCCGTCCTTCTGACGCCATCGCTGTAGCAATGAGAGCGGAAGCGCCAATTTTTGTTACAGCAAATGTGCTTATGAACGGCTCAGTTTCAACTGATACCGCGAAAGATGCAGAAGAAGCTCAGGAGTTCAAAGATTTCATCCAGAATATCAAGCCTTCTGATTTTGAAAAGTTGATGAACGGCAAACACGAAGAAAGCGACCAGTAGGGGGGGGGTAAATGAAGGGATAAATGAATAGGTCTGGATTTGATACTACAGGCTGGTAAGAATTATATAAAGAGGACAGTATGAACATAAACAAAAACTACAAAAATCTTGAACAGAGCTACCTTTTTTCAACAGTAGCAAGAAAAGTTAGCGAATTTGCATCAAAAAATCCCGATAAAAAAATTATTAGACTCGGAATCGGCGATGTAACACTTCCTTTGTGCAAAGCTGTAACAGAAGCGCTTCATAAAGCTGTTGATGAAATGGGAGTTCAATCAACTTTCCGCGGTTACGGCCCTGAGCAGGGTTACGATTTCTTACGTACAGCTGTCCAAAAATATTACGCAAAACGCAATGTTGAACTTAATCTCGACGAAATATTTATCTCTGATGGTGCAAAAAGCGACTTAGGAAACATTCTGGATTTATTTGACAAAGACAATACAGTTCTTGTTCCGGACCCTGTTTATCCTGTTTATGTTGATACAAACATTATGAACAGCAGAAAAGTTATTTTCGCTGACGCAAACGGCGATAACTGCTTTTTACCTATGCCGGATAAAAATATCAAAGCAGATATCATATATATTTGTTCTCCGAACAACCCGACAGGTGCGGTTTATAACAAAGAACAGCTAAAAGAATGGGTTAATTACGCTTTAGCCCAAAAAGCCGTGATTTTATTTGATTCAGCTTATGAATGTTTTATCTCAGACAAAGAATTACCACGCAGCATTTACGAAATAGAAGGCGCGAAAGAATGTGCTATCGAATTCTGCTCGCTCTCTAAAACAGCCGGTTTCACCGGAACAAGATGCGGGTACACAATTGTTCCGGAAGCTTTAGGCAAGTTAAACAAAATGTGGCTAAGACGTCAAACAACCAAGTTTAACGGCGTTCCATACATCATTCAGCGCGGAGCAGAAGCTGTATTTTCAGAAGAAGGACAGCGCGAAATCAAAGAGAATATCAATTACTACAAAGAAAACGCAAAAGTAATTTCTGACACACTAAAGAGCTGCAACATCTGGCACGTAGGCGGAAAACATTCTCCATATATCTGGCTTAGATGCCCAAACAACATGAAATCATGGGAATTTTTCGATTACCTGCTTGAAAACGCACAGGTTGTAGGAACTCCGGGTTCAGGTTTCGGCAGAAACGGAGAAGGGTATTTCAGGCTAACATCTTTCGGCTCAAAAGAAAATACGCTCGAAGCGATGAAAAGGCTTGAAAAAATTTTAAAATAAGTTAAAATAAGAATACAGGCAAGGGTGACACTAACACCCATACCCGTGCCCATTTAAAGGGCTTTGATGACGAGAATTAGTATTATTAATAGTACTAATTCTCTTGTGTTGATTTTAACTATCATTTTAACCTCCTTTCGTGATAGTCAAAATGTAGAAAATCTTTAGCCCGTATTCTTATTTTAATGTACTTTATTAATGTAACATATTTTCGCAAAAGTATCAATAAATTATTCAAACAAAGCCTGAATAAATTCTTTTGAGTCGAAATTTTTCAAATCTTCCATCTTCTCGCCCACACCAACGAGTTTAACAGGAAGTCCTAAATCTTTTGCAATACCAAGCACAATCGCTCCTTTTGCAGAGCCGTCAAGTTTAGTCAGGGCAACAGCTGTAAGGTTCACGCATTCTTTGAACACTTTTGCCTGCTGTAAACCGTTTTGACCCGTATTTGCATCTATAACAAGAATACTTTCACGGAGTTCGTTCGGCGCATTCTTATCTATAACATTCTTAATCTTAGAAAGCTCTTCCATAAGATTGAATTTATTCTGCAGTCTCCCCGCAGTATCAACAAGAACCACATCATACTTTTCGTTTCTTGCTTTTTGAATCGCTTCATACACGACAGAAGCAGGGTCGGCTTTATCGCGCCTTACGATATCAGCTCCGGAGCGTTTTGACCAGATATCAACCTGCTCTTCCGCAGCAGCTCTAAATGTATCACCCGCTGCAATCAAAACTCTTTTGCCTTCCTGCTTAAATCTATAAGCAAGTTTCCCAATCAAAGTAGTTTTTCCTGCACCGTTTACTCCGGTTATAAAATAAATATTAAGTTCATTTTCCCTATAGCTAAGTTCACAAGAGCCTGCTTCATCAAGAGTTTTGATAAACTCACTCTGCATAAATTCTCTAACCTCAGAAGGTTTTATTTTGTTCTGACCGCGAAGTTTATCGACAAGCTCTGCTGCATAATTTACGCCTAAATCAGCGCTAATGAGCAAGTCTTCCATGTCATCAAGAACAAAGTCCGAGAACTCTGCTTCGTCAGAAACTGTATCAACAACATTACCGACAAGCACCTGCGCTGTCTTCGATACAGTAGTTTTTAGTTTATCAAAAAAATTGAACATTTTTATACCATTCTTACAAGCTTATAGATAAGCCTCACGGTTTTTTGTTTACCCCTTTTCACCATTCTTACAGGCTTATAGATTGAGTCTACCAACCAAAATATTTACCCCTTTACCCTTTCAAACCGTTTTCAAGGATAACTTTTGCAAGAACACCGTTGACAAAAGATGAAGAATCTTCTGTTGAATACTTTTTAGCAAGCTCAACAGCTTCATCAACAACAACTTTCAAAGGCGCGTCTTTGGTGTAAAGAAGTTCTGTAATTGCAATTCTTAAGATATCTTTGTCAATCTTAACCAGCCTTGAAATATCCCAGCCGTTTGAGTATTTCTGGATTTCAGCGTCAATTTCTTTGTGGTTAAGTTTAAATTGTTCTGCAATTTCAACAGTGTAATTTTTAACATCAGACTGATTTTCTAAAGTTGTGAACTCAGCGATTTCAAGTGCAAGAATTGCTTTTTCAGCAACATCAAGCATTGTATCAACTTTAGCTATCATTTCATCTGTCATCGGAATTTTAACCGGTTTATTTTTTGCACCCATCGGTCTTGAAAGGTTTGACTCGTGTTCAGCTTCGTAAGTATCTAATGCATCTTTTATATCAATCAAAGAGCCGACAGTTAAATTTAATTCTTCAGAAGCAGAGTTTGAAAGAATTCTGACTGATTTCAACATAATATCTTCAAAATCTTTTCTTGAGTAATGGGTAATTTCTTTATCAAATTGTGAGAACAGAATAAGTGCTAATTCTCTTGCTGCACGTCTTGCCTGCATAAATTTATCTCCTTTTGTTTTTGTATTTATAATAACACAAAAATATGATATGATTTAAAAAGTTTAGGAGGATTTTCATGACAAAAAGGGCAGTAATAATTGTAATCGACTCAATGGGAATAGGCGCGATGCCTGACTGTGAAGAATTTGGCGATATAAAAGAATGCAACACTTTAAAAAATGTATGCGAATTTAATAAAGGTCTGGATGTTCCTGTTCTTGAAGCAATGGGACTCGGGAATATTCAAGAATTCAAAGGTATAAAAAAGACTTCAACTCCGATTGCGCAATACGGAACTTTGAGAGAAAAATCTAAAGGCAAAGACACAACCACAGGTCACTGGGAAATCGCAGGGCTTGTGTCAGAAAAAGCGTTTTCAACTTTTCCAAACGGTTTTCCAAAGGAGCTGATTGACAAATTTATTGAAGAGACAAACTGCGGAGGAATACTTGCAAACATTCCTGCTAGCGGTACTGCAATCATTGAAAAACTCAATGACGAACATCACGCAACAAAGTACCCGATTGTTTACACCTCAGCTGACAGCGTATTCCAGATTGCAGTTGATACAGATTTAATACCTCTGGAAACTCTTTATGACTGGTGTGTAACTGCCCGCAGGCTTCTGGATGAAGGCGGCTACAATACTGCACGCGTGATAGCACGTCCTTACAAAGTTATTGACGGAAAGCCAACGAGAATTTCTAAAGACAGGCGCGATTATTCCATGGTGCCTCCTAAAGCTACTGTTTTAGACAAAGTTAAAAACGCAGGGGCTAAAGTTATCGGCATAGGAAAAATTGAAGATATTTTCTCAAAAGCCGGAATCACACACGCTATTCACACCGGCTCAAACAAAGAAGGCTTAGAGCTTACAATAAAAGCACTTGATGGAATGCTTGATTTAGACGCGATTAAATACGACGGGGTAAATATAACAGACAGTGAGAGAGAAATTATATTTACAAACCTTGTTGATACAGACATGCTTTTCGGGCACAGAAATGATGCGAAAGGTTACGGAGCTGCGATTGAAGAAATTGACGATTATTTAGAAAAAATTCTTCCTTTAATAGGAGAAGACGACTTACTCATAATCACCGCTGACCATGGCTGCGACCCGACTGTTCCGGGAACTGACCACACAAGAGAGCAAGTGCCGGTTCTTTACTATTCAAAAAATATTGAGCCAAAAGATTTAGGTCTCACAACAGGTTTTGATTCAATAGCAGAGCGAATATCCGATTGGTTATTTTAAAATTATTTTTTCCATGTATAATATAAGTGTCCGAAGTTTGGACGTTAATATAAAAAAGGAGAATAATAATGAACGTAACAATTAATGATTCATGTATCGGATGCGGCGCTTGCGAATCAATCTGTGACGCTGTTTTCCACGTAGAAGATAAAGCAGAGGTTAAAGCTTCAGCTATTGCAGGCAACGAAGATTGCGTTAACGAAGCAGCTAACGCTTGCCCTGTTTCAGCTATAGAAGTTCAATAATAACTTTTACAAAATAAGGGCGCGTCTAAAGACGCGCCCTTATTTTTTTGCTATAATTTTCTCAAAAGGAGGTATCGTCCATGTACACACTAGTCTATTCAATAACAAAAGAAGAACATCCGGAAACTGTTTATATAAACCTTACAAATTCCTGCACAAACTCCTGCATCTTCTGTCTTAGGACACAAAAAGATGATGTTTGCGGTGCAGAAATGTGGCACGATGATGAATACGAGTTTGAAGATATTGTAGACCAATTCCAAAAGTTCCAGCCTTATGTAAAAAACGTAGTATTCTGCGGTTACGGCGAACCTTTCCTTAGAAAAGCCATGATGAAAGAATTTTGTAAATACTTACGCGCAAATTATCCTGATATAAAAATCAGAGTTAACACAAACGGACACGCTAACGCGATTTACAAAACTAATGTTGCAGAAGAGTTTAAAGGCTTAATCGACTCTGTTTCAATTAGCTTAAACGCAGCAAATGAACATGATTATGATGAAATTTGCAAACCCAAAATCAAAAACGCTTACAATGAAGTTAAAAAATTTATTAAATCCTGTGTTGAAGCAGGAATAGATGTTTCAGCTTCAATTGTAACAGGCTTTGATAAAGTTCATTACATTGACGCAGATGAATGCGAAAAAATCGCAGCAGAGCTTGGCGCAAAATTTAGAAACAGAGAATTTATAGAAAACGGGTATTAAAAAATTTATGATTAAACTAATCCTCGCTTCAAACTCACCACGCAGAAAACAAATACTTACCGATCTTGGTTTGGATTTTGAAGTCGTACCTTCAAATTACGATGAAAAACTTGAAGACGATATTTTTTCTTACGAAAAAATCGAAGATTTAGCAACCCAAAAATGCCTTGATGTTTTAAGGCGCGTTGATAACAATTCTCTTGTTATAGCAGCTGATACTGTTGTTGTTCTTCACAACAACATTCTAGGAAAACCGCATTCAAAAGAAGAAGCGTTTGAAATGCTCAAAGAGCTTTCCGGAGCAACGCATTCTGTTGTAACTTCTATTTGTGCAATCAACAAAAAAACAAACCGCGCTGCTCTGATTTCAACCACAAGTTATGTGCGTTTTAAAGAGCTATCAGATGAAATGATACACTATTATATTGATACTTTTAACCCGCTCGATAAAGCCGGAAGCTACGGTATACAAGAACTTCCTCCAAATTATCTTGATAAATTTGAAGGAAGCTTTGAAAATATTGTTGGACTTTGCCCTGAAGCTGTTAAGTCAGTTCTTACTCAGTTGGAGTATTAGGCAACCCCAGAGAAATTCTCTTATCTCTCGGGTTAAACTTCACAATCTGAGTGTCGATTTTATCACCGGTATTCAAAATGCAGTTATTCTTATTTTGATACTCGCTAAGAGCTGACTGCGGAAGCAGAGCTTCAACACCCGGCATTACCTCTACAAATGCGCCAAATGGCTTAATTCTTGTAATAATGCCTTCTTTAGTATCGCCTTCTTTTAATTCTTCTTCTGCTTTAATCCATGGATCAGGCTCAGTATTTTTAAGACTCAGACTGATTCTTTGTTTGTTGTGGTCAACATCAATAATTTCCACATTAATTTCCTGACCGACTTTGAGTAAATCTGTCGGATGCTCAACCCATTTCCATGAAATCTGGGAAAGCGGAAGCAGGCAATCAACACCGCCAACATTTACAAACGCACCGAAGTCTGTAATTCTAACTACTTCGCCTTTTACCACCTGACCGACTTCAATCTGCGCAAACACATTTTTGCGTGTCTCTGCCATATTTGTTTCGTAAACTTTTTTGTTAGATAAAATCAAATTATTTTGAGCTTTATCCAGAGTCAAAATCTTAACTTCAATCTTATCTCCCGAGTTGCAAATTGTTTCTCTGGCACAAAGCTGACCTTGAGGAATAAAACCTTGAACTCCTGAAATGTCAACAACGACACCGCCTTTAACCATTTGAGCAACTGTTGCAACAATAGTTTCATCAGCCTCTTTAACTTTTTCAAGCTCAGCCCATGTATGAGCAAGATGAACTTTTTTGTAAGAAAGCGTGAATTTACCGTTTTCATCGCAGTCCTGAGTAATTAAAAACTCGTATTCCGTATTAAGTTCTAAAACATCTTCAACTTTCGCTTTTCTATCGGCAGAAACTTCATAAGCCGGAACAAAAGCCGTACATTTTGAGCCGATATCTACTATTGCACCATCAGATTCGTAAGCACACACAACACCTTTTACAATATCCCCGCGTTTAAAACTGTAATCATACTTAGCAAGAAGTTGTTCAAAATCTGTATCCGAATACTTTTCAACCATGCGTATTCTCCTATCTTTTCAATATGCGGAGCAGATGGAGATTATAAACCCATTTACCCCAATAAACACGCGATTATTATAGCATATTTAGCAGGATAGGGCAATAGGCATCGCTACAAAAAGACTTTTTCACATTTTAAAACACCCTCAGTTGCTCTCGCAACAGCACAAAGAACACCCTGAAAAGTTAAACAGACAAGAGAATTTTCGACATCCGCTTTTATTGAACCGCCGTTTGAAATAATTGCTTTTTCTTTTTCGTTCAATTCGTATTTCGGGAAATGTAAATTCTCGAGCGGGTAAATAAGGCTTTTTTGAACAGCTTCTAAAGTATCTAAATCATCAAGTTTTATTGCTTCATTTATCTCAAAGTCACCGGCTTTTACACGCACAAGCTTAATCAAATGTCCGTAAGTTCCAAGCTCTTCGCCTAAATCGTTTGCAATCGAGCGGATGTAAGTACCTTTTGAACATTCAATCCGGAGGCTTAAATGCGGGTATTCAAAATCAACAACTTCCAGCTTACTTATATTTACCCTCCGCGGTTCAATTTTGACTTCTTTGCCTTCTCTTGCGTACTCATAAAGCTTTTTTCCGTTGACTTTTATCGCAGAATAAACCGGAGGGAGCTGTTCAATTTCACCGCGAAATTTTTCCAGCGCTGTTTCAATCTCGTTTAAATCGACTTTTTTATCAGAAAAGTTTACCCCTTCACCTTCTGTATCATAAGTAGTTGTTGAAGAGCCGAGTTTAACCGTTCCGACATAAGCCTTATCATCGTTTAAGTATTCAATAAGCCTCGTTGCTTTTCCGATACAGATTGGTAAAACACCTTCTGCAAACGGGTCAAGCGTTCCTGTATGTCCGATTTGTTTAATTTTAGTAACACGCCTGAGCCTTGCAACTACATCGTGAGAAGTTATACCTGCAGGTTTATAGACATTCAAAAAACCGAACATCAAACTAAATCTCGCCTTTAGAGATTTTATTGATTAAATCAAGAACGCGTGAGCCTTGTTCAAGTCCGTCTGAGTAAATAAATTTGATTTCCGGAGTTACGCGCAGGCGAATTCTTTTGCCGATTTCGTAGCGAACTTTTCCGGTATTTTTTTCAATAATTTCCTTATCTTTTGCAATTTGTTCTTCTGAGCCTAAAACGCTGTAGTAAACTTTTGCATAAGAATTATCATGAGAAACTTCAACGTCCACAATAGAGAGCACACCTTCGACTCCTCTGATTTCTTTTCTGATAATATCAGATATATCGCGCATAAGTTCTTTTCTGACTCTTTCGTTTCTAAGTGACATTGTTTTCTCCTTGTTTTTGTTGGGCTTCACTACATTCTTTCATTTACCCTCCCCTATTATAACATAAAAGAAGAACAGGATGAACCTGCTCTTCTTTTCTCATGGCAAACGATTTACTTACTATTGACCACTGCATCCGAATGCGATTGTTACATGTTCTTTCGGATTGATAGCTGAGATTTTGTATCCCTTAGCATCAACTAAGTATCCAATTTCGTCGCCTGTTGCCTGTACAAGGCCGGTTACGCCTGATACAGCTGTTCTTGTAAAGTCGATTGGAGCTTTAACAGTATCAACAACTACGTCTCCAACGCTTCTGCCTGCAGCTGCAAACTGACCCTGGAATGCTTCACCGAGAGCAATACCTGTACCTGAAGCTACGTCTTCTAAAGCGTTACCTAAGTTAGACAACATACCGCCTGTAGTTCTACCAACGATACCTAACATCTGACCGCCCCATGTAAGAGGTGCTGTTACAATTCTTGAAACAATGTTCGGTGTATTAGATTTGTTGATTTCAGCGTTAAGAATTTGTCTTGGAAGAGTTGCTTTGCAGCCGTTGTTTTCGATATCAGTAAACGCAAGTTTTAAAGCACCTTTCTGACATCCTGAAGGTCTTACAACTTCAACAACCTTACCGTGTACGTTTGAACCGCAAGGGAATAGCTGACCGTTAATTGTAACATCTTCTAATGTCTTAGCTGCAAATCTCTGACCTACGTGTGAAGACTTAGCACTTACCTGATCCTTGAACTTCAACTGAAGTGTAGGGATTTTAACAAGTTCTTCGTTTTCGATAAATGCCTTCTTGTCAACAGGACACATAGGGCAATCGTTGTTAGCAGTTACAGGGTTCTTATCGATACCTGCTGCTACACGAACGTTTTGTAACATAGCTGCGATATCAGCACGTGAAGCATCTCTAAACGGTGCAATCATGTTAGGATTTGGTGAATTATTTAAAGCACCTTTATCCAATGCGATTGCGATAGGAATCTGTGCCCATTCAGGAACTGTGTTACCATCAGAGTATCTTGATAAGATTTCCTGAGCTTTGCACTTGTCGATTGAAGGGCAAGGAATACCTTTTGATAAAGCACATAAAGCTTCTGCTCTTGTTACGTTATGGTTAGGCAGGAATTTGCCATCCGGATAACCTTTGAGCAAATCCTGATGAACCGCAGTTGTGATTGCAGAGTTTGCCCAGTGGTTAGTAGGAACATCTGAGAACAATTTTTCAGGAGCCTGAGCGTACATGTTTTTGTCAAAACCTTTTACAAGCATTGTAGCAAATTCAGCACGTGAAATGTTTTTAGACGGTTTGAATAATCTGTCCGGATAACCGACTACAACATCGTTTGTAGCAAGTTTATCGATTTCACAAGAAGCCCAGTATCCGTCCGGAACGTCAGGGAACATTTGCAAGCCTGCTGCGGCACCTGTCATGTTGTTAAAAGAGCTGAATGGTGACAAATCAAAAGGGACTAATGTCTTTTTGATTGCCTGTCTTGAGTTTGCAGTACCCATTTGAATAGGGCAACCTGCGCCGTCAATTGTAGCTTCGTCTCTTACAATCGGAGCACCATTGTGTCTTGGCATATCATTTAAGCAAGGAATATTTGCTGCCGCACCTGTCATTGAGCCGTCAGAAGCAATTGTTGAGCCCATAGTACCTGAGCTTAAGCGTCCTAAATCTCTGTTAACAGTAAAGCCTTCTGCTTTGTAAGAATAGTCGTTTTGTGTACCAATAAGGTTGTTGTATCCGTACACAGCGTTCGGATATGAATAAACTTGTTTCATATCTTGTTTTGCAACTTCTTTAACTCCCGGGCAAAGAGCGCAAGACGGGATTGGGTCAGGTTCACATTGAGGAGCTGCACCGCATCCGCAGTCCGGTTCCATTGGAGTTTCACAAGGGCAAGCAGCTCCTGTTACTTCCGGTAATTCATTGCATCCGCAAGGAGTCTGTGTAACAACAGGACGCTCCTCGCAAGGGCATGCTGCCATTACCGTATTGAACGAACACGTTGCTATTCCAACGGCAATTGCAGCTGCCACAGTAAGTTTTCTAATCGTCATTTTTAACCTCCTTTTTCAATAGGTTGAGTAGATTTTGTATGTTATAAACCTTATCAGTTCCTAAATCAGGAACCGTTTAGCTTCGTGTTAGAATTACTAACTCCTAAATTATGGAGTTTTTCAAAAATTAAAACATTGCCGGAAAAGAGAGTCCAATCGGGGGGTTATATATAATGCAGATAAAAGTCGCAGTACTTGATTTTTTGTTTCAATACATTAAAATATTTATATGATTAAGAAGAGCTTACTTATTCTTATTTTAGCCCTATGCTTTACTCCTGCATTTGCAGAAGAGGACAGAGGCGGTCATGCCGGTACCCCGCCGGGGTTTTATGATGACATTAACCCCGAAGATTTAGAACGGCAGGAAGCTGAAACTCCGGATTTCCCGACTTTTATAGAAAATGAAGACGGAGGTTTTGTCCCCGTCTCACCAAAAGCTAAACCTACAAAAAATTATCCACAGATTTATAATGATTTAGAAGTACCGACATTTTCGTACCTTCATAACATTGACCCTGACCAGTTTTACGACATGAAAGACACCACCTGGTCAACTTATCCGCTCTTGAGATTGATTTCTCCTATTTATTTTAAAAACATAACCATAGAGCCGGGGTATTATCTCTTAACTCCGCGCGAACAGGACGGAAAATGGTACATGTTATTTAAACAAAACGGGATTGTTATGCACATAATCCCTGTGTATGAAAGGGATTACACGCCTGAAACTTTTTACGACGAGCATATCCCGAAACCAAAACTTACTCCGTCACAGAAAGTTCACATGGGTTTTCTGGATTTAATCGGAAAAATTGACAGCACAAAACGAAAAGCTCCAACTCAAACTTATTTGGAAGTTAATGATTTGGAGAACTATTTCGTATCTATTATTATTTATTATGGTTCGCACAAATATTCAACAATATTTAGGACGATTAAGCTTTAATACCTTTCTCCCTCTCCTTAGGAGAGACCCCGAAGGGGCGAGGCTAGGGTGAGGGTTAATGTACCAATTCTGTTGACTTATTATGCCTTGAAACAGAATATCTTGATTTGTAATCCTCGTACTTGCTTACGAACTCCAAATCCTCATCCTTGTTTCTATGATTATATTCGTGCTTATCAATTGTACTATCCTGAAGCTGAATAACACTCGTTGCAATGTTTCCGCAATGCGCAGCAATTCTTCTCAAATCGTTTAACAAATCTGAGAACAAGAAACTTACATCCGCAGTGCAAAGCCCGTCTTTAAGCCTTTGAATATGGCGGTTTTTAACTTTCCTAATAATACGCTTAATAACCGCTTCAAGAGGTTCAACTTCCTGCGCAAGCTTAGCATTATCCGTCTTATAAGCTTCAAAAGATACCATAAAGATTTCAGAAACCGCATGAACAATAACTTTCAGCTCTTCAACCGCTTCGGCAGAAAGCTTCTTTTCGCTTTCTTTAAGCTTTTCAGCAATTTTAAGCATATAAGTAGCATGGTCTCCTATTCTTTCATAATCACCAATTGCAAGCAAAAGTTGTGAAATCTTATTACTATCTTCTTCAGTAAGCTCTTTTGCAGAAAGCTTAAGCATAAACGCATTTAGCTTATCTTCATAAGTATCAATCTTAATTTCATTATTCTTAATCTGCTCAGCTTTCTTTGAATGATAGCTTTTCAACATTTTTGTAGAGTTGATAAAATTAAACTCAACAATTTCAGCCATTTTAATCGTTTGTCTGTAGCATTCCGCAATAGCAAACGAAGGCGCAAGAAGAAGCCTGTCGTCAAGAAGCACGGATTTCCCTTTTTCTTTCTTATCAGGAACAACCGCAATCGCAGCTTTTTCAATAACTTTCATCAAAGGAAACGCTATTACCGCAGCTAATATATTAAACGCAGTATGGCAAACCGCAATACCAACAGGGTTGATATCAGCCGGCATGAAGCTTATCGGAAAAAGCTTGTTCCAGATTAAAAGAACAGGTAAACAAATTGCTGCACCAAGCACATTATAAATTACATGAACAGCTGAAACTCGTTTTGCCGCAGTATTAACCCCGATTGCAGAGAGAACTGCAGAAATACAAGTTCCGATATTTTGTCCCATAATAATCGGAATTGCCATTCCATAAGTAATTCCTCCGACCATAGATAGAGCCTGCAAAATACCAAGTGATGCAGCCGAGCTTTGAATAATCATTGTTACAACAAGACCCACAAGTACACCCAAAACAGGGTTTGTAAACGCAACAAGAGTTTGCCTGAAGCTTGGCATATCAGCTAAAGGTGCCATTGAGCCTGACATAACTTCCATACCAAACATCAAAATCGCAAAACCCATAAGAACAGTACCGACATTTTTGCGCCTGTTACTTTTTGCAACCATTATCATAATAACGCCAATAAGCGCTAAAATAGGAGAAAAGGATTCAGGTTTTAATAATCTTATAAAGAAATTAGAACTCTGAATCCCTGATAAACTTAATATCCAAGCTGTAATTGTAGTACCAACATTAGAACCGATTATAACACTTATCGTTTGAGATAATTTCATAATTCCGGAGTTAACGAGCCCTACAAGCATAACCGTAACTGCTGAAGATGACTGAACCGCTGCTGTGATACCTGCTCCAAAAATCAAACTCTTAATAGGGTTAGACGTCACCTTTTTTAATATCCGCTCTAAGCGTCCGCCTGCAATCTTTTCCAGTCCGGATGACATAATAGAAATTCCGTAAAGGAAAAACGCCAGTCCGCCGCAAAGCGTAAATATCGAGAATATATCCATAATGTACCTTTCTAAGGGATGTCCAGCTATTTTTCATAATCATCCCATACACACAACAGTGTAACAGAAAAACATTTTTTTAAAAATTCTCATGTTGCGAAATATTTACAAATTTGAAAATTTTAAAACTTAATGTTACAATTCTTAACAATGCACGGTAAAAAAGTCAAATTTTTATTTATTAAATACTTTATATATACATAAGAGATAAATAATTAAGAGAGGCTTTCAATGACACCTGAGACAAGAAAGAGATTTACAGTTATTTCTAATCCTGAAATGGAACAGAAAAAAGAGAATAAAACTTCGTATCAAACTAATCCTTTGACAGAGAAGCTGATGAAATTTACTGAGAAAGAAAAATTTTCTGTAAAAGATTTGCTTCGATGGTAAAATACTATTATGTATCAGATTAAAAACAGAATTTACCCCGCTTTTGACAAAACACAAAAAAGCGGGATTTGTAATTATTTAAGAGCATTAGTGAAACAGAATTTAAGCTTATCTGCAGAAGAAATTCTTGACAAGTTTCTTGAAGATGAAAAGTATTATCTTGAGCTTGGAGCTTCAAGGTTTCCGTTTTTAGAAGATGTAATTGAAGAAAGAGATTTTCTAAAAGACACGGAAATGTACATTAAAGAATGCATTAAATATTACGAATACAAAGAAAAACAGCGCCCGATAATTGAAGCAAACAAAGAATTCGAGCGTAAAAAACGTAAGTTTTTGCAGGAAGTTAAGATGTCAAAAGAAGAGCCTACAAAAAAACAGCTTTACTATTATGACAGATTGTGCAAAAAATATTCTATAGAGAAAAAAGATGTAAAAAAGTTATCCAAACTGGATTTAAGAAACGAGATTGAGAGTATTTTAAATGAACATTCAGACGATTACAAAAATCTTGACTGACGCAGGAATTGAAGAAAGTGAAGCAAGAGTTGAAATTAAAATGCTTCTGGAGCATTTTTGTAATTTTACGGAAAAAGACCGGATTATGGGAGCAGAACCTGACGAAGCAAAACTTAAACTTGTCAAAGACGCTGCTGTTTTGAGAGCTGAAACGCGAAAACCTATTCAATATCTTATCGGTGAAGCTTATTTTATGGGTGAGTATTTTAAGGTAACACCGGATGTTTTAATTCCAAGAGATGAGACTGAAATTCTTGTAAAGAAAGCGATTGAGCTGATAGGAAATAACGCCGAAGTTTTAGATATCGGTACCGGCTCAGGATGCATTGCCTGCACAATTGCAAAACAAACAGGAGCTTATGTTTTAGGAGTTGATATCTCGTCAGACGCATTGAGAGTTGCGCTTGATAATGTTACAAAACTTGGCATAAATAACCGCGCAGTATTTAGAAAATCGGATTTGTTTTCAAAAGTAAGAGAAGAAGAAAAATTTGATATGATAATTTCCAACCCGCCTTATATTCCTTCTGATTTTCAATTTGAGCCGGAGGTTTTACACGAACCGAAACTGGCTCTGATTGCAGGAGAAAACGGGCTTGAGTTTTACAGAAAAATTGTCAAACAAGCGCCGGAGTTTTTGAAACCGGATGGGTGGCTGCTATTTGAGCTTGGAATAGGTGAAGCTCAAGCTGTAAAAGAATTTATGCAAAAAGATTTTGAAGATATAAAAATAGAAAAAGATTTAGCGGGGATTGATAGAATAATTTATGGAAAAAGGCGCGGTTGATAAATCAACCGCGCCTTCTCTTTATTAATAATTCAAGAAATGTCTCAAAAGACACATCACGACTATCGCTATTACAACAAATACAATTATGCTTATTATACCGGAGCCGTGGGATTCTTTTAGAATATCTTTATCTTCGTTCATGTCAACTCCTTTCTTTTGTGGGGTGAGTCATTTCCTTTACCCCTTTTTCATCATTCTTCCCAGCCTGCAGGTTATACCTACCGGCCCTTACATTTACCCCTTTACCCCTACCCTCTTGCAACGGCACAAGCGATTGCTATTGCAATTTCTTCGTCGCTTGAAGCTGTCTTCTTCTTTGAAGTTTTAACTTCCGGAATTTCTTCAGGGAAGTATTTGTTTACTACTTTAAGAATTTTTTCATTGAGGTTCATTGCCCATATCATTATTGTAAGGAAAATAAAAACTGTTCCCATCCCAATAACCATGACAATAAAGCCTTCTTTAAAAAGCGTTAAATCCATAGTTTTTCTCCTTATTTAATTGTCTAATCTGATATCTAAAGAGACAAATACTAAGGAGCACGGATTAAAATTTCTGTGTTTAAGTCGGTTGATAAGTTATGAATGAAACGTCCGTTTTGAACGGAATTTTTGTTTAAATTAACTTTTGGAGAAATCTGAGCTGAAGCAAGAGCGTTTCCGGATGAAAAGCTCTGAGTATCTCCGCTCTGAGCAATGCAGATTTCTGAGCCGCGCATATTTTCAGAAGTTAAGACAACTTTCTGATAACCGTTTTGAATATAGTTTATGTGTGAAGAGACTTCCTGCGGAGCGTTTTGAGTAGAAAAGCTCTGCAAGATTAGAAAAGATAAAAATATAAATAATATTTTAAAAAATATCTTCACAAAGAATATTTTACTACAAATAAAGTTTTATGCTATACCCCAAATAGAGCGCTATGACTGTATAAATGGCGCTTGAAAAATTTGTTGTTAATAGTACAATTAATTTAGGGTATTAAGTTATAGGATGATTTTAGATGCTCAAATTGAACTTTAAAAACAGTGATTCTGCGATTATTGGAGAAGAGAACGGTTTAAACATTTATCAGGAATTTGAAAATTACAGAGAAACAATTTCTAACATAATTAAAAGTTTGAACCAGAGAAAAGATAAGCCGGGTCAATGGCTTCAGTGGATGAATTTGGGCTATAACGAAGAGACTGTTTGGTACGTAAAAGAATTTGCTTCTCTTGTAGAAAACAGGTTTGAAAATGTTCTTGTGCTTGGAATAGGCGGTTCAGCTTTAGGCGGTCTTGCTGTAACGGAAGCACTTCTGAAACCTTACTGGAACTTACTTACTCCTGAGCAAAGAAAAGGACTTCCAAGAATTTTCTTTCTTGATAACATTGACCCTGACAGTATTTCAGGACTTTTACAGGTACTTGATTTAAAGAAAACATTAGTAAATGTTATTACTAAATCAGGTGACACAGCCGAAACGATGTCACAGTTTATGATAATCAAAGACCTTCTTGAAAAAGAACTTGGCGATAATTACAGACGAAATATCGTTGCAACAACTGACAAAAAAATGGGAATTTTGCGTCAGCTTGCCGATCAGGAAGGATACAAAACTTTTTTTGTGCCTGATGATGTTGGCGGAAGATTTTCAGTTTTCTCTGCAGTCGGACTTTTACCGTTTGCGCTTGTCGGGCTTGACATTGACCAGCTGATGAACGGGATTAAAGACATTGATTTAGAACTTAAAAACACTGATATTAATCAAAACATTGCAGCTCAAGGTGCTTTAATCCAGTATCTTCTTGACACAAAAAAAGGTAAAAATCTTTCTGTTATGATGCCTTATTCAAGCAGACTAAAATATGTTTCTGACTGGTTCGTTCAGCTCTGGGCAGAGTCACTTGGTAAAGAGTTTAATAATAACGGAGAAAAAGTTAATATCGGCCCAACTCCGATTAAAGCGCTTGGAGCAACAGACCAGCATTCTCAAATCCAGCTTTACAACGAAGGCCCGAATAATAAAATTATTACGTTCATTCGTGTTGAGAACTTCGACACAACTCTTGAAATCCCGCGTATTTTTGAATACACAGGTATCGGGTATTTAGGCGGAAAGACTATTAATGATTTGATTAATGCAGAAGCGGATTCTACAAGAGTTTCTCTTGCTGATTATTCCCGCCCTACAATGACGTTTTCGATTGAAAAAATTGATGAATACAATCTTGCCCAGCTTCTTTATATGCTGGAAGTTCAAACAGCGATTGCAGGCGAGCTTTATAACATAAATACATTTAACCAGCCGGGAGTAGAGCAGGCAAAGAATTACACTTATGCATTAATGGGTCGTGCAGGGTACGAAGAGTCTGCGCATTCGCTCCGCGAGAAAATGGAAGTGCGAAACTAAATTTTCACCAGAGACTCTTTAATAAGCTGATAAAACTCGTCTGTTATTTTATTAAAATCACTAAAATTAACAATATAAGGTATAAGGCTGTTATTAAAAGCCGTTTCTAATTCTTCGATTTTTTCAAAAGGAATTTTATCATCTGCTTTGATTAAAATATCTAAATCAGAAGATTTTGTAAAATCACCTTTTACACGTGAACCATAGAGATAAAACTCATACGGATAGCGAAATAAAATCTCTTTTATAATTTTTAATTCGTTTTCTGTAACACCTTTAATCATCTAAATTTTTTTCCAACTGATTAATTAAAAATTGTACATCTTCAATAAAGTCAGGAACAATATCAACGTCAGCTTCATCTTGATTATATTCGTGAGAAGTTGTATTTCGTCTTTCCCTGTAATGAACCCAATTTTCAAAGTTTTTAATAAAACCTAAACCGTACATTTCTCTGAAAATATTATTTATCGATAACTCTTTTTCAGTTTTGTCGTACTCTTTTTTGAGATACTTATTCATGATTTTCTTAGCCATTTCATAAGTATATTCAAACCTTTTTATACAAGAATCTTTTATATAGTTTTTTATTTTGCTATCTTTTTCTTGCAAGAAATCATCATAGCATTCAAGAAGCGTATTAAAACTATTTTTTAAAACCGACAAATTAAGTTCACTTTTTTTCATAAAATTCTCCTAGCTCAATTTTAGATGATAAATTTGATTATTGCAACCAATGTGATTAATTGTTCTATTGAGAAATCTCAATGAAATATTTTGTATATTTTGTCAGTATTGTAATTATGCAATACAGAAATATCGGACAATTTATACGATTAAAAAGAATAGCATTAGGAATGAGTTTAAATAACTTTGCCATTAGCAACGATATTGAACCTGCTGTATTATCAAGGGTAGAAAGAGGAATGCAGGATGTAAAATTCGGAGTACTGGTAAAAATTGCTCAGGGGTTTAAAATGCTTGTATCAGAATTTGTAATTGAATACGAAAAATCTAATTTTACCCAAAATTAGTCATCATGTTTCCATAAGTCAGATATATCATAATCTGGATCAACATAAATATCTACATCATAATTAGCAATAGGAAATATTAATAAGTTATTATGATATGTAACAACTTCTTGCGACTCATCAAAAGAAACATTGTTTGTTTCATCCAGTATTGCCTTTATATCAAAAGTAAATTTTTCAATATAATATAGATTGCCTTCTATTTTCCGTGCTTCATCAGTTAAACCATTCGAAATGTCACACTGTTCATAAAAAAGTTTGTTTAATTTATCAGACAATTCTTTGATAATACAATATGTATCATTTAAATATTCTAAAAAATATTCATATTCTTCTTTTAAGTTATCGTTTTGCAATATTATCCACTCATTTCTCGCGTTCTATTGAGATATCTCAATGATTTATTTTTAATAATAGTCGATAATTGAGAAAATGCAATACACAGAGTTCGGAAAATTTATTAGACGCAAGCGGAAAAGTTTAAAACCTAAAATTTCATTAAATAATTTTGCAATAAATAATGGAATTGAAACCTCTGCTTTATCACGCATTGAAACGCAAAAACAGGGTATATCTCTAGACAGACTAGCTCAAATTGCAAACGGTTTTAATGTAAGTGTGTCAGAGTTGATTGCAGAATATGAACAAACTTATAAATAAACATACACTTGTATCCGGCAAAAACATGTGTTAAAATAGGAATAAAGGCAAGGGTGAAGCAACACCCTTACCACCCGATTAACGGGATTTGATTGTAAGAACTAATACTATGATAAGTATTAGTTCTTGTGCTGTGATTTCAACTAACATTTTCACCTCCTTTCGTCAGTCGAAATGCTTGTTAAAATCTTTTGCCTTTATTCCATTTTTAATGTGCTGAATATATTATACCAAAATATCAGCAAAGTTCAATGTTTTTTCTAAAATAAAAAAGAATAAAGCAGCTCATAAGCCGTGTTCTGTTCGGGAAAATAAATTTCCTTAATAATCATCTATCTGGTCTCGGGATTACTCCCGAGCTCGAGCGATTTTTCGAGGCAAGCGGACCGCTTTAAACACCTCATTCAATCTTGCATCCGACCGGGGGTTGCCTAGCCGGTGCCTTCCGGCACCGCTGGTGAAGCTCTTAACTCACCGTTGCACCATCGCTCCTGCCCTAACGGGTGGTTAGCAGTCTCAGGTAAATTCGAAGTCTGTAGTTAAACCTACCGACCCTTACATCTACCCCTTGGATAAACTTACAAGCCTGTAGTCCGACCTACCAGCCCTTACATTTACCCCCATTTCTGTGGTCCTATCCGCCAGCTCACGCTGCCCGGAGTTTCTCCGGCGGCCTGTCCTTGGATGCACGGACTTTCCTCACTCTTACAAGCGCGATTATCCGGCTGCTTTATTCCTCAATCATTATAGCATGACTAAATAATTTCAGCCCTCCAAATGTAACAATTTCTTAATATTGTTGGCAAAACATTTGTTTTTGTTATTTACTCTTCATGTAGTGTATTATATAAGGAATTAGAATATGAATATGAAAATTATGCCAAAGCTGGCAATTGGCGGGTTATGTCTTGCAGCTGCATCTCTTGGTTCAATCGGTTGCACAAATAGCGGTAGTGCTAAAAATGTGGATAATGTTCTTGATGCAGATACTGTTGAACTTTCAACACAAAAGCCTGCTGAAAAACCTATCGATTATAACTATAAGTTAAAGTCAAGACTTAACGAAACTCCTGAGAATATGGAAAAATATACCAGAAGTTACGGCACAAATGGTTCTTCTATTTATCTGCAGTTCTTACACGACATACAAGATAAAAAAATGCCATCTGCAAGCAATGTCATCGGACAAATTAAATCGGTAATAGACAGA
The DNA here is from genome assembly GCA_948684385.1 of uncultured bacterium. Lineage (GTDB taxonomy): Bacteria > Cyanobacteriota > Vampirovibrionia > Gastranaerophilales > Gastranaerophilaceae > CAG-196. Next base: position 73,607 of record CAPQCU010000001.1, read on the forward strand.
AATCCTGAAAATCGTTATTCTGAAGAAGAAAAAGCAGTAAAAGTAGATGCTTTAAACCAGCTTGAAGAAATCGCAAGAAGCGCAGAAAAACAGTATCACGAAGGATATAAGCAAGAACTGGAAGAATACTTGTTCGATGCAGGTGCTCCTAATACAAAAAAATGTGATGACTTCCTTAATGATCAGTTTGCTGCATTATACGAAGATTTATCTGATGATGAATATGACAAAAAAGCAACTGAATACGTTAGAGATTTAAATGCTTTCAAGAAACAACTGGGTACTATAGACTCTCAAAAACGTGCAGAGCTAATGGCTTACAGACAATATAAGCTTGATAGTATTGCAAACGGAATAATTCTTGAAAGCGTTCTTGGAGATTTAATGGCTCCTGAAGTACTTAAAGTTTATCAACGCAATCATTCAGAGTACAAGGGCAAACCAACTCCTTAGTATTGATTATTGTTTTAAGTTTTAACGCGTAAATATTGTCTCTGCCTAACAGGGACAATTTTACTGCGTCTTTTTCCGTTGTAATAATATTACCCTGGATATTTTCAATGTCTGACAAAACATACTGATGATGGTCATCAAAAGTTATTGTATCTTTTATATCAAAATCTTTTAGAAATTTGTAAAACTGCTCCGGCTGTCCGATTGCAGAAATTGCTGTAACTTCAGCTCCGCATTCTAAATGCTCTCCTGAGATAATATTGTAAGCATAATCAGGTTCAACCTTTGCAACGAAAGCCTCCACTCCCTGTTTTTTTGACATAATTTTTGCAAGCTTCTCTGCTCTTGAATGTTCAGTATTTTTACTTACAATAACAAGCTTATTTACTCTGTTAAAATCCGGTTTTTCTCTTAAAGGGCCGGCAGGAAGCAGGTTTTCGTTTCCAAACATTTTTTCTGAGTCAACAAGAACAATATCTAAATCTCTCGCAATTTTTCTATGCTGAAATCCGTCGTCAAGAATAATTGTCGTGACTCCAAGCTCTTTAATCGCATATTCAGCTGCTTTAACCCTGTTTGAGCAGGTCAAAACAGCACACATATTAAGATTAACAGCAAGCCAGTAAGGCTCATCACCCGCCATATCAGCTTTGTGATAAAGATTTATCCCGTCAGAAATCACATTAACTTTTTTATTATCAAGCTTTCCGCCGTAACCGCGTGAAATAATTGCGGTTTTCTCTCCTTTTTCTACAAAGTACTTAGCTATTTCAGCAACAACAGGAGTCTTACCAACACCGCCGGTCGTAAAGTTCCCCACAGAAATAACAAACGCATCGACTTTTTTAGGTTTCAAAACACCTTTGTCATAAAGACAATTCTTAGCTCCGCATCCTATTCCATAGAAAAAAGAACAGAATTTGAGAAATTTAAATAGCAAACCGCCGGAATTTTTGTCATAATGTATTTTTGTTATTTCTGATTTAAAGTTCATTCTAACCCTCAACCATTGCTTTAAATTTTTCAAAATCTTCCTGCGTATCAATTCCCACAGGAATATTCTCAACAACAGCAACTTTGATTTTCATACCGTTTTGAAGTGCACGGAGCTGTTCTAAGCTTTCTGCCATTTCATAAGGTGCTTGAGGAAGTTTTGTCATCTTAAACAAAGCTTCTTTCTTGTAGCCGTAAATTCCGAGATGGCCGTAAAATTTAGACTTTCCAACATTACGGTCGTAAGGAATTTTTGAGCGTGAAAAATACATTGCGTAACCGTTAACATCAAAAACACATTTTACAAGGTTAGGATTATTAACTTCATCCTCGTCTTTTATCTCTCTCACCAGAGTAGAAATATCAGCACTTTCATCCTCAACAACACCTTTTCTAACAAGCTCGATATTCGCCTGCTCAATCAAAGGTTCATCACCTTGAAGGTTTATGATGAACCCGATTTCCGGATGTCTTGCCGCAACTTCAGCAATTCTGTCACTTCCGCTTTTGTGTTCGGAAGATGTCATTTCAACTTCTGCGCCAAATTCTTTACAAGCATTAAAAATTCGCTCATCATCAGTCGCCACAATTACTCTGTCAATACCTTTTGAGCTGCTTGCTTTTTCCCACACCCACTGAATAATCGGTTTATCATTTGCTTTTAAAAGCGGTTTTCCCTCTAATCTTGATGACCCGTAGCGTGCGGGTATAATTATCGCTGTCTGTTTTTCCATTGTTACCTCTATTTGACCGCATTTATAAACACGGCATTTGTTTTAAGACTTATTTCTCTTCCTGTCAAATAATTCTGTACATCCTGCATATATTTTTCAACAGTTGCTTCATCAAAATATTTTAAATATCTTTCTTTTGTAGAAGGCTGGTTTGGAGAAGGCGGATTAACGAACCATTCTTTCACCATATTCGGCTGCACAACATATCTTGAGCTTACTTCCTGAAGCTTAACCTCAGGAATAGAAAATCCTGCAATCTCAAGGTTAGTTCTCAAAGTTGTTTCATCGAAATTACAAAGAGAATCAATAGGATTTTCCATAATCTCATTTTCTACGCGTTTAAAATCTTCATAATGCTCAACATGAACAGGGTCTAAAATTTCCCAGTAACGCGTATTTGAACGAATTATCGGTTCAAACGCACAAAACTTTCCGCCCGGTTTTAAAACTCTGTAAATCTCGCTTATCGCAGGCTGTTTATTTACAACATGCACAAGAACTGAGCGCATTAACGCTTTATGAACAGTACTTTCAGGAAGAGCAATATGTTCAACCGGACATTTTAAAAGCTCATATCCGCTCTCAATACCTGCTTCATCTAAAATCTTTTTGCAATCATCAAGGCAATCCTGAAACATATCAGAAAAAATTACTCTGCCTTTGCAATCCTGAAGTTCCAGAGCTTTAAACGCCAGCAGACCTGTACCAGTACCGATGTCAAGGACAACATCATAAGGTTTAATCTCAGCATAAACCATAATAACATCGCGAACAGCCTCCAGCCATTTCATAGTCTGTTCCTGCATTTCAGGCGTCTGTCCGGCAAATCTGTTTGATTTAAGCCACTGTGTCCAGTTTTTGCAAATCTCGCTCATACTTCTCTCTTTCATTATTGGGAATTGTACGAGACGATTATACTATAATTTAGAGTAGTTATCAATCTTATTGAAGGATTGTATTGCAAAATTCACCAAAGAAATCAAAACCTTCTCTTACATTTTTCTGGATTTGTTCGAAATTTCTCCACATGCTTCTTGAAGATACGCCTTTGGAGGTATACATTCCTGAACGCTCTATCACGTTATTGCCTTTAGTAACGACTCTTTCTAAATAATTTTCGTTCATAGTAAGTCTCATTTGCTTACCGTATTTTAAAGACACAGTAAGCTTTCTTAAAGAGCTCTGAGCCGGTCTTGACGTAAATGATATGCTATCTATATTCATACTTCTTGCCTTTCTAAGAGATAGAAAACCCGTAAAAAAAATTTTTGCGCGGGTAAAGAATTAAAAAAGCTCCCCTTTTGCAGGGAGCTTTAAAGTTTTAAAATTACACAGCGTAAACACTAACTTGTTTTCTGTCACGTCTGTGAGCTTCGAACTTAACTTGTCCGTCAATAAGCGCGAACAAAGTATCATCGGAACCGATACCTACGTTGTTACCAGGGTGAACTTTTGTTCCTCTCTGGCGAACGATGATATTACCGGCTTTAACGATTTCGCCACCAAACTTCTTAACGCCTAATCGTTTCGCTTCGGAATCGCGGCCGTTACGGGTGGAACCCATACCTTTCTTATGTGCCATTTTTTATTCTCCTTTAAAATTTGTTTTTCTTACATTTATTTCCCGTCCTTTATTAACAAAAGGCAGGAAATGAGCAGTCACTATTCTTCTGTTGAAGTTTCTGATTTTGCTTTAGAAGCTGTTGTTCTGATTTTATCAATCATAACTCTTGCAAAACCTTGTCTGTGACCTTGTTTTTTTCTGTAACCTTTTTTAGGTCTTTGTTTGTAAACGATAATTTTCTTTGCTCTGTCAGTTTTAAGAACAGTACCTTCTACAGAAGCTTTTTCTACATAAGGCTGACCAACTTTTGATTTCTTACCGTTAACAATCATCACGACTTTATCAAAAACGATTTTAGCGTCTTTTTCTTCGCCTAACAATTCAACGTCTACATAACGTCCTTCTTCAACCTGGTATTGTTTACCGCCTGTTTCGACTATTGCGTACATTGTTTTTCCTTTCTTTTACGGGATTGTAGGGAGCTGTTGCGCCCGTTTGAGACAATCTACCTATCTAACACTATTTATATTCTACATGTACCACAAGGGGGTAAAAGCTGTCAAGGAGTCTGGTTTAGAAATGTTAAGATTTATTTTCTTTCTGTCCTATCAGCAAGAAATGTCGAAATCAAAGGGATTAATGTATAATACACAACTGCAAGTAATAAAATCGGTTTCGCAATCTTTATTCCCTCAATTTGCTTTTCTAAATTTGCCTGACCATTATTTGCTTTTTTGAACTTCTCGATAAACCTCTCCGTCGGTTTCTGAGTCCAACTATCCAAAATATATCCACAGCCGATACTCAAACCGGTCGAAATACCTGCGTTATAAGCAAGAGGTTTCTTCCTGTCTTCTTCTACTTTTTTACTGTGTAAAATCTGACGTATAAATGTTACTGTTGTCAAAATATCCATCCCTGCAAACATGTGCATCGGGAAGTTTGAATTCTTATGCTCTTCGGAGAACTTTTGAAACTTTTTATTATCAAGAACTTTGCCAATACTGCGCGCAAGCCTGTCTTTTCCGCGAAAAGTCAAGCTCCCGTCTTTTTTCGGAAATAATCCGTCCATAACATAAGGAAGTCCTGCTGCTGTTAAAATCGCCTTTGGAATCGCAATCGCAGCGCCAAGCCCGAGTTTAAACATCTGGGTCGCAAATGTGTAAGATTTCTTATCATAAGCGTTCACAGATTTAAAATATTTTTGCGGGTTTTTATCAATCTTTTTCATTGCAAACATCAAAGGTAAAGATAAACCTAATGTCATCAAAAACCCTACCCCGCTTGAAGAAATCGACTTTGCACAGGCGATTTTTTTATTCTGTTTATCTGTATCGGGAGTTAAAAGAATTACTGCAGGGCGAAGTGTTGCAGAAAGCGCAAACGTAGTTGATGCAGCAAAAAGCGCTCCGTTTTTTGCTGCAAACTCTAATCCCTTTTTTAATACTTTGTTGTTGTAAAATCCTGAATTTACTTTCATTTATGTTTATTAGATAACATAAATATGAGGATTATTAAACCAAATTTCGAATTAACCGGTCTTTTTACTTTATACATAATTCTTTTTGTAAACGCATTTTTGCTAAAAGACCATCCTGCAGCGCTTGTCTCTGCGTTTTTTGGAATAACTTACACTTTTCTTGCAGGAAAAGGCAATCCAATCTGCTACCTTTTCGGAGTGACAGGCTCGGGATTTTACTGCTGGCTGGCGTTCCATAACGCGCTCTGGGGAAATTTGCTTCTTTATGCAGGATATTATATCCCGATGCAAATTTTAGGTTTCTTCAAATGGAATTCTCATCTGAAAGATAACAAAAACGAAATCATAAAAATCTCATTGAATAGAAAAGAAAGAGCCATAATAAGCGTAATAACCTTAGTCCTCAGCGCTTTTGCAGTTGTCATTCTGCATTTATTACACGACCAAAACCCTGTTATTGACGGGATTACAACTGTATTTTCGATTGCCGGAATGTATTTGACTGTAAGGCGTGCAATTGAACAATGGATTGTCTGGATGGTTGTAAACGGACTATCTGCTTTTATGTGGGCTTCAATCGCACTAAACGGTGAAAAAGTCTATTCTACAGTAATCATGTGGAGCGCATATTTCATTTTAGCAATCTATTTCTATAAAAGCTGGAAAAAAGAAATTTCACTTTCTTAAAGTCATCCTCCTGATTTTTCCTGTCACCGGCCAGTCTCTAAACGCCCTGTCATGAAGCCCTCCGATTGACCAGAGAATACCGGCATAACCGTTTGCAGACGGAGCATCATAAGCGTATTTATCATTCAAATAAATTGCCGTCTCCAGAGCATCTTTTTGAGGATTGTTTTTAAGCTCTGCATAAAAATCCAGCTTATTTTTTATAAAATCTTCAAGAACATAATCCGCTTCAACTTTCTGTAAGTTAATATTGTCAAACTCTGTCAGGAAAGAATAAATACTATAATAAATTTTTCGCCTCAAAGTCGCTGCACCATACTCCTGTTTATCAGAAACAAATCGTGCCGGAATAATGTTATGACTGTCAACTTCATAGATTTTAAAAGGTAAATTTTTAAGATAACTTCTATCTAAAATCGGGTTGAAATCAATAACAAGAAGCGCCGTTTTGATTTTTAGAATATCATCTCTTTCAATGATTTCAAAATCTAAATCCGTTTTTATTTGTTCAATCTGTGAGTTTAGAAAATCCTGTTTCGGCTTATATTCACAGCGTATCTGAGGGCAAATTATTTTCAAAGGAAGACCAAGTTCTTTTGATTTGGCGAGTGCAAACTGCAGCGCAAAATTATCTTTAACTCTTATTTCTCTTTCGCAAAGATACACAACATAACCGTCTCTAAGCAGCCTGTTATTAAAATCAAAAACTCTGAGCGGGTTTACGCTTTTTTCGACTTCAAACTTTTCAGGAATATATTGGAGCAGCGTATTTCTGATAATTCGAGACATTTTCTTATCTTATAAAATGCTTTTAAATAAAACATCCGCCGGCTAATTAATGATATTTATTATACAAAAGTTTTAAATCCTGATTAGTTAAGTACTGCATCGTTTCTAAATCATAAGGATACATAATACTTCCGGCACTTTGAGAATGTCCTAACCCGATTGCATGCCCTGCTTCGTGAAGCATAACGCCGTAGATATTATCTTTAGGACGGTCAACCATCTGGCGGACATACTGCCTGCCGACATACTCACGTTTGTATTGCTTTGTACCTATTGTCACATAAGCTTTGTAATACTGACCGGCGCGGGTCATCATCTCCGTACAACCTACAGCATTAACATCATTACAATTTGCTACAAAATCCACAAACTCAACCTCAATGTTTGCATTACTCGGCCCCGGAACAAATTTAAAACGCACAACACCGCCGGACTTTGCTTCCCATGTTTCAAATGCCTGTTTCATCAGGGCGCTGTAGTTCCCGTACTGAGGAATATATACATAAATAGGCTGACCAACCCAGCGTGGTTTTTCCGCAGAAAAACAGCCGAGGGTAATTGCAAATAACATTAAAAATGTCAATAAAAATCTTTTCATATAGCTTAATTATAACATTTTTTTAGAATAAGTGAAGTATTAATCCCGCCAAAAGCAAAATTGTTCGTCATAATATACCCGCACTCGAAATTTCTGCCCTCATCTTTTATATAATCAAGCTTTCCGCAGTTTTCATCAACTTCTCTTAAATTCAAAGTCGGAGGATACCAGTTATTATTAAGCATTTCTACAGATAAAATTGCTTCTATTGCACCGCAGGCACCAAGCGTATGTCCTGTATAACTCTTTATCGAACTTACCGGAACTTCACGTTTAAAAACTTCTTCTGTTGCCAGAGTTTCAGCAATATCTCCGTTAAGCGTTCCCGTTCCATGGGCATTAACATACCCGATTTCACCGGCAGAAATCCCTGCGTCATTAAGTGATTGGCGCATAACTTCCGCCATCATATCTTTATTCGGGTTTGTAATATGTGTCCCGTCAGTATTGGTTGCAAACCCTGCTATCTCGGCATAAATTTTCGCCCCGCGCGCTTTCGCGCGCTCGTATTCTTCCAGCACAAGCGTTCCCGCTCCTTCTCCAATCACAAGCCCGTCACGTTTCCTGTCAAACGGTGAAGGAGTTAGCTTAGGGGTTTCATTCTTACTGCTGGTGGCATAAAGCGTATCAAATATGCCGACCTGAGTCGGGTGAATTTCTTCCGCTCCGCCAGCAATCATAACGTCCTGATATCCGTCTCTGATTGCTTCATACGCATAACCTATTCCCATTGAACCGGATGTGCAGGCAGTAGAAGTCGGTATTAAACGCCCGTGTGTTTTGAGATAAAGAGAAATATTTACAGCTGCGGTTTGAGGCATCATTTTTATATAAGAGCCGGAATTCAAAAGCTTCACCTCTTTATCAATACACATTGCATAAAAATCCATAATAGCTTCCAGAGAACCGGAAGAAGAACCGTAGCTTACACCTGTTCTGCCGTTTGTAATCACGCTGTCTCCAAGCAACCCCGCGTCTTTAAGCGCATCTTCTGCTGTTACCGTTGCCATGAGAGAAACCTCTCCCATCGTTCTGCGAACTTTGCGGTTAAAATGTTCAGGGACTTCAAATCCTTTCACAAAAGCAGCAAGAGAAGTATTTAAACGTTCATACTCATCAAGTTTTTCCCAGTGCTCAATACAGTTTTCGTATTTTTTAAGCCTTTCAAACGCACTTGAAACAGTAGAACCGAGCGGCGAAGCTATTCCCATGCCGGTAATTACAACTCTTCTCACAGATACAGCCCTCCGTTTACTCCAATCACCTGTCCTGTAATATATCCGGCGTCTTCACTCATCAGGTAATTCACAAGGCTTGCAACTTCTCTTGCGCTTCCCATACGCTTCATCGGAACCTGTTTAACCGCTTCTTCCGGAAGCTCGTCTGTCATATCGGTCTCAATAATCCCTGGAGCAATGCAGTTTACAGTAATCTTACGTTTTGCAACTTCCTGACTCAAAGCTTTGGCAGCCCCGATTAATCCGGCTTTAGAAGCGCTGTAGTTTACCTGACCTCTGTTTCCGCACTGACCCGAGATAGAAGACATTACAACAATTCTTCCTTTGCGCTGTTGAATAAACGGCATAATAAGCGGTTTTAAGACGTTATAAAATCCGTCCAGATTTGTAGTCAGAACATCATCCCATTCAGCATCTTCCATCGCAGGGAACGGGTTGTCTTTTGCTATTCCGGCATTTAAAACAACCCCGTAATACATTCCGTTCTTTTCAATATCTTCTGATAAAACGCTGAAACACTCAGCACGATTGCTTATATCAAAAGCCAGAGCCCTTGTTTGAACTCCCGTCTGCTCAAGTTCATTTTTTAAATCATCGAGCCTTTTTGCATCACGTGAACAATGCAAAACAATATTATATCCGTTTTGAGCGAGATACAAAGCTGTTTCACGCCCGATTCCTCTGCTCGCACCTGTTACAAGAACCCATTTATTTTCCATTTAAAAGCTCCATTACATTATCACTCTGATACGCATTAATCGTCGCACTTGCGATTTCTTCTCCACAGGTATCATATATTAAACAATCAAATACGACAATTTCGTTATCGGTAAAAACTTCACGCACAGTAACTTTGTACTCCTCACCTTCTTTAAAATACTCAACTTTATTATTATAAAGCCTTGTGCCTAAAAGAAGTCCGGGCTTTGGTTCACAGCATTGATTTTTAAAATAAGCATAGCACCCTATTGTCTGTGCCATAAACTCAATACCTGCAAGAGTATTTATCCCGTCTTTTGTGTAAAAAAGTTTCTCAGGATAAACTCTGAACAACGATGACAAAGTGCAATTTTCAATATCAACCTCTAAAATATCATCAAGCAGTAGCATCGGCGGTTTATGCGGAAGTATTTTTGTTAAATCAAAACTCATCTTCCCTCCGCAACACAATAGCACAATTTGTACCTCCAAATCCAAATGAAGTTGAAAGACAAGTACTTACTTTTCGCTCTGTTGTTTTATCAGCAAGCCAGATTTTCGGAAGCGTTTCATCATACTCTCCATCAAAAATATGCGGATAAACTTTACCTTCTTCGCTTTCTAAAAGCTTACAGCAAAGCGCGATTTCAATACTCGCAGCCGCTCCGAGGCAATGTCCGGTGAGCGGTTTTATCGAGCTTGCCGGAACTTTATTTCCAAATACATTAAATATTGCACGCGCTTCCATTAAATCATTAGCCTGCGTTCCTGTGCCATGAAGGTTAATATAATCAACTTCCTCAGGATTTATATCTCCAAGAGCAAGCCTTATCGCGCTTTCTGCCTCAACAGCATCAGGGTCGGGAGTTGTTGAATGGTAAAAGTCTGTCGTCTCACCAATTTCCGAAACTCTTATTCTGCCTCCATCCTTTTTGACAATAAAAGCCGCAGCACCTTCTCCGATATTTATTCCTTTTCTGTTCTTACTAAAAGGAAGCGAGCGTTCTTTTGACAGGATTTCAAGCGAATCAAACCCGAATAAAGGAACTTTTGAAATCGGGTCAACTCCTGCAACTATCACTGTTTCACATTGATTTGTATCCAGTAATTTTCTTGCAATAGCAAAAGCCTTGATTCCGGAAGAGCAAGCCGTCGAAACAGAAGCATAATAATTCTTAAACCCGAAATACTTATGCAAAAACTCAGCAGGGTTTCCTATCTGAAAATGTTTAGGATTTTTGCTTATTTCATACTCTTCGACACCTGAGTTTGTTGTTGCAACGACAATACCGGTTCTCTCTCTATCGAGTTCTTCAACTTTTAAAGGTTTTAAGACCTCCAGAAGAAGCTTATTACATCTCAAATCATAATCTCTGTCTTTTATTTCCGGCAGCTCAAAATCAACACAAAAAGTATCTTCACATTCGCCATTCAGAGCTTTCCGGAAGATTTCTTCGATATTACGACCAAGATTACAAATTGCATTGTATTTTATGATATTCATTTATTGTATAATTTTAGCATGAAAGTTTTAAAATCTGCCAGTATAAATTCCGAAAACGGAATTGACATTTCTTTTGTGCCTCCTCTAATTAGAAGAAAATTAAGCCTTCTTGATAAAGTAGTCTTAACAACTCTTGTTCAGGTATTTGACGAAAATGTAGAAGAAATTATTTTTTCTTCAGAATATGGCGAGTTTTCAAGACTTGATACAATAATTAAACAATATCAGGAGCTAAATGAAGTTTCACCTGCTCAGTTTTCCGCATCAGTGCATAATTATCCGGTAAGTTTCTTTACTCTTTATAAAAAACTAAATATTCCTTACTATGCAATTTCAGCAGGTTCAAACTCACTCGAAGCAGCAAAAGCTATTGCAACAAAAGAAACGGTACTTGTTTATGCAGATGTTTATGACGGAATAAAAAGTATTGCATATCGCTTATCTCCCGATGGAAATAATTTTTGGACGTAGTATAATGCTTTTATGGGGATTAGAAGAGCTGTAATACTATTTTTAACTTTTATATGTATAAATTGCCCTTGTTTTGCAATAAAAATCGGGCTTCAAACTCAGGTTGGCAAAACTTTTATCGGCTCTTCGACAAAAGCTCAGATAATTAATTGCGATACAAACAAGCTGATTTTTGAGATGGAAAAAATGAAAGGGTACGAAATGAAACCGTACCGCGGCGTTATCGCAATTAAAGTTGACGGCAAATGGAACAAAATGAGCACTTCTAAAATAATCATTAAGCCTGAAACAAACGGATTTATCAGCGTCAAAAGGAAATGGTACCGCGGTCAGTTTAAGATAGTAAACGACGGAATGGGACTTACAGTCATCAACGACATTCCTTTAGAAAAATACCTTAGAGGCGTTGTACCTTCAGAAATGCCTTCAAGCTGGGAGCACGAAGCCCACAAAGCGCAGGCAATTGCAGCCAGAAGCTATGCTATTGCGAACAGAGGTAAGAGGGCAAAATACGGTTATGATTTAAAAGACACTCCGGAAGATCAGGCTTACGGTGGAGCAAGCGCTGAAAAAACAAACACAAACGAAGCTGTAGAAGAAACCGCAGGAATTGTTCTGGTTTGTCAGGGCAAAATCGTTCCTGCATACTATTCAGCCTCAGCCGGCGGTCAAACCCGCACCGGAGGTCAGGTCTGGTCGCACGATTTGCCGTTTTTAAAATCAGTACCGTCATTTGATGACGGAATAAAAAAGAACGGACACGGAGTCGGGATGAGTCAGTACGGCGCTAATAACCTCGCAAAACGCGGTTACAATGCGTATCAGATTTTGAAATATTTTTATGCAAACACAAAGTTTGCAAGAGTAAAAGGTGAATACTAGGGGGGGGTAAATATATTGGTTGAGATGTTTAACCCACAAACTAGCACGAATGGTATAAAAAAATGAAAACAGCACAGGTAAAAGAAAATAAAATTGTTATAAAAGAGATGGATGATATTAAGCTTGACGGTCGCAAAGGCGCGATTGTCAAAGTTCTCGGCTGCGGGCTTTGCGGTTCGGATATTGTTAAATTTGTCCACAAAATTGTAAAAGACGGAGCCGTTCTCGGTCACGAAATTACGGCTGAAATACTTGAAATTGACTCGGATACAAAATTTAAAACCGGAGACAGGATTGTAACTTCACACCACATTCCATGCGGAGAATGCAGCTTCTGCAATCACGGAAATGTCTCTATGTGCAAACATTTTAAAGAAACCAACATCTTTCCGGGCGGATTTAGCGAGAAAGTCTTTGTATCAGAAGAACACCTTCAAAACGTAGCTTATCATATCCCTGAAAATATGACAGAAGAAGAAATCTCTTTCTACGAACCTCTTGGCTGCTGCGTTCGGGCTATTAAAAGATGCGGGCTTTTAAAAGGAGACACAGCGCTGGTTGTAGGACTTGGCTCAATCGGGCTCTTGATGGGCGAAGGCTTAAAAGCAATGGGATATAAAGTTTTTGGCTGTGATTTAATCCCTGAAAGAATTGCGCTTGCAAACAAAATGGGGATTGAAACTTTCGATTTCTCTCAGGAAGTCGACGCTGTATTTATGACTTCAGGAGCTGACAAAGCAATTGATACAGCTTTAAAAGCTGTAAGGCAGGGCGGAAAGATTCTGGTATTTTCAAGCACTCCGCTAAGTAACGGATACCCGAACAACGAGATTTACTACAAAGAGCTGACAGTTCTGGGAAGCTATTCACCTTCTCCTGCAGATTTGAAAGACTCTTACGAGCTTTTAACTTCCGGAAGAGTGAACGTAAAAGACTTAACAACCGTTTATCCGCTTGAACGGGTTCAGGAAGCGTTTGAAGATACGATGTCTAACAAGATTTTTAAAGCTTATATTAAGATTTCTGATTAAGCTTGCAAATATTCTAACACTTCATCAACGTGACCTTTTACTTTAACATTGCGCCATTCTTTCTCGATATTACCTTCTTTATCAAGAATGAAAGTCGAGCGCTCAATTCCCATGTACTTTCTGCCGTACATTGATTTTTCTTTCCAAACCCCAAATTCTTGAGCAAGCAAATGTTCAGTGTCAGAAAGTAAAATAAAATTAATATCCTGAGCTTCTCTGAATTTTTTGTGACTTTTAATGCTATCAGGGCTAACACCAATCACAACAGCAGAAGAAATAAGTCTGTTCACATTATCTCGAAAATCGCAAGCTTCCTGAGTACAGCCTGAAGTATTGTCTTTCGGATAAAAATACAAGACAACTCTGTCGCCTTTAAAGCCTGAAAGCTCATATTCTCTCTCTTCGCCTTCTGCGCTCAAACCCATTAATTTTATTTCTGACATAATTCTCTCCTTTTTAGTTTCCTTAGGGCACAAGGTATATTGCCTTTTGAAATTAGCGGGAGCCGAAGGCGGGAGCATTACTCAAAAGACAATATACCTTGTGCCTGCCTTATTATAAATTTATATTACAACAAAAATACTTTTTTAAAGCTGGTCAGCATGGGCAGTCTTGTGGTATAATTATCAAAAATAGGAGTTGAGGATATGGAAAATAATAATAAACCGGTTGTACATTTGATTTCTAAACCGGATAATATGCTAAAAACGATTTACACAGCTGCAAGAACCTGCTACAGCGCGCTTTCACCTTACGAAATCTACGAAAGCACTGACGACACTGAAAAAATGCTTAACTTAATCGAACGCGTTATTTCATCAGGACACTATTCTGTAATCGAGCATATTCAGGTTTCTTTTGCAATCTCTAATGTTTCAAGAGCTTGCACGCACCAGCTTGTAAGGCATCGTCACATGTCTTTCTCGCAAAAGTCACAACGTTACGTAAAAGAAAAAGGTCAGTTTGACTACATTATTCCGCCTACAATCGAAAGAAATGAAGAGCTTAAAGCCAAATTTATTGACTTTATGGGTAAAGTTTCCGAAATGTATACAGAATTCACAGAAGCGGGAATTCCGGCAGAAGACGCACGCGCCGTACTTCCGAACGCAGCTGCAAGCTCAATTGTAGCTAGCTTGAATTTAAGAGAGCTTATCCACCTTGCAAACTTGAGACTCTGTACACGTGCTCAGTACGAAATCAGAACAATGGTTAAAATAATGTGCGAAGAGTTAGTTAAAGAAGAGCCATGGCTTAAATCTTATCTTGTACCAAAATGCGAACGCTTAGGCTACTGTGATGAAGATAAATCTTGCGGAAGGAAACCGAAACTTAACGTATGAAGAAACTTGCAATAATTCTTACTATTCTATTTCTGGGGCTTGTTGCAGTCTATTTTTTCGTACTTAAACCGGAAAAATACGAAGAAGAGGATTTATACACAGAAATTTTAGAACGCGGAAAAATCAAAGTCGGAATTAATACAGATTCAAAACCTTTCGGCTTTTTTGACGAAGAATGGCAAATACAAGGATACGATGCAGATTTAGCAAGATATATTGCACAATATATTCTAAAATCTCCGAACGCCGTTGAATTTTTCCCGGTAACTCCTGCAAACAGGATGCTTAAAGTTTCTACAGGTGAAGTTGACATGGTAATCGCCACAATGACAATTACATCTCAGCGCAAAGAAGTAATCGATTTTTCTATTCCTTACGATTTAGCAGGACAAGCGCTTCTTGTGCGTTCGAACAGTCAAATCAGTTCGCTTTCAGACCTTGCAGGCTTAAATGTAGGTGTTGTTTTCGGTACGACTGCTGAAAAAAATATGATGAGCCTTGCTCCGACCGCAAACATTATAGGGTTTAGGAACTATAGAACAGCTTACGAAGCTTTAAAAGCCGGCAAAATCGATGCTCTGACTTCGGATGATACAATACTTAGCCGGTTTGTATATGAAGACAGTAACGTTAAACTGCTTCCAAAAAGATACACAAAAGAACCTTACGGAATTGCGATTAGAAAAGGTAAAACAACAAAAAGACTTAAAGATAATTTAGATTTTGCAATAAAGGATATGCAGAGAAAGAATACGATTTTAAGGCTTCGCAGAAAATGGCTCAAGGAGGGGGGGTAAATGAAAGAGTTGGAAATTAGACCTACAAGTTAGTAAGAATGATATAAAAGGGTAAATGAAAGGGCTGGTAGGTGAAACTACAAGCTAGTAAGAGTGGTGTAAAAGGGGTAAATGAAAAGGTTGGTAGGTGAAACTACAAGCTAGTAAGAGTGGTGTAAAAGGGGTAAATGAAAAGGTTGGAAGTTAGACCTACAAATATTTAGTTGGGCGTAAAACTACAAGCTGAACGACTAATGTGTACGCTTGAACGCAAACTTTTTGAACACAACATAAGTAAAAATCGCAGCAATTAAAGTCGCAATTATTTGAGCCAGATAAACATTTATATGGAATATTTTTACAAACATTTCTAAGAGCCCTGCGTTAATCATATAGCTGAAAACCCACGTAGTACAACATTTAATATACTCACGCATCCAGCTGCCGCAACCTCTGAATACAAGAAATTTCTGTGTCGTAAAAGATACAACAGAAGAAATAATCCACGCAATTGCAAGTGCTGTTTGATACGAAGTTTCTCCCAGAATAATGCAAAACGCTGAATACATAAGATACGACACGCCGGCGTTAAATCCGCCGACGAGCAGAAATCTTATTTTATCAGATATATTAAACCAGCGCTTTATCAAAATCATACTCCGGAATTTCGAACACTTCGTTATTTGCATCTTTTGCAACAAATTGAAGATAATAATCAAGCGCTTTTTCTTTAGAGTTTTCATAAAACTCTTCAGAAATAAGCTCTTTATGAAGTTCTGTTCTTTCTCCTGAGTAATTTCCAAGAACACGTGCGAATTTTTCAATCATCTCAAGGTTTTCACCGCCGGAGTATGCTTTTGTCTTAGCATCCGTTCCGGAAGGTCTGATTTCGACATACTTATCAGCAAATTGCAAATAAGTTCCGTCTCCGACAAACTTAACAGAAGTCAAATTATCAAAATTAAGCTCTGCAAACGCACCGTTGAGAACTTTTTTAACCGCTTCAATATCTGCAATGCCTTCTCTTACAGCGATTGCGAGAGAAAGATAGAATAAATCATTCTTTGTTCTCTGTTTTTCGCCTTCAACTTTAGCCTGTTTAAGCTTTTCAATATCCGGCTCAGACTCATTATAGTAAGAAATATCTTCTCTTACATCGAATTTAGCAATGATATTGTTTTCTTCGAAAATTTCAATCAGGTATTCAGAAAGAGTTTTGTTTTCATCCTCAAGATGCGCTGCAAGAGAAGAAGCAACAATAATAGCTTCTGTAGCGCTCTTTTCGCGCATTGCAATTGCCTGTCTGCCAGCAAGAGATTTGATTAAATCTTCCGAACCCATAATCATTCCGCCGGATTCTTCTCCGCCAAACACTAATCTTGGCTGAACTCCAAGGTTAATTGTATTTCCGAAAACATCGTCAACCTTGACTTCACCCTCAGGATTGGTTTTAAGCTGAAGCTCAACTTTCTTCATGATATTTGCAATTTCTTTGAACCCTACAGGAACATTAACCACTTTGATACCGTGAGCTTTTGCCCATTCATCCCAGCTTAAAGCTGAAGCTGTAGTCTTAATCATAAATCTCGGGTGGTTTTTGAACTTACCCTGAGCCTTAAGCTGTTTTACACGGTAGTTCATAAGCATCAAAAACGCCTGATTTGCGCTGTAAACAGTAAGAATTCTATCTTCATCAAGCTGAATGTAAGATATTCCATACTCGTCAAGAGTCAGAGTATTTCCGCCTGCTTCTATCTGACACACTGTCAAACGGTCGTGGTCAGGGTCTGTAATCAAGACCACTGTTCCAATCGGGCAGTCTGCAAGTACTTTTTCGTAATGCATAGACTCAATTACAGGAAAGAATTTCTCTCCATCCGGTCTTTTAGCAAGCACTGTTGCATCAACAGAGTAATCATAAAATACTTTGTTACCTTTTGGGTCGGTGTCATATTTTCCGATTGAATGGAAAAACGGGTCTTCTTCTGTATTGTTCCAAATATATTTATCTGCAATTCCGAGTTTTTCGAGCACACGGCTTAAAGTTCTGTAAGCACATCCTCCAACGCTTTCAATGAAAAGTTTTGAGTTCATTTTTTTCACTCCGTCAAGGTTTTGCGCTACACCGGATTTTAAGTATTCAACATATAAATCAACCCCGTCATTAAGTTTTGACATGATAGTTTCATCAATCAGCGGGTCATTCTTAGACGCAATCTTAATTTCGTAAGAGCCTTCTCTTTCGACTGTATCAAAGATTTCCTGAATTTTATCAACAAATTCCAAAGACTCTTCCGGCAGATACTGGCTGCCTTGAGAGTTTAAGTCTTTTGTCGCAGTCTTTACAGAAATCCCGTGGCTTGAGGTAATATATTCTCCGCCGACTAAATCGAGTTTGAACGCAAGAAAAGACGCAAGCCATATCGGAATAGTTTTTCTTCCTTCAGGCATAAGAGTTTTAATCCCTTGAGCCGCCTGAATTCTTGCAATTGCGTCAAGATAAAGTGCTGAGTTGTAGCGAACTTCGCTTCCTGCAAGTTTCACGACCTGTTTATCATATTTATCTCTTGCAACAAGCGCTTTTGCAAGAGTAGCAAGCACAATACCTACTAAATTAATCGGAAATCTTGTGTCTTCCGGATACAAAATATTCTGCGGACCGCGAATACCTGCTGTAGAGACTTTCGCTTCTTTAGAATAGTTTGCAAACCACTCTTTTAATCCCAATCCTTCCGGATTAGCGTCAGAATGTGGTTCTAAGTGTTCGCGTTTAAGCTTAAAAGTAAATCCGTTTTCGTTATCAAAATCCATTAATTTTGAGTTTTTTATATAATCCGGTGTTTTGTCAAAAACATTTTTGAACAATTCACCCTCTAATTCACAGCTTTGTTTTAATTTATACATAACCAGGTCCTCTCAATAAATATGTTTTATTATATCACAAAAGTTTACAATTGTAACAATCTACACCATCTAAAGGGTTGAAAATGAACGTAACATGACTTATAATAACATATATAGTATATACTCAAAAAACGAAGTAAAAAGGATTTTATTATGTCAATATCGTTTAGCGGTCTGGCTTCCGGCTTAGATACATCAAGTTGGGTAGAAGCACTGGTTGCAGCAAAGAAAACCGAAGTAACCAAGTTTCAAACCCAGTTAACAGGATATCAAACTACAAAAACAACTTTAAATGATACAAGAAGCGCATTTTCAAGCTTAAGAACAGCTATTGAAAAGCTTACAGACGCTAAATTCGGCGGCTCAATGGACTTATTTGCAAAAAATATGGCTAAATCTTCTAACGAAGATATTTTCACAGCTACTGCAACAAACTCTGCTGCAAGACAAGATTATGACGTAAAAGTTAAACAGCTCGCTACTTACACAAAAGCTCTTTCTAAAGAGTCTGCAAGTGCTGTTGCTGACGATAGTACAAAACTTACTAACCTTGGAATTAAAGACGGCACATTTACCGCTTATGTAAACGGTCAGAAACATGTAATTAATATCGGCAAAGATGACACTTTAGGTGATTTTAAAGCACGCCTCGCTGAATTCGGAGTAAAAACCGAAGTAGACGCTCAGGGTGTGTTGAAATTCTCTGCACAAAATGAAGGTGACTCTATTAACATCGGTGCAACAACCGACAGCTCAAATCTGGCTTCTTTAGTAGGTCTTGCGAAACAGGAAGACGGAACTTACGCTTCTACAAATTCACTTTACAAAGCATCAGTTCTTTCTAAGCTTACCGATGAAAACTCCGGCTTCAACGAACAGATTAAAGCAGGAACCTTTACAATCGGAAACGCGACCTTTACTATAACTGATAAGACAACACTTTCTTCATTGATTTCTGAAATCAATAATAATGACGAAGCTCAAGCTTACGCTTACTGGGATGATGCTACAGGCAAGCTTTCAATTACGTCTAAAAAAGAAGGAGCTTCTTATATCAACATTGAAGCCGGTACAAGCAACTTTACAGACGTAATGGGATTTACTGAGTCTGAATGGGATGCAGATGGCAATGTTGTTTCATCAAAAATGTTTACTGATGCGCAGGAGCTCGGTCAAAACGCGATTTTCTCCGTAAACGGCACAACAATGACTTCAACTTCTAATGTTGTAACATCTGATATTTCAAGAATGGACGGAATTACATTAACATTAAAACGCACTAATACAGAAGAAGACGGCAATACAACTCTCAAAGTTTCACAGGACACAACCGGACTTAAAGATGCATTGAACGAATTTATAAAAGCTTACAATGCTGCAATGACAAAAACCGAAGAAGTGACAGCAACAGGAGCTGACCTCCACGGCGAAACTTCACTAACAAGCTTGTCTAGAACTTTAAGAAATTATGCCAACAGTTCAAACGCAGGTAATGGCGGAGTTTATAAGCTTTTATCAGACATTGGTATCTCAACAGCTGCAGCTGACGGCAAAAACTTAGATACAAATACTTACGAGCTTAAGCTTGATGAAGAAAAGCTTATGAAAGCTCTTGAAGAAAATCCTGAGTCTGTAAAATCAATTCTTACCGGCGATGGCGGTGTTTTAAGCATGATGGAAAGTGCTGTTGAGCAAAGCTTAAAATCTGTTACAGGTTTCTTTGATATCAAGACTTCAACTCTGGATTCTAACATCAAAAAAATGAATGAAAGAATTACCAAGAAGAACACAAGTATTGAAACCTACAAAGCACAACTTGAGAAAAAATTCAGTGCTATGGAAACAATGATTGCTAAGATGCAGCAGAATTACAGCTCATTCCTGTAAAAATCAACCTGCTATTAAAGTTTTCGCAAATTTCAAAGACTCGTCGGTAATCTCACCACCGGCGAGTTCTGCTATTGCTTTAAGCTTAGCTTCTCCTTCAAGAATAGAAATATTCACGCTGGTTTTATCTTCCTGAGTCTTTTTAACGTATAAGTGTCTGTCGGATTTTGACGCAATTATAGCCTGATGCGTAATCATAATGATTTGCATATATTTTGCAAGCTCTTTCACTTCATCAGCCACAGACTGGGAAGCTTTACCGGAAATTCCTGTATCAATTTCGTCAAAAATGACCGTTCCGATATTGTCACTTTGCGCAAAAATTGTTTTAATTGCAAGCATTACACGTGAAATTTCACCACCTGAAGCAACTTTTGCAAGCGGCTTAAGCCCTTCTGAAATATTCGTTGAAATTAGAAACTCAACCTTATCAAAACCGTTTGGTGAAAGCTCGCATTTCTGAAAATCGATATCAAATTTAACTTTCGGAAGTTCAAGTTTTTCAAGCTTTTCAACAATGAGGCTTGAAAGAACCGCTGCGTAATTCTTTCTCTCTTCGGAGATTTCACCAGCGAAAAGCTCAAGCTTATGTTTCTTGCTCTCAATCTCCTCTTCAAGCTCTTCAATATTCTTTGTCGAAAACTCAATTCCATCAAGTTCCTGCCTTAAAGCTTCGCCTTGCTTAATAACATTTTCTAGCGTTCCGCCGTATTTACGTTTGAGTTTTTCTAAAAGAAACAGGCGTTCCTGAATGTTATTAATCCGCTCTTCATCGTTATCAAGTGAGCTTGAATAATCACGAAGTGTTGACGATACATTTTTCAAGATTTCCACCGCTTCTAATAACTCGCTTTCGGTTTCTTCAAGAGAGCTGTCCATGCCGGAAGCTTTTGCAAGGTTCATCTTTATTTGCATAAGAGCATCCAAAATAGCTCCGTCGTCGCCGGAAATTGACCAATAAGATGCTCCTGTTAAATCTTTAAGTTTTTCTACATTTTCTAAAACAGAAAGTTCGTTATTAAGTTCTTCATCCTCTGTTTCAGAAACAATCTGCGCTTCTTCAATTTCGTTCACCTGAAACTTCAGAAAATCAATCTGTTCAGCAGTCTTATCTGCAGAATTTTTAACTTCTTCCAGCCTTGTCTGTAAAGCTTTGTACTCAGAAAATTCTTTTCTGTAGTTATCGAGCTTATCCCCACACGTATTTTTTGCATAAGCATCCAAAAGCACGATATGATATTTAGGCTGCAAGAAAGAATATGTCTGATGCTGAGAGTGAACATCAATAAAGAGTTCACGAAAATTACGAATAAACTCCTGATTAACAAGGCAGCCGTTAACTCTTGAGCGTGAGCCGGTTTTTGTTATCTCTCTGGATAAAATTATTTCTTCTCCGGTATTATCAATCCCGTATTCTTCAAAAAGTTCAGTAAGGTTTTGTTTATTGTTCAGAAGCGTAATCTCAATTACGGCTTTGTCTGCATCGCCTTTAATAACTTCCTTGCCGGCTTTTGCGCCAAAAGCAATATCAATAGCATTAATCAAAATACTTTTGCCGGCACCTGTTTCACCGGTAATTATGTTTAAGCCGTCAGCAAGTTCCAACTCCAGCTCGTCTATTAATATATAATTTTTGACTAAAATCTTTGATAACATACCCTAGCTTTCCCCGTCGTCAAGCTCTTCTTCTTCAAAATCTTCCTCTTCATCCTCAATTTCAGAATAATCTTCAATCCGGGTTTCAGGCTCAATTTGTTCTTTGCGGTCAATTTTTTGCTCGACATATTGAAGCTCCTGACGAACAATTTTGCGGGAAAAAGAAAGTGTATACTTATTTTCAAGCGCTTTTTCAAGATTTTCATAATAATCTTCCAAAGCACCGACATATTTGTAAACTCTTGCCAGCGAATAAAACAAATCCCCGTTTTCTTCTTTTTCAAGCTGAGTACTTAAAATTTCCAGAATTTCATCAGTTTCTCCAAGTTTAAGACAAATTTTTGTTAAGAGTTTGTAAGCTTCTATATCAGCAGCATTAAACTCTATTGTTTTTAAGAGGTATTCTTTTGCTTCTTCAAGATTACCGCTTTTGTAAGCAATTGAACCGAGATTAAAATAAGCCCAGCTATAATCCGGAGAAATTTCAAGAACGCGCTGATAGCTTTCGATTGCAAAATTTGTAAGTCCGTCATTCTGATAAATATATCCCAGGTAAAAATATGCAAACACATCCTGTGGATTAATTGAAACCGCTTTTTGAAAATTATCAAGAGCAAGGTTTTTTTCATCTTTATTAAAATAACAGACACCGAGATTAAAATAACAATTTCCGTCATCAGGGTCGGTTTCAAGTACTTTTCTGAAAGCTTCAATCGCTGCGTCCCAATCTTTTAAGTCAACAAGCACATCCCCGAGATTATAATAAAAATCTTCCTGAGGAGAAATTTCAATCGCTTTTTCGTAGCTTTCCTTTGCTTCGTCAAACTTTTTCATCTTTTCATAAACAATACCGAGGTTGTAATAAATTTCCGCATCGTCAGAAAAATACTTAAGCAAATATTTAAGATTACATTCAGCTTCTTCATTAAACCCGCTATTTACAAGCAGAATAGATAATTCTCTCCTTGCCTGAAAATTCGACGGGTCGTTTTTGAGCATATTTTGCAAAGTTTCGATATCGTTTCCCATACAATAATTATATCAGAGTAAATATAAATAGTAAATTTTTGTAAAAATTTTTCTCCTCAACTAGCAAAAAAAATTAATTACGCGTTTTAGAACAAATGGATGGTTGATTAATTGCAAAATATGATATAATTTAATAAACAAAGCGAGGTAAAACATGAGTGAAGTTAATGGTCCTAAATTTAGTGTAAATCAAGTAAACTTTCAGAGCATCCAGAAATCACAGCCGGCTGTTCCTTCTGAAGAAATTCAGGAAGAAAACGCAAAGCTTAACGATTTTTCTGACCCGAAAGCTGAAGCACTCGGACGTTCAATGCTCTTTAAAGGTGCAGATGACACAAACCACGATCTTAAGGCACTTTTAGAAAACCCGCAGATTGCAGAAAATTCTGACAAAGCTTTTGAAACAGCATTCAAAGCTGCAGAAGCAGCAGGATTGGAAAACCCTTACGAAGAAGCAGCTTCTTTTGCTACTGGTAATGTTTAGTTATCTGATCGGTTTTCTTCGATAATAACCGTTAATTTTTGTTCCGTCTGCGCGGGTGTAATCATCTACGTAGATTAAATCTCCTGACTTAACGCGCTTATCTAGATTTTCGACAGTTGCCGGCTGCCAGAATTTTTCTTGGATCATGTTCATCATATACTTGTTTTAATTTATTCAACATAACTTTTCCTTTCTTGTGTTATACTAACTGTATGAAAATTCCTGCTCTTCATAAATACTACACCGTTAACATTTTATTATATGTTTTGTTTTTACATCTTTATCCCTGCTAATCTTATTATTGTTGGACTGGAGCTTTTACTACGTAAATTTAAATATTTACAAAAAGAAAACTCTTTAAACTTAACAAATAGACAGAAAAAAGTCATATACATTTTAAGTTTAGCTTGTTTTATTTGTTGTTTAGTTTATTTAGGATATATGGAACACGAATTTTCCAAATACCCGGATTTGTATTCTGATTAAACAAGCCTGATTTATGAAGTTGTTTGGAATATGTTATTTATTATACATATTTTAAATTTTCGACTAAAAATTGTTAAGAAAAGTTTACATTCAACAAAAAAGCCATCGTTAATACGATGACCTGATTTGTTGTTTGATTAATGATGACAATGCTATTTTATTTCTGCATCATCGGTGGCTTGAAGCTGTTTTGACTTATAATTGTGGATGACTGCGTCAACCAGCAAGTCGTAAGAAGAACTCTTCTCAATATTCGGAAATTCCTCTTTTAGCTGTTGTCTGACCATTGCTTCCAGCCTTTGTTCGTCAGCTTTGATTTTTAGTTCATTACTTGATAATGACTCTATATAATCAGCATTTGCCTGTCTCTGTGAACTTGCAAATGTTAACAAATTCGCTTTTGCATCTAATGCCTGTTTAAGTGACTTAAATAATTTCAGGTTGAACATAACGACCTCTTTAGTTTTTTACTACCTTCACTTTGTATTTAATTAAAGTACCCTCAAATAAAAAATTGACTTTTTTAAATAAAGTTGTTACAAATTTTTACAATTTCGCAAAGTCTGTAAATATTATATACTTATTTCTTAAACTCTTCAATAGTGCAAGTCTGTTATTCTTTATTTTTTCGTCTTTATCCATTACAAGAACATCATCGAAAAACTTAGTTACAACAGAGTTTATCTTTGTTAAATCCTGAAGATATTTTACATAATCACCATCAAATTCTACGCCTTGAATTGCATCGTAAAGAGCCTTTTCAGCATCATTAACAAAAAGTGAAGTATCAACTGAACCTGCTTCTTCCTTCAATATTCTGAACACTCTGTTTGCATTTTCAACAAGTTTTTCATCAACCCCTGCTGAAACTGCTTTAACTCTTTCTACATAATCACAGAAATCTGAACAAGGATTTTTTGCAGAACAAGCTTCAAGAATATTTTTTGAATAATCGCCGTTCAATAAAATAATTGCCCTTTGAGTAAAGAATTCTTCAACATCTTTCTTCACATCTTTTTGAACCGGAAGAAGCGCAAGAGCTTCATCAATCAACTCAGAAACATTCAGCTTCAAATCATGTTCAAGAATTGTTTTAATAATACCCAGAGCTGCACGTCTTACGCCAAGCGGATCAGAAGAGCCGGTCGGTTTTTTGCCGGAAACAAATACAGCACAGATTGTATCAATTTTATCAGCAATACCGACAATTTGTCCTTCAATACTTCTTGCAGTTTCACTATCAGCATTAAGAGGGAAATAGTGTTCTTTAATACCTTCTGAAACTTCTGTCGCTTCTCCTGCAACTCTTGCGTAATCAGCTCCGATAAATCCTTGAAGTTCTGTGAATTCAAACACAAGGTTTGTCGCCAAATCAGCTTTACAAAGCTCAGCCGTTCTCTTGATTGAAGGTTTGGAAACTCCAAGAGCTGAAGAGATTTTTTCAGAAAGTTTAACAATTCTTTGAGTCTTATCGTAAACTGAACCCATTCCTTTTTGGAAAGTCATACCTTTCAAGTTTTCAACATAAGCTTCAAGCGGCTTTTTTGTATCTTCGTTAAAGAAGAATACTGCATCATCAAGTCTCGCTTTGATTACGCGAAGATTTCCGGCTTTAATATTTTCAAATTCATCACCAATATAATTTGTAATAGTTACAAACTTATTCGTAAGTTTTCCGTCTTTGGCATAAAGCGCAAAATATCTTTGATGAGTTTCCATAACAGTTACTGCAACTTCCTGAGGAATTGTTAAATAAGCTTCATCAAAATTGCAGGTTACAGCAACCGGATATTCACAAATAAACGTAACTTCTTCCAACAAATCATCAGAAATCTTTGTTACTGCATTAAGTTTATCTGCTTCTTTTTGTGTAAGTTCAATAATACGCGCTTTTCTTTCTTCAGGACAAACAATTACATGAGCGTCTCGAAGCTTATCAACATACTCATCAGGATTATTAATCACGATATTTTGAGTAGAAAATCTGTGACCGTTCGTAATATTTGAAGAGTCTTTATCGATAATTCTAATCTTAACTTCTTCGCTGTCCAAAATTGAAAGAACCCATCTAATCGGGCGTGAAAATTTAACGTCATTTGAGCCCCATCTCATAAAATGCGGACCTTGAAGTTTTGAGAAAATCTGAGGTACATTTTCTTGAAGCAAATCTTTTGTATTTTTACCTTTTATTTCAATTTTTGCGTAAACATAATTATCTTCAACAAAAAGTTCATCTTTACCGACACCGTTTTTATTAGCAAAACCTTCTCCGGCTTTAGTAAGATTTCCGTTTTCATCAAACGCAACTTTAGCAATCGGGCCTTTTACAACTTTCTCAACATCAGGCTGAGAAGCCGCAATACCATCTACAATAACAGCAAGACGTCTTGGAGTTGCCATTACATTTACTTTATCAAACTTTACATTATTATCATTTAAAAAAGTTTCAAAGCCTGTTTTTAATTGAGAAATCGCCATCGGTATAAACTTATACGGCAGCTCTTCTACACCTATTTCCAATAAATATTTGCTCATTTTTAAATCCTTTTTATTTTCCATTCTAATTATACACGGAACATGCAAAATTGGGGCAATTTCAGACAAGAAAAATACTTTATATTAATATGAAGGTTGTCGGATTTAACTCGTTAGAAAATATTTTTCAAAAATCATATCGTGATTTTTCCCAGAACTGCTTACAAAAAACCGTAGAAGCAGGAAGCGTTCGCAGCCAGTTTAATAATGTCAGAAATTTATTTGTACGCGGTAACCAGATAGACGAGTTTTGTGACAGCACTATAAAGCTTTCAAATCAGCTTAATGAGAGCGGAAAAACAGAATTAAGCACTCTTATTTTGAACGAACTTAGCAAAATGTGCGTTAACTTTAAGCTCCATGACAGGGCAGAAGAACTTTTGTTTATTGCAATAGATAACAGCAAAAGAAACTGCGACGGATTACACGAACTTGCAAGAATCATTGACCTTGAAAGAATTTATAAATTCACAGGAAACAGAAAAGGTATGTTTCAAATCCTTGATATGAAAAAAGAATGCTGTAAAAAAATTATTTCAAACTATGATGAAAATTTAAAGAACTTCCGCACAATTCACAAAAAAGCAACAACTTTACCGGAAGTTCAGGTTCAGCTTGCATTCACTTACTCGGATTTGGCATCAATGCTGGAGAGAAGAAAACCTGTTAATTCCATAAAACTATATACTAAAGCTAAAGTAATTTATGAACAGCTCGGGAGAAATAAAGAAGTCGCATATCTTGAAGAAAAAATCAGAAGGATTATAACAAGGAATAATATTAGCAGCGTATAATATTAAAATCTTCGTCCCATTCGATTTCACCAACCGGCTCTATACCATGATAACGATAAGCGTTTTCAACAAACACAGGATTAAACAAATTTTTTCTTCCGAGGATTTTTATAATCTCCGGCAAAAGTTTTGTACTTCCTGCGATTGTTCCATCAGCTGATTTTGCACTCTTTCCGTCATAAAATATTTTTGAATCTGCAAATAGTGTTTCACTCAAATCACTGTATGTAATCGGCAGCGCATCGCTTATCAAAATCACTTTATCTGCCGGTTTTGACTTAAAGAAAAGCTTTAAAGCATCGTCACTTACATGAACGCCATCCGCAATAATTTCTGCATAAACATTGTCATTAATTAAAGCGGAAAGCGCAGTAGAGCTTCCTCTATGAGTAACTCCTGACATTGCATTAAATGTATGTGTTGCTCCGTCAACCGCCCCAAATCCGGTACAATGCCCTGCCTGAACTTTTACTCCTTTATTTTTTAAATACTCAATCAATCCGTCGTCAAGCTCCGGAGCCAGAGTCACAATCTTTATAAAATCATCTTCAATAAGTTTGTAATTCTCAACCGTCAAAGGCAGAAAATGTTCAGGATTATGAATTCCTTTCTTTTCAGGATTAATAAAAATACCTTCCAGATGAATACCCAAAATCGCCGGAGCTTTTAAAGCAGCTTGTTTAATAACTTCAATCTGGCGTTTTATATTAGAAACAGAGTCAGTAACAAGCGTAGGGAAAAATCCGCCAATCCCGATTTGGCGGAGTCTTGAAGATAAATCAACAATTTCTTCTACACCGGCTTTATTAAAATCAACTCCATAAGCGCCATGAAAATGCTGTTCAATTAACAAAGGAGTACGCATTTATGCACCCCAAACCTCTCTGACTTTTTCTCTGTCATCAAAATGAATAGTCTCATGAGCAAGAATTTGATAATCCTCATGACCTTTACCGGCAACAAGAACAACGTCATTCTCGTTTGCAATCTTGCAAGCTTCTTTTATTGCAAGCTCTCTATCCGGTTCAACGACAATTTCATTTACGCTCTTAATACCTGCTAAAATATCGGTAATAATTTGCTGCGGGTCTTCCGAGCGCGGATTATCACTTGTAATAATCACAACATCAGCAAGCTCCTCAGCTATCGCACCCATCTTAGGACGTTTTGTAGCATCTCTGTCTCCGCCGCAGCCAAATATACAAATTAATCTGCCATCACTTGGAGTAATGTCTCTTGCAGCTTTCAAAACATTTTCAAGCCCGTCAGGAGTATGAGCATAATCAACAATTACAGTCGGATTTGTATTAACTATTTCAAATCTTCCTGCAACTCCGCCAAGCTCTTCTAAAACTTTGATAGATTTCTCAATATCAAATCCTACAGCCATAGCGGTAGTAAGTGCTGCAAGCACATTATAAACAGAGAACATTCCGTTCATTTTCAAGCTGACTTTATATTCCTGACCTTTAACTACGCAGGTAAAAGATGCTCCGCTCCGGCTGAAAGTAATATCTTTAGCCATTACATCGGCTTCATTATTAATACCGTAAGTGTAAAGACTGACAGTCGGCGAAACAACTTCGATAAATTGTTCTGCATACTCATCATCTTTGTTAATAACCGCAAAATCTCCGGCAACAAGGTCTTCAAATAATTTCGATTTAGCTTTGAAATAATTGTGCATTGTAATATGAAAATCTAAATGATCTTGAGTTAAGTTTGTAAGTACAGCACCGTTAAAATCACAATAATCAACTCTATGCTGGGCAAGAGCGTGTGAAGAGACCTCCATTACTACATTATCAATACAAAGCTCGTTAATATCATATAGAAGGCTTTGAAGCTCCGGAGCCTGAGGAGTAGTGTGTTTTACATCACGATATTCATCATTACTTGCAAATTTATGTCCTAAAGTACCAATCAAAGCACATTTCTGGTCAAAAGCTTCATAAAGTTTCTGAATTAAATGTGTTACAGTAGTTTTACCGTTGGTACCTGTAACTCCTATAATATTAAGTTTTTGTGAAGGTGAAGCGTAAAAAGCATCAGAAATTCTCGCCATAATTTCATCTGTAGAATCTACAACAATCTGAGGTGCATCAATACTTAATCTTCTCTCAACCACGCAGGCAATCGCTCCGTTTGCAAGCGCATCTTCCGCATATTCATGCCCGTCAACATGCTCGCCTGTTAAACATATAAACAAATCATTTGCTTTTGTTTTTTTAGAGTTATAAGAAATACCTTCAATTTCTTCATCATAATTATTGATGTTTAATAATTCGATAAAATCAATGTTTCTAATTAAATTTCCCAGTTTCATATTCACCTCTTTTTATAAATTTGTTGTTAACTTTTTGTGTTGGGTTTCACCTAACCTACTTGCTTACAAGCCTGTAGTCTTGCCTCCACAACTCCTTCATTTACCCCTCACCATTCTTGCCAGCTTGTAGTTTCATCTATCGACCCCTTAATTTACCCCTTACCCCTTTTATCAGGCTGCAGATTTAAAATACGCGAAATTTGAGTCGAAATTTCTTTGAAAATCGGTGCAGCAACCGTGTTTCCCCAAATCTCACCGCCTTGAGCAGAATCAACAATTACGTAAATCAAAACCTGCGGATCAGTAGAAGGCATATAGCCTACAATTGAAGTATAAAGCTTGTTTGTGTACCCTGAACCATTTTCTTTAGGTTTAATAGACGTACCTGTTTTTGCTGCAATATTATAACTATCAGACTTAATCGGAGATTTTCCGCGATTAATACTTTCTGTCAAAAGCTCTGTCACAACCCTTGCATGCTCAGGTGACATAACCTGAGTTCTTTTAACTTTAATCGCTTCTTCTTCCGGAGAATATTTAATTACGTGAGGAGTAACCCTGACCCCGTCATTTGCAAGCGCGGAAACCGCAGAAACCATCTGAATAGCCGTAACAGAAGAACCGTATCCGTAACCCATTGAAGCATGGTCAGACGCATCCCACCTGCCCGGAGATTTCAAAAGCCCCACAGACTCACCCGGTAAATCAATTCCTGTTTTTTCACCGAACCCGAATTTTTTGAGCATACCATAATACTCATGCCTGCTCATCATTTGCGCAACAATAACAGATGCAACGTTACTTGAATGTTCAAAAAGATAAACTAAATCAATCATACCCGGATTAGGTCTTCGTGCATAATCGTAGTTCTTAATCGTCCACCAGCCGATTTTAATCTTACCGGTATCATTAATCTTTGAGTACCTGTTTATCTTACCAAGCTCAATAGCAGAAGCAACAGTAATCGTTTTAAACGTAGAACCCGGAGGGAAAACATCCGTTAAAGTCCAGTTCTTTGTCTGAAAACTTGTTGCTGTTTTAAAGTTATTAGGGTCAAAATAAGGATACACTGCGTAAGCTAAAATCTCACCGTTACGAGGGTTCATTACAATAACAGCACCTCTGTGAGCTTTGAACTTTTCAATTGACTTCATCAGCTCCTTTTCGCAGACATGCTGAACTGCAGCATCAATAGTTAAAGTAACGTCTTTTCCTTTTACCGGCCTTGTAGCAGCAACAGGGTCGGTCGAAATATTGTAAATAACTTTTCCTTTAGGAGTCATTTCATAATGCGAAGCTCTTGTTACACTCTCTAAAACATCTTTTGCAGTAAGCTCAACTCCTGAAGCAACATCAGCATCAAAATTGTAATACCCGAGCACATGCGCAGCCAGAGTGCCCTGCGGATAAGTACGAATACTTTTTTTATCCATCGGAATCTCGCGGAGATTAAGCTTCGCAATCTCATCACGCGTGTGCCTGTCAACGTTCTTTTTCAAAGAAATAACCGAAATATTCTGCCTGAGCTTTTCAGTCAAATCAATCTGCGAAATCTTTAGAATCGGAGCAAGGATTTTAGCAAGCTCTTCAGGCGTATGCACAAAATCGGCTTTTCTTGCAAAAATATCATAATAAACAGTATCTGTAGCAAGTTTTATCCCGTTTCTGTCATAAATATTACCGCGCATGACAAAAGAGCTTGCTCTTCGCTGGTTCTTAGCTTTTACTCTGAAATGCCTTACATCCAGCACCTGAACACAAAACAAGTAAGTTATAAATAATAATATTAATAAGAGAAATATTCCCTGAATCCAAACAAGGCGCTGGGAAAACGATTTATTTCTGTTATTAGTATTATTAATATTGCGTTTCATACCTCTCCTCAAATTAATTGTACCACAATTTAGTCAATATTAAAAGTTTGTAACAAACCATGCCGGAATTTATTTAGTGTAAAAAATACACCGAATGGTTACTAAACAGTTGGGGTATTTTTTAAGTGTATTTATGACATTTTATCCTCAAATCATCTCTACTGTTGGATTTCACAAAAGCTAACAAAACTTATTCAACCCTCTTGACTTTTTTTTTGATGTGTTGCATAATGAAATTGTTGAATGAAGTGTAAATAAAACACTTAATTACAACAGAAAGTTCACAGAGGTGATAAAAATGCAAGTTAACAGAATTTCTAATATAAATATAAACTACAGAGCTAATGTTGAAACAAAAGATATGGAATCTCAAAATGCTATATTAATGTTAAGAGACCCGAAAGCATCAGTAAAGTTTCAGCAAAATCAGGAATTTGCTCAAAATGCAGACTCAGTAAGCTCTAATCCGTTAAAAGCATTGGGTTATAAATTGTACAGAACATTCAGTATGATTCGCGAAAATGACCAGACCGCTCAAAATGGTGAAAACAAATTATCTTTAATAGCTTAGAAATATAAAAATCTATAATATAATACACACACATAATTTAGCGATAATTTTTTAATTGTCGCTTTTTTCTTTTTCTACACACCCAAATGTTTTTGCTATAATAAATCTATTATGAATTATGATTTTAAAAAAGCGGAAAAAGATTTAGAAAAAGAATTTGAAGGGGTAAATGAAATCAGGGATTTCAATCAGAGAAAAGTCTTAAAAGCTTTCTTTGATAATAAAGTTGCTCCTGAACATTTTTACACAGTATCCGGTTACGGACACGATGATTTGGGCAGGGAAGTGCTGGATAAAGTTTTTGCACAGGTATTTTGCGCAGAAAAAGCTCTAGTAAGAATTCATTTTGCATCAGGCACACATACGCTTGCCTGCGCATTATTTGGAAACCTGAGACACGGAGACAAGCTTATATCCGTTGCCGGAGCGCCTTATGATACAATGCAGGAAGTCATAGGAACAGCCGGAGACGAAGAAACAAAGCGCGCTTCACTGATTGGAAACGGTGTATTATACGATGAAGTTCCTTTAATTAATAATACAGAGATTGATTTCGAAAAGCTTGAACAAATGGTTGACAAAACAACCACAATGGTTTTGATTCAGCGTTCAAAAGGATACTCAACCAGAAAATCGCTTTCAATAGAGACAATTGAAAAGATTTGCACTGTTGTTAAGTCAAAAAATCCTGATTGCATTTGTTTTGTTGATAATTGTTACGGTGAATTTGTAGACTCCAGAGAGCCGTTGGAAGTCGGTGCAGACTTAATGGCAGGTTCTTTAATTAAAAATCCGGGAGGCGGAATAGTTGAAGCCGGCGGTTATCTTGCAGGCAAAGAGCTTTATGTTGAACGCGCAGCCAACAGGCTTACTGCACCGGGGATTGGTTCTGAAGGCGGAGCAATGTTTAACCAGCACAGGCTGATTTTTCAAGGGCTTTTTATGGCACCTTCAATAGTATCTGAGGCTGTGAAAGGAGCTATTCTAGCAGCAAAAGTTTTTGAAGATATAGGATTTAACTCAGCTCCAAGATTTGATGAGAAGAGAACTGATATTATCCAGAATATAATTTTTGGAAAACCTGAACATTTAGAACAGTTTTGCAGAACAATTCAATCGCTTTCGCCGGTCAATGGTTATGTAACTCCAATTCCTGAGTACATACCGGGTTATGAAGATCAGGTAATTATGGCAGGAGGAACATTTATAGAAGGTTCGACAATTGAGCTTTCTGCAGATGGCCCAATGAGAGAGCCTTATGTTGCTTATATGCAAGGTGGTTTAAACTATGCACATGTAAAAATTTGCTTGGAAGAAATTGTAAAAAAACTTTAATAGTTGGAAGAAAGGAGAAATTTATGAACGAAAAAACATTAACAATTATCGGAACTTTGGGCGTTATTCTTTTTGGTGTAATTGCTTCTGCTGTAGCATGGTTTGCAGGTGGAAAAGAATTGTCAGGTAATTCAAGAGAAATCATCAGACAAATGTTCAATTTTGAACTTACTATTTTTATTGCTTCTCTTATTTTGAGTTTTATTCCGCTGGTAAACATACTTGCCGGCCTTGTAATAATGATAGCAAATATTGTTTTTGCAATAAAATCTTTTGCAGCTTCAAACAATAATGCAGAATTCAAAGCACCTTGCTACGAATTTATTAAGTAATTTTGTTTTTTAAAAAAGCGTACAAGAAATTCTTGTACGCTTTTTATTTTTTCTAATTATTCAATTTACATTTACCCCTTTTCTCAACATTCTTCCAAGTTTATAAGTAACACTAAAAAGTTTTCATTTACCCCCTTTTTTCAACATTCTTCCAGGCTTGTAAGTAATTTCATTCAATTTACATTTACCCCCTTTACAAAAAAAAATCAGCATGTATTATAATAAATGTAGAAACTCTTGTGGGGGTTTAGCTCAGCTGGTAGAGCACCTGCTTTGCACGCAGGGGGTCAGGAGTTCGAATCTCCTAACCTCCACCATTTTGAAAAAATACACTCTTGAACATTGGTTTGAGAGTGTTTTTTATTGTTATTGTTAGGTTTTCACCATCCCACAAAAAGTGTGAGGTTATCAATTTTAAAAGGGTGCGTTTTTGTTCAACTGTTCCTGAAAGATAAGCATTATAAGCATTTTTGCAAAGTGTGAGGATAGCAGAAGCCCTTTGTAAAATTTCATCAGATTCTTTGCTTATATAATCAAATTGAATTCTTAATTCATCAAGTTCAATTTGCCATTCATTTTTCTTTTCAAAATAAAATTCTTCAGAAATGGTTTCATCTAATTTGTCAATATAAAGCTTGTTCAGGCGACTTTTAAGCATGCTTATCTTCTTTTGTATCGCTTCAAGTGATTCTTGTTCATATTGTTCTTTGCCTTGCACCATTTCTTTCAGTTTTGAAAATATTGCTTCAGCAAATTCAGGTGGACAATATAAGCTTCTGAACATTTCTTCAACCATTTCATCAATATAGCCTTCTTTAAGGAGTTTAAGCCCCTTATCTTTGGCATCAGTGCTTCTGTAATAAACATATTTACCTTTTTTAATATCCCCGACAAGTAAATAATTATTTGGCGATTTGATAAGCCCGGAATAAAGAAATTCATGCTTTGTTAAATGTGGGGCAGTTCTTTCATTTATAACTTTTTGCACTGTATAAAACAATTCTTTTGTTATTAGTGGCTTGTGTTTTGCATCATAAAATCTTTTGCCCTTATAATTGAATTCACCAATATAAAATGGATTGTGAAGTATTTTTTCAATAGTTCCTTTTGTGCAGTTTCTTTTGCCTATTGTGAACCCTTCCTTTGCAAGTTTTTTGGCTAAACTTTGAAAAGTGAAGCAACCAGTGGAATATAATTCAAAGGCTTTTATAACAAAAGGGGCTTTTTCTTTATCAACAATAATTTCACTTTTCTTTTTGCTGGTTCTGTTGTTTAAATATCCAGTTGGGGCTTTGCCCGGAAAAAAGCCTTCTTCAGCAGCTTCAACCATGCCTTTTTTTACTTCAATTGACAAATTGCGTGGGTACAATGAAGAAACAGCTGAAAACATCATAAAAATAAATATTTCATACGGTGTTGAATGTCTATTTAGCACCATGTTATCTTTTACCAAATGCACGTGGCATTCTGATTTGGTAAACAAATTTTTGATAGTAGCTGCGTCATCTTCATTTCTTAATAGCCTGTCATTTTTTTCACATAAAAGATGACAGGCTTTTTTTTGTTTTTTTAAGATACGCAACATTTTTTCAAACTGTTGCCTTCCTGTTTCTTTCGCAGTAATGCTTTCAGCAAAAATTTCAACTACTTCAAAGCCTTTTCTTCTTGCATAATCTTGTAAGTATTTTATTTGTGCCGGGATAGAAAAGCCGCTTTCTTCTTGTTCTTTGCTCGATACCCTAACATATATGAAGGCTGGTTCTTTTTGTTTCATTTTACCGCCTTTATATATTCATTTGTCTTTGTGTCTTGAAAAATAGCTGAAATATTTGGTTCTTCATTTAATGGCACAAGAATTCTTATTGTTTTTGTATCATTAGGCATAATAATTTCAGATTTTAAAGTTTCAAAATTTGAAGTAAAAGTTGCAGCTTCAGCAAGGGCAGCTTTTTGTTCTTTTAAAACAGCACTATTTTTTGAAGATCCAACAAGTGTTGTGATACCCAAAGTAAACAAACCCATGTAACCATATTTATTATTTTTTTTAATTTTTTGAGTTGCTTCTGAAACAAGCACTTGATTCACATTGTTTGTAAGATTGTTTGCTTCAATATTTGATATTTTAACAGGGTTTTTCCCTGTATTTGTAAAATTTATACAATACCCATCATATTTTGTTTTTAACATTTCAGAACTAACTTCAACACCTGAAGCTGTTTGCTGTACTGCTGCAAAAACTGGCTGAAATAGCATGCTTAAAATAATTGTAGAAAATAATATTGTTTTCATTGTTTACCTTTCTTATTCAATAAAACTTTTTGCAAGTTCTGGCACTTTCAAAATGCCAATGAGTGCTTCAGCGGCTTCTTCATCACCATTTAATGATTTAATAAGGGTTTTCACTAATGAACGCACCCGCCCAGTTTCTAAAACGGTTTTTACGGTTGGCATGTCAACTTTATCAATTGAAAAGTGTTTTTCAATTTCTTTTAATAAAATATCTTGTGTATGGTCATTTGGAATTTCTGAACCATCCATAAAACGATTAAAAACAGCCATGCTTATTTCAAAATACTTTGCACACTGTTCAATTTTGTCAAGTGAAATTTGTTTTTCAGGGGTTTTGAATAATTGCCCTACATATTCCCTTGAATAATTCATTGATTTTGCTAATTCAGTTTTCTTGATAATTTCTTTTTTTTCATCACATACAATTTTGTGAAGTTCTTTGATATTCATTACTTGCAACCTTCTTTCTGACAAATGTAAACATTATTTAATATTTCACTTGACAAATGTGAACAATTGTTTTATTCTTATTTTATCAAAAGTTATACTTTACATAATAATGAAAGGAGAAAAATTTTGCAACCTTTATTGACAAATGTTAAGGAATACAGCATTGAGGATATTGCAAAAGTTTTGCCGATAGGTGATCAGCAAATAAGACGATACATTAAAACGGGCGAACTAAAAGCAACAATGAAAAGAAACCGTTACAGGGTGGCTGAAGAAGATTTGAAAACCTTTATGGTTGAAAAAGGCTTCACAAATTTAAACTTATAGGAGAAAAAAAGACTGCTATGAAGTAGCAGCCCAAAAAATTATTTTTTCATTCAGATTATAGCACAGAAAAACAGCCTTTTGGAAGGCTTAATTTTGCTACGCAAAAACAGGAGAAATGCCAATGGCAAGGATTAAAAGAGAAAAAAAGAACAAAAAGCCAAACTTTATTTTCTTGGTTGAACCGGGTGAACCATCACTTGATGAATGCCTTATTGATATGGCAAAAGCTGTTTTTCAACTTAGCGAAATGAAGAAAAGAGGATTGAAACATGGCTAAACCAAATTTAAAACTAATCATTTGCAAACCAGCAAAAAAGAACATTTTTCAAAAATTTTGGCACTGGCTTAATGAACCACGTTGCATTGAAATCACATTGCCATTTGGCTTGACACAACTAGAAAAAGAAGAAGCAATTCAAAACTTTTTAACACAAAAATATGCTGAATATCAATTGACCACTGGAAGTGTGGGCTTATTTCCTTTGTGTGAAGCAATGAATGATGTTGAAAGACTAAGGCAAAAAGGGCAAATTGATGCCTATTACAAAAAAATCAAAAGAAAAATAAAAGCATAAGGAGAAACAACCGGTGAAAATTACAAAAATTAAAATCAAAAACTTATTTGGAATCAGCGAATTTGAAGCTGATGAAAAAAGCCTTGAATTACTTGGGGGCAATGGTACAGGCAAAACTTCTGTTCTTGATGCAATTAGGTTTGCATTAACTAATAGAAGCACAAGAAATTGCATTGTGAAAAATGGGGCAACAGAAGGTGAAATCATTATTGAAACAGATGCTGGTTTAACGATTACAAGGAAACCACGCACAAACAAAACAGACTACAAAAGTATTAAGCAAGACGGCAAAGAAATACAAAGCCCTGAAGCATTTTTGTCTGAAATTTTTTCAGAATTACAATTGAACCCTGTTTCATTTATCAATATGGACAGTAAAGAGCAAAACAGAATTATCCTTGACCTTATTGAATATAATTGGAATGGCATGTATATCCCTAAAAAATCAGATGATGGAACAAAAGACTTCAACCATTTTGGATATATAAGAAGGCAAAAAGCAATGGGCTTGAGAAAAGGTTTTCCTGACATTGTTATTTTTGCCAAAAACAAAAGCAAAACCCATGAAGTGCTTTGCATTGAAATGAAAAGACAAGAAGGTGGCAAATTGAAACCTGAACAAGAAGCTTGGATTCAAAAACTTGATGAAGCTGATTATGTAGTGGGTATTGCATACGGTTGTGAAGCAGCAATCAGAGTATTGCACAAATATTTGGAGAGTTAAGCAAATGATTGTTGTTTCAATGTTTGATGGTATTAGTTGCGGACAAATTGCACTTGATCAGCTGGGCATTCCAGTTGAAAAATATTTTGCTTGCGAAATTAAACAAACAGCAATGGAAGTTACACAAAACAACTACCCGGACACAATCCAAATGGGTGATGTAAGAAATGTTTGCTGGGAAAGCATTGGACAATGTGATTTGTTGCTTGGTGGTTCACCATGTCAAGATTTTTCAAGTGCTAATAATGAGCGGCTTGGACTTAAAGGAAGCAAAAGTTCTTTGTTTTGGGAATTTGTGAAAGCAAAACAAATTCTTAAACCAAAATATTTTTTGTTTGAAAATGTGCAAATGTACCAACAAGACTTTGAAGCAATATCACAAGCACTTGGCACTTATCCTGTAAATATAAACAGTGAATATGTTTCAGCACAATTGCGAAACAGATATTACTGGACAAATATAGGACACAAAAACTTCAATTTGTTTGGTTTTCCAACTTGTGCAATAGAACAACCCAAAAACAGAAAAATTTGTTTCAAAGATATTGCAGAAAAAAATGTTTCTTCTGAATTTGATATTTCAGAATTAAGGGCTGCACGATTCACAAGAACAGTGCCACACAACAGGGGCTGTATTGGAACTGTGAAACCTTTTGAAAGCATTAGCAAACAAAAAAATGAAGTTTTTGGAACTGACGGCAAAATAAATTGCTTGTTATCTTCAGACTACAAAGCCCCCAAAATTGTGCTTGATAATAACAGATTGCGATATCTAACACCACTTGAATGTGAAAGATTGCAGACATTGCCTGATGAATACACTGCCGGATTAAGAAACCGACACCGTTATGATGTCATTGGTGATGGCTGGACTGTTGAAGTGATTGCTTATATTTTCAGCTATTTAAAAAAAGAATTAGAAATACAACAAGGAGAAATTAAACAATGGTAGAAAAATTTGAAGATGGCAAAGTATATGTGAGGAAAGGCAGCAAAAAACCTTATGAAGAAATTATTGAAGCAGCTGTTTACAAAAGCAAGAATGATGCTGGACAGATTGAAAAAAATCTGATGCTTGACCATTATTGTTTTGACGACAGATTTGTGGAAGGAACAAATGGAAGAATTTATGCAACAGATGGCAGCCTTGAATCACCTATAAATTATAATCCAAAAGATTTTGATGAACTTGGCAACATTGAAGATTTATTTGAAATAGGCAGAGCCTGTTTATTTGAGAAAAAAACAAAGTACACAGAACTTGAAGAAGCTTTGAAGAAAATTGCACGTGCAAAGAATTCTGATTTCAGCAATTGGCACAAAGTTTGTGATTTTATGCGAAAAACAGCTGAAGAAGCTTTGAGGGTTAGCAAATGAAAAAGTCCGACATCATAAAACTTGAACTGATGAAATATTTTAGGTTTGAAAAAGGCATGGTTTTTGTGTGTTCAGAGTGCATTCACAATTCAGATATTAGTGCAATAAATGACAAATGTCTTGTTGAAGTAGAAGTGAAAATTTCAAAAAGCGATTTCAGAAGGGAATTTGAAGCTGCGACTTTAAAAAATGGCACATTTATGTTGCAGATACACATTGAAGGCACTGATCTTGTTACTTGCACAGCCTTGATTGCAATGGCTGTTATAGTTTGGAGTATTACACGAAAATAAAAGGATAAGGAAAAATGAACAAAAAAGAAATAAAAATTGCAAAATTAGATGGCAAAATTGTTGATGTTCACCCAGCAACATTCAAAAAAAGTATATATAAATACTTTGCACTATTTGAACACATGGCAGATGAACACAATTTGACATTACTGGAAAGTGAACTTCAACAAATATACAACATTGTTAATAACGACTTAGACAGTGAAAACCAACAATTGCGGCAAGAATTGATTCGCAAAAATAATTTGCTAATAGCAAAAGATGCAAAAATTGCTTCAATGCAAAATGCTTGTGATCCACTAATCATTGAAGGGGCTTGCAGCATAGTTTTTTGGCTTTATCAAGCAGTGTTGGATAATCCAAATTGTGATTCTTTCAAATTAACAGAAAAATGTTTTCAAGATTTGAAGCGAATAGGAGAAGGTTTGCATGATTATCAAAACAATAAACCAAACCCTTTTAAAGATGATTATTTCAGGAATTTAATGAAACTGTAAAAAGGGTATTTATAAACCTATACAGGAGTGTTTCAAAACTTTGGGCTGACTTGCTTTTTTCTGAAAGTCCTACAATATCAAATGTAACTGATGAAGCAACTGAAACTTATTTGAATGCTTTAATTAAAGCAACAAAATTGTGGAAAACCGCAAGAAAAGTTGCAGAAGATTTTGATGAAACTAGCAAACGACTTGAAGCAGTTGTTGAAAAACACAGAATAAAAAGAATGGACAAATTCCCTGAAAAAGTTGCAAATAAATTCAGAGAAGTCATAAAAGAATATGTTATACAAAACAAAGTACCAAATTATCAAGGTTTAAGCAAAGACGGCTGGGCAGCTGTTTCTGACATTTTTGATGCACTTTGTAATGGTAATATGTTCAGGAATAAGAAAGTTGATTTTTCTATTGCCGGGCATGGTTCAGCATATTACAGGCAATATGGAACAAAAGAACCTGAAATTTTTGCACAGTATTTCTTTTTAAGAACAAACAATTGCACAGAAGCCTTAAAGGTTCTTAAAGAAAATACACCTGAATTGTTGAATTCACTTGAAGAATTATTTACACTATATGTAAAGGACTTGAAAAACTTATGACACTACAAAAAGATATTTCAAAATTAAATCTTACCAATGAAGAATATGAAAAGTTGAGTGATTCTGACAAATTAAGAA
The DNA here is from genome assembly GCA_948684385.1 of uncultured bacterium. Classification (GTDB taxonomy): domain Bacteria; phylum Cyanobacteriota; class Vampirovibrionia; order Gastranaerophilales; family Gastranaerophilaceae; genus CAG-196. Next base: position 114,271 of record CAPQCU010000001.1, read on the forward strand.
TTGCACAAGAATTGCCTATGAATTCAAAAATTTGTTTTTCAGAGATATACAAAGGCAGTGCTGACCTATCAAAAACCCCTTGCATTATTGATGGTTTATTGATTTATTAGACATTTTTAATTTATAAAGTTGGATTGTTGAAGCCTTACTTTTTTAGTGGGCTTCATTTTATTGCAAAAGTTTTGGTTGCACGTGCAGCCATAAAGACATAAAAAGAAAAGGAGAAAAGCGAGATGCCAAAAGATGGAAATGGGGGAGATCCTCAAAACAACACAGAAACCTTCACAAAGGAACAAGTACAGCAAATGATTTCTGATGCCGTAACAAAAGCAAATGAAGAAACTGAAGCAAAGTTCAAAGAACACATCAAAAAATTAAATGATGAAAATGCTGCAAGAAGAATTGAGCAAAAAGACGGCAAAGACCTGAAGAAATTTCTTGCAGAAGCACTTGGTTTGACAGAAAAAGAAGTGAAAGAAACTGATCTTCTTAACGAAAAAATCACAGAGATTGTGAAACAAAACAAAGAACTTGCTGACAAAATTGCAGCTTCAGAAAAAGAAGCAGCAACTTTAAGAAAGCAAGCACAAGTTGCTGAAATTGCAAAGAAATTTGGATTGAAAGAAAAGGCTGTGAAGTTGGTTCAGCTGGATGCTGAAAACCTTGAAGAAGCTGTGAAAAATGTTGCTGAAGCATACCCTGAATTGAAAGTGAATTACAATGTGGGTGGTGGCGGCACAAACCCGGCAGAATTCAACAATTCTTCTATTCCTAACCCATACAAAAAAGAAACATTAAACCTTACTAAACAATCAATGCTTGAACAAAGCAACCCCACATTGGCTGCGAAATTCAAAGCTGAAGCTGGTTTAAATTAAGGTTTGAAAAAAGACAGTACAACAAAAAACATAAGGAGAAAAAACAATGGGAACAATTGTTACTATTAGCGGCTTACCAATTGACATTGAAAAAGTTGTTGCATACGGATTGGAACAAACACTTTACAATTCAAGTTTGGTTGACTGCGGTATTATGGTAAGAGATTCAGAATATGATGCACTTGCAAATTCCACTGGTACAACCGTAATCAAATTATGACAAGCACACAACTTTTGCTTGCCGCGATTATCACTGCAAAAAGATTTAAAATATTAGACAAAAAATGTAAAATCATGATAAAAAAGGAACTTGAAACTATTATTTCAATGCTTGAATTTTAAGCTGCAACTTTTATTTTTAAGAAAAATAAACGGTTGCTGACATCAACACTCAAGCTCGGAAACTTCAAAAAAGTTCGAGCGTTGCGTCGATACCTCCACCATTTAAAACAAGTGGTACTCACAAATTAAGCGCCGAAAGGCGCTTTTTTAGTGCTAGGTCGATTTAAGTGAGGTGGCAATTATTGTATAATTAGTTTAGCTAGACAGAAGTCTACTTTTCTACTCTGTTTCTATGATTTGGATTTGTAATTGCAAATAAATATCACTTATTAATAAGTTTTAGCATTTTTCTTACTTCTTCCATGATAACTTTTTCATCTGTATAAAACAAAGCATCTAATTCTTGGTTTATGCAAGTTTTTTTAAAGTTATCTATAACCGTTTGATTAACCCCCTTATCTTTTGCAAGTTCAGCTAATCCTTCAATTATTGGCAATATATAAGTTTTTTTAGCAGAGCCTTTTCCCAAGCCTCTAACATCTTTGTCAATTTTTGAAATAATATTAACGCCGTATTTGTTCAAAAATTTTATAACGTTGTACTTATCAATTTTTGGAGAACTTGGATTGAAGTCATTAAGTTTTTTCTTTCCATCTTCTCCAAAAGTTTGAACAATAGAATCCCAATTCCATTTTTGTTCACGCTCAAATTCTTCTTGCTTTATTCTGTTTTCTTCTGCAATTCTCTCTTGTTCTTTTTTGAACTTTCTTTGTTTAGCTTTTTCTATTTGTAATTTTTCAGCATTTCTATAGTTTTTAGGTAGAGCATTTTCAAGTCTTGCATCTTCTTCTGCATTTTTAGTAGAACAAAACAATACTAAACACTCGTCAGTTGTAAATCGTTTCCAACTCATTTTAATATCTTTGCCGGAATTATAAGGGTCAGACAGTATTACATATTTCCCATAAACCATTTTTTTAAACAATATGAATGATTTCCATGAACAAGATCATTTTTATCACTATAACCAAATGCGTTAGCTCTACTACTGAATGTTACTGTTACTGCAATATTATCCTTATAAGCTGCAATTTATGCTATAATTTCTAAATAGTTGAGGTGTTATATGAAAAAGTTTTTCTTTGCTTTAATGGCGTTTTTGATGTTAAGTTTATCATCTGTTGCAACTACATGGGTTCATTTGGTGATTATGAATTAAATTGGCAATTCATTGTACCAGAGAGCAAAGGCGATTTAATAACTAATTTTCCCCATAACTATTCTTTTCTTTGCGCCTGTACAAGACGGGAGATTATTTGGTATACCGTAGTAATTACAGTAACCTAAAAGCGCAAAAGCCATTATTTCCTTAAAATTATTAGAAATTCCATAATCTTCATGCGTTTTTAACTCAATATGCTTAGGAAGATATGTTCTTAAAAACTTCATCATAGTTTTATTGTAAGCTCCGCCTCCGCCAATAATCACAGTATCCACGTGAACCTGAGGATAAACAAACCTTTCATAAGCCTGCGCAATCGTTTTTGCAGTCAGAGCTGTCAAAGTTGCAACAACATCAGCAGGGTTTTCAGGTGCTGTTTTCAAAATATTTTCTATGTATTTATTAGAAAAATATTCTCTTCCGGTTGTTTTAGGAGGTTCCATAAAATAGTATTCATCCTGCAAAAGGCAGTCAAGCCAGCTTTCACAGATATTTCCGGAAGCAGCAATTTCACCATCTTTATCATATTTTTTCCCGAAAAGTTTTTGGACACAATAATCAATCATAATGTTACCGCATCCGGTATCAAACCCGAATGTATCACAATCATCAGAAACAACAGTTACATTTGATATTCCGCCAATATTTTGCACAAGAGAATTTTTAAACCATTTTTCATCAGCAAAACACACAAGCGGAGCTCCCTGACCGCCTGCTGCAATATCACTTTCGCGGAAATTTGAAACAGTCATGCATCCTGTTTCACGTGCTATTATTGCACTTTCTCCAATCTGTAAAGTGCTTTTTAACGAAACACCATCTAATTTTTCATCAAACGGATAGTGATAAATTGTTTGACCATGGCTTGAAATTAAATCAGGTTTTCCAAACTCTGAAATAAGTACATTTGCTGCATCAGCAAAACATTTTCCGACAGCAAAATTAAGCTGACAAAGTTCTTTAACTGTAATTTCACCTCTAAACGCAGCAAAAAGTTTTGCTCTAATATGTTCCGGATAAGAATAATTTATTCCGTGAACAAGCTTTACAGACAAATCAGGATTAACTTCGCAAAGCCCTGCATCTATTGAGTCACAAGATGTTCCGGACATCAAACCGATTACTTTTTTGGTTTCTTTTTCTTCCATTCGATTATTGTACCATAAAATAAAAGGGTGCAAAAAAAGACGCACCCCTTATTAACCCAATAATCTCCTACCCCAAAAATCTTTTTGTGGTTTTGTCCTCAAATCTCCAATTTTTAAAATAAAATAATTTTTTGTTAAAGGTAAATGTCTCTCTTTTCAAATTGATTTGTGTTTATCTCTTCCCCGGTTAAAATTTTTAGAAAAGTTTTGTATCTTTTTTCTATCTTTTAACCTTCTCAAGTCTTGTAGCCATCACTCCTTTCAGGTATGTGTATATAGTATAATTTCCTTATCTTTTTCGCAAGTAAATAATTTGCAAAAAAGTGTTACAATTAACCATGCTCCCCATGCCTATTGAGAAAAATTCAAGTTAACAAAAATTTACGTTAACAAAGCTCAAAAAGTGTATTGACAATCATTATATCTTGTAGTTGACCCGTAAACAAACAGGTGCGATAATCAGTTTATGAATTATTATAAAAAATACACACCATATTTATTCTTGCTTCCGGCTGCAGCAGTTTTAATAGTATTCTTTTTTATTCCGTTTTTTCAAACTTTCGGATTAAGTTTTTTTGATTACTCTTCAAGCCTTTATAATCCTGACTTCTGCGGAATAGATAACTATACAAAACTTTTTAAAGAACCGATTTTTTATAAAGTCATGTTCAATACTTTTATGTACTTAATTATTGCAGTTCCATTTCTGGTAACTTTTCCGCTGTTTCTTGCAATACTGATTAACCAGAAAATAAGAGGCATAACTCTATATAAAATTCTGTTGTATCTTCCTGTAATTGTCTCAATTGTTGTTGCTGCAATTGCTTTCAAATGGCTTTATGCAGGTCAGGGAATTTTAAATTACGCACTCTCGCTTTTCAACATCAAATCAATCGGCTGGCTTACTGACCCAAATTGGGCCTTGTTTTCAGTAGCAGTGGTAACTATCTGGAAAGGTATCGGATACTACATGATGATTTATCTTGCCTCTCTTATGAGCGTGCCTCAGGATTTGTATGAAGCATGCGATATAGACGGAGCAGGGTTTTTCAGAAAACATTTAACCGTTACAATTCCGCATATTATGCCTACAATTGCGCTTGTATCTACAATAAGCACAATCTCTGCAATGAAAGTTTTTGCAGAAATTTACGTTATGACAAAAGGCGGACCTTTAAACTCTACAAAAACCATTGTTTACTATATTTACGAACGCGCTTTTGAAAACCTCGATTTAGGCTACGCTTCCGCTTTAGCGGTTGTCTTGCTTATTGTTGTAATGATTTTTTCGTTAATAAATATTTTGTTCTTTGAAAAGGGCAAATATGGAGACATTTAATGAGTATCCTTGTAATAACCGACTTATATCCAGTATCAGAAAACGAAAAATTCACACCGCGCACAATCAAAAACTTTGTGACTGAGTGGGAAAAGATGGGGCATGAGGTAAAAATAATTAAACCAAATTTTCTTTTAAACTCTTTTTTGAGAAAAAAACCTTTTTACAAAACAGGAACTTACGGTCAGATTGAAAATATTAATTATTTTCTGCCTTTTTTAGGAAATATCAAGAACAAAGTTTCAACTGAGCATACAGGCTTGTGTATTGCTCACATGCCTTCAGGAATTATTTTTGCAAACCGCTTAGGGCTGGATTTTGTTGCAGGAGTCCATGTTTCGGATTTAGAAGTTTTAACAAATCCGATTTATTCAGTTTATTTTAAACCGGAACTTGAAAGAGCTTACAAAAATGCAAAAAAAATTGCATGCCGGTCAATTGTTTTGAAAGAAAAATTTCTTAAACTTTATCCAGAATTTAAAGAAAAAACTTTTGTTGCTTACTCCGGCATCAACACAGAAATCATTCATCGTAGTTGGAAGCCGGAAGGAAAAGTCAAAGTTCTTACGTGTGCAAATTTAATCAAGCGCAAGAATGTAGATAAAGTAATCCGCGAATGCGAAAACCTTGATGTTGAGTTGACAATTATCGGAGAGGGAAAAGAGCTTAAAAACTTAAAAAAACTATCCACTAAGCCAAGATTTTTGGGCTGGATTGAACGCGAAAAAGTTCTTGAAGATATGAGAAAAGCGGATATTTTTGCGCTTCCGAGTATCAACGAAACTTTCGGCATGGTTTATCTCGAAGCTATGGCATCAGGATGTGTTACAATTTGTACAGAAAACGACGGTGCCGCAGGGATAGTGAGAGACGGAGAAAACGGATATTTCTGGAGGGATGGAATAATTAACAAAATAATTAACTCAAACAACCAGCAAAAAATACTTGATAATTGTTTTGAAACAATTCAAAATTACACCTCTAAAAAAGCTGCTGCAAATTATTTGGAGAATTTGTAATTTAATGCTAATATAGTACCAGATGAGGATTTAGAAATGAAAGCTGCTGAGTATTTTAATCAAGGTTATTCCTGCTGTGAAAGCATTGTAAAAGAAGCAATTGAAAAAGGACTTGTGCCTGAAGAGCTGCTTCCTGTTGCAACTTCTTTTTCCGGCGGAATGGGTTCAGGCTGCCTATGCGGAGCAATCGCAGGTTCGCAAATCGTACTTGGATGGCTTTACGGGCGCGAAAACAAAAACGGAAACGAAGTTTGCGCAAGAGCAAAAGCAAAACAGTTCATTGAAGAGTTTAAAAAATCACACAGAGCAACCTGCTGCCGTGCCTTAACTGCAGGAATGGATATGGCTTCTCCGGAGCGGAAAGCACACTGCACAAATATGGTTAATGACTGCTCAAAAATCCTCGCAGAAATGATTGAGGTCAAAGTTTAGATGTTCAACAGAACAATGTTTAAAAAACGAATACTCTTTGTCGGCATTCCTGATATGGCTTATATCGGGCTTGACGGTCTTTTGATGGCAGGAGTTAATATTGTGGGAGTGCTCGGGCCTAAAAAAGACCACAATATGTATTTCGATTTCAAAAACTTTGTTCAATCAAGAAGGCTTAACTACGTAGATTATGATGAACTCGACGAGCCGCAGCTAATTGAAAAAATCCGCTCGCTTGATATCGACGCAGCAGTTGTTTGTTCGTTTAATTATAAAATACCAAAAATTCTTTTAGAATCAGTAAAAGACGGGTTTATTAATGTTCATCCGTCTATGCTTCCAAAATACAGAGGCGGAAATCCTTATTCGCGTGTAATTATGAATGGTGAAACAGAAACCGGTGTCACAATTCATTTTATGGACGAAAGCTTCGATACAGGCGATATCATTGCACAAAAACCTTACCACATACATTCAAAAGCAACAATGGGCACAATCTTTAACGAGTTGAATGTAATAGGTATTGAACTTTTGCTTCAAGTCTTAATGGCTTACGAAAACCAGCCGCTTCCAAGAATTAAACAGCCAAACGGTGACTTTATTTCGGGAAAAGGTCTTGATGAGAGGGATTTATTCATCAATTACAACAAAACTGCAGAAGAAATTGAAAGATTTGTGCGTGCGCTTAATCCGTTTATTCTTGCAAGCACGACTTTCCGCGGCAACATGATGAAAATTATGAAAGTCGAAGTCGCATCTGACGCGTTTTGTGTTCCTCATCCTGCCGGCACTGTTGCAAAAATAGAAGACGACAAGTTCTTTATTGCAACCGCAAAGGGTTTAATTGTGCCGACTGTAATGCAGTTTGGAAGCTTCTTTATGGGAGACAGCAAAGATTTTATCAGGATTGTTAATCCGAAAATCGGAGAAGAATTTAAATAAAGGAAAACATGGATAAACTAAACTTTTTAACAGCGGGAGTACCGCTCAGAGCAGGAAACAAAGGATATGAAGCCGGGTTCAAAATCCTTGATGAAATGGGGCTTGACGGGCTTGAGCTTGAGTTCGTACGCGGAGTCAGAATAAGTGACAAAAGCCGCGAAACAGTAAAAGCAACAACAAAAGTTATCACAGCTCACGCACCTTTCTATGTAAATCTTAATGCAAGAGAAGAAGACAAGCTTGAAGCAAGCGTACAGAGAATTATTGAAACAGCTGAAGTTGCAAACGAGTTAGGCGGGTTTAGCATCACTTTCCATGCCGGATATTATTTAGGTCAGGAAGCTGAGCTGACTTACACAAACATCCGCTCAAAAATACAAATAATTACAGACGAGCTTGCAAAGACCGGAAACAAAATCTGGATTAGACCAGAAACAACAGGCAAAGCGACCCAGTGGGGAGATTTAGAAGAAATCATAAGACTTTCTAAAGAGTTTGAAACAGTCCTTCCATGCGTTGATTTTTCACACCTGCATGCCAGATACAACGGTATTTCAAATACTTATGATGAATTCTGCGCGATTTTTGAGCAAATAGGTAACGAGTTAGGACAAGCTGCGCTTGATAATTTCCACGCACATATTGCAGGGATTGAATACGGTGCAAAAGGCGAAAAGAAACATTTGAACTTAGAAGAGTCTGATTTTAATTACAAAGACCTCTTAAGAGCGTTCAAAGAATTTGATATAAAAGGCGCAGTTGTGTGCGAAAGCCCGAATATTGAGGATGACGCTAAACTGTTAAAAGATTTTTATTATGGATTATAAAGAAGCGATAAACTTAATTACAAGCAAAGGCAATTTTTATATCGACCTTGGATTAGAGAGAATATCTTCCGTACTTGAAAAACTCGGAAACCCTCAGGATGATTTAAAATTCATCCATGTTGCCGGTACAAACGGCAAAGGTTCAGTCTGTACAATGCTCGAATCGATTTTAAGAACTGCAGGGTACAGAACCGGACTTTACACCAGCCCGCATATTTGGGAATACACAGAAAGAATTAAAGTTAACGGGTGCGAAATTCCGGAAGAAACTTTTGCGCAAAATATCAAAAAAATTATCGACATCGGAATTCATCTTACAGAGTTTGAAATCCTTACTGTTTGCGCGTTTTTGTACTTTAGAGAACAAAAAGTAGATGTTGTGGTTTTAGAAACAGGATTGGGCGGAAGGTTAGACGCAACAAATGTTATTAAAGAAAACCTTTGCGCAATAATAACGCAAATTGCGCTTGATCACACAGACAGGCTAGGAAAAACAAAAGACGAAATCGCGTTTGAAAAAGCCGGAATAATTAAGCCAAACTGCCCTGTAATTACAAGCATGGGTTACGAAGCAATACGAGATAAGGCAGATGAGTCGGACTCAATGTTTATCCTGACTTCTCCTTATGTAAACCCTGCTTACATTGAAGCTCTGAGCTTAAAAGGGCAGCATCAGGTCGAAAATCTTGCGCTTGTGATTGCAGCCGTTGAGTATTTATTTAAAGAAATTACGCCGGAAATTATTATTGAAGGTTTGATGAAAGTCAAAAATCCATGCCGATTTGAGTTTTTTGAAAAAGAAAATTTAATTGTTGATGCTTCGCACAATCCAAACGGGATTGAAGCTTTAAGAAAAAATCTTGATTTTTATTATCCGGATGAAAAGCGCAGGTTTGTTTTCGGATGTCTGAAAAATAAAGATTACGAAAAAATGATGAAAATACTTTTTAGTGAAGATGATGAAATTTATCTTAATGAATTTGATTACCCGAACGCTTGCAGTTATAATGAGCTTAGCGCGAAATGTCCTTTTGCTGCGAAAAAATACGAAGAAAATGAACTTACACCGGATAAGTTAAATGTAATCTGCGGTTCGTTTTATATGATTGGAGGAATGAAATGGATGAAAACAAAATAATTATTACGGTTTCAGGAAGCGACAAAGTCGGAATTGTTTCAGGGATTTCAACCATTCTTGCAAAGTACAAAGTTAATATTGAAGATATTAAACAGACTTTGATGCAAGGACATTTTGTAATGTTTATGCTTTGTGATATTGCAAAGGCTGATGTTAATTTTAAAGAACTCAAGAACATTTTAATAGAAGAAGGTAACAAGCTTGAAGTTGAAGTATGGGTTCAAAAGAAAGGCATTTTTGAAAAAATGCATACAATAGCGTAGCTCGGAGTGAAGCCTGAAAGGGCTTGCAGAAGTGCAAGCCCTTGGAAGGCAAAACTTTACGTCAGCGCCGTTGTGACGGAGCGACAGCGGAGGAACGGAGCAATCTTAGCGAAAGCGGGATTGCACAGGCGCAATATGAGACAAAATAAATGGAAGAAGAAATAAAACACCTCAACGAAATTTCTGCGCGCTTTAAAAGAATGAGTGCAAAAATAAAGCTGCTCACACTTATTAATAAAGCAAAAGAAGAATACGACCGATTCGATTTTTCTCAAGGACTGGAAACTTTAGAAGAAGCTTTAAAACTCGACCCCGAAAACCCTGTTGTGCTTCGCGGCATCGGCTGCATGAAACAGTTTCAGAAAGATTTTGATAGTGCAATAGAATTTTATACAAAAGCGCTTGAATACTCTCAAACAAAAGAAATCGAATATACTCTAATCGGAATGGCATATTACCTGCAAGATGAGCTTGATGAAGCAGTTGAAAACTTTAACTTTGCAATAGATGAAAACGAAAATTACGACCCTGCTTATGAAGGTAAAAATCAGGCTATGCTCGAAAACCACGTTAAAATTCTTGATTTACAAGAATCATTAAAAAAATACTTCTGAATTTAAACTTTACGCAATTAGCACTCTCAATATTTATCACTGCAATTTAAGAAGTGCGAAGAGTAATTTAATATTACTCTGGAAAGGAGTATTTTTTATGCAAATAAAAATATTACTTGTAGAAGACCAGAAACTAATGCGAATAGGTATAAAATCATTGTTCTCGGACTATCCGGACTTAGAAGTAATCGGCGAAGCAGTAAACGGTAAAGAAGCAATCGAAAAGTCTAAACTAATCAAACCGGATATTGTGCTTATGGATATCGGGCTCCCTGATATTTCAGGAGTCGAAGCAGCAAAACAAATTCTTGAAACCAACAACAATATTAAGGTAATAATGCTTACATCCCATATTTCCGAAGAAGAGCTTAACTCTTCATTAAGTGCAGGTGCGAGTGCTTACGTAATCAAAGATATCTGTACAGATTTTTTGATGAGTGTAATTAAAATGGTGAAAGAAGGAGCAATGTGGATAGACCCGCACGTAGTACCATTTATCCGCGATAAGAACTGCGGAGTAATACCATCCCGTCAGCTTTCACGCAGCGCTTTTAAAGAAAACCATTCAAACCTGACCCAGCGAGAGTACGAAGTACTTAAACTTGTAGTAGACGGGCAGTCCAACAGCCAGATAGCAAAGACTTTAACAATAAGCGAGCACACAGCAAAAGCGCATGTTTGTAATATTATACAAAAACTGGTCGTAGACGACAGAACTCAGGCAGCGGTTAAGGCATTAAAAGAAGGATTGGTATAAAACCAATCCTTCTGTGTTAGCAAAAAATTTTTTTACGGGGTTTAAATCTATAAAAAGGAGAACTTCATGCCAAAACTCACAGATATCGCAATTATGAAATTCGGTAAAACAACTATTGCTGACACAACCAGAGGAATGTACACTCTTAGGCGCCAACTTCCTAAAGAAGAACTTTCACTCGCAAACAGGCTTCGTACAACAGTTAATATTGGAAACGAAAATAATCTAAAAGGATTAGAACATCTAGCTGAAAGTAAAGGAGTTTACGCAAGCTGGAGAAGCGAACTTGAACGAGAACCTCACTTTGATTTATGCGAAAAAACTCCGCTAAACACAGTCAAAGACACAACAAAAGAAGATTTTACAGATTTTATCCTTGATATAAAACACAAAGAGTGGTTAAAAGCAGTTGACGAAAGAATGAAGAAACTCGGCTTCAAACCGTAACAAATTGTTTACAACTTAGCTATTCTTGTATGTTTGGTGTAAAATGTGTAAGTGGATTGTAATAGGAGAAGGACCGTCGTTTTTACGATTGGATGAGTATAAAATATGACAATACAAGAATGGTTTGATAAGCGAAAAGAAGCGCAGATTGAAAGACGCGCCCGCGATATGAAAGGGATTGAAGTAGAAACTCCAGAACTTTGGACACAATGCGTTCATTGCGGTACTCAAATCTTAAAAAGTGAACTGGAAGAAAATTTGATGGTATGCCCGCACTGCGACTACCACTTTAGAATAAACGCAACAACAAGAATTAAACAACTTTTTGACGAAGGGTCTTTTGAAGAATTGTTCAAAAACGTTAGACCAACCGACCCTTTGAATTTCGTCGACACAGAGTCTTACGCAAACAGAATTAAAAAAGCCCACGAAAAAACAGGGCTTGATGAAGCTGTTATCACAGGCTTGGGTAAAATTGAAGGTCACAAACTGGCTGTAGCCGTTATGGATTTCGATTTTATGGGCGGCTCTATGGGCAGCGTTGTCGGAGAAAAAGTTACAAGAATTATGGAAAAAGCACTGGAGCTTAAGCTTCCTATGCTTGCAATAACTTCATCTGGCGGTGCAAGAATGCAGGAAAGCGCACTTTCTCTTATGCAGATGGCAAAAACTTCCTGCGCTGTCGGCAGACTTGATGAAGCAGGCTTGCTTTATATTAACTTGCTAACCGAACCGACTTTTGGCGGAATTACAGCAAGTTTCGGAACTCTAGGTGATATTATTATTGCCGAACAAGGCGCAAGAATAGGCTTTGCAGGCAGAAGAGTTATTGAGCAGACAATCAGACAAAAATTGCCTGACGATTTCCAGACAGCTGAATATTTACTTAAATTCGGACAAGTTGATATCGTTTCTAAAAGAAAGAATTTGAGAAAAACACTGGCTGATATTTTAGACATGCATGGAGTATAGAAATGGCAGTTGTATTAGATTTTGAAAAACCTATTGTAGAAATACAAAAGAAAATAGATGAACTTAAAAAAATGAGCGAAGATTCAGGTATGGACTTGAATAGCCAGATTGAAACTTTTGAACAGCAGGCTCAAGATTATAAAAAGGAGTTGTACTCAAAATTGAAACCTTCACAAAAATTACAAATCGCAAGACATCCTGAACGCCCGAAATTTTTGGATTATGTCGAACTTATTTGCGAAAACTTCTATGAACTTCACGGAGATAGAGAAGGAATGGACGACAGGGCTATAATCGGCGGTATTGCTAAGATTGACGGCAAACCTGTTATGATTATCGGCATCCAGAAAGGTAAAACTACCAAAGAAAACCTTGAATACAACTTTGGCATGCCTCAGCCTCAGGGTTACAGAAAAGCTTTAAGACTTTTCAAACACGCAAACAAGTTTAACCTTCCGATTGTAACTTTGATTGACACACCGGGCGCTTATCCGGGAATTAAAGCAGAAGAGACCGGACAGGGAGTCGCTATAGCAACCAACCTTAGAGAAATGTCAAAACTCAATGTTCCGATTGTATCAATTATTACCGGCGAAGGCTGCAGCGGCGGAGCTTTAGGCTTGGCTGTAGCAGACAGAGTGATGATGCTTGAACACGCTTATTATACAGTAATTTCACCGGAAGGCTGCGCTTCAATCTTATGGCGCGACGCTGCAAAATTTGCAGATGCAGCAGAAGCTTTAAAAATCACATCAAAAGATTTATTAGAGCTTGGAATTATTGACGAAGAAATTTCCGAACCTTTAGGCGGTGCACATTCTGACCACGAGATTACAGCTTCGAATATGAAATCTTCTATTTTGAGCGCGCTTGAAGAATTGTCAAAGAAATCTTCTGAAGAGCTTAGAGAAGAAAGATACAACAAGTTCCGCGCAATGGGAAGATTTGTTGAAAGTTAACCTATATAAATATGACAAGTAGGTAAGTATCCTACACTTACTACTCCTCCGCTACAGGACAATGAAGGAAATGAACGAGGGGGTAAAGGATTTTTTTGAGTCCTTATTCAAAACTACTCCACCTGTTGTAAAAAGGAGGTGGTAAGCATGAACAAACGCATAATAAGAGCTGCAATTCTTGCAGTTATTGCAGCTCTTAAAATTGTTCTATTGTTCTTGTAGGTATGAAGTGGAACTCTAAGGAAACATCACTTTCTTAGGGTTCCCCCTACATGTTTATTATTTACGATTTAATCATCTTTGTCAAGTCCTAATAATCTACAATTTACTCATATATTCTTCAAGTTCACTGATGTATTTGCACGCTATGTCAAGCGCGCCTTGCTGGACTGAATACATATTGAACTCACACGAATCTCTAACTGCACAAATAATTGAGTCAATATTGCAAATATAGTCAACGATTGTTTCAAGCTCTTCACTCCTCATCTTTCAAATCCTCTCTATGGTCGCAATAATAAAGCATAAGAATTTCACGGATAGTTGAGCGATATTCGCATAATGATTGAATGTCATACCCGATAGATTCATTCATTGCTTTCAGTTGATTATAAATTCTACGTCTGATTTCTTTTTCTAACATGGCATTCCTCCTAGTTTACTAGTTGCATGAACTAGTATAACCTGTTGTATTCACTATGTCAATAGCATAGTATAGTAGTTAATATGACAAGTACAGACAACATAAATATAAAAATCGGAATAAAAATAAGACTGCTAAGAACCAAACTACGTTATTCACAGGAAAAATTAGCAGAGTTATCAGAATTAAACAAAAACTCTATTGGGGCAATCGAACGTGGAGAAAGTAAACCCACAATTGACACCCTTGAGCGCATTGCAAAAGCTTTAAACATCGAGCTTAAAGAACTGGTCGATGTTTCCAAAATTGATTTAAACTAGAACTTTGAAATAAAAAATACAGGCTAAAGATTTTTACTACATTCGCTGATTCAACAGAAAGGAGGACGCTTATGCTAGTACGAATCAACGAAGAAGAACTATTACTAATTCTAGCAATAGTTCTTGCGCTTAAAGTCCTTTAATTAGGGCTGCAGGTTGGGGTGTTCGTGTCACCCTTGCCTGTATTTTTATTATAACGTATTTTATCAAAAATACAACCCAAAAGGAAATTATGAATAACTATTTTGAACTTAAAATCAACATCAATCCGGAAATCGAAGACATCGTATCAGATATTTGTTTCTCAAACTTTGAATGCGAAGGTGTCGTCTTAGCCGAAGAAGCTTACAAAGACTTAGAAATGACTTCGACTACACGCGGTACTCTTCGAGTATTTATTACAGAAATTACAAACAACCCTGTTGAAATCCTTAAAACCGAACGCGAACTTTTAAAAGAACGCGGATTTTCTGACGAAGAGTTAGGAAGCTGGGAAATTACTCTCGACGAAAAGGAAAATCAGGACTGGTCAAAAAAATGGAAAGAAAAATGGACTGTAACCCACGTCACAGACAGAGTTACAATCGTTCCAAGCTGGATTGAATACTCTCCAAAAGAAAACGAAATTACCATAAACATCGACCCCGGCTGCGCTTTTGGCACAGGAACACACCAGACAACACAGCTTTGCATGGTCGGTTTAGAAAAATACCTCAAAAAAGGCGACAAAGTTGCAGATATCGGAACAGGCTCCGGCATCCTTGCAATTTATGCGATGAAGCTCGGAGCGTCATCAGCTTTCGGATGCGACAACGACGAAACAGTAATCGATGTTTGCAGAGAAAACGCAGAAATAAACAATGTTAAATGCACGTTTGAGCTCTGTACAGCCGATAAATTGAATGAAAAATACGATTTTGTCTGCGCAAACATACTTCACAATGTGCTTGCAGAAATCATGGGTGATTTAAAAAACATCATGAAAGATGGCGGATTAATGTCACTAAGCGGCATTTTACAGGAAAAACAGCCTGTAGTTTTAGATGCAATCAAGCGCGAAGACTTAGAAATCATTGACACAATCACTCAAGACCAGTGGATTTCTTTTGTCGTTAAAAAATAGCTCCGGTTACTGATTAATAAATACCAAAATCGCGTAATAATTTTGTTATGATTGATTTGAACTGGTACTCTACACTTATAAAACCGGCTTTGACTCCGCCCGCATGGGTGTTTGCTCCTGCGTGGATTTTCCTTTACATAACTATTTTTACTTCGCTGCTTCTGTTCACTGTAACAAGAAGCCGACAGTCAAAAGCTATCGGATACACATATTTTGTAATGCAGATAATTTTTAATCTTCTCTGGACTCCTGCGTTTTTTGTACTTAATGACTTGAAACTTTCTACAATTATCATAATAGTGTTAGACATTCTTGTGCTTTTAAATATTTTAGAATTTTACAAGATATCGAAATTTTCAGGCATAATTTTAATCCCGTATTTTCTATGGATACTTTTTGCTTCTTATCTAAATATAGGCATCCTTCTATTAAACTAAAAGTCCGGTTTTTCAACCGGACTTTTATATATATTAACCTCTACACATATTTTGTTTTTTAGAAGCTCAGGCACTTACCTGTCTCTTCATTTACCCCTACCCCTACTTACGCAAGAAGTCAGGAATTTGAATGTCAGAGAAGTTTGACATTGTAGGAGCTTTTGGCTGCTGCTGGTTATTGAAAGCACCTGAGAAGAATTCAGCTGCGCTGATTGAGCGATTTTCAACTTTTTCTTCAACTCTCATTTGAGACTTAAGCTCAAATCCTGTAGCGATAACAGTAATTTGAATTTCTCCCTGAATATTATCATCAACCACAGCACCAATAATAACTCTTGCATCATCAAGAACTGCGTCATTAATAATATTTGTTGCATCAGTTACTTCGTGAAGTGTCATATCAGGGCCGCCTGTGATGTTAACAATAACACCTGAAGCACCGTTTATTGAAGTTTCAAGAAGTTGTGAATTGATAGCGATTTTAGCAGCTTCAATAGCTCTGCCTTCGCCGGTACCGCGGCCGATACCCATAAGAGCTGAGCCTGATGCAGCCATTACACTCTTAACGTCAGCAAAGTCAACGTTAATCAAACCAGGTATAGTGATGATATCGGAGATACCTTGAACACCTCTTAAAAGAACTTCATCAACTACGATGAATGATTCTTGAAGAGATACTCTTCTGTCAACAACATCTAATAATTTATCGTTAGGAATAACAATAAGAGCGTCAACAGATTCTCTCAATTTTTCCAGACCTTGTTGAGCCTGATTTTGTCTTCTCTTACCTTCAAAAGAGAAAGGTTTTGTAACAACACCAATTGTTAAAATACCTAAATCTTTAGCGATTTTAGCAACAACCGGAGCAGCACCTGTACCTGTTCCGCCGCCCATGCCGGCAGTAACGAATACCATATCTGCACCTTCAATAGCTGCAGTAATTTCCTGCTGAGCTTCTTCTGCTGCTTTTTCACCAACCTGAGGTTCTCCGCCTGCACCGAGACCATTTGTTAATTTTGAACCGAGCTGAATTTTGTTTTTGCAAGCTGCATAATTCAAAACTTGTAAATCTGTGTTCATTAACCAGAATTCGACACCTGTCAAACCTGACTTAATCATTCGGTTAACTGCATTTCCGCCGCCGCCGCCTACGCCGATTACTTTAATTTTCGCAGGACTTATTCCCGGAGCCGGCATTTGCTCCATATTATCAGATGATTGAATATTTTCAACATCTCTTCTTCCAAAAATATCTGGTCCTAAGTTGTCCACGGTTATTCCTCTTTTTACTTTTTTCTATACTATACCACTATAATAACATACTATTTTAAATAGAAACAAATGTAAAGTTTTTAAGCTCAGGCGTTAAGATATGTAAAGATACAAATTATTAAGTAGCAAATTTTTCTATGATGCGCTTTACTCATGATATGTCGACATTTGGTGATTACAAAGCTTATAAAAAATATGAGCCGTCTTATCCCGGCTGGAAGTTTCGTCGTGACTCAGCGGAAGCTAAACGTCAGGAGTATTTACGCCTTAATCCTGATAAAATCAATCAGGATGATATTCAGCGGGGAAAAGTTCTACTTAGAGCAATTGATGTTATGGATGAATATTCCCAGAAACGCGCAGAAGATATGGAAGTTGCAACAGAGACAGCTGTCGGATACGGACTTGATGCCGCAATTTTCGGAGGAGCAGCGCTCGGAGGACTTATAGGAACTTTTAAGCCGGTAAAAAAAGCTTTACAAAAGATGTTTCATAACAACAAAAAAGCTGCCGCCATTCTTCCTCTGGGAGTCGGGGCTTTAGCAGGTGTCATCGCAGCTTTTCCGCTTTATGCATGGGCAGCTAAAGCCGAAGTCTCAGCTTCAAGGCGAGGAAGATTTGAGTCAATGCGCAAAGATTTAAAAAACCCTAAAGGGTTTGCAATTTTAACCGAAGAACAGACTAAAATCGCAAAAGAAAAAGCAAAAGATATTAAGCTTGAAAGTGATAAAAAATTTAAGTTTGAGCTGGCAAAAGAGTTCAAAGCCTTAAAAGAAATGGCTTTTGACAGCAAAGAGTACAAAACCCAGAAAAAATTATTTGAGCTTGAGCTTCAGGAAGCAGAAAAACATCTTGAAGATGCAATGACTCCGGAAGAAATTCTTCAAGCTAAAAAAGACCAGCAGCTTTTAACGAAACTGGTTGAAAAAATCGATATCGCTTCGCAGGATTACGCTGAAAACGCAGAGCTTGCAACACAAACCGTTGTTGCCGGAATGCTTGCTCTGGGTACTTTATTCAATCTCGCGTTAGAAAAATTTCTTAAATCTGCAAATATAAAATCAGCTGCAAAAATTTCTGCGATTTCGCAAATCGCAACTGTTTCTATTCCTATAATATTTTCAATAGCTTCGGCGCAAATTCAGAAACAAGCTTCCAGAGTCGGAAGGTTTAAAGTTAAGCAGGAACTTTTGAATAACCCGTCAAAGCTTGTGTATGTTTCTGACGAAAACATCGCAGACATAAAAGATTTTTCCGTTCAGCAGGAGAAAAAAGAAGGTTTCTTCAAGTTTTTGATGACTGCATGGAAAAATAATAAAGAATATAATCAGTACAAAAATGGCAGGGCAAAAGCGGAAGAAAGATTTTATAAAGCTGTTGAGACAATGGATTTAGAACCTGAACAGATAAAGCAGGCTGAGATACTTCAAAGAAACACGTTTAAAACATTTAATAAAGTTGATGAAAAATCACAGAAATACTCTGAAAGCATAGAAGCGTTAGGGCAGGCTGTTGCACTTCCGATTTCTTTGATTTTTGTAAGTATTGGCGCAGCTTTGGGTACAAAATATCTTAATAAAAGTATGAGTGATAAAATTTCAAAGCTTGAAGCGGTTTCAAACGTCAGCAAATACACCGGTATAATTCTTTTGAGCACGCTTCCTTCAATCTTGATTAATGCATTCATTACAAAAGAACAGAAAAAAGCTTCGCGCATTGCAGACATGCTTGCAATCAATGAAATGAGTGATTACAGAAAATTCAGATAAGCTCTTGATTTATGAGCTTGGCGATTTATAATAATATTGTTGAGGTTAACCCCTTAGCTGAACCTCGCCCCTTAAAAGTCATCACTCGAGAATGGGGGGGGAGGGAAGGAAGTTTATCGGGATGTAGCGCAGCTTGGTAGCGCACCGTGTTCGGGTCGCGGGGGTCGCAAGTTCGAATCTTGTCATCCCGATATATTAAAAATAAAGGGTTTTAGTAATTTAACTAAAACCCTTTATTTTTATTTTTGTGTAATTTTTGTGTAATTGTATGAACTTCGCTTATTTGCTCTTTTTTGTTTTGACATCACTTACTTTTACTTTACTTCTATTTTTAAGAATCCTCTTGTATTCTATGTATTTAAGATAATTTGCAATCTCAACCACTTCTTCTTTGTCATAATTGCAGTTGCTTATTATTTCACTTAATAATTTTTTATCTCGTTTCCCTATGATATCAAACGGTTTTTGCTTAGGTATAAGAGCTTCTAACAACAATTGAATTTCAAGTGACTCAAATTCTAGGGCTATTGCAAGTTTTATTAAGGATTCAACCCTTGGCATACCTTCTTTTCTTTCAAAGTCAGCAATTACTCCAAGTGCTACATGGGAACGCTTGTTTAAATCCCTTTGTGATAGTCCTTTTTCATCCCGTTTTGCTTTAAAATGTTTGCTAATCGTTTCAATTAAAAATTTTTCTATTTGTTCTGCTTCTTCTTCAATGGTTTGTCCTTTGCCATTAACGCCATTTAAAAGTTTATTATCATCTGTATTATTCATAAGTACACCTCATACACTACTTATACCATATCTTTTTTTGTATTGTCAAGACGAGCGCCCCTCGTCAAAACAAGCCTAATACTCTGCTATGTTTTTGACGGTCAATGCTCGCCAAAGGGGTTGACTTAAAATCAATCCTATGGTACTATTATTTTAACGAGCGTTGCTCGAGTAGTCAAACAAAAGGAGTAGACAATGAAAATCCTAAATACAAAAGAGGTTGCAAGGCTTCTTAGAACAGACAAGAGAAGCATACAACAAAAGGCTAAAAACGGTTATTATCCCTCAAATGTATGTGCTCAACACGGAAGATTTTACCTCTTTAACGAGGAAGCCCTTATGAGATTTTTATTCAAAACGAATGAACAAACTACTTGCATAGGTTAATGTAGGTGAAGATATGACGGTAACAAAAAATATACATGGATATTACGAATATAACTTTATGCGTAAGGGTGTACGATATCATAGAAGCTTTAAAGGACTTTCATATGAGGACGTTAAGGAACTTGAAATCGCTCTTAAATCTGAACTTATAAGGGGTAGATATGATATCAGTAAAAGAAAGGTATATCGTTTATCAGATATTTTTGCAATGTATGAGGAATATTCTCTAGCACATCATAGCCGTCCAAATGAAAGAGGTTATGTATTTAAATGGTTTTTAAAGATTGTTGGTAATAAAGAAGCTGATAAAGTAACCTGTTCAGATTTTACAAAATATATCAATTCTCGTAACTCAAATTGCTGTAAAGTTTGTTCGATTTCATCTTGTGTAATCCCGATATATCTTAATGTTATTGATGGGCTTGAATGATTGAATAGAGATTGAAGAATGGCAACATCTTTAAAAGTTTGGTAATGATGATAGCCAAAAGTCTTGCGTAATGTATGCGTGCCGATGTTATCCTGTATTCCACAAGCTTTGCAAGCAACATTAATTATCATATATGCCATAACCCTTGTAATAGGTTTATTTTCACCATTTCTGCTTTTAAATAGATATTCAAAACAATCCTTATTTCTTACATATTCATCAATCAATAATTGCAAATTACCTAAGAGTGGAAATCTTTTGAGCTTGCCTGTTTTCTGTTCTTTGATTTCAACGTGCGATTTTCCCTTAACATCAATCACTTTAAGGTTTAAAAGGTCGGATATTCTTAAACCTGTATTAATACCCATTGAAAACAAGAGTAAATCTCTTGTGCCGTTTTCTTTCAAAATTGCTTTTATTTCTTCAATCTTTTTCTTATCTCTTATCGGTTGAACATATTGCATATAATCACCTCAAATTCTGTTGTTTTGTTAAATTGAACTTAACCGTTATAACTGTTTTGTTAAATTCAAAGCTTAGATATATTGCATTTTTTAGTTCTATTGCTTATCCTGTAAGGGTTTAAGTCGATTTTGCCCAATTTAACAAAATACCTATTGTGTTAAATTTAGGGCTTATGAGGTGTGTAGGGTTTTAAACCCTACACAATATCAAATTTCATATAGCTACTAACTTTTAAAAGTGCTTTGTATAGTTCAGCATATTTTGTTTTTAAAGTTTTTGTATCTACATTGTTGCGTGTGATTTCAGTAAGTTTAAAAGTAAATGCCCCTGCTTGAAGTTCTAAAACATTTGCTTTGTTCATAACTTCTTTTACTTCTGCTACCTTTTCATCTCTAAGCTCTTTTAATTCTGCGATTTTAGAGTCGATGGATTTGATAACTTTTGCGTTATCTTCAAGATTGATGTTTGTAGTAATAACTTGTGTTGCCATGATTTGGTCTCCTTTCGTTTGTCTATATCACACTATCATGATGTATCACACATTCATGAATTGCAAGCGGTCAAGGCGTGTTTCGACACAAAATTTTACAAAAGTGTGATATATTACAAAATAGTGTTATAATGATTTTAGAGGTAAAAGCATGACAGAGATATACAAAGTATCAGAAGAACAAAAAGAACGCATTAGAAGGCTTGTGAGGGGCTTTTTACAAGAACAGGAAACATCCGTGTATAAACTTGCTAAAATGCTCAATGAAGCCTATGGTCGTTCGGCTTCTGTTTCAAACTTGCTAAACAAATTTAATAGAGCAACATTTAAGACCGCTGAACTCATGGACATAGCAGACCTGTTTGGATATGAATTGAAGTTTGTTAAAAAAGAGCCGATAGAAGGGTTAAAAGATAAGCAACAGTAAATTAATTTAGCACCCATACATTGGTTGTTAGAATCGTGAAATACTATGCACCAAGATGTTTATAATGTTTCATAACATTTGACTTTCTGGCAGGATTGTGGCAAAATGGTGGTAAAGATAAGGTGGTTTTATGGCAGAGTTTAATCCAAAATTTTTTATTACAAATTTTATAGCTAACAATCTTATTGAGATTGAACGCATTAAAGAAGGGATTAAGAGTCTACCAATTAATCCAAAATTATTAAGTTCTCTTAGAGAAACTGCAAAACTTTCTACCATTCACTATTCAACACAAATCGAAGGTAATAGGCTATCAAGAGAAGAAGTAAAGGACTTGATAGGAAATAAAAAAGTTGTTTCAAATACTGGCAGAGTTAGAGATGAAAAAGAAATTAAAAGCTATTATGTAGCACTTGATTATATAGAAAAACTTGCTAAAACAAAAGCCCCTATCACAGAAGATATTATTAAGCATATTCACGCACTTGTAATTGGTGGTGGTAGTACAAAAGTTAAGCCTTCTGAATACAGAGAAGGGCAAAATGTTATTACTGATTCTTTATCGGGTAATATTGTTTATATGCCTCCAGAAGCTAAAGACGTAGCTAATTTAATGAAAGAATTTGTTAGTTGGATAAATTCAGTAAATGACATTCCATTACCAATAAAAGCAAGCATTATTCATTATCAATTTGTAACAATACACCCATATTTTGACGGCAACGGTAGGACTGCAAGACTTCTTACAACACTTGCATTACATAATAGCGGTTATGATTTAAAAGGAATTTACTCATTAGAAGAATACTATGCAAAAGATTTGCAAGGATACTATGAAGCAATAACCATAGGTGATTCCCATAATTACTACATGGGTAGAGCTGAAGCTGATATTACAAAGTGGGTTGAGTACTTTATTAATGGTATGGCGATTGCTTTTAAATCGGTTTACAGTAGGGCAAAAGAACAAGAAAGTTCTAAAGATGAAATTAAGGTTTTAAGAGAACTTGATGCAAAGCAACGACAGATTTTAAATCTGTTTGAAACTCAAAAATACGTTACATCTAAAGATATTGCAGAGTTCTTTAAATTTTCACCACGTACGGCAAGACAATTAGCTCTTGATTGGGTTAATGCGGATTTTTTAATTGCAGTTGGCGAAGGTAAACAAAGAAAATACAGACTTAATGAGAGATATGAAAATATCCTTTAGTTAATCCATTTAACAACTGTTTTACCTTTATAGCCCTTTTCCCAAACGTACCATGCATAGGCAATCGCTTTTGTAGTGTACTTTTCAAAATCACCGTATTTTGCACAATTAATACGAGAACTTGAAACATAGATTGTTTTAGGTGGCTCTTCGTCAAAAAGCTTTCTTCTTGCTTTTGATTCAAGAAAAAGGACTTTCAAAAACATGCAAACCTTGCGACCCTCATCAACCCTTGCTAAGGCATTTTCAACAAATTCTTGTGCGTGTGTATACGGGGGATTTGTTACTATATCACCGTTATGGTAAGGGTTTGTGTTGATTAAAAAATCTTCTTGTGTTCCATAACCACGATTTATAAGGTCGGTAGCTTTCCCTAATTTTCCTGTTTCTTCAAATACTTTTGCTAAATGCCCTTCACCACAAGCACATTCCCAGATATTATTTAATTCTGGCTCGACCTCTAATAATAAATGTCCTGCAATCGGTTCAGTTGCGTAATAGTCATTTTCTTCTCTTGTGCCTTTGCCATGATTAGTTGCCCCTAAGTTGATAAATGTTGATTCTTTCATGTTTGCCTCCGGTTTGAATGCTATGAAAGAATTTAGAGTTAGTTTTCATAACGCGTTTTTATGCTAAAATACACACGTAAGGAGTTAATATATGCAAGTTGCTAACACTCAATTTGATAGAACCAAAATTTATAAAGTATTTATTTCTTACTGTTGGACATCAGCTGAACACGAAAATTGGGTTTATGACCTTGCTGAAAAATTACTACATAGTGGCATTGATGTTAAACTTGATAAATGGGATTTAAAACAAGGTCAAGATAAATATGCTTTTATGGAAAGTATGGTTAATGATGAAGAAATAAATAAAGTACTTGTTATTTGTGATAAAGGTTATAAAGAAAAAGCAGATAAAAGAGAAGGTGGAGTTGGAACAGAAACTCAAATTATAACAGCAGAACTTTATAGCAAAGTTGAAGAAACAAAGTTTATTCCGATTATTGCAGAATGTGGAGAACGATTTGATTCATATATGCCAACTTTTATTAAAACAAGGATTGGCATTGATTTAAGTAATGATGATACATATGAAGATGAATTTGAAAAGTTGATACGTGCTATAACAGAAAGACCAAAGCATAGAAAACCAAAATTGGGAAATTTGCCATCATATTTATTTGAAGATGAAATTTCAACCTTTAAAACTAAAAATATTGTTGCCACATTTAAAAACAATATCTTCAAAAACCCCAAACAAGCTCAATCTATAGTTAATGATTTCATGCAAGATTTTATGGCAATTTTTTCTTCTTTTGTGATATCTAGGGATGAATATACTGAGCCATACGATGAAGTAATTTACAACAAAATTCACGATATGAAAAACCTAAGAGATGATTACATAAGCTTGTTAGAAGAATGGTTGAAAAACGATGAAATATTTGATATCGATAAAATTATTAAGCTTTTCGAAGACATGTATGCTTATACTGAATTTAAAGGTGAAGGTTCTTTTTATCGAACACAAATGGACCATTTCAAATTTTTTATATGGGAGTTGTTTTTATATACAGTAGCTATATTACTTGGTCGAGAGTGTTATGCTTACGTCAATATTTTACTGAATACCAAATATTTTTTAAACCTACGATTTCATGGAGAGCATCAATGCGATTTTTTAGAGTTCCGTTTTGCTAATGTTCAATCCTTAGAAGATAGAAATAGACGATTAAATATGAATCTTCTTTCATATACGGCAGATTTATTATGTAAGCGTGCAGTAATTAACGGTCAAAATTATGTTCAAAGACTTACAGAAGTTGATTTGTTGTTATACTATTATTCAATTATTACCAATAAGTCCTATTGCTGGTTTCCTGCAACATATATCTATGCTGAAGCACCCAGTGGCGGGGAGTTGAAAATAAATATACTGAAAAGATTGATATCAAAAAGACATTTTGAAAAAGTTAAAGCATTATTTAATGTTGATACTCCTAAGGAATTAATAGATTTATTTAATACCTTTAATAACGAAAAATATGCAAATATTGGGTATGATAGAGCTTTTGATTCAGTACCGGTTTTAAGTTACCACATTTTACCAGATAGTATAGCAACTTCTATATAAGATAATGAAATTTGTTGAAGTTTTGTGTAATCTTTGTGTAACTGCATTAAGATTATCTTAGTATAATCTTAAGGATATAAACGAAAGTAGCATACCAAAAGAGTTGATTTAATTGTGTTTTTTGTATATTATTGACCTTAAGTTACTCAAGCCATATCGGTTTCGGGTCGCGGGGGCCGCAGGTTCGAATCCTGTCATCCCGATTTTTTATTTATCCTCTATCAAAGAAAACTTATCAGGTAAATGTTTTTCAACTTCTGTAATCAACTCGCCAAAAGACATATTATAAGAGTTTGCAATTTTCCACAAAGTTGTAACCTGAGGGTCACGCATTCCGCGTTCTATTAAATTCAAAGAACTGCTTGGAATATCATATTCGTAAGCATGAAGCAATATTCCTTTACCCGAATTTTGCCTCTGTTCTTTTATTATTGAACCTATTGTCTTTAATAATAACGCTTTTCTGTCTTGAAGACTTTCTTTGTGAAATTTCATACTCAACATTCTAAGCGATTATTTATAATAAGTTATGACCAGATGGTAATAGCTTAAGAGGGTTATTAATTAAGCCCTAATTGGTTTCTGTAAAAACCGTTGCTTGCGATTTTTTGTTGAACTAAATTGTTGTTTGAATCTGAAGCCATATACAAACCGCTGATTTTATCCAATCTTCTCGTTAATCTTGTATCAGGGTAAGTTTTTGATGCAGATTTAACTCTAACCCAGCAAGCTGCTTCTTTTGAAGTTGCAAGAGTTTCTTCTTCTAAGTCTGCAGAATAGCCTGTGTGGAAGCTTTCGTGAGCGATTAAACAAGCAATCTGTTCTGCCGGAGCGTTCTTGTAAATAGAGTTAATTAAGATAACTCTTGTACCGTAAGAATTATAAGTGCTTACTGCATAAGCGTTTTTCGCGTTTGAAACCATTGCCAAATCATCAAACTTAACTTTCATTCCATATCTTTGAAGGTTTCTGAAAACATCTGTTTCACCTGCTTGTTCCAAAACTCTCATTGCTGCAAGAATTTTTGCGTCAGATGAAAAACTGTTAATTCTGTATGCAAACGCCTGACCTACACTTAAGAATAAAAATGCGAATAAAACTAATACAACTTTTTTCATTTTTCAGACTCCTTAAAAACTTCTTTGTATGTGAGTGTTTACGGCGTGTTTTTAGAAATCTTGAGTGTTTACAAGCACTTCGTTACATAAGTTAACAAAACAGGTCAAAAATCCATAAAAAAGAGGCTGAAACCCGCTAATTACCTGATTGGTTATTCCATGTTAAAAGTTTTAAGATATAATAAGAAGAGAAAGAAAATTTGAAACAATTTTACATTTCTTAATATTTGGAGGATTTTTAATGAACAAACTCAAAAAAACCGGAATTATAATTGGAAGTATTTTAGGAAGCGTATATGTTGTATTTCTTGCTGCTCCTCTTGTATTGAACCCGATAATCAATAGTTACTCACCTCAGATTAAAAATATTATTCACGACTCCACAGGACTGGAGTCTGAGCTAAGTAATGTAAAAGTTGTTACAACTCCTAAGCTTACTGCAGGTCTGAAAGTCGGAAGATTTGCACTTTTAGAGCCGAATAATGCTGAAATATTCTCTGCTGACGATTTTCAGGTAAAAATGTCACTTTTGCCTCTGCTTGCAAGAAAAATCGAAGTTGACGCTGTACAACTAAAGAATGCTAAAGCAAATATTTTAATTAATCCTGACGGAAAGCTTGCAGTGGAAAAATACCTTCCGGAAAATGAGCCGGAAACAGAAGCAACACCAATAACAGAACTGCCTCTTGGATTTAAGTTAAGCAACCATCTGCCTGATATCAAAATCGGAGGATATGACATTATAATCACTGATGGAGTCGACAAATACACTTTAATCGGAGATAAAACAGAAATTACTGATTTTATTCTTGATAAAAGCATCAAGGTTAAAGCAAGCGGCAGGGCTGTTTTAAAAGACAGAGAACAGTTTAACTACAACTTAAAAGTTTTAAACAAAATCATGCCTGAGATAGAGTTAAATGATTTAGTATTCAATCCGGCTCCTCAGGAAGAGAAACCGGTTACTGAGCCTGTTGAGTTTGATATTATCGGGATTTTGCAGGGAATTTACGCAAATAACTTAACCGGAAGCGTTGATGCGGATTTAAATATCGCAAAAGATTTAGTAACCGGAAAAGTTGATTTATCAAACTTATCCATCATCAACCTTCCTCCAAGCTCCGCTGTTCTTAAGTTTAAAGACCATAGTTTGAACATTAACTCTGATATTTATACAGCAAAAAATGAAGTTACAAAAATTAACGGACTTTTGAAAGGCGGAAGCAGTCCAAACATTGATTTGAACTTGAAATCAAAGGTTGAAATCGCAAATATTTTGAGAATAGTTAAAGAAGCTGCAATGATTTTTGGCGTAAAAGATTTGCAGACTCTTAGCGCAAATGGTAAGCTTGACGCTGATTTCAACATCAAATCTAATATGAAAACCGTTAAATCATCAGGTTATTTAAATGTTCCGTCAGCAGATGTATATTACGGGCTTTACAAAATCGGAGTTGATAATATTAATGCAGATGTAAAACTTGATAACAATAATATCAATATCCAAAACATAGGATTTTCTATCCTCAACCAGCCTTTGAAACTTTACGGAACGATTTCAAGCAATGCAGTGAGTGATTTACATTTGACCGCAAACAATTTGAGTCTGAAAGGTTTGCTTGTTGCAGCAGGTCAGGCAGCTTTGATGAAAGAAAATCAGGTTAATTCTGGTACAGTTACCATGAATGCTGATATTCAGGGCAAACTTAATAAAATTAAGCCGGTTTTGAAACTTGATATAGAAGACATCAACATTAAAAACCTGCCTTCAAATACTGCGTTAATTGCTCCTCAAACTGCGGTTAATATTGTTGCAGAGGGCACTTCTTTCGGCGGAAGTGCTAAGAGTACAGGAATTCGCGTAAACAATCCTGCTGCTAAGGTTACAATTCCTGAAATTAACGCCAATATAGGAGAAAACGAAATTACAATATCTCCTGCAAATGTTACAATCGAAAAAATCAATCTTAATGTTTCAGGCAAAATTAAGAACTACTTAACCGAAAAAATCGGGCTTGATTTTGTAACATCCGGAGACATAAAATCAGCTTTAACAGGTGATATGAATGTCTTAAAGCAGACATTGAACCTGAATTACGCTACAACAGAGGCTTCAACAATAATCATTCCGATGTTTGACAGGTCAAAAATGACATTCGGGATAAATGTAAAAATAATTGGGAATATGCTTAATCCTACTTTACAAGGCGAAGTAAATATTCCATCGCTTTCAATTCCTGAAATCCCTGTAACAATGGACAATCTGGATATCAAGCTTGACGGCCCTATTGCTAAAGGTGACGGAAGCGTTAAAAAATTCACATCAGGCGGATTAGAAGCCGAAAATTTGACTTCTGATTTCATCTTAAAAGGTGAAAACTTCTATTTAACAAACCTTAAGGGTGACGCATTTGAAGGCAAAATCAACGGAAATATTATTTATAACCTTGCAAATGCAAAAACAAGCGTTGATTTTGCCGGTACAGGTCTAAACGCAGAAAAAGCAGTTCATGGCGCAGTCGGAATTAAAAATGCAATCTCCGGAACTCTTGGATTTAAAACAAAACTTTCTTTAAAAGTTGTTGATTATAACGAGATGATGCAGTCTTTGAAAGGAAATTTAACCTTCGACATCAAAAACGGCTCATTCGGTGCAATCGGAAGGTTTGACAAAATGCTTCAGGCAAATAATATAATGACAAACTCTATTTTAAAAACCACCACAAACACGCTTATAAACAGCGTCGGGCTTGCTGATACTGCGAAATTCGAGTATCTTGACGGGAACTTAAACTTCGCAAACGGATGGGCTGAGCTTAAACCGGTTAAGAGCAGCGGAAACAGCCTTGCTTACTACATAACAGGAAGATATAATTTAATAAACGGGACTGCAAACATTAATATCTTAGGTCGTTTGGATGCCAATATAGTAGCAAAACTCGGACCTATTGGAGAGCTGAGCGCTGAGAAGTTATTCTCTTTCATACCGAAGTTTGGCAATACAACAGCTAAAATTGTTGACGCGTTGACTTCTGACCCTAAGAACGAAAACATTGCAGCAATCCCTGCTTTAACGGGTGAAAGTAAAGCTCACAAAGATTTCAAAGTCGCTTTTAACGGCGGGCTGGAAAGCACAAGCTCAGTTAAGTCTTTCAAATGGCTGACAAAAGTTGATATGAGTGAAATTGAGACAAAATCTCTGAACGAAACAATAAAAGATATCAAGACTTCTGTCGGTACTGATTACAAAAACACAATTAACAGTGTTAAAGACGCAGTAACGACTTCAAAAGAAGATTGGAACAAAACGCGTGAACAGTTCAAAAACAGCGCAGAAGAGTTGAAGAATTTGTTTAAAAAGCCGGCAGCTTCTCCATCAGAGTCTCAACAATAATCCAGTCGGTTTCTTCGTCAATTTCGTAAGCGGTGTATGAAGGTAATTCATACGCCGCAATTTTTCCGGAGAGCCTGCACCTGTCACGCAGAATATTTCCGACAGAGTTAATATAACAGGCTCCGTTTTCTGCAATCAAACCTTCAAAATCCTGCCTGCGCGGGCGGTTACGATAGTCATAATTGACCGGTTTTACAAGGGGAAATAAATCCAACTTGTCGTCACAATTCTGGTTTGGAAGAATGTCTACGTGCGTAGCACACCAGTGGAATTGTTTTTCTAAAACTCCTGTAAACATCGAATCTGCGCCGCTATTCACAAAACTTTCAAACATTCCGTCAATGTGTTCCGTCTTTAGCATCGGAGAAGTCGCTTGAATGAGAAAAAACAAATCTTTAGACTCCATGCCGGATTTATTAATATACTCAAGCATTACGCTTTCAGTTGAAGCTGTGTCGGAGGCGTTTTCAGAATCTCTGTCATAAACTTCAACCTTCGGCAAACCAAACGACAAAACAGTTTTTTTAATCTCTTCGCTGTCAGTAGCAATCACCACTTTATCAATACATTCAGCGTCATTTGCAGCTTTTGCAGTCCACCAGACAAGCGGCTTGCCGTTCAAAATCTTGATATTTTTTAGAGGAATAGATTTGCTTCCGCCTCTAACAGGTATGAATGCTGTGTTCATTTTTTTCCTCCAGAATTTTTACCATGTCGTACAATACCTGATTATAAGGCGTTTTAACTCCAAGTTCGTGACCAAGCTTGATTATCTCGCCTGCAAAAATCTCAACTTCTGTTTTTCTGCCGGCTAAAATATCCTGATGCATTGAAGTTTTACCTTCATCACACATGCCGGAAAGCGCACTTAAAGCGTCTTTTTCAAGGTTTTCTAAGTTTTTAACTCCCTTTTTTTCTGCAATCAGCCGGACTTCGTTTATAAGTTTTTTTGCAAACTCTATAAATCTTTGATTTCGTTTCAGCTCGCCAAAAGTCATATTCAAAATTGCAGAAGTCTGGTTTGAGAAAATATTCATCGTAAACTTGAGCCAGAGTGAATAATCAATATCATCAGGAATTGAATAATCTATTCCGCATTCTTCAAAAATTTCAATCAGCTTATCATCTTTTTCTGCAACAATTGTGCCGACTCCGTCCTGAGTAACAGAGTTACCGACTCTAACAGCGCTATGTCCGATAAAATACGATTTTAAGACCTTAGCATCCGGATAAACTTTTTTTATCTCATCCTCTGAGGATATCCCGTTTAAGAGCGAAATAATAATTGTTTCAGGCTTAACAAAATTTCTAATTTGTTCTATTGCAGAAGCTAATCCGGAAGCTTTTGTTGAGATAATTATCAAGTCGGCATCAAACTCATCCTGAGGCAAAATATATTCAAAATTCTGCTCAACACCGTTCAAAACAGGTTTGTTTTCTGTATAACGCTTCAACCTTGCCTCATCAACAAGAATTCGTAAATTTGATTTACCCTCACATTTACCCTCACATTTACCCCTAAATTTACCCCCGTATGTAAGCCCTACAGCACCAAGTCCGCAAATAATAATATTTTTCATAAAGCTATTTTACAACATTTGTACTAAAATAGGAATATGACATCAGAACATCTTTTTGAATTTGACAAATCTTTTAACTGCCCGATTATCGGCACAGACGAAGCCGGACGGGGGCCTGCTGCCGGAGGAGTTTACGCTGCAGCAGTCTGTTTTGAAGAAGTCACTCAAGGCTTAATCAACGATTTAGCGATACTTAATGACTCAAAAAAACTTAGCGCAAAAAAACGCGAATCGATTTTTGAC
Organism: uncultured bacterium; assembly: GCA_948684385.1. GTDB lineage: Bacteria > Cyanobacteriota > Vampirovibrionia > Gastranaerophilales > Gastranaerophilaceae > CAG-196. The sequence goes on from CAPQCU010000001.1 coordinate 145,737, forward strand.
ACAATAAAAAACAACACAAGAAACAAAATTGTCTGCGTAGAAGTTGAAGAGATTGAAAAAATTAATATCTTAAACTCATCACTTAAAGCAATGAATATCGCCTGTTCCGGCATAATTCAAGACCCTGAAACCCTTGTTCTGGTTGACGGAAACAAATTGATAAAGAATTTTGAATACAATCAACAGTTTGTAATCAAAGGCGACTCAAAATCAGCTTCAATAGCAGCAGCAAGCATCTTAGCAAAAGTCAGCCGTGATAGATACATGCAGCAGCTTCACGACGAGTTTCCAATGTACAACTGGGCAAAAAATGCAGGCTACTTAACAAAAGAGCACCTTGATGCAATCAACAAATACGGGCTCTGCAAGTATCACAGACCTTCGTTTTTAAAAAAACATTTTGCACTACTCACCAATTAACTCTTTCTCTCTTTGAGAAATCGCCTCGCAAATTGCTGCAATCGTTTTTGGGAAATATTGCTGGAAGTACATAACACGCATTCCTCTTGCAGGTTCTTTTGCATACAAAAGCATATTTGCTTCAGCAACCCGCTCTAAATCAGGGTCAGACATTGTATTGTTCAGAAAATAATTAATTTCTCCCTGAACCGCACTAGTCGTATCGTGCCTCATATTTTCAACTTCTTCTCTAAAGATTTCTAAAATATTTTCCTTGCAAGAAATCACTTCTTTTAAATAATCCGCTTCATCTGTATCAATAAAATGCCCCATTTCATGCATAAAAACAGCTTGGAGAAGATTAGCCTCCGTTGTAGAAAAACTATTCTGTTTTCCTATTATTATAGTCTGCTCATCAGGCTTCCACACACCATTATCAACCCATTCACCTCTATCCCTGTAATCAAGTTGTGCAAGTGGAAGTTTTGTCATTAAAATAAGCTGATTACCCGGAACATTCTTGAGAATGCCAATAATTGCTTCTCTATCATCTTCATAAACCAAACCATTCAGATTAATCACTGTTTCCTTATCGCCATCTTGAACACATATTTTATCTTCCTCAAATTCAACATCATAAACATGCCCATTCACAGAAGATACAAAATGATTTTCAGAAACCTGATGAAAAGTATTCAGCCTGTCCATAAGCACATTTCCATCTTTATCGGTTATTTTGTATTTGATAATATGAATATTATCTGGCGTTTCTTCAAAATAATATTCAGTTTTTGTTCCATCAGGAGAGACAAAATCTTTTATAATCGTCCTTACTCCGTCTGTTTCTGAAGCAAACTGAACCGGCTCAACCCTTCCATCTGCATAGGTTACCGAGCGGTTTGGAACAGAAGCCATACTCCCTTGAGAAAGGTTGACAGTCTTAATAACTTTTCCGGCTTCGTCATAATACGTCAAAGTTTCACTCTCGACTTGTTTTTCTTCTGAATAATTAACTTCATGATGTATCCGATTTCTTGTATTTTCAACAACAAGCTTGCTGCCTTCCTTCTTTCTCGTTTCAATCAAACCGTCATTAAAATCAAAAACGTATTCAATCGACCTGTCATCCCCATCTCTCGTAAGCGTAAAAGTTTTGCAGGTTTCATTCTTAAAAACTATTTGAAAATCCGGATTAGCCTTAATAAATTCCTGAAAATCCTTATGCGTACACTTTGCCAATAAACAAACGTCATAAACATCAATTTGACTGTCAGGTTTTCGTCCGTCTATATGCAGCAAATCATAAGCCCTCAAACGTTCTTCCTCTGTAATCCTTGAAAACGGCAAAGCATCATAAAGATGAATATAGCAGCTGCTTCCATCCTGCATTTTAACTTCTGTTTCAGTAATCTTCTTAATTTGCTCATACTCTTCCAAAGAAGATTTCGCAAATTCTATCACTGTCGGAGAAACATGCTTAACACCCAGAGTAGAAACCATATCCGATAATATTTCATAGCTTTGAGAATAGCCAATAAGCACCCTTAAATCCCTTATGTCCGGTTTTGTTTCCAAACCATCAAGCTCAAAAAACTTTTTAGATTTTTCAAAATCCTCATCATCAAATAGCAAAATACCGGCAATACTCTCACATCCATTGGTAAAAGAATTGTATAATTTGTTCTCAATTAAGTAATCTACTCTTTCAGAGCTCACGTTTTTTAATTTCTTCAACTGTTCAAACGTCACATCCATAAAAGACATAGAAGGAATTCTGTTCAATTCCTTAAAAGATTTAAGATAATCTTTTATCTCATCTTCAGGAAAAATGTCCTCAGAAAAATAACCGGTGAAAAAATCTAAATCATAATATCCAATCTCATCAGCATTAAATCTCCACGTATTCTGAACAAAAACTTTTACACACTCTTTCCTCACATCAGAAAGTTTTTGATACTCCTCGTATTTTTCAAGTTTTGCCATAACATTTTCTACACTTGTCAATTTACCGTTTTTAACAAACGCGTCTTGAAGCGTCTCTATTTCATCTGAGTCAAAAATAGAGTTTTGATTTAAATCGTATTTCTTAAGAAATGCGAATTCTTCAGGTATCGCCATACCGGCTTTTAAAGTTTTTAGAAATTTAGTTATATCCATATCTTTATCTTAAATAACACAAGAGAGCCAGCATCTCATAACTACTGTCTCTCTCGTATTCTAAAAATTTTCCGCAGGCTGACTAAGTTAATTCTCCGGAGTAAAAACTCATCAAATTTGCCAGACGGTGCTGCTTTTCTGCAGCTTTTTCAATGCTTTGCCTGATATCATCAAGCTCTTTTAATAAAGTATTTAAATCCTTACGTCGTTTACTCTCTAGGCGTTCCTCCTTACTAATGTGCCCTTCTTCTGCTTCTTTCGCAGGCCCGACTTCAAGCCAGTCCGGCGAAAAACATTTATTTAAATATTCCTTTCTGGTCATGACTAATACTCCTTAGCAATTTTTCGTGCATTTACAGCATTCTTAAAAAACTGCATTAGATTTGATACAGTATCTCTGCATTCAATATAGTCCCTTCTAACTTCCTGAAACTCTTTTGAGTTGAAATCGAAAGATGTCATCTCTGAGTATTCTATTAAAGTTTCATGTTCGTCCATATCACATACCTCTTAATCAACAGCGGGGGGTAAATGGGGGTAAATATATTGAGTTGGTCTTGTGACTACCCGCTTTACGTTTTACCGACCCTTCTATGCTTTTTTTAAAGTTCGCTTTCTTTTTGCTTACAGATATGTTATCGGCATTTTTTTGAAAAACTTTAGGGTTTTTACTCAATTCGTTACAATTCGTTACAGCAAGAGGCTCAAATAAGCGCCAAAAGGAGCTTAACTTTTCTTAATACGAAACCAGTTTACAAACTGATTGACTAAAGTATCCTGAGGAATATCTTCATCACTGATTTCAGAAAATTCAATCTCGCTTGAATCTTTCTCTTCTCTGCGCTCAAAGATATCTTCTTCCTCTTCTTCTTTACGCTTCTTGCCCTGACGCATATACATCCCGCCTCCGCCCATGCCGCCGCCATCTTTGTATGCTGCCTGAGCCTTGTTGATTGAGTTGATATTATTGAAATCAAAAGACATAATATTGTCCTGATTTATACATTGCATGTATATTATAACACATATTTGTGATAAAATGTAGTCATGAAAAGAATTTTGAGCTTATGTTTGACATCTTTATTTTTAATCTCTGCCGTTCAGGCAAAAGATTTACGCTTTGCACAAATCAGCGATGTAAGGTATTCACAGGAAAACAGCGCGCCTTTAAAAGCTGTTATAAAAGATATCAATAAACAAAAGAATGTTGAATTCACCGTATTTACTGGTGACAACATAAATAAACCCTCTCAGGCAGAGCTTGAAAGCTTTCTTAAAGAAGCAAAAAAGCTTAAAACTCCGTTTTACATAGTTCTCGGCGACAAAGACGTAAACAAGCTCAAACACTTAAGCAAAGCTGAATACATTGAAACTATCAGAAAAAATGTACGCAGCTACAAACCGGAAAAACAAAATTATACCTTTGAAAAAGAAAAAGTAATCTTCATTATTGCTGACGGTTCAAAAGACGTAATCCCAAGTCCAAACGGTTATTACAGAGATGACGTACTTGAATATCTTGACAAAGAACTATCCAAATATCCGGAAAGAAATGTTATTATCCTGCAGCATTTCCCGATTATTCCGCCTTCCAACAAAGAAAGCCACTACACTTTCAAACCGGAAAACTATCTCGCAGTTTTGTCAAAACACAAAAACGTGAAAGCAATAATTTCAGGTCATTTTGGAGTAAACAGCGAAAAAGAGGAGAAAGGAATCGTTCACATCACAACAGCCGGAGCTCCTTATTACAGAATAATAGACATCCTTGACTGCGACTCCGCTAATCCAACCATCTGGGCTCAGCTAAATCAAGCCAAATAAACATAATCTCGCTGCACCAACCAAAAATCCCGCAGCTCCTGCGTATTTTGTGTTTCTTTCAAGTTTGATTTTTGCAAAGTTTAAATCTTCACCGTAATTATATCTTTCAAAGATACCACGAAGCCCGTTAACCTGTTGCAACTCTTCACAAGTCGCATAATGTTCTCTTAAAGAGCGTTTCTTTTCCGGCTTAAACTCCGGTGAAGATGCGATATTGTCACAAAGCATACTTCTAAGGTTCATGTTTTTACCGCTTTGCGGATGATGAGCAGAGTGTTTTCTATGGTATTCGGAAACAAACGACTTAGGAAATCCAAGAAGATATAAAATCATCTTATCTGCATCGTGAGTAAGTGAATCAATACTATTTCTTCCAAACAGCTCTTTTTCAACAAGAGCAAAAACAATTTTGTGGTCGTAAGTATGTTTTATGTTCTTAACATAATTTTTTGCAAAGTTTTTGACTTTATCAAAAAACTTGGGCTTAGAACTCAGAAGACCGGCTGCGCACTTTGCGCCTTCCGGTCCTCTCACAAAACTATCTACACTTTTTTCTATAACCCTTTGATGGGCGCGCGGAACTCCGCGAAATTGGGTTCCCGATTGAACTCGGGGATAATTATAACAATAAGGGTTAAAATTACACTTTATGTCCATAATTAATTCTCGCACAAAAAATTTTTTATGCAAGGGGGGAGGGGGGTAAATATTATTTAGCGGGTTTTATGACTACCCACTTTACGTCTTAACGGAGGGGGGGGCGTAGCCCCATGCTCTATTATAAATTAATAAATCTCAAAAACTCTTTCCAGAACCCTTTTGAACCTTCTTCCCATTTCCTTGAAAGCCCTTTGTAATAAGGCTCGTAATCCGCAATAATATTTCTCGGTAAACTCTTTCCTTCGCTCAAAGTCTGAGCAATAAACTCCAGATAATCGTTCTGCTCTTCTCTGTATTCAAAATCTTTGTACCTTAAATCTTCATCCGCTTCAAAATGCACAAGCGCATGATAAGCACACTCAATGCTCTTATCTTTTGTTTCCGGAAAACGCAGTATAGCCTCTCTTGCCGTCGCTCTTTCGGTGAGCACCGCGTATACAAGCCTTCCGACAAATCTTCTGTTTTGAATTTCTTCCATAACTTATTAATAAGGATTTTTTATCTTAATGTCAAACTCGGGCGATTTTGGACCGAAATTTGCATCATACCGCAGCTTTGGACCTTCTGACAAATCAACCACGCCGGGATGTTTTTTTGGCTCAACATACTCTGCAAACCTGCGTTTTGATTTTATCATAGAAGCAGGCGGTTTTGCAGTGCAAGCTGATACGCAAAACGTTAAAACTGACAAAGACAAAATGAGACAACAGAGTTTTCGCATACCTATATTATAACATTTTTTTGACATTCTTACCAGCTTGTAAGTCTAAACTTCCCAACCCCTTCATTTACCCCTTTTACACCATTCTTCCCAGCCTGTAGGTCTAACCGCCCAACCCCTTCATTTACCCCTTTTACACCATTCTTCCCAGCCTGTAGGTCTAACCGCCCAGCCCCTTCATTTACCCCTTTACCCCCGCCAACACGCACAAAAATGATACGGCTTGCGTTCTGTAAGCTCCGGAGTCTTCATATCACAAACCCCGTCTTTAAAAAAATCACACCGCGGATGAAATTTACACCCGAAAACCCGCTCCTGAATTGAAGGCGGAGCACCCTCAATCGTCTTAAGCTTTAACGCGGGATTTCTTGTCGGAAGCGAGTTCAAAAGCGCGACTGAGTAAGGATGTATCGGATTTCTAAAGAAATCTTTTGCAGGCGCTTCTTCAACAACATAACCTGAATACATAACAGAAACCGCATCTGCATAATTACTTACAAGCGCCAAATCATGCGAAATTAAAAGAATAGTTACTCCTAACTCTTTTTTGATTTCATCAAGCAAATCCATTATCTGTTTTTGAATAGTAACATCCAGAGCAGTAGTAGGCTCATCGGCAATAATTAACTCAGCATTGCAGGCAAGAGCCATAGCAATAATAATCCTCTGTTTCATCCCTCCGGAAAATTCGTGGGGGTAAAAGTTCAGTTTACTGTCAATATCAGGAATACAGACTAAATCCATAACCTCACGTGCTTTTCTAAGCGCCTGACGTTCAGAAACTTTTGAATGCGCTCTGATTGACTCCACAAGCTGATTTCCGATTGTATACAAAGGGTTTAGAGATGTCATAGGGTCTTGAGGAATAAGCGCAATTCTGTTTCCTCTTAAATCGCGCATCTGACGCTCTTTGTACTCAAGCAAATTTTCTCCGCCAAACAGAATTTCTCCCGACTTAATCTCAGCGGATTTTGGCAGCAAACGCATTATTGACATTGCAGTCATTGTCTTACCGCACCCTGACTCGCCTACAAGCGCATGCATTACACCCTTTTTAAGCTCAAGGTTTACATTGTATAAAGCCTGATTTTCACCAAAAAACATGTTTAAATTTTTTATCTCTAAAATATTTTCCATAAAACTATTGTAAAACTTTTTTATAAAAATTGGAATAAATACAATGACTAATAAAGACTCTCAATCGCTTTTTTGTAATCGTTTTTAAAAATATAGCTTCCTGCTACAAGCGAGTTAGCGCCAAGAGAAGTGCATATTTTTGAAGTCAGGTTATTAACTCCTCCGTCAACCTGAATAATCAAGCTTTCCGGTGCATTTTCTTTGATTACGGGAATTTTCATTGCGCAGTCATGCATAAACTCCTGACCGCCAAAACCGGGTTCAACAGTCATTACAAGGAGCAAATCAGTTTTATCCAGAAGCGAAAGAACTTCTTCCGGCGGAGTTTTTGGCTTAATCGAAATACCCGCTTTTACTCCTAAAGATTTAATCAAAGAAATAACCTCAGCCGCATGGCTAATATCTTTTACAGTTTCAAAATGAAAAGTTATAACATCTGAGCCGGCTTTTGCAAAGGCTTCAACGTACTTTTCAGGATTTTCAATCATCAAATGAGTATCTAAAATCAGGTCAGTAATTTTGCGCAAAGATTTTACAACAGGAATACCAATCGTAATGTTCGGCACAAAATGCCCGTCCATAACATCAATATGAACCCACCTCGCTCCGGCTTCTTTCAAAGCTTTCAGCTCAGATTCCAGATTTGCAAAATCAGCAGATAAAATTGACGGTGAAATTATAATATCGCTCATATTCTAATTTTAACATACATATTGTTATTTTGGGCAATTTCACTTATAATATGAGTATAAGGTAGAAGAAGAGGCTAATATGGCAGATATAATTGCAATAAAAGATTATTTAAAAAAATTACAAAAAATTATAAATTTTGATGCAGACTTTAAGTTCGGCGGAATTTATCTGGTAAAAAAGAGAAAAATTGATGATATAACCTGCTGTATCATTGCATCATTGCCTGACTCATATAAAAAAATGCTGAAAACAAAAAATGATGTCCAAAAATACAGCTCAGTTCTCAGTTACGGTTTGCTATCAAAACTTCTTGCAAGAAAATTCTTTCTTGATAAAAATTTATGCATGGTAAATGTTAATGAAGTCAACAAGCTTATCGGAGCAGTTCTTATGACCATAGAACGTGACATCAAAAATATAGAAGACCTTTTTAACAGCTAAGCTCATGCGTTGACTTTTATCCTCCGTTTGTTGTACAATTTTGTTAACTATCATAAAAATACGGAGTAAAAAATGAATTCACAGCAAGATGTTATTTATGGGTTAATGAACGAATTAGAAGAAGCGCTTGATAATAAAGGTTTTCCGCTTCTGGGCTTTTCTGTTGTAAAAAAAGACACTGTAACAAACATTCTTGATAAACTATACGCAGCTCTTCCTGATGAAATCAAAGAAGCAAGAGCACTTTTGAGACGCAAAGACGAACTCCAGTACGAAGCTCAACAAAGAGCAGAAAAAGTTGTTGCTGATGCCCAGTCAGAAGCTAACAGACTTCTTAGCGAATCTGACTTACTCAGAGCGGTTCAAAGAGAAGCAGAAAAAATTAAAGAACAGGTTATTACTGATTGCGAAGAAATCAAACGCAAAGCAATGGATGAAGCAGAAAGCGTTCGTGCTCAGGCAGCTGACGAAGCTTCAAGAATTAAAGATGGTGCAAATATTTACGCAGAGCAGGTTCTTACAAACTTAGAACAAAACCTCGGTCAGCTTCAGGAAATCGTTAAAAACGGTCAGGTTCAACTTGAAAGAAGAAGAATTGAAACTGACGGTCAGGCAAATTACGCAAACCAGAGACCTGAATACGCTCAAGATTTTAAAATGGTATAGCTTTTACTAAAATATCAACCCCGACTTGTTTCACTTCATATATTTTGAAGTTTTTTGCCTGCGAAATTTCTGTTATATTATCTCCGTTAAAACAGCTAAAACCATCATTATCATTGAGAATTTTTGGCGCAATAAACTGATAAACTTCATCAATCAGCCCTTCTTTAAGCAGCGAGCCCGCTAAAGTTCCTCCGCATTCAACAAAAACAGAATAAATACCTTTTGAATAAAGCTCTTTTAAAACAGCTTCAATATCAAGTTGTCCGTTTTTTAAAGGGGTATTTTCACGTGTAGCAATATAAAATTCGCCTTGCTGATATATTTTTGCGTTTTTATCAGTCCTCAAATCCTTGTCCAAAATGCATTTAAAATTATGTTCCATTGACGGATTATCTGCAACCACAGTGTTTGAGCTGGTCATAATACAGTCAAACTGTTTTCGCATTTCATACACAAGCTCACGTGACTTATCAGAAGTAATCCATTTTGAAGAGCCGGTTTTTGCTGCAATTTTGCCATCCATAGTTGTTGCTGTTTTCAAAACTACATAAGGAAGTTTTCGGGTCATATTTTTTATAAACTGCCTATTCAAAAACTTCGCTTCTTCTTCTAAAACAAAATCGACTTTAATCCCTGCAGCTTTTAACTTAGAAATCCCGTCAACTTTCGGGTTAACATCTTTCATCCCGATTACTACGCGGGCTAATTTTCTTTCTATGATAAGATCAACACAAGGCGGAGTCTTGCCGTAGTGCGAGCATGGCTCCAGATTTACATAAAGAGTTCCACCTTCTGCCTCGTTATTTTTCAATTTAAGCAAAGCGTCGCGTTCCGCGTGGTTTTGACCGTATTTTTTGTGGTAACCTTTTGAAACCACTTTTCCGGTCTTATCCAAAACAACGCATCCAACCATCGGATTAGGCGCAACCCGCCCGGCTCCGCGCTTTGCGAGACTGAAGCACATTTTCATATATTTTTCTGTTAACATAGTTTTAGTATACCATGGTATAATAAGCTTATGTTAAAAAACAAAAACATTTTGATAGGGATAACAGGCGGAATTGCAGCGTACAAAATCTGCACACTTATCAGGCTTTTTAAACAGGCAGATGCTAATGTGCGTGTCGTTGTAACACCAAATGCTTTGAATTTTGTCACAAAGCTTACACTCCAGACTCTTTCCGGTAACGAAGTTTACGTTGATAATTTTGAGATTGACGAGTTTAAGCCCGAACATATTGCACTCACTGAAGCTGATATCTTCGTAATCGCGCCTGCAAGCGCAAATACAATCGGCAAAATTGCGAACGGCATTTGTGATAATCTTCTTTTATCCACTGCCTGTGCATTTTCTAAGCCTATGTTAATTGTGCCTGCTATGAATGAAAATATGTGGAACAACCCTTTTGTTCAGGGAAATATTACAAAGCTCAAATCAAACGGCTGTAATATTTTAGAGCCGGAAATTGGTTTTCTTGCCTGCGGCACAAACGGTGTGGGCAGAATGAGAGAGCCTGAGGATATTTTTAACAAGACAGCTGAAATTTTAAACACAAAACAAATTTTAAAAGACAAAAAAATTCTTATCACAGCCGGCGGAACCCGCGAAAAAATCGACCCTGTAAGGTACATTACAAACGCTTCTTCCGGTAAAATGGGGATTGCTCTTGCCGATAACGCTTATAAAATGGGCGCTGAAGTCACCCTTATCTCAACTTTCAAAGTCGAAAAGCCATATAAAAATATTGTGACAGAATCTGCAAAAGAAATGGAAAAAGCAGTTAAAGAAAACCTTGCAGCGCATGACTGTGTAATAATGGCAGCAGCGGTTTCTGATTACAGGGTTGAAAACAGTGCAGAGCAAAAGATTAAAAAAGGGGCAGGGGTAAATGAAGAGGTTGGGATGTTTGACCTACAGGCTGGGAAGAATGGTGAAAAAATTACACTTAAGCTCGTTGAAAATCCGGATATTTTAAAAACTATTTCAGGAACACCAAACAAAATAATCTGCGGGTTCTGCGCCGAGTCTGAAAACCTGCTTGAAAACGCAAAGGCTAAAATTCAGAAAAAAGGGTGTGATTATCTGATTGCAAACGACATCTCAAGAAAAGATATCGGGTTTAATGTTAACGAAAACGAAGTTTACATCATCGATAAATCGCTCAACATAAAACATATTGAGAAAGATACAAAAGAAAATATCGCAAAACGTATTTTGGAGGAAATTTTTGAATAAATACGATATTGTCCGTCGAATAGAAGAATTTGCACCGATTGAAACACAGGAAAAGTGGGATTGCTCCGGCTGGGGAATTGAAACTTCCAATCCTTATATATTTACCCCCCTTTTTGCTTTAACCGTTACTGACGATGTTGTGCGTCAGGCACGCGAAAAAGGCTGTGATATGATAATCTCACACCACCCTTTGTTTTATGTTCCTTTAGAATACAAAGATATAAACATCTACTGCGCGCATACAAACTTAGACTTAGCAGAAGGCGGAACGACCGATACTTTAATCAAAAAACTCGGGTTCAAAAAGACCCGAAACGACGGTTTTGTGAGAATTGTGGAGCTTGAAACCCCGATTACAGTTGATGAACTGCAAGAAAAGCTTCTAAAAATCTCGCCGCGTTTACGTTACGTAAACAACTGCGGCGCAAAAACCGTCAGGACAATCGGTTTTTGCGCCGGCTCAGGCTCGGAATTTATCGGAGGAACAGACGCTTTTGTTACAGGTGATGTGAAGTTTCATACAGCGCTTGAAGCTAAATCTGTTGTATTTGATATCGGACACTTTGAAAGCGAAATTTTTGCACCGGAACTTTTAAGAGAAATTACAGGAATAGACGGAGTTATTGCTGATGAAAAAAGTCCTTTTATCTAGCCTGATATTAACTCTCTGTGCGCTTCCCGTGCTTGCTTATGAGACAATTATCATCAAGTTTCCGGAGCGCGAAAACTGGGTAAAAGCGTATTATAAAAAAACTCCTCTTGAAGCTATTTTACAATACGTGCCTAAAGGTCAGCGCAGCAACGATTGGACAGAATCAGTTGTTGTTCACTCATATAAAAATAAACTTCCGATAAACGTTATGATTGGAAACGAGTCAGCAAGACTTTTGAAAGTAAACCCGACCGGCAAATTTAAAACTCTTAGAATAACTCCTACTGATGCGATTATCGGGCGCTGCACAGAGGACTACAAAACCGTAAAAGGTCAGTGTGAATTTTTCCGCGCAACAATCGGGTATGAGAGCAATGTTACTATTCATTACATGAACAAAAACAAAGACGAGTTTATGGATGATTATAATAAATGGTTTAACATCATAAAACGCGCAAAGCTTTACAACAGCTATTACAGAGACGAAAGAATTCTGGATAAGTCAGAATATTTTGAGCTTTAACCCCACCCGCGGTTGTAATTCGTTTTACTCAAACAACCGCTCCCTCCCCGCATTCCGCGACGCTCCCCTGGGAGGACAAACAATTTAATAAATCTTAGAAAACGATAAAAAGAAATCAGAGATTACTCCGATTAGCATCGGCAAAATCCAAATCATAATCGCTGCGCCAAATACCGGCTTAAACAGGAAGCTTAACTGGAACACGTTTACCTGAGGCGCTGTTTTAGAAATTACACCCAGAATAATATCCTGACCTAACGTTGCCAAGAGAACCGGAGAAGCGATTTGAAGCCCGACATACAAAACATTTGAAGTCGTTGTTATTAAATAATCCATGTTAATAATTTTTTCCAGAGGAATTGTCACCGCATAAATCGGAAAAATTTCAAAACTCCTGATAAGGGCATTCAAAAGCCAGTAAAACCCGCCAAGTTCAATAAAAATCAATATCCCTAAAAGCGTAATCACGCGGCTTAAGATTGAAGTCTGGCTGTTTGTCGTCGGGTCCATAACCATCGCGGAAGAAAGCCCCATCTGAGTATTAATCATATCCCCTCCGGCTTCGATTGCCAGAATAAGAAGCTGGGCAATATATCCGATTATCGCTCCGACTGCGAAATTCAGTAAAATCAGCAAGAGAGGAGAAACTCCCACCGGAGGAACTCCCGGTTTCAATAGCGGAGTAAGCATTATTGTTAAAATGAACACAAAAGCAAGTTTAACAAGTCCTGCGATTTCTTTACGGTTAAAAATCGGAGCAAACCTTACAAACCCCAAAAGCCTTGCAAATACGATAAATCCGGCAGAAAACCATTTATCAAATTCAGGAAATAACAACGCCATCTGTGAGATTAATTGATCCATCCTGCCTCACTTTCCGGTGGTAAGTCCAGCTCAAAATAATCTTCTTCCTCAGGCGGAGCATCAATTGAAAAAACTTCAAACCCTCCGGAATTTTCAACTTTTGTCTCCTCTTCTGTTACGTCTACGTTAAACATTACAATTTCTTTTGCATTTTTCAAAACGCAAAACCTTGTCTTTCCGGCTTTTAGGGGATGAACTATTAAAGTATTTTTTTCATTCATAATAGTATAAAGCGGAAAAACATCGATTATATCATTCTGTTCAATCTTGATATCAGAAAGTTTGCCGTCAGCAGAAATCACACAGTCTTGAAAAGCCTGCGCCGGAAGAATTGATATGCAAAGTATTAACAGTAATTTTTTCATCGACCTAAAATCTTATTTGTTTCTACAAAATTAGCTTTCGGCATCGGAGCTCTCGGAGCCGGATCATATTTAATCTTCTGGTTTTTATCTATATAAGGTACTTTTCCCGGATTTTTCATAACTTCGTTCAAAGTCGGCTGGTTTCTAAACGAATCTTTCATCTCGCCTTCGAACGGTTTTGTGTATTTGTAATAATCTGCAGGCAGAACAAAAGTATCCGCTTTTGAAACTCCGTTAAACGCAAGTGCCATGCCGTCTGTAAAAAGGTTTGTAAGGAGTTTAATAAACCCGAGACCGCCGATTATAATCACAAGAAAAACCGCAAAGATTTTCGGCGCAGCTGCAATCGTTTGTTCTTGAACCTGCGTAACTGCCTGAATAATACCGACAACCAGACCGATTGATGCTGCTGTAAGCACGCACGGCATTGAGATTGAAAGCATTGTCATAAAGCCTTTTGCAAGATATTCTGTCATTACTTCTATCATCTTTTTAATCCTTTTGTAAGTTTGACCTAGTTATAACTCTGCACCAACCCCTGAACAATCAGCGCCCAGCCGTCTACAGCAATAAATATCAAAAGCTTAAACGGAAGCGAAATGATTGTCGGAGATAACATGAACATCCCGAGTGCCAGCAGAATGTTTGCTACAACAAGGTCAAGCACAATAAACGGAACAAACACAATAAAACCGATTTCAAACGCTGTTTTAAGCTCGCTCAAAATATAAGCCGGAGCAACTTCCCAGATTGTAATATCTTCAGGAGATTTTGGCGGAGTCTTGTGCTTAAGCTCAATAAAGAAAGCTAAATCTGTTTCGCGCGTCTGCTTCATCATAAACTCTTTGAGCGGCTTAGAACCTTCATCTATTGCAGCAATCAAATTCTGGTTTTTCTGATAAGGAACGGAGCCGCGTTCATACATTTGCTGAAACACTCCGCCCATCGTGTAAAACGTCAAAATCATACAGAGCCCGATTGTTACGATTGCAGGAGGAACCTGCACGCCCATCGCAGTTTTTAGAAGCGAAAACACAATCGTAAATCTTAAAAAACAGGTCATACAACAAAATACAAACGGCAGAAGCGAAAAGAGCGACATTACCGTAAGCATTTGTAAAACCGGGTTCATATCTTGTATTACTGAGTCCATTTTTTATGTCCTTATTCTTGAAGCTAAATTTTTCATTACTGATGTGTAAGGCGTTGTCTGAGAAGATTTTATCCCGATGTTTGCCCTGTCCATATATTTTGATTTCGGTAAGCTTGCCATTGTGTCCTGAAACGAAGTTTCGACTGCTTCAGGAAGCTGAACAACAGCAGATTTCGTGTCTTCGAGCTTTGAAATCAAAGTCGTCTGACTTACGTCTCCTGCAATCAGAAACTTTTCGCTGCCTGTTGAGACAACATAAAGCGTTTTTCTCGGCGCAAGAGAAAGCGAGTCAAGAACTTTCAGGCTCTTTGATTTTCCTCCGCCTCCAAAAGAGTTTGTGTTTTTGAACACAAGAAGCGCAATCGCAATGACTCCGACCATTGCAAGCGTATACACCATAAAATTCGCTAAATATCCCATAACACTATCCTCTAATATCTTTTTTAATTAAATCCGGCTTGAAGTCAAACTTATTCGTTTTCTTCTTCTTCGACTTCAAAATCGCTGTAATCAAAATCATCAGCCGGAGCGTCCTGCGCTGCAGCCGCAGACTCTTGAGCCGGAGCAGGTTCAGACTCACTAACGTGTTCTATCCTTACTCCGAATCTGTCATTTATGATAACGAGCTCTCCTTCTGCAACGGTTTTACCGCCCACTTTAAGAGAAACTTTGTTATCATAAACCGAGCATAAATCAACTATTAAACCTTCTTCTATACTTTTTAGCTCTCCAAGAGTCACTTTTACTTTATCAAATTCGGCAGCCATATCAACCTGAATGCTGTCCCACAAATTAGTATTTGAATTATCTTCCATACCATCTCCTCCGCTTGTTTCATACGGTTCTATGATTTTTACGTTCGGCTGAACGCTGAATTTTTGTACAATATTTCCGCAAACTAATGTCATTTCGGAAGAATTGCTGTTTTCAAATACAACAATATCTCCGACGTCAAGCTTTTTGATTTCTGCGAGCGGAAACATGGTTGTGCCAAGCTTTAAATCCACTTCTACAGGGCTGTGTGCAAAATCTCTGTCTGTAAACCTCGGCTCTTTAACTTCAAGCTCTTCGGGTGATAAAATTTCTTTTGGAATAGAGATTATAAATTTTGCAGCTGTATCAGAAACTTCACTCTTTACAAAATAAGTAAAATGCAAAATCTCGTTATATCTTTTGTGCGGTTCAATATTAAAATTAGCAGAAAGCATCTCATATAGAGAATCATTAAAAGCAGTGATAATCCTTGCTTCAAGCTCGGAAACTTCTGCAAGGTCAAAACGCCTGTTGTTTTTTCCAAGAACTTTATCAAGAATAACGTTTATTGCATCCTGAGAAATTCTTATGTAAACATCATTTTTCGAGTTGATTTTAATCTTAGTAACGAAAAAAGTGTCATTCTGGGAAAGAACATTCATGTTTGTGCTGATTGAAGCGAGCTTGTATTCAAACCCGTCAAAAAAGAACTCGCTGCTGCATTGTTTGACAAGCGGCGTAAACACGGAATCGAACCATGCAAACTGTTTATATAAATCGTCAAAAAATACGGAATTCATTAAATTTACATTCTCCCCAAGGATATCGTATATCATTTCGCGCTAAAACACATCAACCGTTTAATGTAGTTAAGTTTTGTAACAATTTTTAAATTTTGCTAAAGTTTTGACAGTTTCTGCCGATATACATGGAAAGGAGTGTCAAATTGTATGTCAGGTGAACAATTTTTCAAATTCAATAAAGATAAAGGTGTTGATTTTACAAGCTTCAAGCTCAAACTTGACAGCTCAAAGGAAGCTGACAAAAAACGCAACGCTTTGCTAAATATATTTGACAAAGACGGTAACGGAGAAATAAACGGTAATGAAATTTTTGCGTTTTTCGGAACATTAGCCGGTTACGCAGGGATAAAAGATGATAGCGCAACTCTTGACTCTGACGAAGCGGAGCTTCTAATCTCTTTTCTCACAAACAGCGAAGGAGAAAGCTTAAAAGAGCAGGGAATTACGGCTTCCGATATTTTTGAATTTGCTAAAAAATTCCAAGCTGCGGGTGAAAAAGCTTTCGAAAGAAAACAAAAGGCATACTTTAATAAGCTGGAAAACTCTGTCAGAAATCAGGTGATTAGCTCCAACATTAAAGAAGCTAAGCTCTCAAAAGATTTTAACGATGTAGAAACTTATGCCAGAAACCTTTTGGGCTTAAAGAAAAAAGATTTAACCCCGAAAGAAGCAGAAAAACTAATAAGAAAAATCATTGAGCTTCAGCTTCTAAACGGGATTGAGTTTAAGTACACTAAAGATGCTGTTGTGAAGACTTCCGGAGAAAAATTCGCTCCTGAGCTTATTAAAAAATTAAAAGCCGCAGGTATCTCTCCAAATCCTGATACTCACGGGATTTTCCTTTACTTCTCAGAGCTGTCTGATGGAGAACAAAACGAAGTTATAAAAGTAATAAAAAACAACAATGTAAAAACTTCCGAACAATTCAAAAACGCAATCGAAAAGCAGCGTTCTGCAGATTTACAAAACTATGCCGTGCAAGTTTTGCTGAACAATATAATTAGTGCAATCGAGACTTTACAACAGACAGAAGACAATATGGGAGTCTCATTTGAAACTGCTTCCGAGTATATTAAAAAAGGTGTATACGCAGTTTTCGGGTGGAATAGAATGAAGCCAATCAGCGAAGCGAAAAAAGAAATGGAAGCAAAACTTAAATCTTTCCAAACCCAGCTTTCTGCTTCGCTTAAGAACGGAACTTTTAAACAAACTTTCAGGAAACTTACAGGTGTTGAATACGACGAAAAGAAAATCGAAGAGTTTATCAAGTTCAGCTCTGAGCAGGATAAAAAATCAAAATCCCGTGTTCAGGGCGGTGAAATCGGAGCAATGAATGCCAGCCTTGAAAATATAAACTACCAGATAAAAATGAAAGAAACTTTCGGTATAGACTTTACCCGCGGAGCTCAGGACGCTCAATTCCGCTCAGCTGATGACGGAGCGGGCTTAAGTCTTGTTGCAATGATTGCTTTGATGGCTAAATTCTCCGGCTCAGCTGCCGGCAGAAGCTTCACAAGCGCTGTTTACAATACAACAGCACGTGTTTTACCGAGAGGCATGGCAAGAGTTGCGACTTCATCAATAGTCGGAGGCTCTACACTTGCAGGGTTTACAGCTTCCGAGCAAATTGTCAGAAACTTAACCAAAAAAGCTCCGACAACTAAAGAAGACTGGCAAAATACAGGGTGGGCAACTCTGCAATCATTCGGTTTCGGTGCGTTTATGGGGGCTTTCGGATCAACTGCCGGCAAATGGGTTACTGAAAAATCGTTCGAAGGATTTAGTAAAGTTTTAAAGAATACTAAATTTATGCAGACAAACGCTCAGGCTTTGAGCAAGGTTTCAACCAATTTAAACAGGCTCTCAGCTGGCGGCAGCATGAAGGCTACAGACATAATCAAAACTCTTCAATCCACCTCCGCGCCTGAGTTTGCAGCCCACGCTTTAGGCTTCGCTGCGGAAATCGGAGGATGCACAGGGTATGCGGCTCTTATTGAACAGCCGATTAAAGATATGTACAATAACGGAGGATTTAACGAAAGTTCAATAAGAGCCGCTATGTATCAAGCGTGCAAAACTCCGGAAGAAATCGAACACGTCAAAAACTTAAGCGGAGCGGAGCTTTATTTTGAATACACAAAAGAAAAACTCGAAGAGCAGGCAGAAATGCTCACAAAAGTTAAGGGTATTTCTACAGTCTTGGGCGGAATTATGGGCGGAAAGCTTGCACAATATACTATGCTAAACGCTACCGAGATTAAGAAAGTCGAAGTTAACGGCAAACAGATGTTTGAAATAAAAACTCCGCTTGTTGAAAAGCCAATTACGGTTGAAAGTCCGGAGATGGTAGCTTTCATCTGTAAGCAGGTAATGGCGTTGGATATTGCAAACGAGGTTAAAAAACCTGAAACTAAGCCGGAAGAAAAAAGTGTCGAAAACACTCCGGTTTCAGAAAACCCTGTTGCAGATGCTTTAGAAGCACGCGAAGCTGCAATCAAAAGAGGAGAAATTCCTGAGTTTAAAGATGTTGAGTTTGACGAAGGTTTTGGAATAAACTACAAAGCTTCAACAAATCCGCTTTCTAAAGGTGAGCTTTATTTTGGAGACAAAAAACTGGCTTCAAGCAAAAAAGAGCTGCTTAAACAGCTTGAAGATAACAGAATAAGCTTTAGTCAGGAGATAAATCGCTACATAGATACATTAAAAACTCCTGAAGATTTTCAGACAGCTTCAGCCCTGTTTTACAAAACAAAATACATCGGAAGCGATATGCATAAATACACCGCCTCTTTAAAAGAGCCTCAAGACGGTGTTATATTAGGTATGCTTCTGTCGCATCAACCTTATCTTGATTTGAATAAAGCTCTAAAACAAATAAAAGAAAATCCTAATCTTTATAAAGTATTTGAAGAATGTATTCCTATTCTTCAATCATATAGATACGGCGATACAAGCTCCATGCTTGGAGAAGTTATGCACGAGCTTAAAACTCCCGAACGCTGCGAAGCATTTATAGAACTTATTAAAAGTACTGATAATTTCGGAACAATAAGAAGGCTCGGATACGAAGGTTTCCTCCCGGAAAATATTGAAGAAGTTAAGGCTTATTTAAACATACTCAACTATACTTACGATACAGAGCTTGCAAAAAGTTACCTTTCATTGCCACCCGAAGCCCGTTCTGCAATAGAGCCGATTTTGGTCACAAAAGAAAATCCTAATGCCCGTCAGCCGATTAAACTTGAGGAAATGGTCTGTAAAAATTTACTTGAAGGGTTAAAAAATCCTGAGATAAAAGAAAGCCTCTTAAAATTTATTGAAAATAACAAAGATATAATTATTTTAGAGCAAAAATACAGAACTTGCTTATACAACGGCTGTGATAAAGAAATCCTTGACAAGATAAACGCGCTTGACGCTACAGGAGTAGAATTCAACAGGCGTGAATACGATTATGCTACAAGAAAAGACCTTTTTGACGGAGAAACTTTCAACAGGCTTATTGAATCACTTACAAATGAAACACTAAACACAAAACTCGGCAGAACTGCGACTTTTGAAGAAGCAACATTATATAGAAGGCTGGAAACCGAAACCCAGCGTCAATACATTTTCGAAAGATTAAATGACGAAATGTCACGCGATGAAATAGAAATTCTTATGCAGCATGCAGGACGCATTAAAAATGAAGAACAGACTGCTCTTGCGGATTTTCTAAAAACAGATAACCGGTATGAATTTGTGATTTTAGACGGCAACTGGGCAAGCGTGAGAAGCAGCGAACTTTACAATTTTCTCCTAACAAAAGAAGATATTGATGCGTTTATTAAACTCACGGAACAACTGCCTGCAAAAACAAGAGATACAGGATTTTTGTACAAAAACTTAATTCAAACCGGCAGACTTGCCCAGGGAATTTCGCTTATGGAAAACTGTACGGCATTAAAAGGCGCAATAAATGAAATTTACTTCTGCAGATTTATTGAGCAGGCAAGAAACGAGTTTCAACAGGCTGTTGTGTTAAAATTAAACGAACTTGCCGGAAAAAGACCGGAGCTTAGCGAAAAAATCCAATCACTTATCTCAAGCTCAGATAAGTTCATGAAATCTGTTGAATCACAAGAAATTCAGGATAAAATCATCAAAAATATTGAAACTTTAGCAGAACACCCTGAAATCTTTGATTATATTAGAAATCAATCTACATTTACGGGGCAATATAGTTTACAGGATGTACTTCTCTCAAACAATTTTGACATGCAAAAATTTGACATGATTAAAAATTTAATAAAAGATGGCGAATTTAATGCAGACGGTGATGCAATGAGTATAGTATGTTCTAATATAGACATAAAAACTCTTGAAAAATGTTTGGAAAAATCAAATTCGCTCTCTACTCTTTCTTCTTTCGCCAAAAATTATTCAGAATATAATGCACCTTTAATGGATATTTTATTAAATGATAGCCGTTTTGATTTAAATAGCATAAATAACTTAGCATTCTTTAGAGGATTTGAAATCAAAGACAAAGAAGTGTGGGATACAAAGCTTGAATTTTACAACGAGTTTAAAAACGACAACAGATTTGAGTTTCAGGAATTTTACGATATTCTTAGACGCATAAATGATAGTAACATTGAGTTTGCAAAAGATTTATGCACAAGAGAAGGATTTCCAAAAGAGCACATTAAAGATATTCTAAACCATATCAAAACTGCAAATCTTGAGTTTGCAAAAGATTTATGCGACAGAACAGATTTCCCGAAAGAATACATAGCAAATATTCTATCAAACAGAAACAAAGTTAACGAAGAACTTGCTAACGAGTTATGTAATAATAAAGATTTTCCAAAAGAACATATTACTAAAATTCTTGAATTTGCATATAAAAGCGAAAATTTGGAAAAAATCCAACCTTTATTATCAACTCCTGAATTTTCAAAATGGATTACCGATAACCTCACAAACGGCTTATCTGTAGAGGTAATTCTTGATTTATCAAGAACACAGAAAAAACTCTTCTCTGAAGCTGAAAAAACAAAATCTGCAAAACCAAAAACAGCCGAGCCTCCTGTGGTTGAAGAAGCAAAGCCAGAACAAATTCAGCAGGCAGAAGCACAGCTTGTAAGCTTAGGCGTTCACCCTAAAATGGCGCCAAATTATGTTAAAATGTGTCAGGAAAACGGAATTGTTGACAAAGTTAAGCTTGACGCAGTCTGCGCTCTCGCTTCTGTCGGAGTTCCGGTTAAAGAAATCAAAAACATCTTTAATATCGCAGTCGGAAGCCCGCTCTCTAACACTAACGGAATTTTCCGCCCTGATATAATTAAAGACATCGTTATTATGAAACAAAACGGAGTCGAAGATATCAAGCTTGCAACAAATATTTCTGCTGTTAAAAATATGTCCGAAATCGAACTTAAATCACGCATAAATACAAAAGTCCGTGAAGATTTAGTCAACAGGCTTAAAGAGCTGCCTGATGAAGTTAAACGCAATCTCACTTCAGCAGGAATCGACTTAGAAACGCCTGAAACTAAGGCGCTCGCCGAACCTAAAGGCGGCAAAGTTAACAAAGAAGTCAAACCTCAACCGGTTCAGCTTCGCGCCCTTGATAGCATTGTCGGAGTAGAAAGAATTATTCTAAACAAATTCAAAACCGAAGTCGACCAGAGCATCTGGGGCGACCCTGTACGATTCAAAGCATGGGCAGAAGAAAGGCTCGCAAAAATTCTTGATGCAGACTATTCAGCAGAAGGAGATTATGCACACTATAACGACGCCAGAAAATCCGGAATAGAAAGCTGGTACAAATTCTTAAAAGAAGAAAGCAACTATAAAGATAACGTCTTTGTTCATCTGCTCGTAATGGACGGCATCACAAGAGAAATGAAACCAAATAATGCTTACGTTCCGCCTGCAGTTTCACATGAAAGCTTTGAAGCAACTTATAACGCGCTTTTAGAAAATCATTCAACTGTATCATTCAGCAAGATTTACGCTCAGCAGACAAAACTTAGAGCAGTAGAACAGTTTAGCAAAGGCAAACAGACCGTTGACGGAATCGAAGGACAGTGGGTCACTATTCCAAGAAGCAGAAAAGGCTCACCTGACTATGACGAGCGTATTGCAATGGTTCAGGCACTTTCTGAAGGTTCAAGCTGGTGTTTAAGATTTGACCACGCGCACGATTATCTGCAAAAAGGGAACCTGCATTTCTTCGTTGATGCTCAAGGTAACTCGCAGGTCGCAATCAATGAAACAGACGGAAACATCACCCAGATTCAAAAACGATATAATCAAGACTCAACCGTACCTGTTCCTTATGCAACAGTAATTTCAGAATGGGCAAAAGCTAACAGTTACGGCGGTCACGAAAGACAAATTCAGACCGCGCTGGATGCCAAGCCAAAATTTGATGAGTTAAGAGAAAAATTTGCCAAGCTTCAAGCTGAAGGAAACTATCTTGAAATATTTAAAGAACTTGGAATAAATGTAACAACAGCATTAGACGGTACTTATATTTTATCCGGATACAAAGCAAAAGTTTCAAGACAGTATACAATAGCAGAGTTAGGCATAAACGAAAACGCCTTGATGCAAAATGTTTCACAGATTTCGTCCGAAGTTAACTTAGAAGGCTCAACTCTTACAGCGCTTCCAAAACTTAGAGTAATTACAGGCAGCTTGAAATTTGGCGACAATAAAATCAGTGACCTGCGCACTTTAGAAAGTATTAACGGTACAAAAATCAGCTGGGCAAAATAGCGTTTGTTAAAATCCTCTAAATATGGTAATATAAAACCATAAGAAGAGGATTTTAATATGTTTAAAAAAGGCTTTACATTAGCAGAAATGCTTATGACTTTAACTATTATCGGGATTATTTCCGCAGTTACTTTACCGGGGCTGCTTGCTCACCACGAAACAGTGAAACTTCAGTCAGCTTTAAAAAGAACTTATCTGGATTTAAACGATTTTGCGGCATATTTTGCAGCTGATAAACACATGTCAGTTTCTGAATACACTTCAAGAAACGGACTTCAAAGCTTAATCAATGAATACAGCGATTATATGGCAATGATTGAGAAAAAGTCTGACTACAAATGGGGCGATGATGCCAAAAACCGACCTTACAAAATATACCAGCTGCAAAATCAGGGAGTTGAAGCAGGCTTGCCTTGTGACGCAGGAGCTTCTATTTATAACAAGGACAACCTTGGCAGAACAGTTGCATTTGATGATGCTCCGCGCTCAGGATACAACGGCCCTCGTATTTGCGTTGATATTAACGGAGAACACAAACCAAACATAATGGGTAAAGATGTTTTCTCATTCCTGTTCACAACAGACGGCAGTGTAATACCTGAAGGTCAGGAACACCCGAATAACTTTACTGAAGACAAAGGAAGCAAAGGCTTTGCCTGGGAAGCCGGTACATCAGTCGGTCCACAGCATTGTTATGACAGCACTGTAGCTTTAACCTGTGCATATTACGCACTTAATGACATCAGTCCAAAAATCGAAGGGCATAAATACTGGACACAGTTTATTGAAAAAAGAGAATATGATAAATAAGAAATAAAAAAACGGGACTAAGTCCCGTTTTCTTAACCCTTTCTTTTATAAAAATCTTCAATAAATCCCGTATTGAACTTACCGCTCATAAAGACTTCGTCCTCAATAATCTGCTGGTGGAAAGGAATTGTTGTCTTAATACCGGTCACAACATACTCTTTCAAAGCCTGATACATTCTGCGTCTTGCTTCGTTTCTATTCTGACCCCAGCAAATCAGCTTGCCTATCATTGAATCGTAATAAGGCGGAATTGAATACCCCGGATAAACATGGGAGTCAACTCTAATCCCGAACCCGCCCGGAGCGAAGTAACCGTCAATTTTACCAGGACAAGGCATAAAATCGTGTTCCGGATCTTCTGCGTTAATTCTGCACTCAATAGCATGACCTCTTAAAAGTACATCATCCTGAGTATATCCAAGTTTTTCACCGGAAGCTACAAGGATTTGTTCTCTTACAATATCAATCTGGGAAATCATTTCAGTAACACAATGTTCAACCTGAACCCTTGTGTTCATTTCCATAAAGTACCATTTTCCGTCATGGTCAAGCAGGAATTCGCAAGTTCCTGCACCTTCGTAGTTAATAGCTTTTGCCGCTCTTACAGCTGCTGCACCCATCTCTTTACGGGTCTTTTCATCAATTGCAGGAGAAGGAGCTTCTTCTAAAAGTTTCTGGTGACGTCTCTGAATAGAGCAGTCTCTTTCACCAAGATGAATTACATTACCAAAAGAATCACCAAGAATTTGGACTTCAATATGTCTTGGATTAACTAAGAATTTTTCTGCGTAAACATCCGGATTTCCAAAGAATTTTTCAGCTTCCTGTCTGCAAAGGTTTAAGTTTGTTTCAAGCTCTTCGTCAGCGTTAACAACTCTCATTCCCTTACCGCCTCCGCCTGCAGTAGCTTTTAAAATAATAGGATATCCGACTTTATGAGCAAATTCTTTAACTTCTTCCAAAGATTTAACAATTCCCATGCCCGGAGTTACAGGAACATCGTTTTCAATCATTGTCTTTCTAGCTGTTGCCTTGTCGCCCATTTTACGCATAGACTCAGCTGTAGGACCGATAAACTTGATACCGTGTTCTGTACAAATATCAACGAAATCAGCTCTTTCAGACATAAACCCGTAACCCGGATGAATAGCGTCGCATCCTGTCATCAAAGCTGTTGAAATAATTGCAGGAATATTCAAATAGCTTTCAGAGCTCGGAGCAGGCCCGATACAATAAGCATCAGTAGCTAATCTAACGTGAAGCGACTTTGCATCTGCCTGTGAATAAATAGCAACTGTAGGAATTCCCAACTCTCTGCACGCTCTGATTACACGTACTGCTATTTCACCTCTATTTGCTATTAAAACCCTTTTAAACATATTCCATATTCCTTAAAAACTAGTTATTTCTTCCGCCTGTCAAAACAAAGATTTGAAACGGCGGTGACGTAGTGTTTCGTGCCCTGTTCGGATTGCTCATCGCAACCCGATACCGGCACTCACACCGGCTAACGCATTATTCCACATACATTAAAACTTGACCGTATTCAACAGGGTCTCCGTTTTTCACGCAAATTTGAACAACTTTGCCTGACTGTTCTGATTTAATTTCGTTCATCAGCTTCATTGCTTCAATAATACAAACAACATCGCCTGCTGCAACTGTTGAACCGACTTCAACAAACGGAGCAGCTTCCGGAGATGATGCAGCATAGAAAGTTCCTACCATAGGAGAAGTGATTGCTTTACCTTTCACCTCTGCTTCTTTTTGAGCAGGAGCTGCTGCTTGAACAGCAGGAGCAGAAGCAGCCGGAGCCGCAACAGGAGCTGCTGCAATAATTTCCGGCAAATCTTTTCTGATTGTAATTGCCTGATCACCATCTTCTAAAGAGATTTCAGTCAAACCGTTGTCTGAAATAATTTTTGCTAATTTTTCTATATAATCTGTTTCAAATTTCATTTATATTCTCCTATACACGGTCAAGGTATTCGTTAGAACGGGTGTCAACTCTGATTACATCGCCGTTTGCTACGAAGAACGGAACCTGAACAACTGCACCTGTTTCAAGAGTAGCAGGTTTAGTACCGCCCTGAGCTGTGTTTCCTTTTTCAGCCGGCGGAGTATCTACAACTTCAAGCTCAACGTGAGCAGGAATATCTACACCGATAATTCTTGTATCGTGTTTAAGAACCTGAACAATCATGTTTTCTTTAAGATACTTAACTCCGTCTCCAACCTGAGCTTCTGAAAGCTGGATTTGTTCGTAAGATTCATTATCCATCATAACGAAATCTTTACCTTCTTTGTATAAATATTGCATTTCTCTGCGGTCTAGCATTGCTTTAGCAACTTTTTCGCCCGCTCTGAAAGTTTTTTCAATAACGTTTCCTGATTCTACGTTTTTCAGTTTTGTTCTTACAAAAGCTGCACCTTTACCCGGTTTTACGTGCAAGAACTCAACTACACTCCATAAACCGTTGTCTAATTCAAGGGTTAAGCCATTCTTTAAATCGTTTACTGAAATCATACGTACTCCTTAATTCATATATATAATACATTTTTCCTAAAGAATAACATAAACCTTTGCCATGCGCAAGCTTATTCGGGTTCTGAAAAATTACTTGTATTTCTTCTTTTTCTGATTATAATATTAGAACACCTCTTTTTGAGGGGAGGATTTATACACACTACCCGAAAGGATATTAAGATGATAATCAGACATTCGTCTTTGTTGTCTAAATTTGTCAACGCGCACGGGCGCAAAAACCCGCTGAAAAAAGCACTAAAATTCAAATTCAACGCAAAAGTACAAGAATCGCATTCAAATCTTTATAATTTTACGAAAGATACGAAATGAGTTTTGTTTGTTGGGTTTCACCCAACCTACTTGCTTGTAGGGCAAACCTACCAGTCTACATTTACCCCTTTACCCCTCCTCTTCTAAACTTAGTACTGCCATGAAAGCTTCCTGCGGAACTTCTACACGCCCGATTGCCTTCATACGCTTCTTACCTTTCTTCTGTTTCTCTAAAAGCTTACGCTTACGTGAAATATCACCGCCGTAACACTTATCCAAAACGCTTTTTCTTAACGCTTTAATATTTGTCCTTGCAATAACTCTTCCGCCAATCGCTGCCTGAATCGGAACTTCAAACATCTGCCTCGGGATAATAGTTTTAAGTTTTTCTGTAAGCTTTTGACCAATATAATATGCATTATCCTCATGGCAGATTACAGAAAGCGCGTCAACAACTTCGCCTGCAAGCATTACGTCAAGCTTGATAAGCTTAGAACGTTTATAATCTTCAAACTCGTAATCCAAACTTGCATACCCTTTTGAACGGGATTTAAGCTGGTCGTAAAAGTCTGTGATAACTTCGCTTAGTGGTAAATGATAGATTAAGTCCACGCGGATCTTATCCAGATAATTCATATTGATAAAAATCCCGCGTTTAGTCTGACACAAATCCATCAAAGTTCCAACATAATCATTTGGAGTAATTATTGAAACTCTAACATAAGGTTCTTCTATGTATTCCCTATACTGCGCCCCCGGAAGGTTTGCAGGGTTGTCGATTTCAACCACTTCTCCGTTTGTTTTATGAACTTTATAAACTACAGAAGGCGCCGTTGTAACAATCGAGAGATTGTATTCACGCTCCAGCCTTTCCTGCGCAATTTCCATGTGAAGCATTCCCAAGAAGCCGCAGCGGAAGCCAAAACCTAAAGCGCTTGAAGTTTCCGGCTCAAACGTGATTGAGCTGTCAGAAAGTTTAAGCTTTTCAAGTGCTTCTTTAAGCTCATGATAATCCTCGTTATCAACCGGATACATGCCGGAAAATACCATCGGAAGAGCTTCTTTGTAACCCGGCAAAGGCTCATCAGCAGGAGCTTCCACGTGAGTCACCGTATCACCGACAAATCTTGTAATTTCTTTTATAGAGCCTGCAAAATACCCTACATCACCGCACACAAGCTCTTCAACCTGAACACGGTTTGGAGTTAAGTAGCCAAGCTCAACGATTTCATACTCTTTTCCTGACGCCATAAACCTTACTTTGTCACCCAGACGCATTTTCCCGTCCATAATCTTAAAGAAACAAAGAGTACCTAGATAAGGGTCATAAGCACTGTCAAAAACAAGTGCACGAAGAGGTTTTTCGGTTGTATCCACAGGAGGAGGAACAAACTCAACAATCGCTTCCAGAACATCAGGAATACCAACACCTGTTTTTGCGCTTACAGGAATTGCCATTGAAGTATCAATTCCCAAAATCTCTTCTATTTCTGCTTTAACTCTTTCCACGTCAGCAGAAGGGAGGTCGATTTTGTTAATAACAGGGATAATTTCCAAATTCTGTTCAATTGCCATATAAACATTAGCTAAGGTCTGCGCTTCAACCCCCTGAGTAGCGTCAACAATAAGAAGCGCGCCTTCACAAGCTGCAAGCGAGCGTGAAACTTCGTAAGAAAAATCAACGTGACCCGGTGTATCAATCAAATTGAATATAAACTTTTCTCCCGCTTTAGAAGTGTAGTTCATGCGAGCAGCGTTAAGTTTAATCGTAATCCCGCGTTCGCGTTCAATATCCATTGTATCCAAAAGCTGAGCCTGCATATCGCGCTCCGCGATTGTGCCTGTAGCTTCTAAAAGTCTATCGGCTAAAGTTGATTTTCCGTGGTCTATATGTGCAATAATGCAAAAGTTTCGTACATTTTCTCTATATTTCATAATAGTTTTATTATAGATGAAAGGATGTTACAAGTAAATCATTTTAAGACTCGCCATTAATAATTCTCCGGTAAGTAGTTTTGCTAATACCGCGCTCTGCACAAATTGTTTTAATCAATTTGCCTTCTGCCCTGTCTTTCAATAACATTTCTTTAGTAGTTCCCGCGCATCTTTCTACTGAAACTCTCATAGGTGTTTTTGTATTATATCTGCGGATTAAAGCCGTATAATTTGCTCTTGTAATATCAAATTTCTTACAAACTTCTTTTATCGGCAATTTATTGACCGCCTCCTGAAATTCTACAGGGTCAATTGAGTTAAGCTTATCAATTACATCTCTAAAAACTGTTTTTACTCCTGCATTTTTCACTTTTCCCTGATAAGTTGTTACCGCCATACCAAGATTATCTGCAGCTTCTTTAAGATTTCTTGCAATCCTTTGTACTTTCTCAAGCACTTCTTTCGGAAACTTCCTTTCTCCATGATGATGTTGATAATGATACTCTACATCAAGTTCTTTAAGTTTTCTGTAAAACAAAGAAGCATTTATTTCCAGAAGTTCACAAATCTCTTTTTTATTAAGGTCACTGTCTACAAGTTCTTGCAAAATGTCATGTGTAAGCGCCTGAGCTCTAAGCTTTGCTTTCTTACGCTCAGTCACAATTTCACAACTATTTATCAAACGTGAATATGTTCTTTCCGTGATTTGCAGCTCCTTGCAAACTTCCTTTACAGGCATTGTTCCTGCAATCTCTTTAAAACGCTCAGTAATAGATGCAATATGCTGTTTTTGCATTTGCAGCTTACCTAAAGTATTTGCTCTGAAATTAAAATTATCGTACTGTATTCTCATATACCTGAGTAAAAACATCAACAAAATTAAATTTGCCAGTGTCAAAAAGACCCTTATCCGTAATTTTTAACTCAGGTATAACAGGAAGTGAAAGAAATCCCATTGTCATAAACGGGTCTTCCAAAGTACATCCGATTGAAGCAGCCGTTTTATTAAGCTCATCACACTTTTGAACTACATAATCAAATTCTCTATCCGAGATTAAACCTGCAATCGGAAGCTCGAGCTTAGAAAGTACTTCTCCGTCTTTAACGATAACTTTACCGCCTTTGCATTTAATCAAAGCAACTGCAGCAGTGTACATGTCAGCATCGTTCGTTCCGATGACAATCATATTGTGTGAATCGTGTGCAACAGTAGACGCAATGGCACCGCATTTAAGGTTAAACCCTTTCACAAAACCTTTTCCGATATTTCCTGTGGCTCTGTGCCTTTCAATTACACAAATTTTTAAAGTATCGTTTTCAAGATTGCTTACCGCGTTTCCATCAACAACATTAACTTCCGAGATAACAGACTTTGTTATAAGCTGATTAGGAATAACTTCGAGCGCACGGACTTTTACAACACCGTTTGTATCATGTATGACTTTAAAATCCTCAGGCGTAATCCATCTGACATTAACAGAGTTTCTCATTGAAAGCTCTTCTGACTCATTAAGCGGAGCCACAAGCTTTCCATTCTCAGCAACAACTTTACCGCCTTTTATTACAACATCAGGTTTAAATGTTTTCAAATCCGGAAGAATAAGCATATCTGCTTTATACCCCGGAGCAATTGCGCCAAGGTGTTTAAGTCCGAAGTATTCTGCTGTATTCAAACTTGCAATCTGAACAGCTTTTACAGGGTCAACTCCGGCTTCAACAGCTCTTCTTACCATCCCGTTAATATGTTCTTTTAAATCAGCAGGATGCCTGTCGTCGGTTACAAAGATGCATTTTCTTGTGTTGCAGTGTTTCAGAACCGGAATCAAAGCGTCCAAATCCTTTGCTGCCGTACCTTCTCTAATCATAATATACATTCCGAGCCGGAGTTTTTCGATTGCTTCTTCGGGATTTGTACACTCGTGGTCTGACTGAACTCCGCTTGAGATATAAGCGCACAAGTCTTTTCCCTTAAGATAAGGCGCGTGACCATCTATGCATTTACCCATAGACTTAGCAAGCTCAAGCTTTGCCATAACATTTTTGTCCATATTCAAAACGCCCGGGAAGTTCATCATCTCGGCAATCCCGAGCACCCACGGTTTATCTATCAAAAGCGACAAATCATAACTATTCAAATCAAAACCCGAAGTCTCAAACGGAGTAGCCGGAACGCAGGACGGGAGCATTGTATAAACATCCATCGGTAAATCTTTGACAGCTTCGTGCATAAAACTTATACCGTGAAGCCCTAAAACATTTGAAATTTCGTGCGGGTCGATTATCGCAGTTGTTGTTCCTGCAGGAAGCACAATTTTTGCAAACTCTTTTGGAAGCATCATTGAGCTTTCAAGGTGGACGTGACCATCAATAAAAGAAGGTGATACATAAGCGCCGTTAACGTCGATTTCTTTCTCGCCTTCGTAACCTTCGCCAACCCCTGCTATTATCCCGTCTTTGATTGCAATATCGCCTTTATGAACTTCTTCGGATAAAACATTCACAATATTTGCGTTTTTGATGACCAAATCCGCTTTCTCTACGCCTTTTGCAACATTTATTAAATTTGTCATAATATCATATCCCTGTATTCAAGTAACTTTGAAAGGTCTTCTGTTTTTAAAACTTCATCAATTTTTGTTTTAAACTCTTCTGCTCCCTCTGTTTTCATGCCGGCAGGAAGAAGAATATCAGTGTTAAGCTTTGACTCAACAAAACCTTTATTAATCGTCAAAAATTCTTTGTACGCTTCTAAAAGTTTTGTATCCAAAGGGTCAATTTCGTAATTTTCTCCCGCAAAATATTTCATATCCTTAGGAAAAAGCTCCAGAAACTTAATCATAAATTCTGTATCAGAGACATTCTCCTCTTCATTATATTTACCTCCGAGACAGTGATTGTTCAAAATCTCCTGCTCCGGCTGAGTCTTGATATAAGCTGCCCACATCAAACAGCCTGCATAAAATCCGAGATTGTTTCTAAACATTTCCAAGATTTTTTTGTAATACTGTTTAAACTTCATTTTTCTCTGTGAAAAGTTTTTAAACCTGTTAATATCCGCATACAGATATTCGGTAGTTCTTCTAAATGCCAGAATATAAGGCGCAAAGCCCGGGTCAAATTCTAAACCTTGTGTCATTTTTCCTCCATTATAGATATAATATCATCAGCAGACAGCTTTAGGCAATCTAAACTTTCGCAGGTTGTCTGCCTTCTCTCCCACAAACAAGGCTGGAGCGGACAATCGCATTTTGCTTTAACGGGAATTACCCTGCCGTTATCAGGAATAAGTTTTTTATCATCAGTGGAGCCGAAAATTACATAAGTTTTAACTCCCAGAGCAGCTGCAATATGAAGCGGAGCAGAGTCAGAGCAGAGAAAAGTTTCAGAAGCTGATATAAGTTCTGCAAGTTCTTTCAAATTTTTTGTTTTGCCAAACATATTGGTAAACACATCCGGAGAAACAAGTTTTTCAATAGTTTCAATCGCCTCCTTATCATCAGGTCCGCCTGCAAGAATAACTTTTTTCCCGCTTTGGGCAAGTTTTACAATAACTTCTGCCCACACTTCTGCCGGAATAGTTTTTATCATCCCTTTTTTAACGCTTAAGAGCGAAACCCCCGGATGAATTAAAACCGTATCCGGCTCAATTTCTCTTCGCTCAACATCAATTTGCGGAAGCTCTGTAACATTTTCTGTCAAAGCGCTCGCAAGAGCGTGATACATTTTTACCGCATACTGATTTTTATTCAAATCAACAGCTTTTGTCAGCAAAATTTCGCTAAGCTTGCCGGAATCATACCCCACTCTCTCGCGGATAAAAGTCAGAAAAAGAAAAATAGAAATAAATTTATTAGAGCCTGAAGAGATAACAATATCAAACTTTTTTGTCCAAATTTTAAGCAAAAGTTTAAAAAGTTCAAAATATTTTCCTCTGCCTTTAATATCAGCGCACAAAGTGTTGTCAATTATATTAGTCAAACTCGTAATCCCTTTGCTTCTCGGCTCAAGAGCAAGAGTAATTTCTGAGTCCGGAAACTCTTTTTTTACTGAAATAATCGTCGGCAGAAACAATATTTCATCACCTAAACCGCCAAAATTTACAAATAAAATTTTCTTTTTCATATCTTGGTTTTACTTAAAAAATACCGGTTTTGCAACAATCGATTTTTGTAATATAATTCTTTATAAAGAGAGTAAGTAATATGAAAATCGCAAACAGCAACGAAGAAGAATATAAAGCGTTTTTAAAAAATATACGTGAAGAAAAAAAAGAGACATCAAATTTTGCAAAACTGTTATTTACAATTGTTCTTGCAATTTTATGCGCGGTAATCGTCTGCGTGACAGTCGTAGAAAACAGCTATCTGCTTGAAAGAATCAACGAAAAACCAATGGAGAGCGGACTTTTTAAAGCTGAAAAGAAAAAGAAAAGTTTTGACGTTCCGTTCTCGCCAAGAAGGCAGAATATTCTGCTCTTAGGTGTTGACTCAAACGGAGAAGGGGCAGATTTGTGGGAAGGCACACGTTCAGATACAATCATTATCGTTAACCTTGACCCGAAAACCCACTCTGTATGTGCGATTTCAATCCCGCGTGACAGCAAAGTTTACCTGCCTGACAATAAAGGTATCCAGAAAATTAACTCGGCTCACGCACTTGGCGGAGTTAACCTTGTTAAAAAGACTCTCAAAGAAACTTTTGGCATAAAAATCGATAAATACGTAATTGTTCACGATGAAGCTGTAGAAAAAATCGTAGACGCTCTTGGCGGAATTCCGATTTACGTCGAAAAACCAATGAAATACCACGATTATGCAGGCAAGCTTCATATCGATTTAAACAAAGGCGACACAATACTTAACGGAAAACAAGCCGTGGGTTATTTGCGCTACAGAAAAGACGGACTCGGAGATATTGGCAGAACACAGCGTCAGCAGTGGTTTTTAAAAAGCTTATTTGACAAGCTCCACTCACCTCAGATAATTACAAAAATTCCGGAAGTCTTAAATGTCTGCAACACTTATATCAAAACAGATATGAGTTTCTACGAGCTTTCCCAATACGCAGCGTTTGCAAGAAGCGTAGATGAGAATAAAATCGAAATCGCAACTCTTCCGGGAGCTCCAAACCAGAAAGGATACATCAGCTACTGGATTTTAGACCCGCAAAAAACTCAGCAGGTAATAAATCGTATGATTTACCGCGAAAAACCTGCTTTAGACGGAACAAAATTCAAAGCCGGAATTATGTATTCTCCAAAGAAAGAAACCGAAGCTCAGGCTATGAAAGAAAAGTTCACAGAGCTCGGGTTTGAAGTAAACACGCTTAAGCTTACCCATCTTTCACACAGAAGATTTATCGCAAATAAGAACGAAGTAACTGTTGATTTCTTAAACTGGCTTCAAAAGAAAATGCCGGAGCTTAGCAATATCCAGTTTATCTATGACCCGACAGAAACTTTCTCGGTAAACAGCGATTTTACGGTTGTGCTTGCAGATCAATAACTCCGTATTGTTCCTGCAAATTTTCAAAAAGCTTAACATCACGCTCAGGAACAAGATTATCCTGAAGCCATTTTATGACTTCAGATTTCGGATAATGTTTTGCAAAGTTTATTTTAACTTCATCATTATATTCAGAAGAAATCGACATCATTTCATCCAGCTCAGGAGCGTTAGAAATTCCAAGCTCATCAGCAATCAAATGCGGATACCATTTAGCTGCCCAGCTGCCAAACTCTTCGCTGTAAACAGAGTAAGGAAACGCATCAATCATATCTTCGTTTAAAAGTTTACGAATATTTTCAAATTTGCCTTCCTGAGTCAGTTTTTCTTTAAGCTCACGCACTTTTACTAAAGTTCTAATTACCCTGTCAGCAACTTTTCGCTCCTCTTTAGAAAAAATACCCGTATCAAATTGCACAATATCTTCACCAGACCTGGAAGCGTTCACCAGAATTTGATATACTTCAGCATTATGTTCTCTTTTTTTGAGCAAAGCAACCTGACCATCAATAATTTTTGCAAAACGCAGCCAAATATCCCGCTCTTTTGAGTTTTGAATATATTTTTTATTCGGAACGCACCCTCCGGCTTCAATACATACTCCGTGGATATAATTAGGGTCAAAGTTATAAATATATTTTCTCTGTTTTTCCATTGAACCAAACCTTCTTTTTGCAGGATAATTTGAATCAATGAATTTCGATAAGATAAATCCGCCTTTATCATCGGCTCCTGACATATTAGCCATAAAAGGCTTTGCCCAGCGTCCATGCGAATCACGGTTATAAGCTATAAAAATTGTCTGAGGCTCATTTCCTCTTCCCTGACCTTTATGAAAATAATCAGAGAACTGTTTTCTTGCCGCTTCCTTAGATTTAAACGTTGAAAAAGCGTACGAATAATTTCCGACATCTAACCTCTGGCAATGTTTTAAAGCCCCGTTTCCGGCGTAAGAAATTTTTATATCTTCGCGCCCGAGAATTTTCCTGAGCGCTCCCACAAGCGCCTGCTGCGCAGTTTTCAGCTTAACTTCATTTGACGCATTATCAGGAATATCGTCGATTTCTTTTGCAAATTTTTCAAAAACATCTCCCGTTCTGCGCGTGATATCAGGAATTTGTGATTTGCCGGAAGTCTTAATCCAGTCATAAGGAAGCGAGCCTATACGCCTGTCGACGTTTGGAGTTAATGATAAAAACTGCACAAGCCGTTCGGCAGGAATATATTCTCGTTTTATTGTCTGTAAATGTAAAATCTTAACAGGCGATACCATGTTTATGTTTCCATACGAAATTTTTTCGTGTAAAATTTATAATATTACAAACAAAAAGGAGAGTAAAGATGTTAGACTTAATCAAATCACGCAAAAGCGTAAGACAATATTCAGAGAAACATATTCCCGATGAAGATTTAAGAAAAGTTCTTGAAGCAGGCTGGCTTGCTCCTTCATGGATGAATGTGCAATCCTGGAAATTTATTCTGGTTAAGTCAGAAGAAAATAAAGCACTTTTATCAAAACTCTCAATCGGTCAGGCTCACGTTAAAAACGCTGACGCTTTAATCGTTTGTATTGCAGATACAAACGCATGGGAAGAAGCAAAAATTACACACATCAAAAATCCTGCACTTAATCCTGCATTACAAGGAGAAAACGGGATTTTAATCAGAACAATGGAGCAGGTAATTTATCCAATCTCTTATATGATGCTTGAAGCAGAATCTCTAGGTATCCGCTCTTGCATAATAGGAGCTCTCGGAAACGAAATTACAGGGGTTGAACAGGAAACTTATAAAGAAGTTAAAGAAAAGCTTGGACTAAAAGACGGTCAGATTTTGTCAACAATCATAACTTTAGGCTACGAAGCTGAGCAGACTGACACAGTAAAAAAACGTAAAGATTTTAACGAAGTTGTTTCTTTAGAAAAATCGGGCTCTAATCTAAATTAGGCTCACCATTCATAAGTTTAAGAATTTCCACAACTTTTGGCATCTGACAGTCAAAAGAATAATGAGCTTTTCTAATTGAGCATTCGCTGCAATTTCCGTTAAGCTTGTAACATTCGATTGCCTGTTCTGTCCAATTCCTTGTAATTGAACAAGAAATTTCAGATTGTTTTGGTAATGCTTGATTTAACATTTCTACACTCTCCCACATCTAATATAATAAAGCGGAGAGCGAAACCTGACATCATTTATTTGTAGGATTTCTACCAAAAAGTACA
This sequence comes from uncultured bacterium, assembly GCA_948684385.1. Lineage (GTDB taxonomy): Bacteria > Cyanobacteriota > Vampirovibrionia > Gastranaerophilales > Gastranaerophilaceae > CAG-196. Next base: position 181,820 of record CAPQCU010000001.1, read on the forward strand.
GTTAAATAATACTTAACAAGCTCTGTTTTTTCGTTATTAGAAAGGTTTGAATTCGTTATATCTTCAAGCTTGTTCAAAATCTCATAAGCCGGTGTAGTTATTCTGCACTTCTTAAGAGCAATCTCCCAGCTTCTAAAATCTTCTTTTGAGTCAGCATGAAGCAAATTCGCACAAACTCCGGAGATTAAAGTTTTCTTAAATATCTTTCTTACAAGATTAACTTTCTTTCCCGCATCAGGCGCCTCGTAATCTTTACTGGCTCTGTTTATAAATACATTTAAAAGCTTTGCTGTAGTATTAGCGTAAGATTTGTCGCACAAGATATCAATTTCATCTACAAGAAAAAGCTTGCCGTTACTTGTTACAATATTATTAGGATTAAGTGAGTCAAAAACTCCATACAATCTTTGTCCAAACTTCATTTCATTCAGTTTGGCAAGGTCATTCGCCAATTCATTATAGCTATACTGCGAAATTTGCGCAAATTTCGGCAAATACCGCTCTATATAATATTTATTAATTTGCCCCCTGCTAAACCTTTTAGCCAGATGTTCCGGTACACCGGCAGGCCTATGAGCGCCAAGATTTCTAAGAATTTGAAACTTTCCCGACTCCAAAACAGGCTCGCCAAAATAATTTCGCATCTCTTTAAACTTATTTTCGCCCCATTTGAAAGGTTCACCAACATTTTCCCGTGTCAGCTGCGAGTCAACCGGTACTCTTGCAGCGTATTTTGATGTTATTTTATAAACAGCTTTATGCGAACCCTCTTCAATAAATCTGGACGGCTTCAGAACATTAAACAAAGCTGCTTTTATTTTTTCAATAATAACCTGTTTTTCATTCTCCAAAATCAAAGATTTTCCGGCAGCATTATCTAAAACAGCTTCCAATTCTCTTGACTTACCGCGAAATACCGGATTTATTGTTTCATTAATATATTTTTCCGCTTTTGGCAATCTTTTTGATAATTTTGGATTTTTTGCACGAATTACCTCGAGATTTTGAATAAAATCATCCGGTTCAATATCAATGCCGGTTCTGGCAAAAGCACCGCTCCAGATAATTCTGTCTTGATTTCTCGTATCGTGAGGAAGTTCTGCGCGTTCTGCTGCAATAATTATCTTGCGCAAAATTTCTTTTGCATCTTCTACATTATCCCCATAACTCTCTACTTTCCGAAGAGAAGAAAGTTTTGATAATAAAAGCTCTATAAGTTTTCCTGCAGAATTAGGACTTGCCATATTAATAGAATTCATGCTGTCAACAAGTTTTAATTTATCACCCGATAGCACTACATTTCCCGGATTTTTAGAATCAAATGAATAAAATTCACCATCAGAATGTTTCATCTTATTTAACTCGGCAAAATCATAAGCAATAGCATCATAGCTTTCCTGAGGAACTCTGGCAAACAAAGGGAGGTATTCCGTTTGATAATAAAATTCAGCATCCTCCTCTATCTGCGCTACATAGGAAGGAATTCCTGCAGGAATATGTTTCCCAAGGTTCTTTAAAATACTAAAATTTCCAATTTGCAAAACTTCTTCGCCATAATATGTTTTAAGATTTTTAAAAACATCCTTGCCTTTTTTAACACTCAAATCATCCCATTTTGCAAAATTTCTAACTTTTAATGCAAAATTTTCGTCGATTTGATAAACTTTACCAAAAAATCCGCTCCCCATAAAATTTTTCTGACTCATAATATCTTTGAATGCAAGCTTAAATTTGCTGATTAATGAAGCTTCTATTTCAGCAGTAATTTGTTGTTTTTGAAAAAAATCATTAACCGCTTTACCAAAATCACCCGAAGCACTGCGAAAAACAGGTAATTTGCGCCGGTAAGAAGAGTTATAGCTAATAGGAGAAATATTCATACAAGCTTAAAAACCCGTAAAAAAATTAATTGCCACTCCTGACACAATACTTATCATAATCAAAATAAAAATCACCCTTAAACTATCTTTGAAATCATTATTCTTTAAAAGCACAAGCAGCCCTAAGCCTGCATTTGAAAGCAGTCCGCTCATTGCAGCTCCGAAAGTTATCGTACCTTTAATAAGCATCATAGTTAAGCCAATCGAAACCGCACAGTTTGGAATCAGCCCTATAAAAGCTGCTATAACCGGCTGAATAACTCTTCCGCCCCAAATCGCATTCAGCTCAAAGTGAGAAAGAACATAATTTAAAATCAGAGTAATAACAAGAATAAATCCAAACACATTAATAGTATGCATAATCGGGTGAATAATAAGCTCCCGCTTGCTTCCGTGTTCAATATCGTGTTTGCAGCACCCTTCTTCGACCTGTAGAAATTCAGTATCGCAGGATAAACTTTTTTTCCTGCTTACCCCATCTACAAAATACCCCATCAAAATCGCAATAAAAAGTTTTATTCCGACAATAGGAATAATCAAATGTGCTTTTTCAGGCGTTGCAAGAAGAATAGGAATGGTTTCGTCAGAAGTTGCAAGATAAACAGCAATCAAAGTTCCGATTGTTATAATTCTCTTAGCATACAATCCGCTTGCAATTACAGAAAACCCGCACTGAGGAAAAATTGCAGAGACAGCTCCGATTAAAACACCAAGCTTTCCGGTATTTTTAAGCGCAGAATTAATCTTATCAGCGTAATAAAATTCCAAAACTTCGATTACTAAAAATACAATAAAAAGAAACGGGATAAGATGAACGCTGTCTAATATTGCATCTAATACCCAGTCAGGCAGATTTAACCCATTGATTTTATTTACAATTGATACTAACATAATGTAATTAAACATCTAATTTTTAATGTAGTCAATCAGGAGGATGGAATGAATAAAATTAATATCGACAGAGAAAAATGTATACACTGCGGACTTTGTATAAGTGACTGCGTATCATCATGCATTGATTTTGATGACGAAAAATTTCCCCAAATGACTGACGAAGAAAGATGCTTAGCATGCCAGCACTGCCTTGCTATCTGTCCGACCGGCGCACTTTCATTTAATGATAAATCACCTGAAAACTCAGAAGATACAGGAGTTAGCGACCTTTTGAGCCTGATTAAATCAAGAAGAAGCGTAAGGCAATATTCTGACGAAGAGATTTCGGAAGAGATGTTTCAAAAACTAAAAGACATGCTTCCATACATTCCAACAGGCTGTAATTCACGCGGACTTCATTTTACTTTTATCGAGAAGAAATCAGCAATGGATATAATTAGAAATCGTGTTAACGAGCTTATATTAAAAGGGCTAAACAATAAGCTTTTAGAACCTTTAATCAAAAAGTTTGAGCGTTACAAAGACGCATTCATTAAAGGTGAAGACGTAATTTTTCGCGGAGCTCCACACATGGTTGTTGTTTCTTCCAAAGTCACAGCACCCTGTGCAACAGTTGACCCGATTATTGCTCTAAGCTACATTGAGCTTTATGCTCAAAGTTTAGGACTTGGAACCTGTTGGTGCGGATTTGCTCAAGTTTGTTTAAAGATTTTCCCCGAAATCTGCGAAATGCTTGAAATTCCGCCGAAATACGCTCCTGTTTACGTTATGCTTTTAGGCAATCCGAAAGTAAAATATCAGAGAACAATCCAGCCTGAACCTTACAAAATCAACTCGATAAAAGAAATACGTGAACAGCATTCTTGTTTCTGGTGCAAGACTAAAAGGTTTTTTACGAATTTCTTGCGATAAAATTGCATCTTCAAAAATTTTAATGTATTTATTACGCAAAGTAGTAACTAAAAATGCTACTTTATATCATTTTTATTTTTAAAAACTAACTTTACAATTAATATATGGATGTAAAGAAAGAATTAGGGCTTAAAATTAAACGCCTGAGACAAAAAGAAGGTTTAACTCAGGAACAGTTTGCTGAAAAATTAAATATTGCAACAAGAACTCTTGCAGGAATTGAAATCGGCGAAAGCTTTGTCTCTGCCCAAACAATAGAAAATATTTTAAGCTACAGCAATATCTCTTTTGAAGACTTTTTCATCTCAAGCCATCTAAGACCGACAGAAGATTTATTAAACGACATTTACCTGTATTTAGACAAAATAAAAGACAACAGAGAAAAAATTGAAAACATTTACAAGGTTATTAAAGCGCTTTCCAATGAGTAATTATTAAGTTTTGTAAAGCGCTTTAATGCAGTGACGGCGCATATTATATACCTTTTATGCAAAATTGCTGCATAAATTCTGCAATTTTTGAATTCAAAAATACTTTATATATACATAACACGAGTATATAAAAAGTTAAGGAGAGTTTAAAAATGACAAATTACACAGTTCAGGCAAATGACACACTTGGAAAAATCGCAGCAGCACACAACACAACAGTAGAACAGCTGGCAAAGCTTAACAACATTTCAAACCCAAACAAAATTTTTGTTGGTCAGACTTTAATTTTTGAAGCAGAAAAACCTCAAGCTCAGGCAGAAGAACCCGTCGTAGGCTTTGATACATTCCAGAGAACCACAACACCGCAGATTTCAGAAGCTTCCACTTCTTATGCACCATTAGCTTACGGTGCAGCAGGTGCAGCTTTATATCAAGGCGGTAAATGGGCAATGCCAAAAGTAAGAAGCGGAATGGAAACATTACAGCTTAGAGGAATGTACGCTCAAGATGCAGCAAAAAGAACTTTAAACGGAGCAGCTCAGAAAAGTAAACAAACAGCACAAACTGTCAGAACTTTTGTAAGCCAAAAAGCAAAACACGCAGCAAAATCAGCAGAACTTCACTACGCGTTTGGTAAAGATGCTGTTGAACAAAGAGCTAAAAAAGCTATAACAAAAGGTAAAGCTATAGCACACAAAGGCAAAGTAGCGGCAAGATATACAAGAATAGTAGGAAACACAAAAGTAGCGCCAAAATTAATTAAAGGTGCATCAAGATATGCAGCTCCTCTTGCAGCTGTTTACGGAGCTTATGAAGTCAAAAAAGCTTATGATGAAGGCGGAGAAAAAGCAGCAGTAAAACAAGCAGTTAAAACCGGAGGCGGACTCGCAGGCGGTTGGGCAGGAGCAAAAGTCGGAGCAGCAGTAGGAAGTTTTGCAGGTCCAATCGGTACAGTTGTTGGCGGAGTTATCGGCGGCATCGCAGGTTACATACTAGGTGAAAAGCTCTGTTCTTAGTCTTGACAAATATAATGAAATCGTAAATAATATAAACACAGGGTGGCGGTTTGTCAGACCAGCCAATAGCCCTTAGAGGTTTGAACGGTTCTTACTTATTACGGTGAGAGCCGTTTTTTAATATGTTCAAAATCAATAAGATTAAAAATAAAGTCAAATTGAAGTCGTTCATATCGACCCCCTTTCTAGTCGGGAACCAACCCGAAGTCAGAATAATATTGCGGTTGTTCCGTTTCGAAAAGAGCTATTCTTTACCCTGATTAATATATTGTACTATAATATTCATCATTTTGTCTATATATTAAAATAAAGTATACTCTTGACAAATATAATGAAATCGTAAATAATATAAGCACAGGGTGGCGGTTTGCTAGACCAGCCAATAGCCCTTAGAAAGCTAAGTGATACCTATCTTGATAGATGGGTATCATTCTTTATTATGAAAACAATCAAAAAGATTAAAAATAATGCAATATTGAATTCTTCCATAATCGCCTCCTTTCTTCGGAACTAACGACCGAAAGCTAATTAATTTTGTATCGACGTTCTTTGAAAAGAGCTATTCTTTACCCTGCCAAACATATTGTACTATAACATTCATCATTTTGTCTATATATTAAAAAATTTCTTATTCAACTTATCAACTGTTTTACGGTAATCCTTACCCACAGAAATCGGTTTTGACTTTTTAATTGCTTCTAGAAAGACCTTGTTATCAATCTGCTTTGCCACATCCACACGCGCAGGAACGATAAGCCCTGTATTCATAAAATACTCGCTGCTTTCTTTTGAAGAAAGGAATTTAACAAACTTTTCCGCGCTTTCCTTGTGTTTTGTATCCTTAGAAATCGCCCATCCGGAAGCATCAAGAGGCACTATCCCCGGAAAAGTTATTACATCCCAATCAAATTTTGCATCTTCACTAATTTTCGAATACAACCATCTGCCGGAAAGATAAAGCCCGATTTTCCCTTCTAAAAACATCTGCGCCTGAGTCAAACTCCCGATTTCTGCAGGAGTCGGAGCGTATTTACCTTCCAGCCCTTTGTAAAACTCAAGTGACTTCTCAGGATGAAAAACATCCTCAGCCATTGTAAGAGAATATGGAAACATAAAATACACATCTCTTTCAAAGCTCACACCATATTTAGGACTTTTAGATATCACATCTAAAAACTCTTCCAAATCATTCGGAGCTGTTTTAATCAAACCCTTATTTCTGTAAAATACAAGAGTCGAAACGTCTCTAGGGGCTGCAAGAAGCCTGCCTTCATAACTCAAAGCTTCCAGACTTTCCGGAAAATACGCATCTTTATCCGTAATATCAGTTAAATCTTCAAGTTTAGACGCATAAAGAGGCAGATTGAGATTATTGATAAAAATTACATCCGGCTCTTGAGAAGAAGCAAAAAGCAGATGAATTTTCTGAAAATAGTTCTGAGGAATATGCATAAAGTTTATCCTTAAGTCAGGATTTTCTTTTTCAAACTCAGAAATTATCCGGCTCAAGACCTGAACTTCGGTTACAGAACCCCACGAAGAAAAAGTTATTTCTTCTTTATTATCTTTCGTACAAGAACAGAGAAAAACCGATGCAAAAATCAGCAGTAACAGTTTTTTTAGCATAAATCCATCACAAATTCCATATCATCAGATTTTACGTTCATAATAAATTTGTGAATGCCAATTCTTATAATATATCTTTGAGTTCCGTCATCAAGCTTTTCACTTTTACGTGACTGAAGTCTTTCTACATTAAGCTTTTCGTAATGTTTAATCTTGAAAGTTTTACCGCCGTTAAAGCCAATAATTATATATTCGTCATCATTTTTAGCAAGATAACATCCCATATCATCGGTAAAATATGAACCGCTTACAACAGAATATTTTTCACCATCCAGTTCACAGAATTCCGGAAGCGGTTTTTCTTCTTTTTCAGCTTTTTCTCTCGGAGGCAGGTTTGCACTCTTTGTTTTTCTGCGGCTTTCAATATCTTTAATCATCTGTAAAAGCTTATCTGACTCTCCCTGAGTACTTTCATCAAGCGGTTCTACTTCGGAAGGTTCATCAAGACTTGCTTTCGTATCTAAATCCACATAATTATTATCATACAGAGAAACAAAATCGTCGTGTTCACTTTCCTGAGCTTCAGGAAGCTCTTCTTCTTCAACAATTTCAAACCCGCCGTCAAGCTGGTTAAATTCTTCCTGCATATCTGAACGCGTCGGAGTGTCTTCATCTTCAAAATCATTTAACACTTCAAATTCTCTTGTACCGTCGTCAAAAGGTTTAAACGAAACATTCATAATGTTGTTAAGCAAAGCTTCTTCATCAACTTCTTCCGGTTCAGGTTCAGGAGTTTCATATTTTTCAGGATTTGCCATTACATCTTTCAAATCCGGCAGCCCTGAAATTGACATTGTTTGAACTTCATAGCTGTTATCAACAATTTGAAACTCGTCTGAAGGCCTTACCTTATAAGCATCTTTATTATTGATTTCCTGAGTTAAATCCGGTAAATCAGAGTTAAGTTTCAAAGTTGAAACTTCATATCCTTCACTAAAATAAACTACCTGCGGTTTAGCTTCTGACTCTATTCTTCTGCCGCCTTGTTTTTTCAAAGCTTCTGAAAGGTCAGGCAGCATATCTTTTACATTCAATGTCAAAAGCTCGGAAGTTTTATGAGGTTTTGATTTTTGTTTTTCGATTTCTTCCTGCATTTCTTTTGCAAGCTCAGGATTTGTTCTTAAATCTGTTAAGAAATCATTATCTATTTCGACATTAATAAGCTTGTAAAGCGCATCTACATCTTCATTTGTAAAGCTTACATTTTGCTCTGTAACATAAGTCATTACAAACTTTTCGAGAATTTCTAAAGGCGAAGGTTTTTTATTCAGCTCAGATGAGTCCATAAACTCGGAAGCGTGCCTTTTCGCATCATCACTAATTTCTGAGTCCATAAGAGTTGAAATTTTTTCTGTATCATCTTCCGTAAACTTTACGCTGTCGTTATTTATACACTCTTCATAAGCTTTTTCTCTCTGCTCATCTTCGTCTTCAAAACTAAATGAACTTAAGAAATCCTCTAAAGCGCTGTTTTCGTCTTCACTTTCATCCTGCTGCCCCTGCTGCTGCATAAGCTCATCCAGATCAACAACATTTTCAACTTCTGGAACAACTGACTCTTCTTCCGCAATAGCAGGTGTACTTACAGGCATTGCTACAGGTTTTGAATACTTCTTATCCAGATTTTTTATTGCAGTATTTATTGAAGATTTTTTCTCTGTTTTTTCTGATTTTTTGGATTTTTTAGGTTCTTCAGAAATATCATACTTATCTTCTCCTACAAGACCTTCCATCTGACCTTTTGCTTTAAACCAGAAAAACGCCATAACAAGAAACGCAAAGATAACACCGATTACTGTGTACCACTTTTCTTTTGCGGGAGTAAGTTCGCTTTCTTTCTCTAAATCTGCAAGACTTTTTGCATTCGTTTGAATTTTATCTTCTTTTTTTGGAGCTGCTTCAGAAGTCTGAAACTGTTTTACGCTCTGTTTGATATCCACAGGAGAAGTCTGGTCGACCCCGCTTCTTGAGCGAATAGTATTACGTTCTGAAACAGGCTGCCTGACCGGTTCAGGCTTAACTTCACGTTCAGGAGCTTTTTCTTCTTCCTTAACTTCAGGTTCGAGAGGTTCTCCGCTATCAGTCAAGAAAAGCGCAGTTTTAGCATAAAACGGCAGATTGTTTAACGTTTTAACAGTAATTTTTGTGTAACCAACGCGAGATTTTGTATAAGGCATTGTCGTTACATCGACGCTTTCAACGTTATCACCAAATTCATACCCGTCAGTTATTTCGCAATTTGTTTCCGGAAGCGTTACAACATAAGTGTTAACATCTTTTCTTGTTACATTTACCCCCGATTTATACTGACGTTTAGTAAGCATGGTAAGCTTAACCGCATTGTTCTGATTTGTTTCAAAACGGAGAGACATTAAGCTATTCTTATAATTTTCTGCCCCAAAAGCCCCGACTACCGTGATGGTTGAAGCCAGAACTAATGCCAGCGTTCTCTTCTTAAACTGCTTCATACTTTGTATTCTACCATAATGTGATAAATCTGCTATCCACTATTTAAACTACATATCTGTTATTATTATTCTCTTATCTGATGTTATTTTATCCACGTTTAGAACCGTGTATAATGTTTCGTTGTATATAAATTCATTTGAAAAATACCCGTCTCCGAACTCGGGAAGCTCATCTTCCAAAAACTCAAACATTTCATTAATATTATCAATCAAAAGCGCAATCTTAAGCTCATTGCATTTTACAATTATAACCGGCTTTCTTTCAGAACTGTCAGTTGAGCGCAGGTTTAAAAATCTTTTTAAGTTAAGCACAGTAATATAGTCTCCGCGCAAATTCATTATACCTTCAATATAATCGGGAATACCGGGGACGCGAGTAATTGAAGCATCTTTCAAAACTTCCTTAATATAGCTTAGTTCAATACAATAAGAATCTTTATTTAGATTAAAAGAAATGTATTTATTTCTGGCATGAAGCTCACAGGATGCAAGCTGGAGAGCGGATTTATCAGCAATTGCAAGAGTTCTGCGGTTCATAATACTTTTGGACAAATCGTCTTGAGGAAATAAGCTTAGAATATCTACACTACTATCAAAATCGTCATGCTGTTTCAAAAGATTTTCAATTGCATAAATATTAATTATAAATATTGTTTCCTGATTATGTTTATAAAGTGATTCAATAATCATTTTGCTGTCAACAAACGGAATAGCGTCTGTTAAAGCCGAGTCAAACGGAAGAATTCCCAGAACCCTGTCAGTAATAATACCGAAAATAACTTCATCCGTTCTGATTATTAAAAGCTCATTATTAATACTATAAGGTGTCACCTGAGTATTAAGATAGAAACGTACATCAAGCACACTGATTACAAAATTATTGTACTTTAGAAGCCCGATAATATTATTAGGAAGTTTTTGCGGATAATCAAGCGCAGGAAGTTTCATGATTTCAAGCACATTGTCAGAATTTACAGCGTACTTGTTATCTCCTATCTGAAAATATAGGTGCGTATTTTTCTTTTGTTCAAGATAATTATGACTGTTCATGCAATACTACCCTGTTTCTGCCGGATTCTTTGGCTTTATATAAAGCTTCGTCAGCGGATTTTAACATCTCAGCTGCAGTTTTAAAGTCCTGAAAATTCATCGTAAGCCCCATGCTCACAGTAACTTTTGCCTTAACACCATTGTACTCAAAATCGTATTCTTCAACCATTCTGCGGAGCCTTTGAACAGGAATGATTGCGCCCTCGATATTAGTTTCCGGCATAATCATAACGAGCTCTTCTCCGCCGTAACGATAAAGCCAGTCAGTTTTTCTAAACGCAGATTTCATCAAATCAGAAACTGTCTTAAGCACATAATCGCCATACTGGTGACCGTAAGTATCGTTAACTTTTTTAAAGAAGTCAATATCAAGAATAGCAAGGCTGAAATCTGACGGATGGCGTTTTGTACGGTTATATTCCTGCTCTAAGCTGATTTCAAACTGACGTCTGTTATAAAGCCCTGTAAGCCCGTCAAGAACAGACATGAACTCTTTTTCTGTATACTGGTATTTCATTTTGAATATTGCAAGCAGCTCGCTTATCATAATATCAAAATACCTGAAAGACGCATAATCAGTATCCTGCCTTGTGTAGAAACAAATTCCGCCGATTAGCTTTCTATCAAAAATCAGAGGAATAATAATTTTTGAGTTTAAGTCTGTAAACTTATAGTCAAGCTCTTTTCCAAGAAGCATTCTTACAACTTCAAACTTTGAGTCTGAAATATTTTTTTGCTCTTCCATTTTTCTGAAAAAGTCATAAGAAATATCGGAAAGCAAGCTCTTTGGCAGGTTTCTTCCCAGTGTATCAATATAGAGAATATTCTCTGCAAAATCATCAGGAGAAGAGAAAAATATACCCGCAACACTGTATTCAACAAAAGAGCTTAAAAGCGAGAAAAGCTTCTCAACAAGCACTCTTTCGTAGTTCATAAAGTCGCTTAAGTTTCTAAACTCGTTTGCAAAAACAGACTTCATCAGAAGGTCGTTTAAAACAGAGTTCAAACGCACCTGAGCAGACTCAGGGTTTGATTTTGTCAGAAGCGCCATTTTGTACTCTTCTGTCAAAGGATACCTTCTTAAAGTCGCGTTAATATTGCGCACAAGCTCTTTCATGTCAATTGATTTTGATAAAAACAGCTGTGCTCCGGCTTTTTTACCCCAGAAGCTGTCAATTTTTTTGTCAAGAACTGTCAGAAGGATTACAGGGATTTTTTTAATTTCGTCCACGTTCTTAATCATTCTGCAAAGCTGATACCCGTCAATTACAGGCATCATAATATCTGACACAACAATATCCGGAACGTATTCAAACAGTTTTTTGTAAGCTTCGCCTCCATTTGTTGCTGTTTCAACTTCAAAACCGTTTTCTTTAAGCCCGTCTCTCAAGAATTTTAACTGAGTATCACTGTCTTCTACTAATAAAATCTTTGCAGCCATTATTTGTATATTCCAATTTTGTCTATTTTAGTATAAAATAATTATATAATAAATTACTTAAAAAAACTATAGGAGAGATGAAGTGCTTAGTGAATTCAAATTCGGACTTAAACAAAAATTTAATATTAAATGCACGTTAGACTTAATAACATTTGCAATCAGCTGTTTATTATTCCTGCTTTTTGCAAAAATTAACCATGCTTCTGCATACGACACATTCGTATTTTTAATGATCGTGCTTGTTTTAAACCTGACCTTGTATTTTATTACAAAACAATGGATTTCAAAATCAATCCGCCAGTCTTTGACTTTGCAGTCAAACTCTCTTGAAGAAGCAACCGGCGAGTTTATGGAAACAATCAACGCCCAGAAACGCATGTTTGAAAACCTTTCAGGAAACACAAAAACAGTATCTTCTCTTATAGAAAAGCTTAAAGGGCTTGCAGAAGATTATTATGCAACCACCAAAAACGCAGAAAAACAGGTAAGCCAGTCAATAAACTTCTCTCAAAAAGAGCATGAATCAATTTCTTCTAATGCAGATAAAATGCTTATTTTGAGACAAAAAATTCAGATGATTGCAGAGCTTATCCTTGAGCTTTCAGAACACTCTCAGCAAATCGGAAGCACAATCAGCGTTGTAGACGACATTGCAGAGCAGACAAACATGCTTGCGCTTAATGCAGCAGTTGAAGCAGCGAGAGCAGGAGAACACGGTAAAGGCTTTGCTGTTGTTGCGGGCGAAATCAGAAAGCTTGCTGACGAGTCAAAACAGGCAATCACAAAGATTTCTTCGCTTACAAACAACATTCAGTGCACTACAAACTCAACAGTAATGGCTACAGAAGAAGGTTCAAAAGAAATCGAATCTGTTGTTAAAGACATAAATATTGTTTCTTCTAACTCAGAAACTTTATTAAACTTAATCAAAGAAATTTTAGAATCTCTTGATGTTCTTAACCAGAACGCAAAAAAACAGAGCGACATAATTGAGCGTTTGAACTCAATTGATGAAGAGAACTCTCAAATCGCAGAAAACCTTTCTCAGACAATGAGTGCAAATTCTGAAAGAATTTCAAAGCTTAACAGCCTGTCTTATGAGATGAAATCTTCCGCGATAGAAGGATAGGGGTAAAGGGGTAAATATATAGATGGGTATAAATCAAGACTAAAAGCTTATAAGTACCCGGGTGATTAAGTAACTGAGTGATTAAGAAAAATGTTTGACGGTAACGACAATAACAACAAAGAAATGTTTTCAATTTTTCAAAGCGAATCAGAAGAGCTAATTGAGCAGCTTCTTAACAACCTGTTTTCGCTTGAAGAAACTCCTGCAAACAAAGACTTAATCAGCACAATATACCGCGAACTTCACAGTTTAAAAGGCGCCGTCAGGATGGTCGGATTTAACAACATCCAGAGTATTTTTCATAAGATGGAAGATATTTTTGACGCAGTAAACAAAGGCGATTTCAACCTCGATACCGAAATAATCCGACAACTATCGCGCTCTGTTGAAATCGCCTCAAAATACTTACAGGAAAGTATCAAAAACGAACGTGAAATTATTGACGAAACCTTTACAGCTGCTATTTCAAACCTTGAATACATTCTTGAAATCGAAATAAATGAACAGGCAAATAATTCAAACCCGATATTAAATATGATTGATACTGCACCTGATACATCAGAGCTGGCTGCACATCAGGAAGAAATCAATTATTCGTTCAATAACTGTTTTGAAATTATTGACAGCATCGTACCGGAAGAAGAGTCTCAGGATATTATAATTCTCAAAGAAGAAGTTCAAAAAATATACGAATTTTTCCAAAATTCAAACTTATATGAAGTAAAGACTTCGCTTGAAAATATTCTGACTAAAATAGAATTTGTCCTGAACGCAACAAGCACTTTAACAATCAGCGAAATTCTGGAGCTTAGAAACGAGCTAAGCTCAGCTGCTGCTAAGTTTACTACTTCCTGCATCGAAACCGAAGATACAGGGAATACATTCTTTGATATCGCAGAAAAAATCAGCATGCTTCAAGACAGCAGCATACACGCTAAAGAGATTAAAGACGATATTTTACTTCTAAAAGAAAATATTGATGACCAGAATATTCTTGAAATCATCGGTGTAATTATTGAGATCCTTGACTTCATCACAGATAACTCTGTTCAGCTTGAAGAACAAATGATAATGACTTTGAAAAGCGCTGTAGAGTATTGCGCTTCTCCAAACGAAAATATCGACAGCGATTTAATTTTGCAGCAGCTTGAGATTATGAAACAACTTCTTGAGCTCAATTATAAAAAAGACACCGGTGTCAATGAAATCAAGAACTTATCGACTCAAACTTCATCTTCAAACAAGTCCTCTTCTTCAACAGAAATCAAAACTCTTCACGTTAGCGCGCAAAAGCTTGACCTGCTTGTAAATCAGCTGGGCGAACTTATTATCACAAAGATTAAAACAGAAAAAAATCTTGATAAAATTGACTCAATCAAAAACGCAAACGAAGCATGCCAGAAAGATTTGCTTAAAACATCAAATTTCTTAAGGTATTATAACCGCAAATACTTACAGACCGGAAACTCTGACCAGTATATCGGCGTATTTGCAAAACAGGTTTTCTCACTTCTGCTTGACATAACTCAGAATATGTCAAGAACAGTGTATGATTTGAACTCTCTCTACCGTGCTTCAAAAGAAGATGACATGAAAATGCGTTTGATTATTGACGAAATCGAGTCAATGGTTAAAAATATCCGTGTGCTTCCGATTTCAACCGTGTTTAACTCTTTCTCAAGAATGGTAAGAGATATTGCAACAGAGAAAGGTAAAGATATCGATTTTGAAATCGAAGGCAAAGACACCTGCGCAGACAAAAAGATTATCGAAGAAATCAAAACACCTTTGATTCACATTTTGAGAAACGCGATTGACCACGGTATCGAGTCAAAAGAAGAAAGAATTGCAAACGGCAAAAGCCCTGTAGGCAGAATTCTTTTATCCGCAAAACAAGACGATAATAAAGTTATCATCGATGTTATGGACGATGGCCAGGGATTTAACTTAGAAAAAATCAAAGACAGAGCCGTTTCCAGAGGATTTTTAACTCAGGAAGATATCGACTCCATGACAGACGAAGCGATTATGAACATAATCTTCTGGCCGGGATTTACAACCGGAGACTCAATTACAAGCATTTCCGGACGCGGAATTGGTCTGGATGTTGTTAAAACAAAGATTTCCCAGCTCAACGGGAAGGTTAAAGTAATTTCCGAGTTTGGAAAAGGCAGCTGCGTTCATATCGAAATCCCTGTAACTTTGACCACTCTTAGAGTATTCCTTGTCCAGATTTCTGGACAGACTTTTGCAATTCCAATTCAGGTGATTACGACATTTATATTGAAAAATCAGAGTGAAATCAATACAAATAACGGAATACGTTCAATTTTGTATAACGGAAAAATTATTCCGCTTTATTATTTATCCGACATTCTTGATTTGGAGCCGACTCCAAGGGGAGAAAAAGAGACTATACTTATTCTTGAAGCTGATGAAAAGACAATCGGGCTTGTTGTAGATAAGCTTCTTGGAGATCAGGATATTCTGCAAAAGAAACTTTCTCCACCTTTGTACAAAGTCAAAAACATATCAGGAATTACAAACCTCGCATCAGGCGAGCTCTGCTTGATTTTGAACATGCAGGATATTATGCATTTTGACTTTAACAAAGCTGTAAACTCTTCTAACAATCAGAGACTTCTGCCTCCTGACGTTCTTTCATACAAACGGATTTTAATTGTTGACGATTCGATTACGACAAGAACAATGATTAAGAATATTCTTTTGAACACCGGTTATGAAGTTGATACGGTTGAAGATGCGGAAGAAGCGCTGATTAAGCTTAAGCACGGTCATTACGATTTGATTATGACAGATTTAACAATGCCGAAAATTGACGGATACGAGTTTATTGAACGCTTGAGAAACGACGAAATGTACGCTGATATTCCGATTGTTGTAATGAGTTCGATAGAAGAAGCAAAAGCAAGAAAACAGCTTCAGAACAAAAACGCGATAGATTTTTATGTTTCGAAAGAAAACTTTGACCAGCAGGAATTTTCAAAACAGATAAAGAAAATTTTGACAAAGTATCATAAATAGTTTTCTAGAAGTGTCTTACTTCCGGATTTAAAAGCATGCCGGCAAGCTTTTCAGCACCTTCAAAATCCCTCTGTGCAAGTTTTTCAGACGCACGTTCTTTGTTATATTTCACAAAATGGTGCTCAAACACACATTTTCCGCCTTCAGCATCTATTGTTAAATAGCAGGAGTCCGGTCTTGAAGTAAACGGACGTCCGATACTGCCTGCGTTTACAACTGTTTGTTTGGTCGAAGTCTGAAACCCGCACGGAATATGGGTATGACCGCAAAGCACAACCTCAGCTTTAACATTCTCAAGCATTTTTTCAACTTCTACCATAGGAGTATCCGGAAGAATATCTTCATTATTCTTTCTGGGAGAGCCGTGTACAAGCAGGAACTTAACCCCTCCGGCTTCAACTTCTTTTTGGATTGGCAGATTTTTCAAAAATCCTTTTTGTACAGGGTTAAGTATTTGAGCATCATTTTTCAAAGCTTCTGCCATCACAGGTGCTTTGTCTTTCAAGCTCGTGTAAAGCCCTTCAGTATAATCTGCAATCATCAAATCTGTATTACCCTGAATCATAACAAACTTAGAGTCGTTCATTTTGCTCATAAAAAAGTCAACGGCATCCGCAGGTTCAGGCCCTGCCATAGCGTAATCTCCAAGTACAAATATTTTTTCGCACCCTCTTTCCTCAATATCCTGCATAACTGCTTCAATCGCTTCCATATTTCCGTGAATATCTGAGATTACCGCTATTTTCATGTCCTAAACTCCTTTTTAGTTTGTATTGACAAAATGTCTGAAATCGTAAATAATATAAATAAGCAGGGTGAAGCCCTTAGAGTTTAAGCACTGTCTAAAGGCTTTCTTTGCACCCTACGGTTTTAATAATTTTAATGCTACTAAAAGTAAGTCGAATGCAATTAGTAGCATTATTATTTTGTCAACCATAGCCTTTGCCTCCTTTCGTCCAATTTCTTTGTAACTGTGTGTGACGAAGTAGCATTGTGCTAACCCTGCGAATTTATCTTACCATAAATTATGCTTACATACAATTTCGTGGTACAATGACAGTATGATAAACAGAAGAAAATCAAAACAAATTTCCATTGGAAACGTAAAAATCGGCGGAGACGCTCCGATAAGCGTTCAGTCAATGTGTAACACAGATACAAGAGATGTCACTGCTACTCTTGACCAGATTAGCGAGCTTGCTTCTGCAGGCTGCGAAATCGTAAGACTTGCGGTTTTAAACAAAGACGCAGCTGCTTCAATCAAAGATATTACGGCAAAATCTCCGGTTCCTTTGGTTGCAGATATTCACTTCGACTACAGGCTCGCTCTGACCTGTATTGAAAACGGAATTCACGCACTTAGAATTAATCCGGGAAATATCGGCAAGAAAGAACACACAATTAAAGTTGTTGAAGCAGCCAAAACACACGAAATTCCAATAAGAATAGGAATAAACGGCGGCTCTCTGGAAAAAGAATTTGCCGAAATGGATATTCCTCTTGCCGAAAAAATGGTTTTAAGCGCAATGAGACATTTGGAAATCCTTGAAGACTTGAACTTTTACAACACAAAAGTTTCTTTAAAATCTTCCGATGTTCCAACCACCATTGAAGCTTACAGGCTGATGGCTCAAAAAGTTGACTATCCGCTTCATCTGGGCGTAACAGAAGCCGGAACTTTAAAATCCGGTTTAATCAAGTCTTCTGTAGGCTTAGGAACACTCCTTAGCGAAGGTATTGGAGATACAATCCGCGTTTCTCTTACAGAAAATCCGGTTGAAGAAGTAGAAGCAGGGTTTGGAATACTTAAATCATTGAACCTTAGACAAAAAGGCATTAATTTTATTTCATGCCCGACATGCGGAAGAACTCAAATTGACTTAATCGGATTAGCAAAAAAAGTTGAAGAAAGGTTTAAGAACCTCGATTTACCTATTACAATCGCTGTAATGGGCTGTCCGGTAAACGGTCCGGGTGAAGCCCGTCACGCAGATTTCGGGATTGCAGGAGCAATAAAAGAAGGATATATTTTCAAAAAAGGAGAAATTATTGCAAGAGTTCCCGAAGCCGACTTGATTAATTCTTTAGAAAATATTATAATGGAATCATATAGTTCAGTTAAATAAGAATGGGTGTTATGAGAAGAAATTTATTTTTAGTTTTAGCTTTATTTACAGCTTTATGTATTAGTGCAAAAGCAGACATTACGCCTGCACAACAAACAGATCCTGAATACGTTATCAATAACGGTTATTCAGAAGCATTTGCAGAACACGTTATGATTCAAAAACAGCGTGCTGCAGGTGCACCGGTTGAGCCTTTGTATGAAAAGAAACACAACAAATTTGTAAGATTTTTACAAAACTCTTATTCATACTTAGATCCGGCTGTTGACAATCAGGAAAGATATCACCACGATATTCACCAATCTCCTAGTGTCAAAGATTTATAAGATTTAAACAAAAAGGCGTCAACATCAGACGCCTTTTTTGTTGTATAATAATGGCATGGAAAAATTCAGATTTTTAACATCAGGAGAAAGCCACGGGAAATGCTTAAATGCAATTATCGAAGGAGTTCCGGCAGGCTTTCGTATCAAAACATCAATTATTAACGAAGATTTAATCCGCCGTCAAGTCGGATATGGCAGAGGCGGAAGAATGAAGATAGAAAAAGACACTGTAGAAATCAAATCAGGCGTAAGGTTTGGAAAATCTACGGGTGCTCCGATTTGTCTTGAAATCAGAAACAAAGATTTTGAAAACTGGCAGGATGTAATGAACACCGAAGCGCAAGAATACCCTGCACAAGAGACTTTGAAGAAAATTGAAGAAAAATCTTTTACTACAGTAAGACCGGGGCATGCAGATTTTGCAGGTTCTAAAAAATATAACTTTTCCGATTTAAGAAACGTTCTTGAACGCTCAAGCGCAAGAAAAACAGCAATCGAAGTCGCAGTCGGCTCTGTAGCAAAACAGATTTTGAAAGAGTTTAACATAATGGGATTTTCTCACGTAACCCAGATTGGAAATGTTAAACTTGATTTCTATCCGAAAACTTACACATTGATTAAGGAGAAAGCTGAGAAATCAGACGTAAGATGCGCAGACGATTTAACTGCAGACAGGATGCGAAACGCAATTGACGAAGCTTCTCAAGCAGGCGACACTCTCGGCGGTAAATTTGAAGTTATTTTTGGTAATCTTCCGGTTGGCTTAGGCTCTTATGTTCACTGGGATAAGGCTTTAGACGGCAGGCTTGCACAGGCAATAATGAGTATTCCTGCTGTTAAAGCGGTTGAAATCGGAGCAGGAGTTGATGCAGCTTCACTCAAAGGCTCTCAGATGCATGACGAAATTTTTGTCAAAAATAAAGTCACTTACCGCCAGACGAACAACGCAGGCGGATTAGAAGGCGGAATGACAAACGGCGAAGCTTTGATAATAAAAGGCACAATGAAAGCAATTCCTACAATGCGGAAAGCTTTAGCAACGGTTGATATAAAGGACATGCAGCCGGCTAGCGCACATTTTGAGCGTTCTGATACCTGTGCTGTTCCTGCTTGCGCTGTTGTTGCAGAAGCAAGAGCTGCTATTATTCTTGTTGACGAGCTCTTAGCCAAATACGGCGGAGACAACTTTGTAGAAATGAAGGCTCATTATGAATGCTAACATTGTTTTAGTTGGCATGCCTGCAAGCGGAAAGACAACAATCGGTAAGCTTCTGGCTGAAAAGCTTCCTGAGTATTCGCTTATCGATACAGATAGCGTAATCGAAAAAACTCAGGGAATGATGATTTGTGAGATTTTTCAAAAGTATTCGGAAGATTATTTTCGTCAGCTTGAACATGACACCATAAAAATGGTCTGCACCGGAGTTAATAAGATTATATCAATCGGCGGCGGCGCGTTTGAAAACCCTGATAACAGAGCAACATTGTTAAAATTCGGCAAAGTCTTTTATTTAAAGTCAGACCTTGATATACTGTATTCAAGAATATCAGAAGATTCAACAAGACCGCTTTTAGCGCAGGAAAACCCGCGAAAAATCTTAGAAAAACTGCTTGAAAAACGGGAAGAAAACTATCAAAAAGCACATTATATCGTGGATACAAGTTCACTGAATGAAAACGAAATTATAAGGTTTATATTGAATGAAACAAACTCTTAAAGTTAACTGCGAAAAAGAATACCTGATTGAGATTTCCGATAACAGCTTTGAAAAACTTAATCAGGAAATTAATGAAGCAACAAAAGGTCAAAAAAGACTTTTTGTTATCTCTAAAAAAGTTTATAAACTTTATTACACAAGACTAAATTTTTCCGAAGACGAAGTTTTTGTTCTTAATGACGGAGAAAAAGAAAAGAATTACAAGAATTATTTAAAAATAATTGAGCGTGCACAGCAAATCGGACTCAGCCGAAAAGACGTTATGATTGCAATCGGAGGCGGCGTAGTCGGTGATATAACAGGGTTTGCAGCTTCTACTTATATGAGAGGAATTGATTTTATTCAAGTTCCTACGACTCTTTTATCTGCTGTTGACTCTTCTGTAGGAGGCAAAACAGCAATTGATCTGGCTGATGCAAAAAACATTATCGGAACTTTTTATCAGCCAAAAGTTGTGTTTATAAATATTAATTTTCTTGCAACACTTGATAAAAAGCAATTCTTATCAGGGCTTGGCGAAGTTTTGAAATACGCATTTATTGAAGAAAGCTGCGGTCATACACATCCGTTGTATTTGTTTGAATTTCTGACTCTGGGATGTGAAAAAATCATGCAAAAAGAGCCTTTGACAATGATAAGAATGATTGAATACTGTTTGAGCTTAAAAATTGCAGTTGTAAATCAGGATGAGAAGGAAGGCGGTTTGAGAAAAGTGCTGAACTTCGGTCACACTCTCGGTCATGCACTTGAGACAATAACAAAATACAACAAGTTTACCCACGGAGAGGCAGTCGTTTATGGAATGTATTTTATTATAAAATGGGCATATAATCATGAATACGTCGGCTATACGTATTACAGGCTTTCAATGGAGCTACTGGAAAAATATGGATTTAAGCCGCTTAAGAAGAAATTTCCTAAGGAAAAATTAATTGAACTTATGATGAAAGACAAAAAAGCGTCTGAAGGAAAAATAACTTTTATTATTCCTTGTGACAAGAAAAAAGTTAAAGAAATCAAACTCACTCCGGTTGAAGCGGGGTATATGTTTGATGAGTAGATTTGTAGAAGTTTTTGCAGGAGCTTATGCGAGCGGAAAATCTGAAACATCAATCAACCGCGCGCGCCAGTTTGCCAGAGATGGCAGACAAATTACGCTCGTTGACTTAGACTCTGTAGAGCCGGCTTACACGCTGCGCCCGATTGCAGGAAAGCTAAGAGAAGAAGGAATTAACGTTATCACCCAGCCGGATAATTTCGGACTCGGAGAAGCCGCAAGCTACGTTACACCGCAGCAAATAAACTGCCTTAATCAGGAAGGAGATATCATTATTGATGTCGGTTACGGTGCCGGAGGGCTTGATATTCTTGACATTTTGACAGGGATTAAAGATGAAAATAATCTGCAGATTTATCTTGTTGTAAACACATCAAAATTTGAAACTTCTACTGTTGAAAATATTGTAGAATATGCAAAATTTACTCAAGGAGAAAAATACCATTTTACCGGTTTGATTTCAAACACGCATTTTGGTGATGAAACAACGAAAGAAGATGTTATAAATGGATATAACAAGCTTAAATCAGCAGCTGAAAAACTTAATCTTCCTATTCGTGCAATAGGTGTGGACAAGAAACTTCAATCAGAATTTGAAAAAAATTACAACGGTGTTGATATTTGGATTTATGACAGAATAATGCCCTGCGCATTCTGGTAATTAAGATAAATCTCTCCAATGCGGTTTAAATTTAACAATCGCATCAATTGTGTCATTAAAATTGCCGTTAAAGTTTAAAGCCCTATCATCAATTATTATACTTGCATAAGGACTTTTTGTATTTGTAATATTGCTTACAAACTTATTTAAATTATTATCATTCAGCCATTTCTGGGTAAGCTCTTTATCACGTACCGTAAAAATTTCGACTCTATACTGCTTTGATATCTTTTCTAAAAATTCCCAGACTCCTTCTCTTGGCGGAGAAATTTCGTATTCATTATAATCACCACAATAAGTGTTAAGGACGCCATCTAAATCAATTAATAAAGTTTTCACTATGTTTTACTCCTGAGGCTATTCCGAATTCGGAATAGCTTTTAAATAATATCATTCTTTAGCTTATTATGCAAGGATATAATAAGTTGTGCAGAAATACTATAGGTCAATGACCCTAAATATTTGTAAAAAATGTTAACAAGTTGAAAAGATTTCTTATGTAGGCTATTATTAATATTGAGAGATTGTGTGCGGGGAGTACATGGAAAATAATTATTTTGCACTATTAGCAACTGATGTGAAGAAATTATGGAACGGTTTAGACGGAAACCAGAAGCTTGGAATGCTTGCTTTAATCGTTGTGACAATCGTTTCTGCAACTTTTTTCTTATCAAAAGCAATGGAACCTGACTGGGTTGTTTTATATTCGGATTTAAATGAAGTTAACGCTATGAGCATTGTTCAGAGCATGAAAAAGAACGGGTATCAGTATAAAGTCTCTGATGACCATTCTTCTATTCTTGTTCCTTCTAATGTACGCGATGAAATGAGAGTTTTCGTTGCAGAAAATGATTTAATCAAAGGCGGAGATACAGGGTTTGAGCTTCTCGATGATATGCAGCTGGGCTCAACTGATTTTAAAAACAAGTTAACTAAACAAAGAATTTTTCAAGGCGAGTTAACCCGTTCAATCGAAAAAATTCAGGGTGTAAAATATGCACGTGTTCAGCTTGCAGAGCCTGAACGTTCAATTTTTGATGATAATGACGAAAAGCCTACAGCTTCCGTCGTTCTTGTTTTAGAACCGGGTTATAAAATCAAAAGCTCGCAGGTTAAAGCAATTAAGAATTTAGTTGCTTATGCAGTTCCTAGAATGACTCCGGAACAGGTATTCATCACCGACCAGAACGGAACAAGTCTTTCAGATGAGACTTCTAAAAATTCAACCGATATGGAAAGTTTTAAAGGCAATCTTGAAAAAGATACAGCAAAAAAAGTTTCAGATGTTCTGGAAAAAATCGTCGGCAAAGGAAATGTCTCAGTACAGGTTAATGCAGATATCGATTTTAATTCTGCAAAAGCAACAATCGAAAGCTACCATCCTTTAGAAGGCACGGATAAAGGAGTTATGACAAGCTCTCAGACCGAAGTTGAGACTTACGAAAACCCTAATAATGTGCCTAATCCAAACAATGTTAATCAGAGGAATTTAAATTATTCTAAACAAAAGACTTCTGTTAATTATAATGTTACAAAAGAAGTCAAGCAGGTTATTTACGCACCGGGCACGGTTAAACGCCTTTCGATTGCGGTTGCAGTGAACAAAGTTTTAACTTCTTCAGAAAAAGACGAGATAAAAAATCTTGTGCTTTCAGCAGCCGGAGTTGATTATTCAAGAGGCGACGTGATTTCTGTCTCAGGACTTCAGTTTGAAGGTGCAACAATTGATAAGCAGGCGCAGGAAGAGTTTGCTGAACAATATCAGAAAGAACAAATGATGTACTTTATAACATCTTCTGTAATTCCTCTTATTGTGGTTCTAATTCTCGGATGTTTCGCTCTTTATATCCTTAAGAACTTCATCTCCAAAATGCCTTCTTCAAGGCGTCAGGATAAAATAGTTGCTCAGGAGAATATTATTGAGCACCATGAAGAAGTTGAACCGGAAGACGATATGCCGAGAATTGAGCTGAGCAAGAACGAGATTAAGTCTCAGAAGGAGCAGAGTATAAACGAGATTAACGAAGCGGTAATGGCGTCTCCTGAGGATGCTGCAAAACTCCTGACATCATTTATCAGGGATTAGGGGGGGGGTAAATGGATTGGTCTGGTAAATCAACCTACAAGCTGGTAAGAATGGTATAAAGGGGTAAATGAAGGGGTTGGGAAGTTCAACCTACAAACTAGTAAGAATGGTATAGAAAATGGGTATTGAAGAAATAAAAAAAGCGAAAGAAGAAGCAAAGAAGACGTTAACGCGCCCGAGTCAGAAGGTTGCTGCGCTTTTAATCGCGCTTGGACCAACAACAGCTTCTGAAATTCTTAAAAATATAAAAGACGAAGATTTGCTCGAACAAATCACTCTTGATATTGCTAATCTAGGCAAGATTTCTGACGAAGACTTAAACGATGTTTTGAATGAGTTCAAAACAGTTTTTCAGGCAAGAAACTACATCGCTCAAGGCGGTGTAGGATACGCAAAACAGCTCCTTGCGCAAACTTACGGTGATGCAGAGGCTTCGAAACTCTTAGAAAAAGTTAACTCCATGGTTAACACTAACCCGTTTTATTTCCTTAACGAAGCTGACCCATCACAGCTTGCAAACACTTTTTCTTCAGAAAACCCGCAGCTTCTTGCTTTGATTTTGGCTTATTTAAGACCGCAGCAGGCAGCTCAGGTTCTGGCGTTTCTGCCTCCGGATATTCAGGCTGTTGTTTCAATGCGGATTGCCGATATGACACCTACGAACCCTGAAATCCTTTCTACAATTGAAGATATCGTTGAACGTAAGTTTTCTGCTCTGCTTGTTCAGGATTTTTCAAACGCAGGCGGCGTCGAGTCTCTTGCAAATATCTTAAACTGCTGCGACAGAGGTACAGAAAAGAATATTATGGAATGGCTGGATATCGAAAACCAGCAGATGGCTCAGGAAGTACGCGATTTGATGTTCGTATTCGAAGATATTATTATCCTCGACGACAGAGCTATTCAAAGGCTGCTTAGAGAAGTTGATTCTAAACAGCTTGCTCTTGCTCTTAAAGGTACTAAAGACGAAATCAAAGACAAAATCTTTAAGAATATGTCCGAAAGAGCACGCCAGATGCTTGCTGACGATATGGAATACCTCGGACCAGTTAGAGCGAAAGAAGTTCAGGAAGCTCAAACAGGTATTGTTAATTCTATCAGAACTCTTGAAGCAACCGGCGAAATTACTATTACACGTGCAAGTGTTGAGGATGAGTTAATTGAGTAGCAACAGAATAAAATCCGGAGAAATTCAGATTGGCGGAAATTACGTCCTGCCAATTGAACAAACGCGTGTTACCAGACAGCAGGCTAAAGTTCAACAGATAATCGAAGAAACCGACGCCAAAGCCCAGCAGATTATAAACGACGCTCAAAATAAATCGCAAATTGTTATTCAGGCTGCTAATACCGAGGCTGAAACGATTATTCAAAACGCGAGGAAAAAAGCTGAGCAGGAATACGAAACAATTAAAAATCAGGCTTATCAGGAAGGGTTTAAGAAAGGTGAACAGGACGGACTTTATAAGTTCCAAAACGACGCTGCTGAAGGAGTTAAATCACTTGATACGCTTGCTTCAAGCGCGTTTGAACTAAAGAAAAATATCATCGACTCAGCTTCACGTGATATTGTTGAACTTGTCTCTGCGATTGCTGATAAAGTCTGCCATCAGAAGTTTGATGACGAAGTTTTATACAAAATAACCGTTGACGCAATTAAACAGCTTAATGACAAGGAAAATATTACAATTATTGTTAATCCTGAACTTGTAGAGAGGATTAACGCACTTGTTTCAGACTTTAGAGCGGAGTTTCCAAAGCTAGAGACTTTAAAGATTTTAGAAGATGTTTCACTTTCTGCAGACGGAGTAATTGTGGAAACTCCTGATACAAGACTTGACTCACGGGTTTCTGTTCAGATAGCGGAAATTGCCGAAAAATTTTTGACAGGCGCAAATGATGGATTGGAACAAGAATAAATACTTAGACATAATCAAAAACACTCAGACCATCAAAGAAATCGGGAAGATTACCGAAATCATCGGACTTACGATTGAATCAGACGGCCCGAAGTCTTCGATTGGCGACCTGTGCTATATTTACAATAATTACAACGACAAACCGACTATGGCGGAAGTTGTCGGGTTTAAACGCGACAAAATCCTTTTGATGCCTCTAGCTTCTCCGGATGGAATTCACCCCGGAGCGCTTGTTGTTAATACAGGCGGAGCAATGAAAATCGGAGTCGGAAACCAGCTGATTGGAAGAGTTTTAGACGGGCTCGGAAGACCGATTGATACTCTGGGCGAGATAAGATTTTCTGAATACCGCTCAACAAGAGCAGATGCAATTAACCCTTTAAAAAGAAAAAGGATTACAGAACCGCTTTCGCTTGGAATAAAATCGATTGACGGATTTATGACCGTCGGAAAAGGTCAGAGAATGGGGATTTTTGCAGGCTCAGGTGTCGGAAAAAGCACCACAATCGGTATGATGGCAAAAAACACTTCTGCAGACTTAAACGTAATTGCTCTGATTGGTGAACGCGGAAGAGAAGTAAAAGAATTTATTGAAGAAATCTTAGGGCCGGAAGGAATGAAACGCTCAATTGTAATTGCAGCAACTTCCGAACAGCCTTCGCTTGTGAAGATTAAAGCAGCTTTTGTTGCGACTTCGATTGCAGAATATTTTAGAGACAAAGGCTTAGATGTGCTTTTTATGCTTGACAGCGTAACCCGTATTGCAATGGCACAGAGAGAAGTCGGGCTTGCAATCGGCGAACCGCCTGCAACGAGAGGTTACACGCCGTCTGTTTTTGCGCTTATGCCAAAGCTAATGGAAAGAGCCGGAACAAACGAAGTCGGAACGATTACAGGGCTTTATACCGTTTTGGTTGAAGGTGATGACTTTAACGAGCCGATTTCGGATACTGCAAGAAGTATTCTGGACGGGCACATAGTGCTTTCACGTGATTTGGCTCACAAAAACCATTATCCGGCTGTTGATGTGCTTCAATCTTTGAGCAGGGTCATGGGTGATGTAACAGCAAAAGAACACAGGGCTGCTGCGGGTAATTTGAGAAATCTGCTTGCTGTGCATAAGAAGAACGAAGATTTGATAAACATCGGCGCTTACGTAAAAGGCTCCGACCCTGCTTGCGATAAAGCGATTGCCATGATGGCAGAGATTAACGGGTTTTTACTCCAGTCGACTGACGACAAGATTGATTACGAAGAAACAATAAATAAACTTTTGCAGCTAGGCGCAAACTAGACAATATATTAAAAGTATTGTAAAATAAAAACGGGTAGTACCCGCACCAACCCTCCGTACACGAAACACTAAGAAATCGATGGAGAAGGGAGGTGAAAATGTGATTGACAAAATAATAATGCTACTAATCGTAGCAACGCTATTCATAGTAGCATTTAAACTGTAAATCATAGGGTACTAAGCGAAGCTCTGAGGAAGTAGCATTTCTTCAGGGCTTCCCCCTATGTATACATTATTGACTATTAAGCTCTTTTTGTCAAGTTCACACCTTGAGATGACTAAGTATCGTTAATTTTTCGTTCTCGATAAACTCTTCTTCTGTATTCAGCCTGCCTGCAGGGATATCTTTATTTTTCCCGTGGTAATCACTTCCGCCGGAAATCAAAAGCCCGTATTTTTCGGCACACTCGACAAGAAACCTGATTTCTTTCATATTGTATCTGGAATAATAACATTCAAGCCCTTGTATAAGAGCGGACATCTTATCAAGCTCTGGCAAAAACTCTTCTTTGGAAAGATGCCTTTCGCCTTCTCCCCCGAGAGGATGCGCCCAAACAGGAATTCCGCCTGCAGAGATTATCGCTCTCACCGCTTCTTCTCCGTCAAACCTCGTATTTCCGGTTTTACAATCATCAAGGTATTTTTTCATAGCTTCAATATTATTAGAAGCCAGACCGCGATTGACCAGAACATTCGCAAGATGAGTTTTTACAACACTTTTACGGGAGTAAAGCCAATCAAGTTCATCTTTTGTAAGCTCAATTCCATGAACTTCTTTTAAATACTTAATCCGCGTTTCAAGCTTTTGCCTGCGCAAAATTTTTCCTTTTTCAATCAAAGCGCTAAGTTCCGGATTATCTATATCAACACCGTAACCCAGAATATGACATTTTATTTTTCCGCACAGACAAGTTAACTCCACGCCCCTTATGTAGTCGCCTTTTAAGCTTCTGCAGCCTTCGACGGTATCGTGGTCAGTCAGCGCAAACAGGTCAACTCCGGCTTTTTTCATAATTTCCGAAAGTTTTAAAGCATCATCACTGCCGTCAGAACAATTTGAATGGACATGTAAATCTACTTTCATTTCAGCCTTTCGATTATTTGCTCAAATTTCATACTTCTTGAAGCTTTCAAAAATATTTTCGATTTTTTATCAAGAGTTTTTATAAAACTTACTGCATCTTCTATTGTCTCAAAGTGTTTTGCAGGGCAGGTTTTGACCTCGTCAGTAATGTATCTTGAAAGAGTTCCGACTGACAAAATCATTGTATCCGGTTTCAAGTTCTTATGCGAGTTAATATACTCTCCAAGTTCTCTGTGGTATTTGATTTCATCATCTCCAAGCTCGCCCATGTCACCGAGGATAACAACCGCATTTTTATAAAGCTCAAAAATCGTATCTGCAAACGCTCTCATTGACTCAGGATTTGCATTATAGCTGTCGTTTATAATCTCAAACCCGCCTGCGTTTACAGCTTCCCAGCGTTTTTCTATCGGTTTGTATTTCTTTAATCCTGCTTGAATTTCGCTTACTTTCATTCCGAGCTTAAGCCCTGTATTAATTGCACTCAGGGCGTTTTCAATATTATAATCACCGCCGACATTAAGCTCATAAATATTGCCTTTATATTCGAACTTAGAATAGTGTTCCGATTTTTCTAAGATTTTAACATCCCTAATCGAATAAAAAATCTTTTCTCCGTCAAATTCAACAGTATTTCTAATAAGCTCGTCATCATGCGCAATAAAAGTTTTTCCGCGCTGGTACTTAACGATTTCACATTTAGCTTTCGCAATATTTTCACGCGAGCCGAGCCTTCCGATATGGGCAGTTCCTACGTTTGAAATAATCGTAATATCAGGTTCCGAGTATTTTGACAAAAGTTCGATTTCTCCTAATCCGCGCATACCCATTTCCAGTACAAGGACTTCGGTATCATCCGGTGTCTCAAAAATTGTCTGACAAAGTCCGATTTCGTTATTGTGATTAAGAGGTGTTTTAAAAGTCTTAAACTTTTCTGAAAGCGTTGCAGCAACAAGTTCTTTTGTGGTTGTTTTTCCGGAGCTTCCGGTAATTGCAACGACTGTAAAATCGAGTTTTCTGCGTCTAAAGTTTGCACATTGAAGATAAGCAGTAAGAGTATCTTTAACCTGCAAATGTCCGTCTGTTCTTGTACAAAACGCTCCGACTGCGCCTTTTTCCAGAGCCTGATTAATAAATTTTTCGCCGTCAAAACTTGCTCCTTTTAAAGGCAGATAAAAATCGCCCTTCTGAATAGTTCTTGTGTCAGTAGAAATTTTGACATCTAAGCTTTCATCAATTTCTTTTAAAACTTTTGCGCCTGTTGCGCTTATTAAATCTTTAATATCCATAATACTTACTATACTACAAAATAATAGTGGTATAATAAATTTATGAACATTTTAGAAGAATTTGACACAATAGCAGCTCCCGCGACTCCAATGGGAGCGGGCGGAGTAGGAATAATAAGGATTTCAGGCGAAAAAGCGTTTGAAATCATCGGAAAGATTTTTACAAATCCGGATTTTCAACCGCGGAAATTTAACCACGGCTGGATAATCGACGGTGATACACGCATTGATGATGTAATTGTGCTTCCTTTTTTTGCTCCAAACAGCTACACGGGAGAAGACGTAGTCGAAATCCAGTGTCACGGCGGAGTACAGGTTGTTAAAAACATTCTTAATCTTGTTTTAAAAAACGGAGCAAGGCTTGCTGAGAAAGGCGAGTTCACAAAACGCGCGTTTCTAAATAAGCGAATGGATTTATCACAGGCAGAGTCTGTTGCAGATATTATCCACTCAAAAACCGGTGAGTTTGCGAAAGTTTCTATGAAAAACTTATCCGGAGTTTTGAAAGAAAAGATTAACGATATAAGAAACGATATCTTTGAAGTTCTCTCTAAAATCACCGCAGGGATTGATTTTCCGGAAGATGTAAGAGAGCCTGAGTATTCATATTTAACAGAAAGATTTGAAAACATAATCACACAAATCGACAGTGTTTTAGCCGGAGCAAACACATCAAACATTTTCCGTCAGGGCGCTTCCGTCGCGATTGTCGGAAAGCCGAATGTCGGCAAATCGTCTTTGTTCAACGCGCTTTTGAACCTCGAAAGAGCAATCGTAACAGACATTGCAGGCACTACAAGAGATGTTTTGCGCGAAACTCTTGACTTAGGCATACCGGTAACTCTGGTTGACACAGCAGGAATTCGCGAAGACGAAGAAGTTTCAAAAGTCGAAAAAATCGGGATTGAATACTCAAAACAATCATTGGATGAAGCGGATTTAGTTTTATTTATTTACGACGCTTCAAAAGGCTTAGACTCCGACGACAAGGAAGTTTTAGAGCTTTTGAAAGACAAAAACCATATTGTTATCTCAAACAAATCCGATTTAGTCACAGAGAGAAACCCTGAAGCGCTTTGCGTTTCTGCGCTTAGCGGAGAAGGTGTATCTGAGCTTAAAGAACTTTTGAAGAAAAAAGTTTGCGATATCGAGCCTGAGAATTTGGAGTTTGTTACAAACACGCGTCAGCAAGAGTGTTTGAAGAAAGCCCGCGCATCAATGGAGCAAGCATTTCTGGCTGCAAGTTTGCATGAGCTTCAGGACTTGATTTCGATTGACGTAAAATCAGCAATACTGGCTCTTGATGAGCTTACAGGAGAGCTGGTTACAGACAATATCTTAGAAAATATTTTTGAGCATTTCTGCATCGGTAAATAGTGCTGCGCAGTTTTATTAGTATTACCCCTTTACCGAATTTCTACGGTTAGAAAGCTGTATCTGTATGCATTTTTTCGCGATAAAATCTACATCGTTATCAGAAATTTTTGTAAAATAAAACGAAGCTTTCAAAATATTGTCATCGTTATCAGTTCTTACGTACCTTGCTTTTGCTGTGACATTGTTTTTATCAAACAATATATTCAGCTCAACATTTTCGGAGAACGTAATATTTTCGTCTAAAACAAGACGAACTCCGTTTGCAGAAATATCGTACAGCTTGCAGGTTTTAACAGAGTTATTGAATTTAACAATAACATTTTCATTCATTTTTACCCTGAAGTATTCTCTGTTCTGCTGATATTCAATTCCCTGAGGAACTTGCAAAAACAGAAAAACATAAGGTTCTTCATTTTGAAAAGATTTAAGTATTGTATTTGTGCGATAAAGCCCGTTTTCACAAATAAAACTTACAGAAACTTCCTGCGGAGTCTGGATATCAAGTCCGTCTTCAAACTTTGCGCAGGCAAAAAGTTCGTTTTCGTTCATACTTCTGATTGCCGCTTTAATAAAACGGGTATTCTCTTCTCTGTCTTTGTACACAATTTTGGTGTATTTGATGTTTTCTAAACTTAAATTAAACTGCATACAATTATTATATCACATTTATAGTATAATAGTAGGGTGGGTCAATCTAACAAAAACAAAGGAATACCATGCAAGGCATAATTTTTGATTTTAACGGAACTTTATACTGGGACTCGCAGCTTCATTACGACGCGTGGAAAGAGTTCTCTGCAATTTTAAGAGGCGAGCCGTTTACCAACGAAGAAATGCGCGATAAAATGTTCGGACACACGAACGAAGATATTATTGAATACGCAATCGGGCACAAGCCTTCAAAAGAAATGGTTGAAAAATACGCGAAAGAAAAAGAGTCGCTATACAGACAAAGATGCCTTCAAGACAGAGAAAACTTCAAACTCGCACCGGGAGCGGTTGAGTTTCTGGATTTTCTGAAAGAAAACAACATCCCGAGAACAATCGCGACAATGTCAGAATGGGATAATGTCGAGTTTTACATAAAAGAGTTTAAGCTTGAACGCTGGTTTGATTTGGATAAAATCGTTTACTCGGACGGAACAATTCCGGGTAAACCCGCTCCGGATATCTTCTTAATCGCAGCAGAAAAAATCGGGCTTGCGCCGAAAGACTGCGTTGTAGTTGAAGATGCAATTGCAGGAATTAACTCTGCAAAATCTGCAGGCATCGGAAAAATTATTGCAATCGACTCGCTTGAGCCGGTTGAATTTTATCAAAATATCGACGGGCTTTCAGGTATTATCAAAAGCTTTCACGAGTTTGACAGAAAAATGTTCAGGTGCTTGGTTTAATGAAGAAATTGGTTTTATTCTTAATCAAAATTTATCAAAAAATTTCAAGACTGACTCCTCCAAGATGCAGGTTTTATCCGACCTGTTCAGAGTACACCCGTCAGGCAATCGAAAGGTTCGGGCTTTTGAAAGGCGGCTGGCTCGGAGTTAAAAGAATTTGCAGGTGTCATCCGCTAAACGAAGGCGGAGTCGACTTAGTTCCGGAGGGGGGTAATTATGACAGATAAAATAATTGTATTTTCAGGCAAACAATACTCAGGCAAAGACACGGCAGCAAAGATTCTAATGAACGCCATGCCGGATTTTAAGCGCTGCGCAATGGGCGATATTATTAAAATCGAATACGCTAAATTAAACGGGCTGACTGTTGAAGAAATCGAAGCTAATAAACCTAAATACCGTCAGGGTTTGATTGATTTAGGAAACTTAGGTCGCTCAAAGAGCCCCGATTTCTGGCTGGATAAAATCATAGCGCAAGAAGGTAACATTGTTGTAACAGATGTCAGAATTAAACACGAATACGAAGTCTTTAAAAACGCCGGCGCAGTTTCAATCAGAGTAGAAGCTTCGCGTGAAGTCAGAGAAACACGCGGAGGAAAGCTTGTAGGTGAAAACGACGTTACTGAAGTTGATTTAGATGATATTCAGGACTGGGATTTTGTAATCGACAATAACACGGACTTTGAAACATTGCAAAAAAATGTACTAAAAATTGTTGAAAAACTAAGTTAAGCATTCATTACCTCCGTTTTGTTATTGTGTTTATTAACTAAATTATCTGCAATACTTCCGGCTTTAGAGAAGCCGTAACCTGCTGCTGAGCCTAATAGCATGCCTTGAACTCCTGAAAAAAGCATCGCCGTAAGCGCTAATGAAGTTCCTACACCGGCTATAGCCGGAAAACCGAGGGTTAAAGCACGTGAAATCCTGTCTTCTTTTGTATCAGCAGAACCAACTGCAATGCCGCTTAAGCCAATCATGCCGGCACCTGTAAGAATATCTGTCGGTGCCCCGCCAAGAACCAAATCACGCTTCTTGTCAAAGTATTCTACGCATTCGCTTTTATTAGCTTTTGTAAGTTTTTTTCCAGTTTTTTTAAGGCTTGACTCAAGCAGAGATTTCTCTTCTTTGCTCAAATGAGGCGAAATCAATTCAATGATTTCATTGTACTTACCTCTTTCTTTATTGCTTCCAATAAGCGTGTCAACAGCTCTTTTGCCGTTCTCTTCAAAAGTATTCCGTACAGGCATGAGCATATCTTCTGCCCAGTAAGACATGTTATTCCTAATATGTTTTGCGTTCTGCCCTAAATCACCTTTCTTAAAGTTCTTCAGAAAATCATTGAACAGCCGTTTTTTAAAATCAGCTTCAAGATGTTCCATTGATTTTTCCTGAGCGAGCAGCCTTTCTGCAGTTTTTTCTTTTGAGAAAAATTCTCTTGAGCGGCGAATATCTGCAAGCTTAGACTCAAAGAGTTTTTGCTCCTCAGGTGACAGCCTGTCTTTGTATGTCATAGCAAGTTCTTCAAACGAATTCATCTGTTTATCTGCTTTTGCGTATTTTCTGTAAACCGTGCTTTTGCTAATCGTATCAAACGACTTCGTTATCGCGTTATGCGCAGTTGACATAACTTTTCTAAATCCTGCATCACATTTTTGCAGAATTTTTCGCAAATTATCGTTTTTTATGTTTTTAAACTTTTCTCCGCAGCAGAGCCATTTAAAGCCTAAGTCTTTACCCGCATTCAGCGTGTTTGTAAACTGGAAAAAGTCTGCAACTCCATTAAAATACTTTTCTCCTGCGCGGTAAAATTTAGTTGTAATAAAGCTGTTTTTATTAGTTTGTGCTTTCGCTCCCGCTTTAGAAGACATCGTTTTTAACTTTTCAACAAGCTTTCCTGAAAATCTCGGGTTCAAAAGTGCAATAAGCGCGGTTAAAACGAATACCGTACTTCCTGCCGTAATCGCAGTTTTGTGTGATTTTTTCTTATGCTCATCCTCAGGCTCTTTAACAAAAGTGTCAACTGTATTATTAACAATATTTTCAACTTTTTGAACAGGCCTATTAATAAGGATTTCCTGCGCATCCTGAGTTTTTCCGCGAAAATGCGGATACGAAAAATTATTTATGCCGTTGTTAAACCCAATAGACATAATATTACCTGACTAAACCTGCTACATGAATATAAAGTTTATTTTCTTACAAAAATTGCTTGAGATAACACTTTTATTAAGATATATTAAAGTTATGAAAAAAGGAATTCCAAGAATATTCTGGCAGGCAGTATGCGTCGGTATTTTAACCGGCATGGTTGTCCTGCTTTTCCGGCTCGGGATTGAGAACTTATTTAAGTTTGTGATGACGCATTTTTACTCACATCCTTTTATTTTTCTTACTATCACAACACTTGGCGGTTTAATTTCCGGACTCCTTGTAACCAAACTCGCTACGGAGACTGGAGGAAGCGGCATTCCTTATGTAAAAATGTCGCTCAAAAGACACGGTAAAAGAATACGCGTAAGAACGGTTTTTGTAAAATTCTTTGCAGGAGTTATCGGGATAGGAACAGGGCTTTCTCTGGGACGCGAAGGCCCGAGCGTTCAGCTCGGCGCAGGAGTCGGCTCTTTTATCGGTAAAGTATTCAAGCTTGACGGACTAAGCCGTGATAAGCTTGTCGCATCAGGTGCAGGAGCCGCGATTGGCGCGACTTTCAATGCGCCAATCGCGGGAACTTTGTTTGTGATTGAAGAGCTAATACACAAATTCACCCCCGCAATGCTTTTTCCTACCCTCGTCGCAACTGTAGTTGCTTCAACTGTTGCAAGGCATTTTTTAGGCTCAAATCCGTGTTTCGATATCAGATTAGGTGAAATCTCTATTGAAGGCTGGATTTTACCTGTCTCGCTTCTTTTAGGGCTGCTTTCAGGAGTTTTCGGAGTTTTATTTTCCAAAACAATTTTTATGTTCAAAAATCTTTATAAAAAAATAACTGTTCCTGATTACGCAAAACCGGCTATTGCAGGGCTTTTAACAGGTATTATCGGTTTAGCGCTTCCATATATTTTATCCTCAGGTAACGGAACAGTAGAAATACTTTTACAAAACAAATTGCCAATTATATTAGTCACAACAATTTTCTTTGCAAAATTCTTTATCACTCCGCTCTGTTTCGGCTCGAATGCAGCAGGCGGAATATTCCTGCCGATGCTGATGTTAGGCGCGTTTCTCGGGTACATTACCGGATTTTTGACTAATATATTAGGTACAGAGATAAGCCTTGCAGCTTGCTCAGCTCTCGGTATGGCAGGATTTCTCTCAGCAGTAGCAAGAACACCTCTGACTGCCGTTGTGATGGTGTTTGAGATGACAGGAAGCTACGAGTGCATCCTGCCTCTTATGCTTACAGCCGCAGTCGCTGATATGACAGCAGCAAAGCTCAAGCATCAGCCGATTTATGCTGAGTTAATAAAAAATTAAATATCTTTTTCTTTTATATATCTCGGTCTTGCTTTAACTTCGCTAAATATTTGACCAATATATTCACCAATAATACCGAGGCAGAAAATTTGCAGGCCGCCAAAAAAGGCAAGCAAAATTACAAGAGTCGCCCAGCCGCTTGGCATGTCATTTAAAAAATATTTTTCAAAAACAACTTCTGCTGCGAATAAACAGCTTCCGATAACAGTAAGCAAACCCATCGCAACCACAATTCTCAAAGGAACAATACTGTAAGCCGTAATCCCGTTTAAAGCAAGGCTTGTAAGTGAAAGGAAATTAAACTTGGAATGTCCCGCCATTCTTGGTTTTACATCGAAATAAACATAAGCAGTCTTAAGTCCTATTTCGTGGAAAAATCCGCGCAGAAACAATCCGGCTTCCGAGTATTTTTCCAAAATTTCAAGCCCTTTGTAGCTTACAAGTCTAAAATCCGAATGGTTAGGCGGGATTTTTACGCCCAATATATTCATCAACTTGTAAAAACAAAGCGCTGTATATTTTTTGAAAAACGAGTCTGTTTTTCTGTCATTCCTAATCCCTGAAACGATTTCAGCCCCGTTATGAAACTCGTCAACAAATTTTTCTATCGCATTTTCATCCTGCTGCAAATCCGCATCAATAGAAATTACGCAGTCGCATCCAAGCTCTTTTACCCCGAGAAGCCCGGCAATCAAAGCCTTCTGGTTTCCGTAATTTCTGACAAATTTCACCCCTCTGACCTTATTGCCAAACATATTGTGCAGTTCTTCTATTATTTCCCAGGTTCTGTCTTTAGAACCGTCATCTATAAGATAAATATAGCTATCTTCCGAAATTTTTCCTTTTGCAATAATTCCGTCTAAAACAGATAAAAGAGTCTCCACCGTTGATTTTATTACAAGCTCTTCATTAAAACACGGAATGATTATTGCAAGTTTTGTTTTGTTATTGCTCATTGTATTCCTCTGCTAAATATAATACAATAGTTTATAGAATTAGTGAAGGGAAAAAATTTGTCAGGAAAAAAATTTATACTAAACGCCGATGATTTTGGAATGAGCAAAGCCTTTAACCGCGCTGTATTAGAAGGTTACGAGTCCGGTATTTTAATGAGTACAAGCCTGACTGCAAACGGTGAAGCTTTTGAAGATGCTTGCAAAAACATCATTCCCGCATGCCCGAATTTGGGAATCGGAGTGCATTTAAATATTATTGAAGGCAAATCTCTCTGCCCTGACTTAGATACTCTGACAGATTTGAGCGGAAATTTCAATAACTCGTTTGGAGCACTCCTCTTAAAATCAGTAAGCTCTGAGATTTTCTTAAAACAGGTTGAAGCGGAATTTAGAGTACAGATAGAAAAAGTTCGTAAGCAGACAGAAATCACACACATTGACTCACACGTTCATACCCACTCAATTCCGCGGATTTTTGAAATTGTATGCCGTTTAGCAAAAGAGTACGGAATAAAGCAAATCCGCACCCAGCACGAAAAACCTTATATTATTCCTGATGTTTTCAAGCACCTGACCTTGAAATATCCAATAAACTTGATTAAGCTTTTGCTCTTAAATATTTTTACTTTAATAAATGAAAACACTGTTAAAAAATACGGACTAAACACAAATAATTATCTTTTAGGAGTAACTTACACCTCTATGATGAGCAGCTTAGCAATATCTTACGGGCTCATGGCAATAAAAGAAAACAACATTACAGCAGAAGCGCTTATTCATCCCTGCAGGTACGATAACGGAACAATAGATAATCATTTTGAAGAGTTTCAGATTACAAAAAACCTGAAGCTTAAAGAAAAAATCGAAAAAATCGGGTTTGAGATTACAAACTACAAAGATGAGGTATTGTGCGAACAAAAATAATAACTTCTGCAATTCTAATCATCGCATTCATTCTTTTTCTTATATTTTTACACCCGAAAGAGAAAGATTATTATGTAAAACAAATTATTTCACCCTGTGAAATTGTAATGCAAGACGGTAAAGTTTTTAAGTTCAATGATTTAGAAAGTTTTGACCCGAATTTTACGGAAAAGAACAAAAGATTAGCCGAAAACTTAGGATTAAGTGAAGAAGAAGCCTTTGTAATCGGGCATTTAGGGAAATACTGGAGCGAAACTCTGCTTGGCAGAAGAAAAATAAATATTATTGATAACGACCTTGTGTACTATAAGTTCGGCTACAAAACCAGATTTGAAAACTCTCCATACTGTATAAAAGACGGCAAATTCACAAACCAAAAAGCAGCAGCAGATTTAATTGCAAGAGTAAAACGCACTAAATACGGACTTTTAGACCTTGACGAAAATAAATTTTACCCGATTACAAAAGATAATCAACCTGAACACTTCATTGTTGCCAGAAGAGGTTACAAGAAAAAAGTTACCTCAAAAAAGAAACACGCTTCAATTTTGCAGTTACAAAATTTCAAATTAATTATATCAGACCTAACCACTAAGCTTAAGCCGGATAGAAATTGTTCATCAGAAATTTGCAGAGAACTTTTGAATAATATTAACAGAGCAAATAAAAGCATCGATATTGCAATCTACGGTTACTCTTCTGTTCCGGAGATAGAAAATGCGCTTAAAAACGCCCAAACCCGCGGAGTAGAGATAAGGCTTGTTTATGATTTGGATACAAAAGGTGAAAATATTTACGAAAATACGCAGGATTTAGTCAGCATAATTAAAAACTCAAAAAGTGACCGGTTATCAAAAGAAGCAAGAGCAATCATGCACAATAAATTTTACATTTTTGATAACAAAACAGTGATAACCGGCTCTGCAAACCTTTCTGCAACAGACATGTCAGGTTTTAACTCCAACGCAGTTATTGTTTTAAACTCTGCTGAAATTGCAAAAATTTACAAAAAAGAGTTTGACCAGATGTATTCCGGAAAATTCCATTCCGACAAAACTTCATCAAAAAACAAAGAAGGAATATACTTTTCTCCTCAAGATAAAGGGATAACAAACGGAATACTGCCTCTGATAAAAAATTCAAAGCAATATATTTACATTCCCGCTTTCTTGATAACAGAAAAAAAGATAATGGAAGAGCTTATAATAGCTAAAAACCGCGGAGTTGATGTAAAAATCATAACAGACGCAGTCAACGCTTCCGGTAAATATTCAAAAGTCAAAGACTTGAGAGCGGCAGGAGTTCCAATAAAAATCGAAAACTACGCAGGTAAAATGCATTCCAAATCAATCATTATTGATGACAGGTATTTAATTCTGGGTTCAATGAATTTTTCATATAACGGTGAGAACAAAAACGACGAAAACATGATAATTATAGAAAACCCGGAAGCTGCGAGATTTTACAAAGATTTCTTTCTTTATCTCTGGACAAAAATTCCTGACCGGTGGCTAAAAGGTTATCCACGTGCAGAAAGTCCGGACTCAATCGGTTCCTGTTCAGACGGGATTGATAACGATTACGACGGGTTGATTGACTCGGCTGACGATGGTTGTTATATAAAAAAATAAAAAGAAAGTCTTGCAGAATGTGCAAGACTCAAAAATATACATTTACCCCACTAACTTTATACCACAGATAAATTTTTTTGTCAAGCAATTTTAGCACAAAAAGAAAAACCGGATTTTCATCCGGTTTGATATAATATCTTTACTGAAATTTAATTATTTTCTGCTAATTTCTCACGCACTAAAGTTTCTACCTGATTTAAAATTTCAGGATTGTTTGCGAGAAATTCCTTTGCTTTGTCTCTTCCCTGACCAAGCTTGTCATCATTAAAGCTAAACCATGAGCCGGCTTTTTTTACAATATCCAAATCAACAGCTACGTCAAGAATGTTACCAATCTTACAAATACCTTTTCCAAAGATAATATCAAACTCGGCTGTTCTGAAAGGAGGTGCTACTTTATTCTTCAAGATACGAACTCTTACATGGTTTCCGATATCTTCGCCATCACCTTTTAAACCTTCAACACGTTTGATTTCCAAACGAACAGAAGCGTAATACTTAAGCGCATTACCGCCGGTTGTTGTTTCAGGATTACCATACATAACTCCGATTTTTTGTCGCAGCTGGTTAATAAAAATAACAGTTGTTCTTGTTTTACCAATAATACCTGTAAGTTTTCTTAAAGCTTTTGACATCAATCTTGCCTGTAAGCCCATCTGCTGGTCTTCCATAGAGCCTTCGATTTCTGCTTTAGGAACAAGAGCCGCTACAGAGTCAACAACAATTATATCAACAGCTCCTGAGCGCACAAGTTCTTCTGTAATATCAAGAGCCTGTTCTCCTGTATCCGGCTGAGAGATAAGGAGTTCATCAATATTTACTCCAAGATTTCTTGCATATTCAGGGTCAAGAGCGTGTTCTGCGTCAACAAACGCAGCGATTCCGCCTTTTTTCTGGCATTCAGCAACAATGTGCTGGGCAAGAGTTGTTTTACCTGAAGATTCAGGGCCGTAAACTTCAATAATACGACCGCGCGGAATACCTCCGACTCCAAGAGCAACGTCAAGAGCAAGTGCACCGGTAGGAATAGTTTCTACGCTTACAGCAGGCTTGTCGCCAAGCTTCATAATTGCACCTTTTCCAAAATCTTTCTCGATTTTTTCAATTGCAAGTTTTAGCGCTTTGCTTCTTTCATCTGTTGTATTTGTTTCTACTGTTGCTTCTTTCGCCATTCTATCACCCTATAACATGAAGTTTGTTTCTTCTTCTTTTTTAACATAAAAACCGCACATAAGAGGTTTAAAACTGCTTAAAACATTCTTAAGTTTGAAGTTTTCTTTATTAAGTTCGTTAACTTTGTTTTTTAAATTTTCGTTTTCAGTTTTACATCTGACAAGTTCTAAAACCACATCGTCCATTCCTTCAAGCTTTTCATCAATAAGTTTGGTCATAGATGTAGTAATATTATTTTCCATTTTATTAAGTGTATCCAGTAAGCCATTAACTACAGCTTGTGAATTCGGCTTTGTCATAACGGGTAATGTCATCTTCTTCTTTTCTTCCTTTTCATTCATTCCTGTAATCACTGATGATTTTGCATTTCTTAATTTCTTAACTTCGTCTATAGAAAAATATATCTGACCTTTGTGGTCTTTTTTAGGGGTCACAGAAGTCTTTTTGCATAACTCAACTATCTCTTTATTATCAATATTTAAAAGTTTTCTAACATCATTTGGCAAAAGTACTTTGTTAGCATTCATTTTAAAAATTTTCCCCTCTATCTCTACCCAACAATCATTGTAATAAATAAAAAAAATTATTTCCAGTATTTGTAACAATTTTTACAAATTCTTAATATTAAACATATTGACCATCTGACAAAAAAAATATATAGTGTACTACGTACACAGAATAGTTAGGAGAATTCATTATGGAATTTCAACATCAACCGCTCAACGGCGCAACTTACACAGACGCCGATATTAAAAGGCTTATTACAGAATACAATGTTCAGTTTATTAAACTGCAGTTTGTAGACATAAACGGGCAGGTTAAAAACCTTGCTGTGCCTTCCGAGCACATTGACAGAGTACTTAACAATGAAATGATGCTTGACGGCTCATCAATCAAAGGGTTTAGAAATATTGAAACTTCCGATATGTTCTTCTATCCTGACAAAAACACTTTCCAAATCCTTCCATGGCAGGAACACGACGGTAAAAACTCTGCAAGATTAATTTGTGATATCTACAACGCAGACGGAACTCCATTCGAAGGATGTCCGAGATGCAACTTAAAAAGGCTTATGGCTGAAGCTCAAAAACTCGGTTTCTCTATGAACGTAGGGCCGGAAGCTGAATTTTTCCTATTTGAAAAAGATGAAGAAGACAGAATTACTACAAAAACTCACGACAGAGCAGGATATTACGACGTTGGGCCGGATGATTTAGGTGAAGCAGTGCGTTCTGATATCGTAAGCACGCTTCAGGAAATGGATTTTGATATAGAAGCTTCTCACCACGAAGTTGCAGACGGTCAGCATGAAGTTGATTTCAAATACTCAGATATCCTGACAACAGCTGATAATGTTGCGACTTTTAGAGTTGCGGTTAAAGCTGTTGCTGCACAGTATGGCTTACATGCAACATTTATGCCAAAACCTGTTTACGGAATTAACGGTTCCGGTATGCACTGCAACATCTCTTTATTTAAAGACGGTAAAAATGCTTTCTTTGATGAAAAAGCTGAATATCAGCTTTCTGATACCGCAAGATATGCAATCGGCGGACTTTTAAAACACATTAAAAGCATAACCGCAATTCTCAATCCGACCGTAAACAGCTACAAACGTCTTGTTCCGGGCTACGAAGCACCTGTTTACATGGCATGGTCTCTTGCAAACAGAAGTGCACTCTTAAGAGTTCCTGCAAAACGCGGAATGTCTACCCGTGTTGAGCTCCGCTCACCTGACCCGAGCTGCAACCCTTATCTTGCTTTCGCAACTATTCTTGCTGCGTGTTTAGATGGTGTAAGAAATAAAATTGAGCCGCCAAAACCGGTAGAAGCGAATATTTACAAGCTTTCAGACAGAGACAGAAAAAAGATGAAAATCGAATCTCTTCCGGGAAGTTTAGAAGAAGCTTTAGGATACATGGAAAAATCACTTATTGCAAAAACAGCTCTCGGAGACCATATTCTAGATGAGTTTTTGACAGCAAAAGAAATCGAATGGGATTCATTCAGAACTTACGTTTCGCAGTGGGAAATTGATAAGTATCTGGCGAGATATTAGTGGTAGGTTTAGTAGTTACATCAAATCAGTAGTTCCAAAACCAGCCCCATGTATTTACTCCGTTGACAAATATGTTAAAATAGTAAATAATAATAGAAGCAGGGCGGCAGTTGTCCAAGCTGCCTGAGCCTTGTTAGAAGTCTAACGGTTCTTACTTATTAAAGTGAGAGCCGTTTTTAATTATAAATAAAATCAAGAAGATTAAAAATAAACTTACATTGAAATCGTTCATAACAGCCTCCTTTCTTTCGGAGTCTAACCCGAAGTCTAAATAAAAATGTCGGTTAGCACCTTTAGAAATAAGGCTCTTTTGCCCTGCATATTTATTTTACAATAAATTTTCCATTTTGTCTATTTGTTAAGCTGATATAAAAAGCGCAAACCCTCTAAAGTCAAATAAGGGTTCACAAAATCGAACCGGCGCTTCATGTATTTTGAAATCAAAGTCGAGTACCCGCCGGTCGCAACAATACAAGCTTTAGAGCCCAGCTCTTTTTCACATTGCTCTATTAAACCTTCAATAGCAGAAGCAGAACCCCGTATTACTCCGGATAAAATTGCATTACAAGTGTTGTCGCCAATCACCTTTTCTGATTCGCTAATTTCAATTTTAGGAAGCTTAGAAGTTGCGCTATTCAAAGCTCTCAGTTGCAAATTCAGCCCCGGCATTATTACTCCGCCTACAAAATTACCGTCTTTATCAATAATATCAAAAGTTGTTGCTGTACCTAAATCTACAACAATCGCAGGTTTTGGGTACAAAACGTAAGCTCCGCAAGCGTTTGCAATTCTATCTGCTCCGGCTTCTTTTGGATTTTTAAGTTTAATTTTTATACCTAAGTTTAAACTATCCGAAAGCAAAATTGAATTCAGGTGAAAAACATTATCAAGTGCGTGTTTAAAAGTTAAGCTCAGCTCATCAACTACAGAAGCTAATATACATGAATTTACACTGTAATTTTCAAACAAAGTATGCAATAAGATTTCATACTCTTCCTGCGGAAGCTCTTTATCAGAAGGAAGTCTGAATGTTTCAACAAGGTTTTCGTTATCAAAAATACCCAACGTAATACTGGTATTACCAATATCAACCGTTAAAAGCATTTTATTTTATCTCCCCGTAATTGCTCAAAGCTCCGTCTATGATTTGAGCCATTTCTTCTCTATAGCTTTTTGGGTGAATAATTTCACACTTGTCATCATATCTAAGCAGTCTTGACAATAAAACATCTTTACTGTCGCTTTGATTTGAAACTGTTATGCTTGTTCCGTCGTAAGGTTTAACAAGTCTTTCATTTTCTCTAAGATTGTATCTTAAAGCCAGAGCGCCTTTAAGTTCAAACACAACAACCTGTTCATTAAAAGTAGCAATAAATTTTTCATTTAAAACTTCTAAGCCTGAAACT
The DNA here is from genome assembly GCA_948684385.1 of uncultured bacterium. Taxonomy (GTDB): domain Bacteria; phylum Cyanobacteriota; class Vampirovibrionia; order Gastranaerophilales; family Gastranaerophilaceae; genus CAG-196. The sequence goes on from CAPQCU010000001.1 coordinate 225,669, forward strand.
CTATTGATATCAATCAGTTTATCTTTATTCTTTGAAATAACGTGGAAAAAAGTTTTGCCATTATTCACGTCCATTTTAACAGGAATACAGTCAAGAATATCTCTGTTTTTGAACATAAGTCTTACTTTTCTTTTATCACTCACTGCATGTTCAAAAAGTTCAGCAGAAATCTGATAAGACTCTTTTTCTACTCTTGCTAATTTTCTGTTAGTGAATTTATTGACTTTTTCTATAAACTCATCAAAAATCTTATTGTATTTTTTTGCCATGTCATTTCTGACAATACTCTGCAAAGTTTCAAGGAGGTTAACTTCGCAAGTAGTAAGCTCAAAACCGAAAGGCATACTGGTTACAAAATACTTGTTATGAATTTTAGGTATTTCTATCCCGCAAAATCTGCAGGTATTAATATACTTGCTTACAACAGCATTATTAAAAATCGGAGTAACTTCCTGAGAATTAAGTTTTTCAATAATTTCCTGCATTGAAAAATTGCCTTGAAGCAGCACATTTAATGTTTTTAAAACCTGAATACAAGATTGATTTTTTTTCATAGAAATCTTAGGCATTATAAACATTCCTCATACTTTTTAATTTTCTTATAACTTCTTCTCTAAGCTCAGACGGTTCAAGAACAGTACAGCTTGCACCGAAAGACAAAATTCTTTGAACGGCAAAAAACTCGTTATAGTATCTTCCTTCTACAATCCATCCGCCTTCAGCACTTTCCAGCACATGTTCATTTTCTTCATCAAGTTCATTAATGTCAAAATTCCTGAGTAAGAATTTAATATTTGTTGTACGGATTTCAATCCCGCAATCACCGGCTATTCTTGCTATAATAGAAAGAATTCTTTTAACATTTAAAACTACAGATTTATTTTTAGCAGTATCAAAACCATACAAATAAACGCTGTCATTTTGAAAAGCAATTTTTTGACAGATAATCGTTTTCTCAGAATCTTCTTTTGAAGACGGATTTTGGTAAACTAATTTTACTGTTTTTCTCTGTTTACAATCTTCAATAAGATTTTTGATTATTTCTACATCAAGGGATTTTAAAATAGAAATACCGCGCAAGCTTTCTTTTATTTCCGGATCGCTTACGTGTTCACTAAATTTTTTAAACAAATCATCAAACTTTAGTATAAGTCCGATATCAGCTTTGCTTTTAATTTTTTTATAAGCTCGTTTAAGAACTGCAATTTCTTCTTCTGAGATATTAATTGAAAACGGATGCTTTGTTAAGACATACTTACCTTCGCTTCTGGAATCAGCTCTCGAAATTTCGCAGCCCATATATCTTAACGTATTTAAATCTATTCTAAGAATATCATTTGAGTGCTCTGGCTCCATAATATTCCATGAAATAAAAATATCTCTTATTTCCTGCAATGACCTTGGAGCTTCGATTAATAAGCCCATCATAGCAATTGCTCTCATGCCGGTAAGTGATATTTGATTTAATTCTGATTTCTCTGCCGGTTTAAACAAAATACATCCCTCATATAAACTTATTTACTACTATTAAGACACAAATTCATCAAATATTCAATCGTATTTTCACAATATCTTCTATCTTGAGCGCTAAAAGCCAGAACATCACCGGAAAATTTCTTCTTTACATTTGCAAGAACAGCTTGCTGCTTGCTTTTCGGGATGTAATCGATTTTAGTAACTATTGTAAATACAGGTAAATTGTACGTTTCAACCCATTCGCGCATCTGAAAATCATTCTTCTGGATATCATGTCTTGCATCAATAAACTGTATCAAAGACTTAATCTGCTTTCTGTTTAAAAGGTATTCTTCTAAATATTTCTGCCATCTGGCCTGAGCTTCTTTAGAAACTTTTGCATACCCGTATCCCGGAAGGTCAGCAATCATAAATGTGTCAGAAAAGTTAAAGAAATTAATAAGCCTTGTCTTACCCGGAGTGTTGGAAGTTTTTGCAAGTTTTTTGTTATTTGCAAGAGCATTAATAAACGAAGATTTACCTACATTTGAGCGCCCGAGAAGCGGGAACTCCGGCATTGTAAAATCCGGACACTGGGAAAGTTTTTCTGCGCTTATTATGAAATTTGCGTTACAAGACTTCATGTTCTTTTTCCTTTTTATTTGCTCTATGCTGTGCTAAAGTTAACAGGTTAAAAACTTTTTCGTTATTTACAATTGTTAACTGAGTTTTATTATTAACCATACTCACATCAATCGAAGGTTTGTTTTCAAAAATATTTCCGGTTTGAATACTTACAATCTGTATAAAATTGTCCCTTAGAATGCTAAGGGGTTCTTTTAAAAATGTCTCGAAAGTCTTAAAAATATTCATACTTACCGCTTCTAACTTTTGTATTAGTATTGTATAATAAAAAAAATGAATAATACAGAGAAAGAATATATTGAATCGTTTAAAACATATCTAAGTGTAGAGAAAAATTTCTCAAATCACACAATTAAAGCTTACGAATCTGATATTGTAAGCTATATTTTATGGTTGAATGATGTAAGCTGCACAGATGTTGATTTCAATAAACTTCGGGAATATTTACATTTTATCCAGAGATTTGATTACAAAAAAACAACAATTGCGCGAAAAATCGCTTCAATAAGAACTTTCTACAAGTTTCTTTTTCGTGAAAGATATATAGACTCCGACCCTGCAATTTCATTATCTGCTCCGAAAAGACCAAAATCTTTGCCAAAATTTTTAACACCGGAAGAGGTTGAACAAATTTTAAACAACGTAAAAATTGACACTCCTGCAGGATTTAGAAACCGTGTAATTCTTGAACTTCTCTGGGCAACCGGCATGCGTGTTTCCGAGCTTAGCAATTTAAATTTCGGTGATTTAAATATAGAAGAAAACGAAATCCGTGTTTTTGGTAAAGGTGCCAAAGAACGCATTGTACTTATCTCTGACCGTGCAAAAAAATATCTAACACAATACATAAGCTCGGCGAGAAGCCTTCTTGCTCCCGGTTATGAGATTGGAGAAATTAATGATAGCTCGCCTGTATTTATAAACAGCACAGCTTATAGGCTTCAAAACAAAACAATAAGAAATGTCATAAAAGATATCGTAGAAAAAATTGAGCTTCCTAAAAAAGTAACTCCGCACGTTTTCCGTCACAGTTTTGCAACAAAGTTAATAGAAAACGGAGCCGATTTAAGAGTTGTTCAGGAGCTTTTAGGTCACGCCGGCATTTCGAACACGCAAATATACACCCACATATCTTTAAAACACATGAAAGATGTTTACGAATCAGCTCATCCGCATAGTTAATTTTTGATGTATTGTCAAATTGTATAAAGATGTTGTATAATATGTTTGTAGGGCTTGCACATGCAACTTCGTCACACACAATTTACATAGGAAATTTGGACGAAAGGAGGCAAGCTATGATTAAACAAATAATAATGCTATTACTGGCATTTGCAATCACAGTAATAGCACTAAAATTGAATTAATCGTAGGGTGCATAGGGTTCTTAGCAGGTTGCTTAAGTTGTTAAGAACTCGCCCTACATTTTTATTATTTACTATTTTAATATATTTGTCAATACTAATTAATAACAACAATCTCCGGAACAGCTCCAAACCTGATTGGCAGTATACTTGTACCTAATCCTTTTGTAATTATCATTCTGTTTTGTGTTTCGTTTATCTCACGCTTCGCCATTTTTGACCCGTATTCTGACGGTACAACAGGAGCTCCGATTATCGGAAAACTTACCTGACCGCCATGGGTATGACCCGATAAAATTAAATCAACATCTTCTTTTACATCATAATAAACATCAGGTGAATGCGTAATTAAAATTCTCGGTCTTTGCGTATTTTCTAAAGCCTTTTCAACATCAGGATAACCGGTTTGCAAATCTTCAACTCCTGCTATACTTAAGCCGTCAATTTTAATATTAGAATTCAAAAGAACTGTAAAGCCGGAATTTTTGAGAGTTTCTGCTACTCTTTCTTTATCATACCAGCCGTCATGATTACCCAAAACCGTAACAAAAGAAGCTTCGATTTTACTCAAAATCGCTGCCTGCTCTTCAATAGAAAGCGTATTTTTTCCGTCGTGTCCTTTTATAAAATCACCGCCTGATAAAACCAAATCAGGTTTTTGTTTGTTTATAAGTTTTACAACCCTCTCAAGCCTGCCTTTATCCCATTTAGAGATATGAAAATCGCTTACAAAAACTATTCTTGTGCCTTCTAAAGATTTTACTTTATAATGTTTAGTCACAAGCAGGTGCGGTTCAATAAAAAACGACCAGATAAATAAAATTATGATGATTGCAAATAATATTTTTGACATAAAATAATAATAGCATGGAAAATGGAGGGCGAAAAAATGATTGAAAAGAAATTGGAAGAAGCATTTAATGACCAAATTAACAAAGAACTTTTTTCTGCGTATCTTTATCACGCAATGAAACTTTATTTTGAAGAACTTAACTTACAAGGTTTTGTAAACTGGTTTGATGTTCAGGTTCAGGAAGAAAGAGCACACGCTTATGGAATGATTAACTATTTGAACGAACGTGGCGGCAAAGTTGATTTTAGAGCAATCGAAAAACCTGTTGTAGAAGGTTCTACTCCTTTAGAAGTTTTTGAACATGTTTTGAGACACGAAGAATTTGTAACTTCAAGAATAAACGCGTTAGCTGATGTTGCGGATGAAGTCCGTGACAGAGCTGCTATTAATTTCTTAAACTGGTACATAAAAGAACAGGTTGAAGAAGAAGCAAGCGTTGGCGGAGTTTTAGCAACACTAAGACTTATCGGAGACGACAAAAAAGCGTTGTTAATGCTAGACAAAGACCTTGCAGCAAGAGTATTTAATCAACCGGTTATAGGATAAAATTTTTAACGGTTCTTGTTTAATTGCAAGAACCGTTTTTTAATTATTTCTCTTCTAAATATTTATCTTTTTCAACTTTTAATTCAGTGAGCTTTGTTTCTTTATAATTATTAAAAACATTTTTCAGTGAAGGCTCTTTAAACATTGCATTTAACATTATTATAAAACCTGCAAATAAACTTAATGTCCCTCCCAAAAAAGCTAAAAAATGACCTCCTCTACCATCTTTTTTTGGGAATGCGCGATTCATTGCAATAACTCCCAAAGTCATTACACCAATTCCCGCAAACAATTTTTTTATTAATTTCTCTTTGGCATTAGCAGGTTTGTACTCAGCTTTATCAATAACTTCTTTTGATTTTTCATAATAATCAAAAAATGCTCTGTCTCCTTCTGCCCTGTTAGATTTTAGACTATCAAGAGCATTGTCAAGTTTAAGCATTTCCGTTTGAATATATTCCGTTTTTTCTTCTGAAGAAGAGCACGCGCTCATCGCACCTATACCAATTGAAGCAGCAGCGGCAAGAGGTAAAATTTTTCTTGTCATTTTGTTGATTGGAGCTATTTTCATACACATATTCCTTTTTTGAAGAAGGCGGAATAATAATTCCGCCTCATTTATACTATTTTCTCACAATTCTGATTGCGCTATCCGGACAGGTCATTTCACACTGACCGCATGCAATACAGATTTCAGGGTCAGGCGCAACAGCAGGAGTCTGGTATAAACCGACTTCTTTTGACCATTGCAGACACTTCTTGCCTGCTTTATTCATCGGGCATTTTGCAATACAAAGCCCGCAGCCTTTGCAAAGGTCTGTATAAACGTAGTAATCTGCTTTTCCCTTGCCTACACCTTCGATTTTATAACCTTTATATTCTTTATCCATTATGTACCGCACTTTCTTTTACAAGTCTCATACCCATTTCAAGAGCTTTGTAATTCAACTCTCTAAGCTCCGGTTTTGCGTCAAATTTCTTACCTAAAGCCATTTCCATTGCGTTTTTAATATCACTAAGCTCAAGAACTTTTGTTGCTTCAAGAAGCGCACCAAGAATAATTATATTGAAAACTCTTGAACTTAGCTGCTCGTTTGCAATCCTGTTCGCATCAATACCGATAACTCTTTTGCATTCGCACTCAGGTTCGTGGGTACAAACTGAAGTATCATAAACAATTGTTGACTCTTTATCAACATACATTTCACATCTGTCAAGCGCTCTGTCTGAAAGCATTATAACAATATCGCCTTTTGAATATCTCGGCTCACCGATTTTTTCATCAGCAATCTGACAGAAAGCGATTGAAACCCCGCCTCTCTGCTCAACACCGAAATTCGGAATATATAATACTTCTTTTCCTGCTTCGTAACCTGCTTCCACAAGAATTTTAGCGATTGATTGAACGCCCTGTCCGCCTTCTCCGGCTAAAACTATTTTTGTTCTAGACATATTATATTCCCTCCGGTACTACAAAATCTTTAACTTCAAAGAAATCTTCCATCTGTTTAAGTCTTCCAAAAGTATCTTCATTATTCGTTCTCCAGTTGAGAGGACAAATTGAAAGAACTTCTACAAACGAAAATCCGCCGTTTTCAACGTTCTTCAAAGCTTTTACGAAAGTCTGTTTAAGCTTCATCATATTTGAAACAGAAGAACGGGCAACGAAAGATTTAGAAGGGTCAGCAATTGCAGCAACCATTTCTGCAGCTTTTGCAGGTTTTCCTGTAACTGAACAATCACGCCCGTAAGGTGTTGTTTCTGTTTTCTGTCCCGGCATGGTTGTTGGTGACATTTGACCGCCTGTCATACCATAGTTTGTATTGTTAACAACAACAATCATCATTCTTTCGCCGCGTACAGCTGCGTTAACAAGGTGCTGTGCACCGATTGCAAGACCGCCGCCATCACCCATATAAGCTATTCCGATTGCTTCAGGATTTGCTCTTGTAAACCCGTAAATAACCGGAGTTGTTCTGCCGTGGTGGGTTTGAACTGTGTCTAAGTCCATGTAATTCCACGCTAAAAGCGAACATCCTATATCACATCCAAAAACAGTTTTCTGTTGGATACCAAGCTCATCAATCGCTTTTGCAAGCGCTTTCAATGTAATACCGTGACCGCAGCCCGGGCAAAATTTACTTGCTCCGACTTCTGCATTCTGGGATTTTGGTAAGTTTGGAGGTAGATTTAATATTTCTGCCATTTATATACCCTCCTTTATAATTTCTTCAACTTTATTAACTACATCATCACCTGTAACTCCAACACCCATTTTAAACAATGTTGAGTATGGTGTATTAAGTCCGTAGAGCTTTTCAAGAACCATTTGCGCAAGCTGCCCGTTTGCTGACTCTGTAAACAATAAATGTTTTGCTCTTGATACAGCTGCTCTTAAAGGCTTAACAGCCAGAGGTCTGATTGTAATCGGTCTGAACAAACCTGCTTTAATACCTTTTTCTCTTAGCTCATCAATAGCTGTTCTTGCTGAACGTGCAACGATACCATGAGCAATTACAAGGATTTCAGCATCTTCTGCTCTGTATTCTTCCCATTCTTCAATCTCTTCTGACATTTTTTCGTAATCAGCATTGTAACCTTCAAGAACTTCCATAAGCTCTTCTTCCATGTTGTAAGTGTTTCTAAGGTGAGCAGATTTTCTGTCAACTCCGATTTCGCCTTCGCCTAACAGAGCTTTTGTAGTCGGAACCATATCAATTCCGCGTGATTTTGGGTCATAAAGAACAACAGGTTCTCTCATTTTGCCCTGATAACCGTCAGCAAGCACATAAGTTGGAAATCTGTATTTCCACGCTGTATTAAAAGCTTTAATCATATAGTCATACAAATCCTGATGACCTGCTGTTGAGTAAACAACTCTGAAACCTTCACCGTTTCCGCCGTAGCAGGTTAATCTTGTTTCCTGCTGAGCGTAAATTACTGTAGCTGTAGAAGGCCCGCCTCTTTGCATAACTGCACATACAAAAGGTATTCTCATCATCTCAGCCATAGATTGAGCATCCTGCATAATTACGTTTCCCGGTCCTGCTGTTGCTGTGAAAGCTCTTTTTCCTGCTAAAATTCCGCCAATCGTTGAAAATCCTGCAGAAATTTCATCTTCTGTCTGCAAAAATCCCGCTTCTGTTTTTGGAAGAAGCTTACACCACGTATGCATAATTTCGTTTTGCGGAGTAATCGGATAACCGTACATGAACTCAGCCTCAGCAGAGTTCGCTGCATAAGCAAGTACTTCGTTTCCGGTTAAAAACATCTTTGTGTCTTCTTTAATAAGTTTGTTTACCATATTAATTAACCTTCCTATTTCTACATATATATATTACTACAATTATCATTTCCGGTCTATAATAGGGGTAAATATATTGGAATGATTTAGAACTACCGGCTAAAATGATAATAAGGGGATATTGTTTATGTTTATTAGTTTAAGAAATGAATTTTGCAAAAAACTGGAAAAAGTTTCTATCGATTTAGAAAAAAGCTGCTGGGATTTTTATACAAATTCTACAGAAGAAAATATGCAGAAATATGAAAAAGCACAGGAAAATTATTCTAAAGTTTTTCAAAATGAAGATGATTACAAAAAGTTCTTAGAAATCGACAAAGACAAATTATCAAAACACGAACAGAAACAGCTGAAAGACTTACTAAAAGAATTTGATGAAGAGCTAAACACAGGTGAAGAGCTGAAAGCACTTCGCAAAAAAGAAAACGAGATTGCGCAAAAATTCAATTCATACATCCCGAAAATCGATGGTAAAGAAATCACCAAACCGGAAATTTTTAAAATCATCCAAACAGAAACAAACCCTGAAATAAGAAAAAAAGCTTACGAAGCAAAAATCAAAGGCGCTGATTTAATCGCAGATGATTTAATAGACTTTGTCAAAATGAGAAACGAATACGCTAAAACAAAAGGTTACAACACTTATTTTGATTACAAGCTAAAAGAAGACTACGACGTAGATGCAGAGTTTTTAAATAAGCTTATAGAAGAAGTTTATTCAAGCTCTTCAGATAAAATAAAAGAAATTTTAGAAAGAAAAGAAAACGAGTTAAAAGAATTTTTCGGAGTAGAAAAATTAGAAAATTATCACTACGGACTTTTACTAAAAAATAACCCTGAAAAAGGAGTAAATGAAATCTTATTTGACCAAGATATTGTGCAAATATCAAAACAAGCATATCTCAACATGGGATATGATATCGAAAAACTTGAAAAAGAAGGTAAGCTTACACTCGATTTATTTGCAAGAAAAGGCAAAAACACTCACGGTTTCTGTTTCGGAGTCGAAGCCGGAAGAGACTCAAGAATTTTAGCAAATCTTATAAACAATGTTTCAAGTTTAGATACACTTAATCACGAGCTCGGTCACTGCGTTTACGATTTAGGAATTTCTACAGAGCTTCCTTTTCTTGACAGGAGAGCGTCCTCTCCGGCAGTTACTGAGGCGATTGCTATGATGATGGGAGATATTATTAAAACTGAAAATGTTTTAGCTAAAATCGTACCTGATGAGCTCTTAAAAAGGTTTAAAGACAAACACAAAGAAGATGAAGCAGCTTTTGTTGCAAGAAGTCTTTTGATAATCGATTTTGAGCGTGAACTCTACAACAATCCTGACCAAAATCCGGCAGAGTTGTGGAAAAATTTGAGTAAAAAGTACCTGAACAGAGATTGTGAAACAGGAAACGAATGGGCTTCAATCCCGCATTATCTATCTCATCCGGCTTATTATCAGAATTATTTCAGAGCAAATCTGATGAAAGTTCAGATTTATAATTATCTAGTTTCCGTACTCGGATATCTTACAGAAAACAAAAATACAGCAGAGTTTATGAACAAGAATATTTTTGCTTTTGGAGCTTCTATTGAAGAGTATGATTTAATAAAGCAGCTTACAGGTGAAGATTTCTCTGCTTCCTCCTTTTGTAAACTTTTGTAAAAAATACTCTTTTAGTAGTATTGAACATGTTATATAATGAGTGTATATAAGTATATTATTATCAATTAACGGGACATGCATAGAAAATGAGTACAGAAAATAATCTGGCTCCGTACTCGCCGACTACAGTTTACGGACAGCTGACGTCGCCGTTTACGCCTAAAACAGTTACCATAAACGCTCATACTCCTTTTGATAAAGTTGATGAAACTAAATCAAAGGTATTTAGTCGTGAAGATTTTACCGGTAAACCTTTAACAAAGATTATTTATTCAGAATTAGCAAATAATTATCTTTTAGAAGTTGAAAAAGAAGATGATAATATTTTAAATAATTATGATGTTTCAAGTTTTTCAATTTCTGAATTTTCAAACGACAATATTTTAAAAGGAGTTTTAACTGCCGGTTATTCTCCTAAAGAAGCTGTAACAATTAAAAATGCAAACGAAGCTTATAAGAAAAGTGTAGTTATTACAAATAAAGCTCCCGAAGTTTTGAGTAAATGTTCTTATAAAGTTTTCTAAAAGTTTTTTATTTATATTAATTATTATATTATTTATTTATATATAAATAATCTTCTTCATAATAAGCTCTGATTATTTGTTCAAAACTATGTGAAAGTATTATAAATACTGAGTTTTTCATGTTCAAAGATATGTAGAAAGATTGTTCAAAACTTTAAAGTTTTGAACATCTTTGAACATTTTTTATGTAGAAAAAATTTTAATCATAAAAAAGATGTAGATAAATGTAGAAAACTTCCAAGTTTTGAACATGTTATTTACATCTTTTGAACATAGTTTTGAACATAAATATTATTGTTATTTGAAAAAATTTTTAAATCTTTTTTTAATATTTTCAATAAAAATTAATTGTTTGATAATTTTATAATTTTTACCTTTAAATAAATTATAAATAGCTTCAATATCACAATTATCTTCATACAAATAATGTTTTACCCAAGTTTTGTATTTTTTAGGAATAGTTTTATTTGTCCAATATTTATTATAATATTGTGCTACTGCTTTTATTTGTCTTAAATTGTTGGAAGAAATATTATTAGAATGTCTTCTGTAATTTATGCCTGCTTTATGTAAAACTTTAGGTTTTAATTTTTTATTTTTAATAATATAACGTGCAATTTTTGTTCTTAAAATAATATCATCACAAATACAGCTTTCATCAAATCCTTCAACAGCATCAACTATGTTTTTTCTATAAACAGCACCCTGGATATAATAAGAATGTATTCTTTTGAAATCATGTTTTAAGATATCTTTTGCAGAAGGATTTTTTATTTTATCCAGCTTCATTTTAGGATAATCTTTTATTTCATTATTATTTTCGTCTATTGCTCTAATCTTTGAATCACATACAAAAGCGATATTATCGTTATTATTTAAGATATCTATTTTTTCAGGAATAGTATTTTCAATAAAACAATCATCACAAGCAATAAATGTTATGTAATCTCCTGTAGCTTTGCTGATAAGTTTATTAAAATTAGCTCCGATATTGCCTGAATTTTTCTGAGTAATAATAGTCATAGGATAAGGACTTTGTTTTTCTAATTGTTGAATGATTTCAAAACTATTATCTTTAGAGCCGTCATCAAGGACAATTATCTCAATGTTATTATAATTTTGGTTCCAAATACTTTTGATACACTCTTCTACAAAAGCAGAATGATTATATGACAAACAACAAAAAGATATTTTTTTATCTATGTTCATTAATTTTCCCCACTTTTTATTTTACCCAGACAAAAGTTAAAACGAATGCCAATGAAATATAATTTAATAGCAATAATTGTGGGTAGTTTTGAAAATAAGTTAATAGATACTCCACGTTTTACTTTTTTTATTTTTAACAATATAGGTTTTTCTTTTTTTGTTAACTTTACATCGTCTAAAAAAGCCCATTCATAATTGGTTTTGATATAATCGTATAAATTATTTTCCCGTTTATATCTATACATTTTTAAACTAGGTAATTCAATTACATCATCTTTTTCACAAGAAAAAGCAATTGATACAATATCAAAAACTTTTGAAGGGTATAATTTTTTTAATACGTTTATTAAATTGATAAGAGGTTCTTTTTCAATTTGAAAACAAGTACTTAAGACAAACAAAATTTTATCTGAATTATCAATACATTTAAGCATTCTTTTAATTCTTCTATCTAATTTTGATTTGACAATTTCGTATTCATTTGAGTTATCAATTTTTTTAGAAAAATGATTAACATAATAATATCCTGTATAAATATCTTTGTATTGTGCTTTATCTGTATGTGAATGATTGTATTCATCTCCTGTCAGTTCTTGTAAATTTTCTTTTAGCAGAAAATTTTTAAAACCTTCTTGAAAACATTTTGCAAGATTATTTATAGCATCTTCTGATTTAATATAAGTCCAGTCAAAAGGCAGCGAAAATGTACGCATTCCTCTTTGTTTAAGATTACTGGCTCCGGAACAATTACCACCTAATGAGCAAACGAAATTATATTCTTTAGTATTCATTTACAACCTCAACAACTTTTTTAACTTCTTCATCGCTCATAACAGGAGAGATAGGAATGCTTATAATTGTTCTATGGATTTCTTCTGAAATCGGGAACGACAAATTATTCCATTCGCTGTAAGCTCCTTGTTTGTGAGGCGGAGTCGGATAATGTATAATTGTTTGTATTCCGTTATCAGAAAGATATTTTTGAAACTCGTCTCTGTTTTCTGTTCTTACTACAAAAACATGCCAGACGTGTGCGTTTTCATCATAAGCTTGCGGAAGAATTATTTTTGGATTTTTAATATTTTCTCTGTAATACTTAGCAATTTCTCTTCTGCGTTCATTATCTTTGTCTAAATATTTGAGCTTAACATCAAGAACTGCTGCCTGAATTTCGTCCAGTCGAGAGTTTGTGCCTTTGTAAATGTGATGATATTTTCTGTCACTTCCGTAGTTTGCAATAGCTTTGACTCTTTTGTAAAGTTCTTCATCATTAGTGGTAATAGCTCCTCCGTCCCCCATGCAGCCTAAATTTTTACCGGGGTAGAAAGAGAAAGCACTTGCGTCACCAAGGTTTCCGACTTTGCGAGATGTGAACACGCCAGACTTGTCGTTATAATCCCGATTTGGAAGAATATCTACGTGCGTAGCAGAGGTGAACACGCCCGACTTGTCGTTGCAAGACTGACTTGGAAGAATATCTACGTGCGTAGCACCGCCATGAGCTTGCGCAGAGTCTTCAATTATTTTTAAATTGTACTTTTTAGCTAAAGCCCAAATTTTTTCCATCTGAACAGCCTGACCATAAAGGTGAACAACCATTATCGCCTTTGTTCTATCAGTGATTTTTTCTTCAATCAAATCAGGATTGATATTGTAAGTGTTGATATCCGGTTCAACAAGAACAGGAGTACAGCCGTTTTGGGAAATCGCTAAAATACTTGCAATATAAGTATTTGCAGGAACGATAATTTCATCACCTTCTCCAAATCCATAACCTTTAATAATAAGGTTTAAAGCATCAAGTCCGTTTGCAACTCCAAGACAATACTTTGTACCGCAGAATTCTGCAAAGTTTTTGCAAAAAGTCTCATTTTCTTCTCCCTGCAAATACCATCCCTTATCGAGTATTTTTGCTATCCTCCCGTCAATTTCATCTCTGAAACGATTATTAATTTTTTCTAAATCTAAAAATTTTATCATATTTCTTCCTTTTTTATTTAAAAATTAGTAAAATTAAAATTACAGATAAAAGCAAGATTGAAATAATAAGAAAAATATTAAATAATTTTTTGTATTTCTTAAGCTTTTTGTTAACCTTTGTTTTTCTACTGAAAATATTTGTTTCTTTGAGGTTTAAATATTGGAATATTGCCCACCAGATATCAGAATATCTTGGTGAATTGTTCCAGGGTTTTGAAGCAGCAAAGTGAAGTATTTTAGGGTTAAAAATGGAATCATACATTTCTTCTTTTGTATAATGACTTTCAAAATCCGGATTTTTTAATAAATCTTGCATATAAGGATAAAAAATATAATTTAAAGGTAAAAATTCTACTTTATTTTCACAGGCAATATTCATAATGTCCTGATCTGGAAATCTTTTTACAATAGTATTATCTTTAATAATTTTCAACATTTTTTCTTCAAGATTATCTTCCCTGATTTTTTTCAGGTTCATAACCCAAATACCACCGGCAAAATATGTATCTTTCAGCATTTCATAATGTTCTTGTTTAAAATGAGAAAGTTCATCTTTTGAAAATTTAGAAAAAGCTCCTTTTACAGCTCCAATGTACTTATCATTAAGATTAATATCTATAAGTTCTGATATGTCATCCATAAAAACAACATCAACATCTGAATAAATAATTTTGTCCAGATGAGGGAAGAACTTGGATGCAAAACATCTTATTAAAGTATCCTGAGTAAAAACAGAAGAAGCATAAGTACTTGTAAAAGTTCCTTCGCTCCATTCTTTATCAAGAAATCCATTTGTATTGATAAATGTTAACTCCGCATTATTTTTTCTTTCAGCTATTTCTTTAAGCATTTTTTGATTTTCAAAAGAAATATCAGGGTGAAGAACGTACATTTGATAAAATGTTTCCAATTTAGCTTTGTTTATTAAAGAAAAAAACGCAACAGCAGCAGGTATTGAATAATCATTATTAAATGCAAAGAATATTGGTATATTTTTTTTCATAATATCCTCCACAATAAAGTAATAATTATACAAATTAAAAATATTATTATGAAGAGGAATAATCGATAAATATTTTTATATTTTATTAATTTTTCTGATTCTGAAACACGTAACTTTGAAATCAAATTTGCAAATTGTTTAAAATCAAAGCCATACAAATTATGAAGTAATTCCATATTATTTTTTTGCGAAATATAGTCAATTAAAACAGAATAACCCCATTTTTGTTTTTCAAGAATTTGACTGGTTAGAGCAATTCTTGCTAAAAAATAAGGAATTGTTTCAACAGTGGGAGTTCCGTATTTACTATATTCTCCTTCAAAAATAGATTTAAACAAATCCAAATCTTTTATATTAAGAAAAGGCTGCATAAGTTTTCTTGTTTCTAAACTTTCTCTTCTTATTGTATATTTTGAACGAGAACTTGCTGATTCAGTAGAAACTCTGTATTTGATTAACAATTCATCAGTTAATGTTACTTTGTGATTTAATAATAAATTGTGATGTAACTCCCAGTCTGAATAATTCAATAATCCATAAGGCAGAGGTAAAAATTGATTTATAGCAGATTTTTTAAATGCCATACCGGGTGAAGGAAGCATATTTTCACCTAAAAAAGATTGCTTTAATATTTCAAATTGTGAAATATTAGGATTGAGTTTAATTGTTTCATTAATTAATTGGTTTCTTGTATCAATTTTTTGCAGAGATACATATACAACAGAACTTTCAGGGTTCTTATCAAATAAATCCAGAATTCTCTCTAAATAGTTATTGTATAAAATATCATCTGAAGCTATTAAACACAAAATATCTGAGCTTGAATTTTCGATTAAGTCTGTTATAGACGCATTTATACCTTTATTATATTCGTGCTTTATGAGTCTTATTCTTGAATCATTAAATTTTTCGATTTCTAATACAGTATTGTCTACTGAACAGTCATCCAGAATAAGAAGTTCAAAATCTTGTTCTGTTTGGTTTAGAACACTTTCAATAAAGTATTTTACATATTTTTCATGATTATATGAAGGACATAATATAGATATTTTAGCCATTTTTACCTGTTAGTATAGATAACAATATTAGATTTATTTTCATAATTTTGAAGTTCGGGTAATTCTTTAAATAAAATTTCTTTTTTTATTTCAAAATTTTGAAAACAGTTTTTACAGATATCCAACTTTTTAGTTTTAAATTGTTTTCTAACTTTATTTAAATTTTCATTATTCCAATAAGTGTTTTTTAAATCTTTGTATGTACCAAAATCATAGTCAATATCATAGTCGGAACAACACAAAGCCAGCTTACCGTTTGCTCTTATAATTATTGACTTGAAAGGCTGTGCACAGAACATGTTTTTCACAAAATCGTTAATTGGAAGTAATTTATCTTTTAACTCATTATTTATTCGTTGTTCAGTACATTGTTTTTCTTTATTCCATAAAATTACTGGAAGAACAGGACCTATTCTAATTATGTCAACATAATTTCCCCAGAGATTAATATATTCGTTAACTTTTGATTCTTTTGTAAGAAGAAAATTAATTTCTCTAAAAGGAACTTTTTCTCCGACTGCTTTTTTTTCTTTAATCAGCCTGTCAAGTTCAATGATATTTTCATAAGTTTTTTCGAATTTTAAATTAACTCTGTTTTTTTCATAACTTTCTTTATCATGTCCTTCAACACTTATCATAATATGAGAAGCTTTAAGCAAAGTATCAAAATGTTTATCTGCAAGCTGCATATTTGTAGGAAACGAAAAATTATATCCTTTAGATAAAACATAATTTGCAAATTCGTCAAAATTCGGGTGCAATAGAGGTTCACCCCATGCAGCAAAAACTATTTGTTTGATAGTTTTTATTTGAGAAATTTCTTCAATAATGTCATAAAACATTTCTTTAGACATGAATTCTGCACGTTTAAAATCGGAAATTTGTCTGGAACAAAAAGGACAAAGTGCATTACAACGGTTACTAATATCGATAGTAACGCTTACAGGTTCAATTTTATACTTATTAAATCTGTTTTTAATTTTTTTTATGAGTTTTTTCAGTCCCATAAAACTATACTCCTCTTATGATTTATTAATTGTATCATTAATAAAAATATTTGTAAATTTAATAGCACCTGAAGGAATTAGATGTTCCCAATCCATAAAATCATCATCTGAAAAATTTTCGTTGTTATAATAATTTAATATTTTAACTTTTAAATCGTAAAGTTTTTCAAACTTTTTGTCATAATCATATCCGGCATTTAAAGCTTCTTTTTTGCTTTGTTTTCTGTATTCAGGAGAATGTGGAGGAATAATTACATATAAATTGTGTCCTTTTTCTTTTGCAAGTTCAGAAATTTTTTGTACGTAAATTTCCTGATTATTGTTTCGAAAAGCGTTTTTTAAATGAGCTTTTACGTCTCTTAATGCAATATCATAATTAAAAGGAGAAATGCTTTCTTTGTAACCTGTAAAACCTTTTGGAAGATATACATTAACAAATCGGTTTATAAATGCCAGCTCTTTTTCACAACTGCCAAATTCCGGAGAATATTTAAAATCAATATCAAAAATATGTTTGTAGTAATATGTAAAACGCTTGTTAATTGTTTTTTGTAGTTCATATCCGCTTGAAAAAACAGAATAGGTTAGACATATATTTTTAAGATTTGGAAGAAAATCTGCATATTTTTTGTATAGTTCATAAGAATAATATAAATCTTGTGAGCCGAAACACAAATTATAACCTTTACAATCAGGTATTGCATTTGTATTTATTCCAATATCACCGTGTGAACTGCCAAGAAATAGAGTTTCAATTTTATCTTTATTTTTTTCTAAACCTTGTTTTTTTAATTCATACCAATTAAGTTCTTCTGGTGAGAGGTTAAATTTCTTTCTAATATTTTTTATTTTGAGTTTATTTAAAAATTTCATAGTATTTATTTTATAAATATTGTGTTTGCTTCCACATTTTTTGTCACAACGCTTCCGGCTGCGATTAATGCATTTTCTCCAATAGTTACTCCCGGTAAAATTGTAGCATTGGCACCTATACTGGCGCCTTTTTTAATAATCACAGGTTCAAGTTTAAAATTTTTATTCTTTGATTTCGGGTATTTGTCATTGCAAAAAGTTACATTTGGACCGATAAAAACATTATCTTCTACTCTCATTCCATCCCAGAGCTGCACTCCACATTTAACAGTGACATTATCTCCGATTATTACATCATTTTCAATAAAACAATGCGAGCAAATATTACATCCGCTGCCGATTTTAGCATCCGGAAGAACTACACAAAATTGCCAGATATTTGTGTTTTCACCTATGTTTTTACTTTGTACATCTGAAAGCGGATGTATCATTTACTAACCTCTTTTAGAAATTCATTGTAATCTCTAATATATTCATTCTCGTCGTAATAAGTACTTGCAAGAACCATCAGTTTACACCCGTAAGAAAAATGTCTCATTTCTCTCCACATGCCCGGTCCAATGTATAAGCCGATATCAGGACGATTTAGCCAAACTGTTTCTTGTGTTTTTCCGTCATCTAAAACAAATTGACAAGCTCCGTCAATTGCTACAATTACCTGTTCAAGGTTTTTGTGTGCATGTTTTCCGCGTTCCTGCTCCGGAAGAGTATCATAAATATAATAAACACGCTTGATATCGAAAGGAACATTTTTGCCTCCTTCTAAAGAAACAAGCTTACCTCTTTCATCCCCGAACACTTTCATGTCTATTAATTTATAATTCATATAAAACATTTCCTTTTTAACGATTATACTATAAATTATTTCTTTTTGTATGTCAGCTTATGCGCAAAATAATCAACTTCCATCCCTTTTTGTTTCATGCCGGCTTTTTCGGCGTCAAGATAAGGCATTTTATCCCATTCTGCTTTACATTCAGGTCTTTTAGAAAGCATTGTTGATACGTGCTCAAACATAAAATAGTTTATAAGAAAATCATTCTCTGCCCAGTAATTTTCAAGTGTTTTCTTGATTGCTCTCAAATTCGGACTTCCTTTTTTTGCACGGATAAAATAACAGGACATCTTATTTTCCTGCAAATCTGTTTCCGGATTTTTTTGAAATACGCAGAAATCAGACTCCCAAACTTCCTGAGGTATTTTATCAGTCAGAAGAATTGTTGAGTCTATCCATAAACCACCGAATTTATCCAGGAGGTAAAGCCTTACAATATCACTAAAAATCGCAATCGGAATTTTCTTTGAGTTTACTAAATCATAGAACTTTTGCGGAATATCAACGTAATCTTTGACCGTATCAAAAGAGATAACAATAATTTTTTTATCACCTTGATACTTTTGAACGCTTTCAAAACATTCTTTAATCAAATCCGGAGCGTTTTCTTTACCCTGATGCCAGTATTGAAATATGATTTGTTCGTCTTCTTCAACGGGTTCTTTAGAAATGTTATTACAAATATATTGTTCAAGATGTTTCTTTGCCCAGCGTGCTTTTAATATCGACCTTTTTTTGCGGTCAAAAACAAAAAGCTCTATTAAAATTTTAAAGATATCGTTTGTTAGTTTATTCATACTTTGCTAAACAATCTCTTTCTCATATCTCTAAACGTAAATCTTTTCAAAGATTTTGGCAGTTTATCCAAACAATCCTGATAATCTTCCGGAATATGTTTTCGCCTCCATGGCTTACCCGGCTTTCCTGCGTAATGAAGCATTACAACATTTCTTGTCTCTTTTCTTAACTCTTTTTCTGAGTAAACGTGTTTTAGAAAATTAAACTCATAAGATTTTGACCAGTCATCGTGATAAAACATGCTCTGAAAAACTCCGTACCTGAAAGGAAGCTCGTAAATCTTATCACAGGTAATATTTAAAGCATCTACATCAAAGAATTTCAGCCTTGTGTTAAAAGTCCTTATTGTGTCAAAAATTCTCTGAACAAAGTTTTCTTCGCGCATTTTCTTTGAGTTAAATACAATAAAACTTGAAATGAACGTAAGAGCATTTTTGTTTTCCGGAAAATACTTGTGGCAAATCATATTTTCGTTATTCGGCTCCATTGCAACAGCAGCACACTCGTAATCTGAGATATCCAGATTATAAACGTCTGATAAATCGTCTTTAAATAAGACATCTGTGTCCGCATAAATCACTTTATCATACTGAGGCAAAAGCTCCGGAATAAGCAGCCTGTAGTAAACGATTTCAGTCCAGCTTCCGCCTTTGTTAATCGGAGCGCCTTTGAACCTTTCTGTAGAAATATACTCAAAAGTGATTGAATGGTTTGTACCTTCAAGCATTTTTTTGAATTCACCTGCTGTTTTATCATCGATATCCGGATGATAAACGTAAATATCATAACTTGTGTCCGGTTTTGCCCTGTCAATAAGGCTTTTGACTGTAACAGCCGCGCCTAAAATAATTCTTTTATCAAAAGTAAAAACTACAGGAATTTTAGCCATTTATAAGCTCCTTTAAATTATTAAGTGATTTTGCATAAAGCTCATCTTTATATTTTTTAAGCGCGTCTTGCATTTTTGAGTATTCTTCCGGACTCATTTTAATGCCTTTTTCAAAAGCTTTTGAATAGTCTTTGTCTTCTGAGTATAAAATCGCATTTTCGCTGTTAAATCCGTTGAGCGGAGCAAACTCTTCAAGAATAATACAAGGCTTAACAAACCCGTAAACCAGCTGGAAAGTACCGCTTGTGCCGGTTGTATTGTATCTTAAGTGCTGCTCGTTTCCTTTGCTATATGAAGTCAGGATAAAATCAGCTTTTTCGATTTCATTATACATTTTGTCAAATGGAAGCCTGCCTTTGATGTCAAAATATTGCTGAAGTTCTTTCGGAAGTTTTTTGACGTGACCTTTTCCGACAACTGTAATTTTGAAATTGCGAATACCTTTTTCGTGAAGCTCTTTTGCTGCGTTAATGATTAGCTCGTTGTTGTTTCTTTTTCCCTGAATAGCACCGATTGTAATAAAGTTTACGACATCTTCATTTTTTGGCGTAATTTCGATTTCTCCAAAATAATGCGGGTTAACAACTACAGATTTTACACCTTTGTAATTCAGCTCACGCAGAGTGATTAAGCTTTCCCTCCAGCTTCCGTTATCAGCAGCGTTTTTGCAGTCGTGTGAAACAAAGAAAAGTTTTTTGCGGTCAACTTTCGGATTAAAATGTTCAAAACATTCATCAAAATGAATTTCGTCACAAAGCTTACCGGAAGTTGTAACAAGGACTCCTTTTACATCTGATAAATCAGAGTTTAAAATAAACTTTTTGATATCTTTTTGGCTAAGTTTATTCAAAGAAATATTTTCATCTTTATATCTTGAAAACAATCCTTCTTTGTATCTTTCCGGAGTAAGTAAAACAGAAACATGATATCCTAAATCTCTTAAATATTTAGCGTATCCGGGGATAACTTCGCTGTGCGATTTGCTGCACGGTTCCCACAAAAGAAAGGTATTTTCTTTTATGACCGGCTTTTTCTGTCCGAAAAACTTACTAAAAATATTCTCCACACGACTCTCCTATTCTAATTTAATACTACTACTTAAAGCCCGTAAATCAATAGACAAAAATAATAAAATATATTAAAATATATTTGTAGGGCTTAGCACATACGCTACTTCGTCATACACAATTTATGAAGAAATTGGACGAAAGGAGGGTTGGCTATGACAAGGCTTATAATAAAAATCGCCATCACGGCAATGATAGCGATTTTTCAAATTATTTTAATCTTGTTGTAGGGTGTGAAGCTGAACCTTTAAGCAAGCTTTAGTTTTAAAGGTTCACGCCCTACTTTTATATTATTTACCATTTTCAGCCATTTGTCAATCGCCTTTACCCGCGCGTCAGCGACAACAATATTTCCTGCGGAATGTAAGTATTTTTTACTCCGGAATCAGTGTTTGCCATAAAAAATTCAACGGTCTCACCTGCTTCTATTCCAAGCTTTTCAAACGGAATACAGATGTCAATTACATCTTTGTAAACAATTTTAATTTCTTCCGGATTATCAAGTGTCCACATATTCGGATGCAGAACCGCTGTAAGCCTAGGAGGATAAAGCGTGTCTTTAACCAGAGTTAAAGTAAGCTCGTGCTCAAACTTTTCGGTCAAAATCGGATAAGGGTTATCTGTTTTACTTATAAGCCTTATGTATGCTCTGTTACCTACTCTCGAAGCGTTTCTTGTGTAAATATAAAACTGGTTAATTCTGTCTACAAAACTTATTTCTCCAGAACCTTTGTTAACGTGGAGCCTGAAATAAATATTACTTTCATCGCACCCGAAAAGGATTTTATCAACATTCTTGTTCTCTCTAAAAACAGGACCGTCTAAAAGACTTAGTGAGCCTGCGTTATACCAGTCGTCATAACTTGAACTTAATCCGTCAATTCTTGGTGAAATCTTTCTTTTAGGATGCCTGAACGGAACCTCTACAGATGTAATCAAAGTTTTGTCAAGATATTCCGGATATTGTCTGCCAAATATAATGTACACGTTCTTAAGCCGTTCTCTGAACATGTAATCAAAAACATAATCCTGACCGGAATTATTCGGTTCACCGTACCACCAGAACCAGTCGCTGCCTTCTGCAATTAAGATTTCGCGCTTAGCGTATTTGATGTTCGTGTTTTTGGGGTCTTCTTTTACAAATCTTTCAAAATCGTCTTTTGTGTTTTTTAAATACGCCCACGCTTTGTTTTTTTCACTTTCACCTATCCAGTACCGGAATGTTTTGTCAATCCAGGAGCCTGAATAAATCTTTTTTAGAGTTTTTTTGTGATTGTCTTTTTGGATGTAATCACTTATTAAAACTGTTTCAAGGGTCGGGTCGTTTTCTATCATTCCGTAAATGTTTTCAAGAAAATCTTTACCGTCGTTTTGATAATTCTCCCAGCAGTTTTCGCAGTCGGAAGCGATTGTGAGCAAATGTGTTTCGTCAGGAGAGACAAGAAGCTTGTTTTGAATCATTTTAATTTTTTCAAACAAATCTCCTGCTGCCATTTTCGGGTTAATTCCTGCGTATTCAAAGTTTATGAGATTTGGAATAGAACGGTCTCTAAAAATTACATTTATTCCGCTTGTTTCATAGTTGTAAACTTTTAAAAGATGATAAGGGTCGTTCAAGTTTCCTTTAAAATCACGTACGAAATCAAAATTAATTGAATTTGCAAGTACTCCTTCATCAGAAATTGTCCATTCAATTCCTTCTTTAGCAAGCAGGTTTAAAGTTTTTGTGCCGAGACAAAGCTCCGGCGGCCACATACCTTTCGGGCGGACACCAAAAACTTCTTCTATTCTGTCTAACGCACTTCGTATTTGTAATTTAGCATCATCAAGCATTCCAAGATTTTGCGGAAGTCCTTCGGTTGTGATTACTGATTTTGTTGAAGATTTTATATCAATCAAAATCGGCAGGATTGCGTGGTAGTAAGGACTTGTTGTAAGTTCAATTCTTCCGGTTTGGATATATTTTTTGTAAGTTGGAATAATCTCCCGTATAATTTGTTTCTGGATATCAATTATTTCAATTCGGTCTTCTTTAGTGTATCCGGTTTGTTTTGCCCATAAATCTTTTAAGCGGGGATATCTGTCAAAGTGAGTCGGGTCAATCCAGACAAGGTTAAATAAAGCCATCAAATCGGAAATTTCCTGAGCAGAAAAATCGTTAATATCTGCAGCGTCTTTTGCGAAACGTTTCTGGTAAAGATTTTTGTAAGTTTCGCTCCTGTAAATCATTGTTTCAAACTTAGAGCTGAAAAAATTGTTTAAGATAAACGCTTTTTCTTCATCCGTAAGAGTTTCGGAGTCAGATACAGTAAGTTCCGAATGAATATCGTGATATCCGTTTTCTGTGTAATCAAGAATTGAGTCAAGAAGCGCCGGAACGAGGTTGAAGTTTAGCTTAAGTTTCGGAAACTTTTCAAGAATAAGAACCATATCGAGGTAATCTTTGACTGCGTGAAGCCTTACCCACGGCATTAAATATGTTCCTTCGAGTTCGTAAACCGGTTGGTGCATATGCCAGTAAACAGCAAGAGAAAGTTTCTTCACACGCGTATTCATAACAGAGATTATAGCCTGAAAAATGAGTTTTTTCAAGGCAAATAAAAAGAGGCACAAAGTGCCTCTTTTTATTTGCCGATGGCCGGGGTCGAACCGGCACGTAGTTGCCTACACCAGATTTTGAGTCTGGCACGTCTACCAATTCCATCACATCGGCTTACGCTAAGTTTCATTAAATCAGAAACAAAATTAAATATCAAGCCTGTTAGCTAGCGCGGAATTACGTAGCCCCAGATTGGTTTACAATTTTCATCATACAAAGTTATATAAGTTACTCTGATTTTTTTGCATCTGCGTTTTTTCATGTAACCGTTTCCGTAAACGATTGAAGACACGTAAACATCACCGATTTTTTGCTCGTACTTGTCGATAAACTCGGCTTTAGAAACAATTTTTACCGGACACTCACATTCATTTGTGTATTTTTCTGTTAAGTATTTGGAACATTCACTTGCGTTTGCCGGAAGCAAAAATAAGCTAAATAATAATATTAAAAACAATCTCTTCATATTTAAATAATATCATAAATATTTTCATGCTAGAATATCTTTTAGTACAGTTTCTTTCGAGGGTTGTCGATTGAAGCGGAAAGGAAAAAATATGGAAAAGAACAACGAGAATTTGCATGTACTCAGACATTCATGCTCACACATCATGGCACAAGCTGTACAAAAGCTGTTCCCACAGGCAAAGTTAGCTATCGGGCCGGCTACAGCGGACGGTTTTTACTATGATTTCGATTTAACCGACGGTTATGCTTTTACTGCAGACGACTTGGTTAAAATCGAAGAAGAAATGAAAAACATCATCAAACAAAATCTGACTTTCGAAAAATATGAAGTTGAAGATGTTGATGCAAAAATCGCTGAATTCAAATCAGAAGGCGAAATTTACAAAGCAGAATTATTGGAAGAACACAGAAACGACAAACCGACTTTGTATTTAACCAAAGACAAAGACGGAAATGTTCTGTTTAACGACCTTTGTGCAGGTCCTCACATTCCAAACACATCATATATTAAAGGCAATGCAATCAAACTTCTTAAAGTTGCAGGTGCTTACTGGCGCGGTAACGAAAAGAACAAAATGCTACAGAGAATTTACGCAACAGCATACTGGAACAAAGAAGATTTGCAGGCTTATTTAACATTTATTGAAGAAGCTGAAAAACGCGACCACAGAAAATTAGGCACACAGCTTGATTTATTCTCAACAAGAGAAGAAGTCGGCGGAGGCTTGGTTTTATGGCATCCGAACCTTGCAATCGTTAGAGAAGAAATCGAAAATTACTGGAGAAGTGAACACAGAAAACGCGGTTACGTAACTGTTCACACTCCTCAGATTGCAAAATCAAAACTCTGGGAAATTTCTGGCCACATGGATCATTACAAAGAAAATATGTTCTTTGTTCAAAAAGATGAAGACAGTGACGAACAGTTTGTAGTAAAACCTATGAACTGCCCGTTCCATATCATGATTTATCAGGCAAACAGATATTCTTACCGCTCATTACCTTTGAGAATGGCTGAACTTGGAACAGTTTACAGAAAAGAAAAATCAGGCGCTTTATCAGGCTTAACCCGTGTTCAAGGATTTACTCAGGATGATGCTCACATTTTCTGTACTCCTGAACAGCTGGTTGACGAAATCAACGCAATTATTGATTTTGTAGCTGATACAATGGCAATCTTCAAGATGGATTTTGAAGTAGAACTTTCAACCCGTCCTGAAAGCTATGTAGGTGAGCTTGAAAACTGGAACAGAGCAGAAGCAGGCTTGAAAGAAGCGATGGACAGACGCGGTATGAAATACGACATTAACGAAGGCGACGGCGCTTTCTACGGTCCGAAAATCGACTTTAAAGTAAAAGACGCGCTTGGAAGAACTTGGCAATGTGCTACAATCCAGCTTGACTTCAACCTCCCTGCAAGATTTGATATCAAATATCAGGACAAAGACGGCTCTATGAAAACTCCGATTATGCTTCACCGCGTAATCTTCGGTTCAATGGAACGCTTCCACGGTATTTTGATTGAACACTATGCAGGTGCTTTCCCGACATGGCTTGCTCCGACTCAGGTTGCGATTGTTCCGATTTCTAATGAAAAACACATTGATTTCGCGGAAGAAGTTTATAAGAAAATGCGCGCTGCAGGCATCAGGGTAAAACTTGATGACAGGTCAGAATCTATGAACTACAAGATTAGAGAAAGCCTTCAAGACAAGAAAATTCCTTATGTCTGCGTAATCGGTGATAAGGAAATCGAAGCGAACGCAGTTGCGATAAGAAAACGCGGTGTCGGTCAAATCGGGGTTCAGCCGGTTGATGAATTTATTGAATTTATCGAAAAAGAAATTGCAGATAGAGCGTAAATACAAAAAGAAAAAAGAGGTGTTTAACACCTCTTTTTTTACAGGCAATTTTTTATAATAAAACTACTTTATATAATTATGAAGGTTACGTTTGTTGACTCAATAATTCCTTATATAAAAAATACGGCTGCAAAAGAAGTCGGTGCCGGAATGCGCTATACTATTCACGATGTAAAAACCGGTGAAAGCTTGTTTACTACCGCTGTAAATACTTGTTCAGGTTTTGTTTTGAATTCCGGTCATAAAAATCTTATGGGTCATATTCAGCCGGAAGGATTTAATACGAGAAATTTTGCTTCTGCATTTGAGAATATTGTTAATGATTTTAAGTCAAAATATGGTGAGATAAAAGCCTTTATTTTTGGAGGTCGTGAAAGTTCTTTTGTTGACCCTTATTGTTCAACAGCAAGTAATGAAGTTTATGCAACAATGTATGATGTTTTGAGTACAAAATGTAAAATTCCGGATAAGAATATCGCCTCAGTTCTTGGAAAATTTAAACACGTTAAAACAAATGATGATGTTGCTGTAATAGGTGATAGAGTTTATATTGCAAATAAACCGCTTGCAAAAAATACGCCCGATGCGATTTATGAAGATATTGAAATACCGGATAGTTTTTTAGTTTAATACTTTTTGATAGTTTTCATTAAAGAACTCTTCAAACCTGTCTTCAAGAATTGCTTCACGTGCTTTTTGAGAGAAGTTGATTAAGAATTGAATGTTATGAATAGACATCAATGCCTGCGCTGTACCTTCTCCGCATTTGTACAGGTGCCTTAAATAAGCTCGGGAATGGTTTTTACAGCAGTAACAATCACAATTTTCATCCAAAGGACGCGGGTCATCCCAAAACTGTGCGTTTTTGATTTGTTTTTTGCCCTCAGTTGTAAAGAACGAACCGTGGCGCGCGTTTCTTGTCGGCAGAACGCAGTCAAACATATCGACACCGCGCTTAATTCCGTCTAACAAATCCTCCGGAGTTCCGACTCCCATTAGATAACGCGGTTTGTTTTCCGGAAGCAGAGGAGCTGTAAGCTCAACAAAATGGTTCATTGTTTCTTTGTCTTCTCCGACGCTCAAACCGCCTATAGCGTATCCGACTGCATCTTTTGATGAAACATAAGCGGCGCTTTCGCGTCTCAAGTCATCATAAAACGCTCCCTGACAAATCGGGAACAGAGCCTGATTTTCGGAAGTTTTTGCTTTGATGCATCTGTCAAGCCAGCGGTGAGTGCGCTCCATTGCTTCTTTTGCGGTTTTGTAATCGCATCCGAACGGTGCACACCAGTCGAAAGCCATAATTATATCGGCTCCGATTGACTGCTGGATTTCCATAGAGATTTCCGGACTGATGAAGTGTTTTTTGCCGTCTTTCGGGTCGCGGAATTCAACTCCTTCTTCTGTGATTTTTCGAAGATGCGCTAAAGAAAATACCTGAAACCCGCCGGAGTCTGTTAAAACAGGCTTATTCCAGTTCATCCAGCCGTGAATTCCGCCGAATTTTTCGATTAATTTGTGTCCTGCTCTTAAATACAAATGGTAAGAGTTTGCAAGAATAATCTGCGCTCCGGTGTCGTAGAGGTTGTTGTTAGTTATGAGTTTTACAGTCGAGTTTGTTCCGACCGGCATGAAGATTGGTGTCTTGATATCTCCGTGCGGAGTATGCAAAACACCCGCGCGCGCGCCGGTGTTTTTGTCGATATGTATTAATTTGTAGTTAAAATTATCCGCCAAATCTTTCCTCATCAAAAGTAATCATCTCTAACATAGACTGCCAGTTATCAAAGATTTCTTCCGGCTTGAAGTATAAACCGATTTCTCTTGCTGCGCTTTCAGGAGAATCAGAAGCGTGAACCATATTGTATTCCATAACCTGAGCAAAATCTGCTCTGATTGTGCCGACATCAGCTTTTTGCGGGTCAGTAGCACCTACAATGTGGCGTACGTTATCAATAGCGCCGTAGCCTTCGATTACCATAGCAACAATTGGTCCGCTTGTTATGTAGTGAACAAGCCTTTTGTAAAACGGTTTCCCGAAATGTTCTTCATAATGTTTTGCTGCTAACTCAGGTGTTACTTGAAGTAACTTCATTGCGACAATTTTAAAACCTTTGTTTTCAAATCTTTCAATAATCCTGCCGATAAATCCTCTTTTTACGCCGTCAGGCTTAATCGCAACAAATGTTCTTTCTTCTGCTTTCATGACCTCTCCTATTTATAAACCTATCAACTTTAATTAGAGCATAGATTGACTAAAAAGTAAACAATCACTTATTTATTCTTTTTATTAAGTTTTGTAACGAACCTTGTTTCATGAAGGCAATTTTTGTGAAAAGAAAAACTTCATGTATATAAGTAGGGGTAAATGACCCCGAATTTAAATAAGGTTACACATTCATAGGGAAAATTGTAAGATTAATAGGAAAGGCGGCTAATTATGGCTCCAGGTTATGGTATTTCAGGAATAGGTTACGGAAATGATCCGGCATTTTTGTACGCATTAAACGCATACAATCCGAATTTTATGGGAGTGCAAACTGCTCCTCAGGTTCCTCAGGTTCAACAGACCGCTCCGGTGAGTGAACCAACTTCTGTTGACCCGACTTTTAAAGGAAGCAAAAAAGAAGATGACGGAATTGGAGCCGGTACAGCGCTTGCTGTTGCAGGCGGTGCAGCTGCTTTGATATATTCTGCTTATAAAGGCAAAGGTAATCCGATTGAAGGAGCTAAACAAATCTGGAACAGCTTGAAATCAAAAGGTAGCAAAGTTGCAGAAGAAGTTGCAGCAAAAACTAAATCAACTTCAAAACCAAAAGCGGTGGAAGGTTTGAAAGAACTAAAAGTGGTAATGAAGGGTGGAAAACCTGTTTATTATGTACCTGGTAAGACTACTACTACATCTGACTCCACTCAAATTGCTAATTTATTAAGATCTAATAAAGAATTGAAACAATTAACCGGTCTAAGATTTACAACTGGTGAAACTACTATTAAGAATGCAACATTTACTTTAAAAGATGGTGGCAATACAAATGTGATAGAATTTGTTGGAGATAAAATAGCAAAAATTACTAATGGTTCTGGCAGTGATATTACACATTTATTTGTTCAAAATGGAAAAATAAGAACTGATTTGAATATTGCAGATACAACATTTGCTTCAAGAATTGAAGAATGTATTGCGAAAATCAAAGGCAGCGATGCTAAATTTATTTTAGATAGTGAAAATGCGGTATCAAATATTACTTATGCTACGAAAATAGGTGATAATGTAGCTGAAGTATTTAGAAAAGGAATTAGCACAAAAATTCACGGTCAACCACAAATTAATAAATTAACGACATTGAAAGAATGTACAGCTAATTCAAATGAAGTTTTAGCTTATGTAAGAAAATCAAAAGACAGTGGTCATGATATTAGTGCAATTATTGGAAAAGATATCAAATCTAAAAAATTACCTGAAGGTTATAAAGTAGGTGAATTTGATATTGTAGATGGTAGAAACTTAATACATATTGTAGATGGTAAGCCTGTAAGTATTACTACGGGCAGTAAAAAATATGCTTCCGGTACTGATGACTTTCTGGCATTTATGGAACGATATGAAAGTGCGATTAATACAAAGATTAAAAATGCTCTTAAAGATAAGAAAATTCCAGATGGAGCAACAATTGTTCCGGTATAACAAATCGCCCCTGATTAACAGGGGCGTTTTTTATGCTAAAATTTTTCTATGAAAAAGATTTTGCTTTCACTCCTTGATTTAATTTACAGGAAGAAATGTTATTTCTGTTCGTCTTCAAAATCCGCTTTAAAGATGTGCCCGAAATGTTTTGAGTCAATGACTTTCTCTTCGAAAACTGCAAACAGAATAATTGATAGAGTTAATATTTTTTCCTGCGGGGTTTATGAAAAGACTTTACAGAAGCTTATCAGAGGGCTTAAGTATCACAAGCAGAAAGAGCTTGCGTTTTATTTAGCAAAATTTATGTACGAATACTGGAAGGAGCTTGGAGACAAACGTGATTTTCAGGTAGTTCCGACTCCGATGCACCCAAACCGCGTTAAGAAACGCAAATACAACCACATGAATCTTGTTGTGGAAGAGTTTTGCAAGCTTTCCGGATATACTCCGAATTACGATTTGATAAGAAGAGTCAAAGACACAAAACCGCAGTACAAGCTTACAAGAGCGCAGAGGCTTATTAATCTCGAAAACGCGTTTGAAGTTGATAAGTCAAAAGATTTAAGAAAACCGGTCTTAATTCTGGATGATATCAGTACAACAGGTGTGACTTTTGAGGAAATGATAAAATCTTTGCACAAATCAGGATTTAATGAAATTGTATGCCTTGCAGCGTCTTCACCATAAATGAATTTTTTATGGTACAATTTTTAAAAAAGAGGGATAAGAGAATGGAAAAATTTTATACAACAACAGCAATCGATTATGTTAACGGCGCTCCGCATATCGGACACGCTTACGAAAAAATTCTTACTGACGTAATTTATAGACACTTTACGCAGAGATGTGAAAATACTTATTTTTTAACAGGAACAGACGAACACGGTATTAAAATCCAGAAAACTTCTGCTGCAAACGGTGTTTCTCCAAAAGAATTTTGCGATATGAACGCTCAAAAATTCAAAGATGCGTGGAAAGCGCTTGATGTTGATTATTCCCAATTTATCAGAACAACTGATGAGCAGCACGAAAAAGTTGTACAAAAGATTTTCAAAAAACTCGTTGAAAAAGGCGATATTTACAAACATTCTTACACAGGGCTTTACTGTTCAGGCTGTGAAGCTTTTCTGAGCGAAAAAGACTTAACAGAAGACGGACTTTGTCCTGACCACCAGAAAAAACCGGAGGTTGTTGAAGAAGAAAACTACTTCTTTAAACTTACAAAATACAAAGATGCGATAATTAAACACATCAAAACAAACCCTGATTTTATTGTTCCGGCTTTTCGTGCAAACGAAGTTTTGAACCAGCTTGAAAACATTGAAGATATTTCGGTTTCCCGTGTAAATACCAACGTAAGCTGGGGTATTCCGGTACTTGACGACCCGTCTCAGGTGATTTATGTTTGGATTGATGCGCTTTCAAACTATATCACTGCAATCGGCTATGACCCTGACGGCAGCTCAGAACAGTTCAAAAACCTCTGGCCTGCAACTGTTCAGGTTATCGGAAAAGATATCTTGAAATTCCATAGCATTTACTGGCTTGCAATCCTTATGGCTCTTGATTTACCGCTTCCTGAACATATCTTGGCTCACGGATGGATTACAATTGACCAGACTAAGATGTCAAAATCTTTAGGAAACGTTATTTCTCCAACAGGAGTACTGGAAGCGTTTAACTTAGAAATTCCTGACCCTTTGAGATATTACATGGCAACAGCTGCGCCTTGCGGAAAAGACGGAAACTATTCTGATGAAGATTTCAAAGAAAAAGTTAACGCTCACCTTGCAAACTCAATGGGTAACCTTTTGAATAGAACTCTTTCAATGCTTGTTAAGTATTTTGAAGGCGATATCAAGCCTGAATTTCTTGCTAAAAACGAGTTAAAAGAAAAAGCTTTAGAAACAGTAAAAGCGGTTAAACATCATTTTGATTATTTTGAAATTCAGGAAGCAGGACAGAAAATTATTGAGCTTGTTGATATTACAAACAAATACGTAACAGATAACGCGCCTTGGACTCTTGCAAAAGAAGGTCAAATGGATAAATGCGGAGAAGTCTTAACCAATGTATTGCAGGTTATGACAGTAGTTTCTTCTCTTATTTACCCGTATTGTCCAAATATTGCTAAAGCTATGGCTGAGCAGCTTTCTTATGATTTGAATACAAAACTTGATGATATCACCTGTGAAAGTTTACAATCCGGACATCTTATTGACAAAGAGAACATCAAACCTGTATTCTTGAGAATGGATAGTGAGTTGGCAGATAAAAGGGGTCATAAAGAATAGGCTTAAAAGGTTAAAACCCAACGCTAAGCTAACCCGGCAAAAAACCAGGCAGGAGGCTAAATGCAGATTGTTCCGATAAGGTTATTTGAATCTAAGCCTTACCGCGCAGGCGGTCAGAGAACTCTGACGTTTTGTTCTAACACTTCTGAAGGAGCACCTTTAAGAAAACTTAAACACCTTAAATGCCCTTATTTTGGCGTGGAAATGCTGACCGGAAGCGAAATGCCGAAAATCGAAACGATGGTTGATAATAGTGTTTCTACAAAAGAAACTTTGAAAATTCTGAGAAAATACAAAAAATATATGCAAAAAACCGAGAAGCGTATATTTAACAGGTTTGAAAAAGCGGTTAAATCAAATCCTGACCTGACTCTGCCGGATTGCCTTAAGCTCTGGTATCAGGAAGCAATTACAAAACTTAAGTTAGAAGAGTTCAATGTTCTTGATGATGTTGATAAGATTTCGCTCAAGCTTTCTCCTGAAAATGCGCTTGCTGTTCACGAAAAAACAACGCGCTGCCGTCAATTAATTCTTGAAAATAAAAAAGAAGATACTTTTAAGAGAAAGCATTTGCTTATCTCTCTTGAAGAATTGATTCCTGCAAAAGGTGAGAGCAGGATTTTTGAGCTTTTAAAGAACCGTGCCGCTTATCTTCCGACTTCCGGCATGAGCCCGAATGCGTTTGTTGTAAAGTATGCAGATAGAACAGAAGAAGAAATCGCAAAAAGGCTGCTTCGCCCTTCTGTTGCAACAATTGAACATATTAAACCGGACTCAAAAGGCGGCTTGAATGCAATCGGCAACTTTCTTCTTGCTTCTGCCGGAGCAAATAACCTGCGCTCAAATATGCCTTTGACCGATTTTATCATGATGTTTCCAAAGATACCAAAATATTGTCAAAATTATATTGAACAAATTATTGAATATATTAATAAAGGAAAGCTTAAAGGTGATGAAACTTATCCTTACAAAGTTCAAAGGGTTTTAGAAAAAGAGTCTAAAGGATTGATAAATCTCGACCTTACAAATTTCAAATTTAGCAAGGAAGAAGCTAAAGAAGCAGTGAGAAGGTATTATAACAGGTTTAAGCGTTAAGAGTAAATCTTGTCTATGATATCCGAGATTATACCAACTTTTTGAGCATCAACTTTATGACCGCCACTTGCCAGTGAGTAAAACTTTTCTAAAACTCCCTGTCTGCGTGCTGTCTTAGCAAACATTCTTGCCCCTTCAATTGTAGTAACAGAATCGTTTCGCGATTGGATATAATAAGTTGGAGTTTCCAATTTCGGGATTTTTCTTATTGAGTTAAACATGAAATCATAAAGCCAGGCAAGAGGTTTTATACATTTTACACCATTCTTACCAGCTGGTAGGTTGGAACTACCAGCCCCTTCATTTACCCCTGTAAATGCCATAACTCTGCCGGGAATTCCCAGACCTAAAAGCTTGTGTCCGGAAAATTTTTTGCCAATGTAAGACATTTTAGTTAAAGGACAGATTAAGACTAAAGATTTGATGTCTTTATGTTTGGAAGCAAAATCAACAGCCAGAGCTCCGCCCATGCTATGACCCATAACAGTAACGTTTTCGGGTTTTATTCCTGTTTTTATCAAATAATCATAAGCTGTTTTTACGTCTTTTCTCAGCTTGTCTTCAGAAATCTTTGCGCGTCCATTGCTGCCATAGCCTCTATATTCGACCGCAAAAACTCCTTTACCTTTATTGATGATTGTTTCATAAAGATGCTGATAATTGCTTACATTCTGTGACATTCCGTGTAGAAAAAGAATGTATTCTTCAGAATTTGACGGATTAATATCCCACGCAGATATTCCTTTTATACGCAGGTTTCTGATTTTGCCGGAAAGAGCAGGAGAAATCTCTTCAATCCTGTCAGCAGAAGTCTTTGCCATATTGTTGAAATATCTATCTGCATATCTTGATATCGGATTAATTTTATTTAATGATTTAATCCCGCATTTATGGTTTACCTGCGGGTTGTGATTGGAAATAGTCTGGATTTTCATAACTTAATTTAAGCATAAAAAAACCGTCTGTCAAAGACGGTTTTTTTTTATTTAGTAAGAAATTGCTCTGATTACATTAAAAGATTTGTCCCATCCGTTTGAATCTTTTGCAGTTTTGTATTTTTCAAGTTTAGCTGCTCTTTTTGCTTTAAGCTTTTCCTGACTCTTATTGAAAGCTGCGAGCTTTTTAGGGTTTGCGTTTCTTTCTTTAACAATAGGTTCTGCATAAGCCATGAACTTTTTGTAAGAATCAGTGTTATAACCTGCTTTTACTTTTGTCGGATAAGTGTATGTAATGTAATCATAGATATACATTGTTCTTTTATCTCCTGACGGGTGTGTAGAAGTAAAATCTTTGTAGCATCCGCCGATTTTATAAAGAACAGAAACCATAGCAAGCGGGTTGTAACCGGCTTTTGTCATCAAATCTGCACCTGTAATATCAGCTTCGTATTCTTCTGTTCTTGACATCTTAAGCATAGTAAGATTGTTTGCTGTGTTTGCTCCCGCTTTAAGTCTCGGGTCAATATTAGCATTAGCAATCGCTGTAGCGGTAACTGTTCCGACTACGTTTTGTTTTGCAACGTGATGGTTAACAATGTGACCGATTTCGTGAGCAATAACAGCTGCAAGCTCGGCATCGTTGTTAACGAATTTCAAAAGCCCTGTGTAAACGCAAATTTGTTTGTCTGCGTTAGCAAAAGCGTTAACTTCGTCTGTTTGGATAACTTTGAACTCGATTTTTGTAGGCAGGTTGTTTTTAGAAAGCAGAGCTTTACCGATTCTGTTAACTCTGTCT
Organism: uncultured bacterium; assembly: GCA_948684385.1. Classification (GTDB taxonomy): domain Bacteria; phylum Cyanobacteriota; class Vampirovibrionia; order Gastranaerophilales; family Gastranaerophilaceae; genus CAG-196. The sequence continues at coordinate 260,479 of CAPQCU010000001.1, forward strand.
ACATTTGCTTTTTGAGTCCAATCTGTTGCTGCGTTAGCGGAATGTATTCCGAAGACGAGCGCAAAAAATAAAACTAAAATCTTTTTCATAAATTCCTCCCTTATAAAACTATTTTAGCATGTAAAACTCAATAGAGAATTTAGCAAAAAATTTTTTTACAAGTTTTTACGTAAATGTTATGAAAATTTTAGCAAAGTTCTGCATCACCCAAGCCGAATTGTTCAAGAGAATTTGTTTTTGCTTGAACACAAATATATTGTAAATCAGTTTTAGCTTCCATTGTTCTAACAGCAACAGGCAAAACCTTAACACAAGAGCCTTCTTTAACTTCAATTACGTTATTATCAAGTGTCATTGTACCTTCACCTTTTAAGAAAATATAAATTTCTTCGTTTTGTTTGTGTTTATGATTAAATGGTAATTTAATTCCAGCTGGCATTGAACTTATTGAAATTTCACAGCTTGTTAAATCTAATAAATTATTCAAAAATGCTTTTCCGTTTTCGTAGTTTTTACCAATTTCTTCTAACTTACCAACTTCTGTGTTTTTAAAATTTGTCATAATTCTCTCCTTTGTTTTATAATTGACATTTTGATTTACAAGAATATAATAAGCATATAAGTAACTTCTGTAAAGTAAGCACTTTAAAGTTATATAGTAGCTAAATAGAAACTATTGAAGTAATAAAGGATTTTAATATGAAAAATAAAAACGAGTTACCGTTATGTCCTGTTGAAACAACACTTTCTTTGATTTCTGACAGGTGGAAAGTTTTAATAATAAGGGATTTATTAACCGGCACGAAAAGGTTTGGAGAATTAAGAAAATCACTAGGCACTATTTCTCAAAAGGTTTTGACTGCAAATTTAAGGTCAATGGAAGATGACGGATTAGTTATAAGAAAAGTATATGCAGAAGTGCCTCCAAAAGTTGAATATTCTTTAACCGGTATGGGATTAAGTTTAAAACCTATTTTGGATTCAATGGCAAAATGGGGGTTAGAGTACAAAAAAGGATGCAATTAAAGATAATTTTGCCCGGAGAAAAATTCCGCCCTCGGAGATTAAGTATCTCCGAGGAAAGGAGGGGAAGAACCCGCCTGGGAGAATGTAAAAAGACACATAATTTGATTATTTTTGACAGATAGTTTGATTATTTTGGGTCAACCAAGTTTTGATTTTTAAATTAATGCACTGATTATTCTTATCAAATAAACAAATTAGAATTAGCATTGCTGCTTTCTGATATATACTTTGCTATAATTGGTCAGTCGAAATGGAAAAAGTCGGACACAAAATGGAAAATTCTTCCGACTTTGCAAAAAACTTTCCATTTTAGCTGTCGGACTTCTCAAACGGAAAGATAAACACTACAAAACTCTCTGATAATTTTTTATAAAATATTTTTTAAATTTTCATAGTATAAATAGACAGTTAAAATTAGACAACTTTGACATAAAATGAGACATGTTCAATTTTGTGAGTCATTAAGTCGGAAATTGTTCAAAACTGTCTGATAATTTGTTCAATACTTACTGTCAAAATGTTCAATAATCTCTGATAACTTTTTATGTTAATTGTTAAGTTTTGTTCTGGTAAGTATATTCCTATTTTTAAGAGTAACTTTTTAGTTATCATTCATTTTAAGGTTTTTATGGGTGGAATATTTATTCATAACTTATTTTGGGGTACTTTTATTTAATTTTCATATTCCCTAAAATATTTATAAACAAGACTTTAAGGAGAAAAATGTGTAATCCCGAGTGGATAGAGCTTAAAAAACTTGCAGTTATTTTAGGGTGCAAAGAAGAAACTCTGCGCAGAAATTGTGTTGCGAAAAAATATATTTGCAGGTTTAATCAATCCGGCAAATTCAAAAAATATGAGATTGATATAAATTCTCTTCCTGAAAAAGATTTACTAAAATATCAAAAGAAACTGTCAAAATTAAATAATAAAGATATTTGCAGTTCATCTGAATATTATACAAATGCTCCCGAATGGTCTAAAAAACAGGCAGATAAATATTTGGAATTGTTATCTTTAACCAAAGGAATGAAACGCAGTGCTCTTGAAGTGTTTGTTAAAAATTGGAATAAAGATTTTCCTGATAATATCACCAGTGTTCAATCAATATACAAAGCAAGAGCAAAGTATGAAGAATATGGTGTTGCAGGATTACTGTCGCACCGAGGTAAATACAGTAACAAAATACAAGTAAACAGTGATTATTATGAATATTATAAAAGTTTATATTTGCGGGAAGGTGCTCCTTCTGTTAATTTTTGTTGGCAAGTAACATTGGGGTATGCTAAATCAAAAGACAATATCAGTCCCGTTGAATTTCCTTCAGCAAGAACTTTTGACAGAATGCTTAAATCAAGAGTATCAAAACAGGCAATATATTATGCAAGGTTTGGAAATTCTGCTTGGAATAAAAAATTTGCAACATTTATTCCGAGAGATTATTCAAATATCCTTGCAGGAAGTTGTTGGGTTTCGGATCACGCTCAAATTGACGTTGCAGTTAAACATAATAATACGACTTGCTTCCCTTGGGTAACCGTATTCCGAGATGTAAAAACCTCAAAATGGTTAGGTTGGTTTTTGCACGCAGAAGCTCCAAATTCCGACCATATTTTTCAAGCATTTTATTATGGCGCTGAAAAATTCGGACTGCCGTATGATGTCTATATAGATAATGGTAAAGATTACAGATGCAGAGATTTTGCAGGCGGAAGAAAAATTCAGGTTAAACATAACACCCAAAAAGAAAATGCTCTGCTTGTAAATATGGGAATAAATGTTCATTATGCTCTCCCATATAATGCGCAAACAAAACCTGTAGAAAGGGACTTCTTGAAAATTAAGTCGTTCCTTTCAAAGGGTTTTGTCGGTTACAGAGGTGGAAAGATTACAGAAAGACCTGAAAAGTTAAAGAATGAAATAAAATCCGGCAAGATAATGAATTTTGATGATTTTAAACTTATATTTGATGATTTTATTGAAAACTATTTGAATAAAAAACCTTCTAAAGGGAAAGTTTTGCAGGGTAAATGTCCTGATGAATTATGGTCAGAAGAATACAAAACCAAAAAGGTTATTAGCAAAGATGCTCTCAGATTATTCTGTATGCGCACGTCAAAAACTATGACAATCGGCAGAAACGGAATTTATGATTCACAACTGCAATTAACTTATTGGGGTGAATGGATGATATGCGAAAAAGGTCGTAAAGTATTTATTCGCAGAGATATAAAGGCATATCAGGAAGCTTGGGTATTTGATGCCTTAACCGAAGAATATCTTGGCAAGGCAAACGTATATCACTCTGTATCATTCCTTGCAAAAACAAATATTGAAAAAGATGCATACAAAAATGCGATTGCACTTAAAAATAAAGAAAAGAAACTTATTAAGGCAATGATTTCAACTAAATATAACCCCACTAATGAAGAAATTGTTGCCAATTTGAAGAGTAGCTTGAATAAGGTCGAATTCAACAATACTCCGAAGATTTCACAATTAGCCAATACAAAAATGGATAAAGTTATAAAACAAGAAAATACTGCAAAGGTATCTTCTAAATTTAAATACGTTGCTCCTGCACCAAAACCAAAGCGGATGTTGTATTTAACAGAAGCGCAAAAAAGAAGAGCGGAAGAGAGTATAGCAAAACAAGCACTATAAATATGGATAAACCTTGGATTAAATACATAACAATGGAAAATCTGCCTAATGAAGATTTAAATATTGTTGCAGCTGTTATAGGATTGGATGCAACAATTGAACTTATGTGTGAGCTTCCGGGGATACTGATATCTGTTCCGAAAAACGCAACATTACCTGCAAAGATTGCTTATATTAAAGATGTTTATGACGGGACAAAACAGTCTCGCATAAAATTGGCAAAGCTTTGCGATTTATCTGAAAATTATATTTATAGGGTTATAAGAAAATCCTTCAACAAATCCTAATTTTAACAATTTACTTTTATTATATGTTGCATTAGACTTTTAAACTAATTACTTATTAAAGTAAGACGACCTAAATTATAATTAGATATATCAAAAAGAACATCCTTTGATAAGCAGGCTTTTTGAGCAATTTCATCAAATGTATAATTATCATCTTCCTGATAACTTTGAATAATTTCTTTAAATAATGACGGGTATTCTTTCATTATTGGATTTGGTTCAGTTTTTCTGTATCCTAATTGACTCATATAACAATTAAGAGCTACATATCTATTTTGATTGATTACACCTAAATCTTTTGCCCTCCTGAATAAAGAAGCCATCGAAACCTTCCAATATGACTTTAAATAGTATGCCTTTTCATAATTGATATTTCTTAAGCCTGATTTTATAGATGGCTCCGGCATTAAAAATTCTGAAGCAAACGCATTAGCTGTATCCTCCGCTTCTTTGTACGGCAAATATTCATTTCTCATTATAGTATGTCCCAATTCATGGGCTAAAGTGTAACGTAACCTGTCTCCCGATAAAGCAGAATTTACAACTATAACATGCAGATTGTTATCTGTATATGAATATCCATCAAATTTATCATCTTCAACTTTTATAAAATTTACTATAATACCGTTATCTTCTAATAAATTTGTTAAATTTTCTATAGGACCTTGAGGTACATTCCAATATAATCTTAACGTTCTTGCAATTTCATTAGGATTTTTATACTTATCTAAAGAGAAAAACGGTACATCAATATTCATGCTTCTTGTATCATCTGCTAAATTTTTGCAAGCATCAGCTATCACATTAATAGTACCTAAAATATATGCTTGTAACTTTTTAGAAAGTTTTTGTCTTTTTCTAAAAAGTGAAAGTTTTACATCTATAATACTGCCCTCAAGATAAAAATAATTGACAGGAAAATTCAATATTTCAGATATAGCCTGCAATAATTCTTCTGAAATTGATTTTCTTTCTCCTTTTTCTATCTTTGATAATTCGCCTTGAGATAATTTAATAGCGTACTTTTCAGCTAATACATTTCGTAGTTGATTTTGCGTAAACTTATTATATTCTCTTGCGATAATAAGCTTATTAAAATTAAATTCCTTTTTCATAAATAATCCTATTAATTACTGTTATTTTCTTCTTTTCTCTGTTGCAAGCGGTTTTTTGAATGTACCCTTCTTTTACGTGTATTAATATTAGCTTGATTTTTCTGTTGTTGCAAGTTTATAACAGGAGAGTATATGCTTGTTATATCTGCGCTCCAGTGTACGTTTTTACCGATTTGATGTGTAATATAAACATTTGGAATTTCTACATTTTTCAATGTATAACCAATCGTCAAAGGAGATTGACATGAAATAATATGCTGATTAAAATCACTTGTTTCAGGGAATAATGACTCTTGCTTAAAATATTTCTCGGAGAAGCTCATTATGTTTGGTTCCATAACATCTTTGCATTTTCGTTTTTTACGGTCGACCTTGTTAAAACTTACAGGCATACCTGAAAATACTAATCTGAAGGTACTGTAAAACGGTACAACTTCTGCAATCCCCTTTTCTATTAAGTACGAATGAGATAGCAAATCTTTAATTTTGACTAACATTATTACTGCATATGGCAAACCGCCATAATCCAAACCATCCATTGCAGGTATTTTCAAGAAATCATTATGAGCCTGTTTCACTATCCGTACAAGCTCACCATAATGCGGTGCAATTTTTTCGTTAATTAAATTTTCGTCAAAATATATCATGGAAAATCTCCTTTTCTTGAAGATTATCACACATAACTAAAAAAGTCAACTAAAAATATTCCAATTATTTATTCCCGTTAAAATCAAATAATATCAGTGTTTATTTATGCAATTATTACTAAATTTGATATTTTTTACAAATATTTACATGCTAATATATAAATTTAAATATATTTTTGTTTCCATGTATAATTTTTTGTTGTTACTTTATTATATGGCATATTCGAGTAAATTCTTAATCTTTCTTCATTACATTGTGCTAATGACATGTTTAGCATATAATAATTTCTATGGAGAAGGTGAACGATTTGTCGCCCATAGTTAAGTGGGCTGGAGGTAAAGAGCAAGAACTAAAGTATATTCTTCCGAATGTACCGGATAATTTTGTTCGCTTTATTGAGCCTTTCGTTGGCGGAGGGGCAGTTTATTTCTCCATGGGCAATAAAAATAAGCTTATAAACGACAAATCCGTTGAATTAACGACTTTATACAATAATATTAAGTATAAAAATAAAGATTTTATAAGTCGTTTGCAGTCTCTTCAAGATGCTTGGGTTGGGTTAGAAAGCATATTGGATAATAATATTGATGTTTTTAACACAACTTATTTAAAATATAAAGCCAATAAAATTGCAAAAGAGGATTTAATTAAAAATATTGAATTGTTTATAAACGATAATAAAACGGCTTTTAAACAACTATTAAACGCTGAATTATTGAAACATTATGGCATTTTTGAAAAAGAACTATTGCGTAACATAAGTGCAAAATTAGTTCGCATGAAAGATTTGGAAGAAAAAAAAGGAAATCTTCCTGAAAAAGATATATATGACAATTTTGAATGTGCTTTAAAAGGCTCTTTCTATATGTTTATAAGAGCTTTATATAATAAATATGACAATAGCGAATATTTTTATTTTATTCGTGAATACTGCTATTCTTCTATGTTTAGATATAATTCTAATGGAGAATTTAATGTTCCTTATGGTGGAATTTCTTATAATAGAAAAAACTTTCAAAGAAAAATTGACTATATAAAATCCAAAGAACTTCAGTCTCATTTTGTAAATACAGACATATACAATCTCGATTTTGAAGAATTTTTGGACAAAATTAAACTTACAAAGAATGATTTTATATTTTTAGATCCCCCATATGATACTGATTTTAGCAGTTATGTAAATAATACTTTTGACAAACAAGATCAGGAACGCTTGGCAAATTATTTAATCAATAAATGTCCGGCAAAATTTATGCTTGTAATTAAAAATACAGAATTTATTTCGGATTTGTATAGCGATAAAGGACTATACATAACAAGTTTTGATAAAACATATATGGTTAGTTTCAAAGGTCGCAATAATAGGGATTGTGAGCACTTGTTAATTACAAATTATCCTATTGGCGAAGAAGTTAAGAAAACAAGTAATGTTGCAGTTCTTAAACAAAATAAGAAAAAGCAACTGCAATATGCATAGGGGATGTTATGAGAGAGGCTATTTTAAACATTGTAAAAGATGAATTTTCTGCACTTGTAAATAGAATACAAGGCGATTTCATGAACAATTATTGTGCAAAACAAAACAATTTTCTGTTAAATGAACTTGATCCACTAATGACTGGGCATATGGTATTTGTTAGTAGCTTTGAGTCTAAAAGTGGAAATTCACTTCAAAGAATTGCTCGTAATATCGTAAAACTTCGTTATGGTGAAGAAAAAGTCCCTCAAATTATTAACCCACACAATATTTCCCACGATATTGTAATTGATAACGAACACGAACAAATTGTAGTCACAAATGTTGATATTGATAATGCCCAAACTAAAGCATATGTTAATTCTTTTATGAATGAAAGATTAGCAACCGGTAGAGGCAAAAATCGTATTGAATCAACTGTTACTCATGAAAGTATCAAAGAGTTATTAAATCATGTTGTAATTGATAGTAATATTCACCAAAAACCTGTTGATTTAGCATTCTATGATGATACTGACACATTGAATATTATGGAAATAAAAGCCGGTGGCGATTTAGATAATTCAAATGCACCTGCCAATGCACAGAAGTTACTACTTATTTATATGGCGCTAAATATGCAAAATGTAAAACCATATTTTGCAACTTATTATCATAAAGATGGTGAAAATCATACTTGGACAGGTGCAATTAAGAAATTTATAAATTATCCCGGTATGTTTTTAATTGGCTCTGCGTTTTGGAATAAAGTATTGCCTCCGGAAATTGATTTTCTTGAATTTACAAAGATATATAATGAAGCAATGAAACAGATAAACCTTAACGAACGATTAAGAGATATGATTAACAGTTGCTCATAGCATATTCTTTCATTTTGCGTTCATGTTTCTGAAATCTTTTATTTGTAGCATCAAAATATTCTTTTTCTAATTCAATTCCAATAAAATTACGTTTTAAATTGTATGCGGCAATCCCTGTTGAGCCAACTCCCATGAAAGGATCTAAGATTGTATCGCCTTCATTAGATGCGATTTTAATAATATGTTCTAACAATTTTACAGGTTTTTGTGCGGGATGTTTTGGATTAGAAAGCCTTTCAGGTTGCATACAAATTGGTGTTTGAATAAAATTATGCATTTCTTTTTGATTGCTAAAATTCCACTGATGTCCTTTATTCCACATACAAACAATAAGCTCACAACTATTTAAAAAACCATTTTTATAGATTTTGGGAGCAGGATTTGTTTTATGCCAAACCATAAATTGAAAAGTATCAAATTCAGGATCAAATGTTTCGTGCCATTTTCCAATTTGATTATATGTTGTAAAGACGAAGATGTTTCCTTTTGGTTTAATTATTCTTTTGAAATTCGCTAATAAATCTCGTGGTTCAATTTCAGGTTTATCCCAATCTGCCAAATCATTATTAAGAGCAGAACGACCGGGCAAATCAATATTCCCTGTAGAATATTTTGCAATATTATATGGAGGATCCGTCAATATTAAATCGACAGATTTGTCAGGAATATCATCTAATAATTTAAAGCAATCACCATATCTTAAGTCGTATACCATTCGTATCTCCTTTCTTTTATCATACATTAAAATTTTTGCTTTGTCCTTTTATTTATATTTGAGCAATATACCAATCCGAGCAGGCATGGTGATTAAAATTCCATTGCAGGTCAAAATAAAAATCAAATTTATCAACATTTTTTATTTTGAAATATGGCTTTGCCAATTCTGTCCGCTTATAACTTTCAAATGCCCTTTTAAGCTCTTTCGCAAAGCGAGTTTTAAATTCAGGCAAGGTAATATTCAAAGTTTCACGGGTTCTTTTATTTTTCAAAATCATCTTCAAACCCTCTTATATTATCTAGTTCTATGTTGTAGCGTTTTCCTGTTTTATCAACACAGGTTGCAAAGTCTACAGTTTTATCAGCAAATTTGTTTTGCCAAATGCAAATCAGCAAACCGATTTCTTGAGTTTTTAAATTCAAAACCTTTGTCCCGTATAATTGATAATCTTTTTCAACCATATTGTGCTCCTTTCGGTTATTAACATTAATCGATTACAATAAATAGGAAATCAACCGAATGTGTTGCTATGTAAACATTTGAATGCTTTTTGTTATCTTTGGAGCTAATGTGTTTCCTGATATAAGGAGGATTTATGAAAGAAGTTAGCGGATACAATATTAGCGAGCAGGAATTTAAGAAAATAAGCAAGTGGGCAGAGGATGTGTATAATATTGCCGTAATTGTCGATTATTTTGTCGGTAATCAGCCGGAGATAGAAGAATGCTATAACCTTACTCCGGTTGTTAGAAATTTAAGAAATAACGCAGATTTATTAAATGCATTTTTTATTGATAATGAAAATGCGAATAAAAAAGAGAGTTAAAAATTGTTTAAAACCTTTTTAACTCCTTTTAATTTTAATTTTTATAATCAATTATGATTAAATTCTTGCAGGAAAAATTTCCCCCGCTTAAAACGAATTTAAACAGGGGAAAAGAAGAACTAATATTGTTCAAATTGGGGTATGTTGTATTTTTCTTCCATACGTTTGTAATTATCGATGTGAATGCCGTAGTAATTATAGGTAAAGAACGGATGTTTTTCGTCATCTAAATTCGGCAATTTCATAATATCGTCATAATGGAACAAACAAGGATAATCCCTATCTCCGTTTCTCATAGCTTCAAGTGCAATAATATCCGTTAATAAATCTGCAAACTCCGGAGCCAGTTTCATATATTTATCTTTTAGTGTCGCAAGAATTTCATTAATATATGCTTTGTAGGCTTGGTTAACGTGATATCTTATATTTCTTACATCATTGTTACGCTTTTCTCTTTTTGCAGTTATTCCCGTTATCAGATCATTATTAATTTCAATTTCTTCTTCAATATCTTTTAGCCTTTTATTCAGCTTTTTTACATCTTTATTGTCTGCCAACAGTGCAGGTCTTTTTTCTTTTAATTTTTCGGTTTCTTCTTGCAGTTTAATAATATCCTTTTTTGCTTGTTCTGCCCTTTGGCGCAATTTGAAATCTTCTTTTTCAAAATCAGTCCTGACTTTCCAAGCATCCTCAAATAATTTTTTCTTTTCTTCAATTTGTTTGTTCATAACAATTCTCCTTTTCTTTTGTGTGGAACTACAGTTGTCCAAGAATAAGGTAATATAAGTTATTTGTATATTTCTACTTGCAGTCGCAAGAGAATTTGGCAAGTGAATGCAGAAACAAAATCTGAGGTTGGTGCTATAAAATGACCTGAACCTAAACAGTTATTATAAGTGCATTTGCAGAATTTAATTTTGCAAAATTTCAAAATTATCGTCTAATTTTTGCGGAAGCAAGAAATTATACCTTGATGCAAAATCTTTTATATTATGAAACCCAAGATTTTTACTGATGATATTTATTTGAACATTTTTCTCTAATAATAAGTGAATATGCGTGTTTATAAGTTTGTCATAATTTTCAATTTTTATATCTTTAAAAATTAATCCTTTCTTTTTGAAAACAATATCTTTAAATATTATTGAAGGCATTATTAGATGGCGCTTGCGGTATTTTGCTCTGTGCGGTTGTTCAACTCCCTGAAATACTGCTCTTTGTATAAAAACAGTCCTGTTATTTTTATCTATATCCTCGTATCTTAATGCGGATAGTTCTGCCGGAGTTATTCCTAAACATAATATCCATAATTCAGGCTTTTTATTTTCTATTATTTCTTTTATTTCCTTATCGGTATAGTAGCTTATTTCAAGAGGTGGAATCGGGGTATTATCTGCTACAAACTTTAGGTCTTCCGCACATTCGGAATACTTTGAAAATATGATACTAAATACGGATAAAAATCTGCGGATACTTGCCATTGAATACCCTAATGCAACCATTTTACTTTCGTAATTTATTACAACATCTTGTGTAATATCTCTAAATTTATATCCTTCAAAATAGGGGATTAAATGGTTTTTAATGTATCCTTTTTGACAAATTGCAACTTCCGTATTCTTTTTATCTAATAAATCATAGTGATAATTTGCGGCATCGATAAATTTTTCAAATAATTTTTTATCATCTTTTTTCTTTTTGAAATTATATGATAATTCAGGCAAATTAATAGGTGCTTCTCTTAATTGCTTAATATGTTCGGGTTTATATTCTTTTAATAAAAGCCTATAAAATGCTTTATCGCTTGGAATATCCGAATCTGGGAAATTTTTACAAACAATTTTATATGCGGTGGCTATAGAGTATTTTTTTGTTGATAAATAGTACTTTTTAAATACTTCATACATTTCAGGATGAACTGCTGTTTTTACATTTGCATAATTTGCATATTTTAAACATAATCCCCTAATACCTTGTGTAAAATATAGTCTATAATATCTAACAAAAGTTGAATACGACATTTTGTATTCAGGATGTTTTTCCGATAATTCAATTAAAAATTTTCTTAAACTATCTCCTCTTAAATTTCCAGCGAGTTTAAATATTGTTAATACTTTTACGATATTTCTTTTATCATAGTCTTTTGCGTTATTAAAGAATTTAACTTCTTCTTTTTTAGGGAATAATTCTTCAGGGTTTATGTCTTCAAGTTTTTCTTTTCTTAAGTCGATTTGATATATTGGCTTTTTATATAAGCCTTTTTTTCTTTCGCCTTTTATCTCTTGTTTGTTAATAATTTCAGGTAAAAAAGCATATTCATTTTTTGATATCTTACATATTTTATTTTCAGACAACAAATCATTGATATAATTATTTACGATTTTTTCATTTAATTCTGTCAGAGCAACAATATCCTCTGACTTAAATTTCTCAAGCTTCTTGATTAGTTTCAATATTTTCTGTTTCATTTGCAATTGCCTCCTTTATAAGTATTTCGTCAATAGAATTTAATCCGTTTGCTTTTGCTATTATTTCAGCTTTATTTATTACTTTTACAATTTGTCGGAACCTGTTTAGATTCGTATAAATATACCTTATTGCGCAATCGGTCATTTCAACTTCGGATAGTTCCTGAACAATTGTTTTAATATCGTTTTTTGAAAATTTCTCAAATTTTACTATTTCAGATAACCTGTCATATAAATGGTTAAATTTTTTCAATCTTGATTTAGCATTAATCATTCCAACCAAAACTATGGGGACATTTGTTTTGTCATGAATATCCCTTAATGTTTCAACCGCTCTTGAATCTACTGTTAAATAATCGACTTCATCGATAATTATTATTTGGGGATTTACCAATAAATTTCTGACTACAAGCTTAAAGCAGTCTGAAATTTTATAACCGTATATTTCTCCCATTTCTTCAAGTATTTCTGATAGTAGCCATCTTGCTGACATTAGCTGAGTACATCTTACAAGTAATAAAGAAAATGTCAAAACAATCAGGCAGAAAAATCACTTGGAGCACAAGCGAAAAGAATTGGATTGATATTGATATTCCAAAAATGAAAGGAGACTAATTTATGGGAGGTCGTGGTTCAGGTGGCGGTAAAGCAGGAGGAGGCAAAGCCTCATTAGGTGGTGCATTCTCTGATATCAGAGCTAATAATAACAGGGATTTTAATGAACAAGTGAAAAGTAAATTATCCGAAATGACTGATAAAGAATTAAATAGAGCTATTATTAACACAAAAAATCAGATGAATAACGAAACCGTTAAACTTGCTCTTGAACAAAACAAATTAAGGAAAATGAACGAAGAATTCAGAAAAGTCAATATGAGTGATAAAGACTACGAATCAAAATCGCTTGCTTTGGATAAACAAATTTCAAAAGTAAACGAAGCTCAATCACGAGCAGATATTCGTACTCAAATTCATTATTTGGCAATTAATGAAAAATACAACGTCAGAGATAAACAAGCTACTAATAATATAAAATCAATGACGAACGGACAGTTAAACTCTTTTTACAATAAATCATATAAAGAGAGCAGTAAGGCCAGACAAAAAATTGAAAAAACCTCCAATCCTAAAACAAAAGCAAAATATCAGAAAATATATGATCAGCATAATAAAAACTTCTTTGCAGCAAACAAAGAACGCAACAATCGTGGACTTGATGGAAAAGATTGGTAATATTTTATTTACTTTCAATATCTGTAGCTTCTAATTTAAAAATAACCGGTCTTAAACCATCATTACAACTACAAATAGCAACACCGGGCTTTTTTATCCAATCGTTGTAATAGAATGTTGACTCTCCTGCACCATGAGCCAATGCGAATACATATTGATAAATTGCTTTCCAAGCCTCATCGCAAAAACCTTCAGGTTTTGCATAATCAGCATAGAATTCTTGTCCTACTTTATGAAAAGGACAGGTGGATAATCCGTCAACACCATATTCTTTTGCCAAGTCCTCATTAAACATTGTTTTTAAAACTGTTATTTTTACTTTTTTCATAAAAAACACCCACCTTAATAAGCATTATAGTACAAAAATGCTTATGTGTCTGAATGATACGAAATAATCGAAATAGACTTTAAATTCAGCAATAGTCGAGTGATGAATGTCATTGTGCAAAATTAAAGGAGGTCATTATGACAACAATTACAACAACATTGACTGATGTCTTTAAAAGCAGGCAAAATTTTTCAGATTACATTGAGACAAATTCTTCTGAAGTAATTTCGCAAATATTAGAAAATTACCCAAAACGCTCAATGCATATTGTTTATCCTCAACTGACACAAAGCTCGGAAGGATTAATCAATGCAGCGGGAGAACTTGTTGAAGAACAAAAAGCATATATCTTTTGGTTTATAGCTAATGAAAAAGAAGATTTACTAAAAATTGCAAAAACGCTTAATAACTTTTTTGATAAAAATTATTGCGGAATTTTTGTTATTAAAGCCTTTTTAAACAGGGATAAAATAGAGTTTAATTGTATTTTAAAACCGGAACATAGTATAAATATAAATACATCTTGCAAAATTATGCAAAAACAATATTGGGAAAAATATTTTGAAATTTGTGATGAAATGGCTCTTGATTTACAAGTTAATCCTCAATATCAACACTGGCAATATCTTCCAATGCATAAACGTAGAGTTTGTTTGATGTTGAGTGTTAGTATCCAAAAAGAATATATTGGAGTTGATTTGGTTATTTCAGATAAAACTATTTACAAGTACTTATATAATCTAAAAGATAAAATAGAGACAGAATTAGGCAAATTAGAGTGGATAAATGAGCCAAATAATAAAACAAGCAAAATCAGAAAAACTCTTACTTATGACGTAAGTGATTTAAATACGCAGGCAAAAGCCGTCAAAGATCATATAGATTTAGCATTACAATTCAAAGAAACTTTTTCAAAATATCTAAATTAAATTACATAAATTGGTGTTTTTCAATAATTACAATAGTTTAGGCTGGGTGTCAAAGTGATACCCAGCCTAAAAGTAGATTATTATTAGCTTTAATGTGTTTTTCACTTAAATATGGTGTCTAAATGATACAAAATTTATGATAATTACTTTATTTTTAGTATCTTTTAATGAATAAATATGCATACTAAATAAGACTATAAAGTTAAGAGATGTAAATTTTTGATTTATAACATGGTAAAATTTGAGAATTTTATTTGGAGAAACATATGGCATTGGTTATGAAGTGTTCTAAGGAAAGCATAGAGGAACTATCAAATGATTTTTCTTAAAAAAGCAGTGTAATTTATATATAAATAAATATTCGCTATTATCCTGATATAGGCTGAGAAAGCAGCTTAGGAAAGGAAGAAATATGTCTATTAATTACAGAAAATTAGGACAGAAAATTAAACAGTTTAGACTCACAAAAGGTTTATCACAAGAAGAACTTGCAGAAAAATGTAATTTATCAACATCTTATATAAGTTACATTGAAACAGGTAAAAAGAAAATTAATTTTTCACAATTAGAAAAAATTTCAAATGAATTAAACTTCTCAATAGATATTAATTCAAAAACAGAAGAAAAACATTCTCTTATTACATTATTAAACAAGTGTTCGTTTAGAGAAAAGAAATTTTTAAATAAGGTGCTAAAACTTATTATATCTGAAATTGAAACTTACTGATTTGACTCCCAGTCACATTTGTGACTGGGAGTTTATGGTTTTTGTTTTTTTACTTTTTTATAATTCAACCTGTATAGGATTAATTATGAATAGTGCAGAACATCAAAAAGACAAAATAAGAGAACGATATAAAGGTTTGGCTGAAGAAGAACTTTTTTGCATACCAGCAAAAGAACAAAAATCTGTATTTCATAGTGCTAACATAATAAATGTTGCTGCATATGCAAGAGTTTCAACTGATGGTATAAACCAAACCTCTTCATACGAATTACAACGAAATTATTATACCGATTATATTAATAAAAATGCGAATTGGCGTTTTGTTGGAATATATGCTGATGAAGGTATAACTGGTACTCAATATATTCATCGTGAAGAATTTATTAAAATGATTGATGATGCGAAAGCAGATAAAATTGATTTAATTGTAACAAAAAGTGTTTCTCGTTTTGCAAGGAATACTGTAGATTGTATCGGAATTATTAGAGAACTTCGTAACAAAAAAAAGCCAACATACATATATTTTGAAACTGAAGGTATAAACACACAAGATGATAATTATGAAATGGCTTTATCTTTTTGTGCAACAATTGCTCAAGAAGAATCTCACATGAAAAGTAACATTATGAATAGTTCTATTGAAATGAGATTTAAGCGAGGAATTTTTCTGACTCCACCACTATTAGGTTATGATAAAGATGAAAACGGTAATCTTGTTATAAATGAAGAAGAATCTAAAACTGTAAAATTAATTTTTTATCTTTATTTATCAGGTTCAAGCACTCAACAAATAGCAAATACTCTTATGGAGTATGGCAGACTTACTAAAAAAGGTAATACTAAATGGTCTCAAAGTACAGTTCTACAAATTCTACAAAATGAACGTCATTGTGGGGATATAATAGCAAGGAAAACGTGGACTCCAAATTATCTAGATCATAAGTCTAAAAAAAATAAAAATGATAGAAACATGCATGGCCGTAGAGATAATCACGAAGCTATTATCAGTAGAGATGATTTCTTGGCTGTTCAGAAAATAATAAAAAACTCTAAATATGGACACAAAGGATTTCTTCCTGAACTAAAAGTTATTAATGATGGCGTTTTAAAAGGTTTTGTATCAATTAACACGTCATGGGCGAATTTTACACCTGAAGATTATATTACAGCATCCTTGAGTGCATATTCTTCTGAAGAAATTGATGACGTTATTGAAATAAATGCACAAAAAGGCGAGTTTGATTATAGAAAATTTGAAATTGTAAGAAATCAATATGTAAATAGTCTTAATCAAGTAAGCGTAACTTTTACTCCTGAAAAAGTATTTTTTAGTACAGAATGCTTTAAAAAATTCAATTATACCCCATATATTGAAATGTTAATAAATCCTACAAAAAATTTACTAGCTGTCAGGAATGTAGATAATACAAAATGTCGCAATGCTATTAAATGGTTTCGATATTCTAAAAATAAAATTAATACTAGACCAATTCCCGGAACAGCATTCTTGAGTACACTTTATGAAATATTAGACTGGGATCTTGAAAATAAATATAAAATTATCGGACAAGCAAAGAGTCGCAATGAGGATTTTTTAATCTTATTTGATTTAACAGAAACTAGTGTACTAATATCTCAATCTTCTATACGTATTAATCATACTGAAATCCCGAAATGTCCATTAACTACAAGTGGTCCTAAAAAAGACCTGGTTGCGTATCCTAAAGTATGGGGTAATAGTTTTGGTAAGCAATATTATGAACAACAAGCTTTAAAACAGAGGACATTAGCGAATAAAGATTGGAAAATAACACAAGAAGGTATAAAAGTAGAGACTCATACCGAATTAAATACGACATCGCCAGAGCAAGTATTTAATCATATAGAAAAGATTAAGCGAGAAATCCAAAAGGAGGTAGAATAGAATGGATAATAATTTTCAGAATAATGAACAATATTATCAAGTTTCCAATGAGTTTACAACTGAGAATTTTGAAAATAGTAATTCAGAGAGTTTATTACCTCAATCAGAAATTAAATATACAAGAGATATGGAAATTATTGAAGTTCCAAATTTCAGTTATGATGGTTTTAGAGTCGTTCCAAATAAATATTTTGCACATTTATATGAACCATCTTTCTGTTTTAATTATAACAAAGTGTACTTGAATACAGCCTGTAT
Source organism: uncultured bacterium (assembly GCA_948684385.1). Lineage (GTDB taxonomy): Bacteria > Cyanobacteriota > Vampirovibrionia > Gastranaerophilales > Gastranaerophilaceae > CAG-196. The sequence goes on from CAPQCU010000001.1 coordinate 277,967, forward strand.
AAAGAAATTCCCAAATGTTAATTATATCCAATTTTTAATTAATCCAGAGGATAAAATCTTAGCAATTAAATTATTCGAAAAAGAAGAAGAAATGGGAACATTCCCTTGGTGTACCCCAAAAAGAAAACCTAAACACATTACTTGTCCTGTCTTTTTTGGAATGATAATGGATTTAATGGGGTGGAATCCTAATAATAGATATAAACTTCTAGGTAAACTCATAAAAAATAGAGATGAATATTTATTCCTATTTAATTTAAATTCTTTTGAATTTTATGAACGAGTTATGGATGAAAATAGTGACAAGCCGAAAATGTCTAGAAAACCTTTGTTTCCTGAAGCTTGGGAAGACAGATTTGGCTTGCCTGTCGATGAACATAGACGTCAATTACAAGTTAATATTTTAAAAGATTTCATGGTTTATGGTTATTCAGATAAAAAAGATAAATCAAATGTTAGTGTAGAGCTAAATGTTAATGGAGGGAATCAAAATGAATAATATTCAACCATCTGTAGCAATAAGTTTGAAAAAACCTGCCATACGAATACATAAAGATACCATTCATATGATAGGTGACCCCGAATACATATTACTATCTATTGATATTAAAGAAAAAGCATTAGTGATTACACCAAGTATTCAATTGGATATAAAAGCTCATTACATAGGGAAATATTTACATAATCATGAAAAATCAATTGTTTTATACAGCAAACCTTTAATGGAAACTTTTAAAGATATAAACAAGAATTTATTGAGTAATAAATCGTATAAATTATATGGAGTTATTTCTAAAGATAAAAAATGTGTAAAGTTTAAAATTCACGAAGCCATATTGATAAATTAATGGAGTTTTTAATGCAAGAAAAAAGATTATATAAATTAAAAATTGATGAAGAATTTCAAAAATTAATACCGGAATTAACAAAAGAAGAAAGCGATACTTTAGAAGAACTGTTGCTAAAAGAAGGTTGTAGAGAACCTATTTGTGTATGGAATGATTACATTATTGATGGGCATAATAGATATTTTTTATGCCATAAAAATAATATTCCATTTAACTTTCAAGAAGTTCCAGACCTTAAAACAAAGGAAGATGTACTAGATTGGATGTGTGCAAACCAACTTGGGAGAAGAAATATATCTGAAAAAACAAGAATGTACTTAATTGGAAAACGCTTTAATCTTGAAAAGAAAGGTGTTCAGGGTAACAACAATGCAACAGGAATTAATCAATATTCTATAAAAGAGAAAATAGAAAAATCCAAAACCAGTGAAAAACTAGCTGAAGAATATAATGTTTCACCTGTTTCGATTTATCGCTATGCAAGATTTGCAAATGCTATTGATAATATTTCAAAAAAAGAATCAAAATTAGCAAATCGAATTTTAAATGGACAAATTAAATTTACGAGAGCAGATGTTAATAATTTATCTAATCAAACAGAAAAAGACTTAGGAAATATCAATAAAAAATTAAGTAAGCATAAAATAGGAAAATCAAGTTTAGCGAAGAATAAACTTTTAGCAAAATTTAAACAAGCATCTACAATTCCTGATTATGATCCTGACTCAGATGTGATGAGTTTGGCATTAACAATACCTTATTGGATTGATTCTGTAGATAGAATTATAAACAAAAAGGACATCAATGATGTTTCTAAAAATGCGAAATGGAAATTAATTACTGAACTTGGCAACCTAGATATAAAAATAAAAGAAATAACATTAATAATGGAGAATAGCGATGGATAATTTCAATGATTTATTACCCAAAGTTCACTTTGAACAAATTCAAATTAAAAATCTAATTCCACAAGTAGGTTATCAAAGGGTTTTATCTAAAGCACATGTAAAAAAAACTGCTGAAAATTTCAATCCGTATCAAATAAACCCTGTCAAAGTTAGTAGACGTGAAGGTAAAAATTATGTTGTAAATGGTCAGCATACTATAGAAGTTATTGCTTTAGTTTCAGGCTCAAGAGAAACTTCAGTTTGGTGCATGGTTTATGATAATTTAACATACGAAGAAGAAGCCGAGATTTTTGCTACTCAGCAAAAATATACAAGATATCTTAGTTCGTATGATATTTTTAATGCAGAAATAGAAGCTGGAAACGAAGAAGCTTCTATTATTAAATCTGTTGTTGAGAGTTATAATTTAACTATTTCAAGCAATCAAATACCTGGTGCAATCTGTGCAATTGCAACACTTGAATCAATTTATGAAAGTTATGGGTATGCAATATTAGATGCAACATTGGGATTGTGTATTGCAACTTGGCAGGGAGAGAAAAATTCTTTAAGTTCTTATATTCTAAAAGCTGTTGCATTATTATTAGTGGCTTTTCGAGGTGAAATTAAAGAAACTCTTTTTAAAGAAAAACTTCAATTTACTCCAATTATACAGATTTCAAGAAGTGCAAAATTATTACAAGAAAGCTCTAATAGAAAAGGATATGGTTATGCTTTGGCAATGTTAAATATATACAATAGCAGATTAAGTAATCCATTAGATGCAACTAAGCTTTTTACTTGTAGAAAATTAAAAAAATCAAAATATAGCAAAGTTCAATTTTATGATAAAGCTTCAGAATATGATTATGAATAAAAAAGGTGCTTATGGAATTTGAAAAATTTAAAAGGTATATAGATGTAATAAAAAATACGTCTGAAAAAGAAGAAGCTCTTGCTAAGTGCATTGAACAAAATTTAGCATCTAATTCTTTTTGTATAGTTGATATTTGTTCCGATGTTATTGCTTCTTTGGTGGATTTACTTGCTACATATTATGATTGTCATTACGAAATACAAGAACATCTGGATAATGAAATTTCATGGTGGCTCTATGAAGATGTTGAAAAAATAATATATATAAAAGAGAATGGCAAAGAAAAAAAGATTCCAGTTCAAGATATATATAGTTTTTGGAAGTATTTAGAAAGTTCTCGAAATAAAAAATATAAAGACGGTGTTTAATAATAGGCATAAATATTTTCTTAGAAGATTAAGTTATAGATAGAATGGGGAACATTTTAAAATGTGCGAAAATGCATGGTTAAAATTTAAAAACGTTGTTATGATTAATACAAAAACCAATGATAAATTGGATTTTGATCCTATAGAATTTTGGATAAATTTTGAATATGAATTAAATAATGCTAAGAGTAAATATTTAAAAATAAGAGAAAAAGAACTCGACAAGCCACTTGGAATATGGGAAATAAATTGGGAATTTATAGCTGATTTTTATAGAGATTTGAAAAATAATTTTAACAATTATGCTGATTCAAATTGGAAAATTGTAAAAATCAAAGGAAATAAGATGAAATAAGCATGAGGTTAGATTTATGTTTTATAGCTTAAGAAAGTTTGGTAGGTTTATAAAAAGGTTGTGGCGTTGGGTTCCGCTTTTATGGAAACAAGAAGACTGGGACTATGATTACTTATATGAAATAATGCGAATAAAAATGGAAGAGCTTTTAAAATGCCTAAAAGAAGATAATATTCATGTCGGAGCAGATAGAAGAGCTCGACAATTATCAATATGTTTAGAATATTTTAAAAGAATGAGAACTCCGGAAGATTATATTGATATTCCGTCCGAAGATGTTTCTTTTAAGGATACCCCTGATGGTTTTGTTGAGATGAAAACAACTCCTTATTTTAAGCGGCAATGTAAAAAATGTAGAGAATTCGAAAAATTTAATTATGATATGTTTTGGAAAAGGTTTGTACAATGGCATACAGAATGGTGGGTGTAATTATTAGTTTAGAATTTCAAAATTATTATCTAATTGTTGTGGTAATAAAAAATTAAATCGTTTTTCAAATTCTGACAGGCTTGCATATCCTAAATTCTTTGAAATTATATTAATTTGAATACCTTTGTTTACGAGAAGATGAATATGTGTGTTTAAAAGTAAATCATAATCTTCAATATCTATGTTATTAAAGATTCTACCGGTTTTATTATTGGGAATATTTTTAAAAAGTATTTGAGGGATCCTCAAATCTCTGTTTTTGTATAATGTTCTGTGTTTTATGATTGTATTATTCACTATAGCTTTATTTATTTTTACAACTCTGCGTTCAAAATCTATATCGGTATATTCTAATGCAGCAAGCTCTGCCGGAGTTATACCTAAACATATTATCCATAATTTTTCCAACTGATTTTTTATTATATTTTTAATATCCTTATCCGTTAAAATTTTAGTTTCTAACATTGGAAGTAAAGTATTATTAGCACTAAAATGAAAATCAATATTGCAATCCCCATATTCTAACATAATTAAACGCAATAAATTTGTAAATCTTTTAATGCTTGATGGAGTAAATCCTTCTGCAATTTTGTAACTTTGATAATTTTGCAATACTTGAGGAGTAATGTCTTTAAACTTATAGTTTTTAAAATAAGGTAGTAAATGATTCTTTAAGTAACCTTTTCTAGATATATCAAATTCGTTTTTGCTTTTTTCGATACTTTTTAGGTAAACTCTAGCTCCTTGTATAAAATTTTCATATTTTATTTCATTCTTGTTTTTAATCTCTTTATAATTACTAGTAGTCGTAGGATGATTAATTTCTGCTAAATTTAATGGTAAATTCCTCAGTTTATCAATTACTTCTTTTGAATATTCTTTATCTAGCCTTCTTTTAAAAGCTGCAGGATGGGGTAATATCTCATATTTTTTCTTTAGCATCTTCACACATTGGCTTAATGTATATTTATAACTTGTAAAATATAGACTTTTAAAATCTTCAAACATTTCATCTGTGACAGAACTTTTATGATTATCATTCTTATACAAAGGAATTAAACCTTTTATTCCATAGGTTACATAATCTCTTCGTTTTCTCATTAATGTTGAATATGAAACTTTATATTCAGGAGTATCTTTACCTAATTGCTTTAAAAATTTATAAAGCCTTATTCCATTAAGATTTCCTGCTAATTTTAAAACAGTCATATGTTTTATAATTTTAGCCTTCGCCCAGTCAGGAGTATTGTTAAAGATTTCTTGCTCGTTTTCTTTCTTAAAGAGCTGTTTTGTATTTATTGTTTTAAAATCTATATTAACTTTTTTGATTTTTTTATCACTCTTATTTTCTATAATTGCAGTCAAAGCGGACTTTTCTTTGTTTTGTGCTATATAACCATATTCTTTGTCAGATATTTTTTTGATAATTCCATCATCTTCAAAATTATCTATTACCGGTACTAAAGCTTTTTCATCATATTCCGACATTATTGCAATGTCATCAATTGTAAATCTGCTAAGACGTTTGATTAGTTTCAAAATTTTCTGTTTCATTTATTACAATCTCCTTTAACATAATTTCATCTATTGAAGTCAAACCATTTGCATTAGCAATAGCTTCAGCTTTATTAATAATTTTTACTAGTTGGCGGAATCTATTAATATTTGAATTTACATACCTTAATGCACAATCAGTAAAAGCGACTTCACTTAACTCTTTAATAATTTCAGCAATATCTTGTTTAGAAAAAGGTTCAAATTTAACAATTTCTGAAAGTCTGTCGTATAAATGCTTATACCTTTTTAATCTAGATTTAGCATTAGTCATTCCAACTAAAATAATTGGAATATTTGTTTTATCATGTATATCTCGAAGGGTTTCAACAATTTTGGTATCAATTGTTAAATAATCAATTTCATCAATTATTAGTATTTGAGGGTTGGTTATCAAATTTTTGATAATAAGATTAAAACAATCAGAGATTCTACTACTAGCTATTTCCCCCATTTCATCTAGAATTTCAGTCAACAGCCATCTAGCAGACATCAATTGAGTACAGCGGACTAAAATAGCATCATTCTTTAAAGCCCACCAGTTAATTGTTTGTGTTTTTCCTAGACCAGGCTCTCCATATACAAGAGCCATTCCTGGAACACCCTCTGCTCTATTTTGTAAATTACCTACCATTGATATAAACTGTTTTACATTTTTTGTCTTTACAAAAACTTTTCTCACGTTTACCTCCTTTTATGAATAAATTTCTTTAAATTCGCTTGATTGAATATAATTTGTCAACCAAGTTCGGTCATCATTGGTTATGCAACCATTTTGCATATGCCACTCATATCTTTCGTAGCTTGTTGTAAAAATTGGACGAGCAACAATTGAGGTCTTGATTTTTGGTATAATTTTTTGCTCTTTTGGAACAACAGGTTTTACTGGTTCATTTGGAATTTTGATTTCATTGACCATTTTTGATTCAATCAATGGAATATCGTCTAAACTGAAATGTTCCTTGATGGCTTTTATGGTTTTACGTCTTAACTTGGCTTGTTTTTCAATCTTTTGTTTGTAATCTTCAATATCTTTAATATCACCCATCTGTGCAGCAAGTGGATGCGTTTCTGTAACACGATTAGCCTTACAAATAAATTCCCCTTTTAAGGTATAAACTTTGATATAGCTTAAATCAAATAAACTATATTTAATTATTGCTTTTTCTTTAATACCATATAATTCTTCATCAAAATAATCTGCTTTTAAAAACCTAATACCATTCCTGCCAATGGTCTTAACCTCTTGTGCCATCATTAAATCGTCTAAATTTTTCTCATCAATGTTTTGCTTTTTAACTTCATCTAAAACTTCTTTAACGGTTTTCCCTTCAGCATTTGTACAAGGTTGAGAGTGCTTGTATTCTAACCATTTATTTATTAATGCAATAGCTTGTTCTATCGTTGGAGTGAATTCATATTTTTCATGCATTGCTTTGTGCAATTTTTCATTTCTTTTCATCCAAGCCGGCTTATTCTCTATACTTGTTCCAATATAGCTCGGCATCAATTTTTCAAACCCTTCTTGAAAATCCAAAAAGAAACGTTCTATTACTTTTGCTCTAGCATTGTACGGTGTTGCATATACAGGTTTTATTCCTAATTTTTCGTAAACACCTGTAAATCCTAACTCTTCAAACTTTTTATCTCCATTAAAAAATTTAGATTTAAAAGCTCTGCCATTATCTTGATATACAAACTCCGGAATATGATCCATATTTAAAATGGCATTTCTTAAGGCTGAAGCGATATTTTGAGTACATTCTTCAAGCATAATATCATATCCCACAAGACCGCCGGATTTCCAATCCAAGAATCCCAATAAAGTTGCCCTACAAGGTTTGCCTGTAAATGGATTTATAACTTGGAAATTTAGGGTATGTCCATCAGCTATTAGAACTTGTCCGGGTTTTAATAGAGAAGCATTTCTTACTATATATGGTTCTACTTTATCTTTTAGTGCTTTTTGTCCTTCTCGCGCTAATGTCCATTTATCTAAATTAAAATCTCGAAACCAATATGCATATCTTCTAAAAGTTATATCTTTAGGAAGTATTTCGTATCCTCTCTCCATTAATATATGTTTTGTCAGGCTAATGGATTTGCCTATAGAAAAATTATTCGGAGATAAAAGTATTTTTAAGAATATTTTTATTTGTTCATCGTTTAATGTTGTATTATATTCTTTTCTTGTTGAATATTTATATTGACCAACTAAAGCTGTCCAGTCATTTTTGTATCCTAATGTTCTTCTCCATCTATATAATGAACCTACGGAAACTTTACCGAGAATTTTAAAGATTTCTTCATGTAAAAAACCTGTGTTATATAATTGAATAAATTTGAAATCAATATTTTCTTTATTATTAGATTTGAATTGATTATTTTTCTTTTCCCTTTTTTCATTATTTCTAAAATCAATCCAACTTCTCACAATATCATATTTGGCTAGTGCCATTCTCTTTTGATTTTCTGATATTAATTTTTCTTGTTTGATTTCAAAATTATTTAATTCAATTATTTCATTGTCTATATGTTTAAAATCATCATAATATTCTTGTATATATTTAATTTGGTACTCTTCTTCTAAAGTCGACAGTTTAATTTTATATGTTTTGCCACCTCTGACATTTTCTACCTTATATTCATATTTATTTTGATTGAGTGAAAGACGAACTCCTCTTTTTGTAATACCTTTAAGTTTTGCAACGGTTTCAACATCTACCCAAGTTTGAGTTCTGTCTATATTATTTAATATGTTATTATTATCCGACATAGTAATCTCCTAATTCGAAGTCATTGTATGTTAGATTGAAATTTATCAAATTGGAAGTCATTGAGGAGGAAGTGTGTCGTTTTGTATCCTAAAATTTCAAATTGTAAAGTAAAATAAATTACTTCATTTTATTATGTTGAAGTAATTTATTAAAAAACTTTTAAATACCTTTTAAAAATTTACATTTTGAGGGAAAATTTCTCACAAAAACTTCCTACTTAAGGATTTTAAAGCAATCAGATGTAAGTAACAGAAAGAATGAGAAAACTACAATAAATTACCTGAAACGAGAGGGAAGTAAATTCCACGTTACAAGAGGGAAAGAATGAATTTTACTGCATTATAAACACTTCCGACTTTTTCATATTTTATGGTTTGAGGTAATTTATAATGTCAATTTGGCATCAATACCTAAAAGCCAAATATATCAAAGGATTAAGGCAAAATGCGAGGATTTAAAACGGATTTTTGAGGTAATTAAAGCGGACATATTTGCTAAATTAATTTGACCGAAACTATTTTGCGGGAACTCGGCTAATATTCAAATGTGTCGGGGGTTTTAGCGAGTTCTTGTTAAATTAACGGACTTTCCGTTTGTCCTGTAACTTTATATTTGCAACTCCGCCTATTTCAACACCGTCAATTAATTCTTCTTGTTTTATGCCCATAACCTCCATCGACATATTACAAGCAATAAACTTGACTCCATTTTCCTGTGCTTGTTTGATTAATTCCGCCAGAGTTGAAACATTTTTATTTTTCATAACCCATTTCATCATAGCTGAACCCATACCAAACATATTCATTTTCGAAAGTGTAAGTTTTTCTGCTCCTTTTGGCATCATTAAACCAAACATTGTATCAATGAATGATTTTTTTACGTTTACATTTTCTTTTCTTAAAATGTTCAATCCCCAAAAAGTAAAAAACATTGTAACATCTTTCCCGCTTGCTTTTGCACCGTTTGCAATTATAAAAGAAGCTAAAGCTTTATCTAAATCATTTGAAAAAACAACGATTGTCTGTCCGTTTTTTGTTTCATTAATACTATTTTTATCTTGCAGATTGCCTTTTTGGATTGTTGCAACAATTTTTTTATCAATAGTATCCAAATTCAATAATCTGTTTCCCGTTGAACTGCACCAAGCCTCAACATCAGAATAAAATCCTTTATCTGTTGAAGTTATTTCTAAAACATCACCTTCATTAAGATTAGACACATTTTCAGAAAGTTTCATAATAGGTCCCGGACAAGATAAACCGCAAGCATCAATTTTCGTAATATTCTGATTTTCTGATACTGCAACTGCTTGCAGTGTGCTTGTTTTGGTAATTTTTCCTTCCTTATCTCTTTGAATTTCAGAATACAACTTCATTCCGCCCATAAACGAATAAACATTATTAAATCCGTTTTGAATAAGTATTCTTGAAGCTAAATAGCTTGTATAGCCCGAATTACAAATCAAAATAACTTTTTTATCTTTTGGAATTTCATCAAGCCTGTTTCTCAATGTTTCAATCGGAATATTAATTGCTCCTTCAATTGTTTTTGTATTAAAACTTTCAGGAATTCTCACATCAATCACAAAAGAACCTTCTAAATCTTCATAAAATGCGGGTTTTACAAAACCTTTCAATACATTATCAGCGCACATTCCCAAAATATTTATAGGGTCTTTAGCAGACGAATACGGCGGAGCATAACATAACTCGCTATCCAAAAGTTCTTGCACGCTACCATTATTTCTCATTATTGAAGAAATTACATCAATTCTTTTTTCTACGCCTTCTTGACCAACAGCTTGTGCACCTAAAATTTTACCATCATTATTGAATAATAGTTTATAAAAAGTTGAAGTTGCATCAGGATAGTATCCTGCATGAGAATTTCCAAATGTTAAAATCTTCCAATAAGAAATATTTTCTCTTTTTAAAATCTTTTCATTGTATCCTGTACAAGCAACGGTATAATCAAAAACTTTTAAAACAGATGTACCTTGCGATTTTTTGTAAGTTGAATGAATTCCGCAAATATTATCAGCAATAATTCGACCTTGCCTGTTGGCAGGTCCTGCTAAAGGAATTAAAACATCATTATCGGTTACAAAGCTTTTTATTTCAACACTATCACCGCCTGCATAAATATTTTCATCAGAAGTTTGCATTTTGTCATTAACCTTAATGCCACGATTAGTCTCTAAACCAGCATTTTGCGCCAAAGTAATCTCCGGTTTTACTCCGATTGCCAAAATTGCAATATCATATTCAAATCTTTTACTTGAATTTAACTCTATTTCACCGTCAGAAAATCTTTTTACCCCATCGGATAAAATAAGTTCTACCCCGTTAACCCTCATCTCATTTTGTGCAAAACAAGCAACTTCATAATCAACAGGAGCAAGAATCTGATTAGATAGTTCGACAACTTTAGTGTTAATTCCAAGATGAGCTAAGTTCTCAGCCATTTCAATACCAATAAAACCCGCACCTATTACAATAGCTGATTTAACATTATTTTTTGAAATATAATTTTTAATTTTATCAGCATCATCCAAAGTTCTTACAGTAAAAATGTTTTTGTTATTAATTCCTTCTAATGGAGAAATTATCGGATTTCCTCCCTGTGCTAAGACAAGTTTGTCATAATAAAATTTTTCACCAAGATTAGATAAAACATATTTTTCTTCTCTGTTAATTTCAACTACTTCTGTATTTAATCGAATATCAATATTAAACATATTCTTAAATTTTTGAGGGTTTGATACAAGGATTTTTTCTCTATCATTAATTACATCTGAGCAGTAATATGGCAAACCGCAATTTGCAATTGAAACTTCATTAGTACGTTCAAGAATAGTTATTTCACAATTTTCATCCAATCTTCTTAACCTTGTTGCACAACTTGCACCACATGCTCCACCTCCGATTATAATTACTCTCATTGCACCTCCGTTTAAGTTTGAATATGTGTTGACATTATCAAAAATGATATGATAGACTTCGCCGGAGGTCAAGTAACGCGTAAACTTGATTGCATCAATGAATGTTTTCTTATGTATTTGGAACGAAGAGAGTTGTTTGAAATTCTAACCTGCTCTATATATGTTTTTGCATTTTTAAACCTGTCTTTACCGGCAAAATACATACTTCTGCGAATAAAATCGTCTTTAGGTCCAAAGTTAACAGCTAATCGTTCACCCGGTTCTCCGACACAAGAACATCCGCCGTTATATCTTCGAATATGAAGTCGTAAACCATCGTCGGTAGTTGAGCTAAATTTGTGCATCATATCTTTACTACCCTCAAAATATTCTGACTGTTTCAATATATGATTTATTTTATTACCCTTGCTGTCAAAAACTTGTGTAACTCCATAAGCAGGTAATTTCTTTCCTTCCAGCCTATAACAAAATGGTATACCCGGTGTTTGTATAACTGATTTAATGACTTTATTATCTTTTCCGAGAGTCGTAATAACTTCTGTTGTGCGTTCACGTCCTTGAAATTTATATTTGTATGATTTTACAAATATTGTACCCCCATCACCGGTATTAAAATAAGGTATTCCTAAATTTGTAATTTCTTTGTTGTTCAAAATTTTTGAATAATATTTTTTAGGAATTGCAAACCATTCACCTATTTTTTTAGATTGAGAAATCTTAAAACTTCCTATTGTACGGTCATAAATTTCCTCAGCAAAATCGGATACGTATTCCAAAATTCTTCTCTTTATGATTTTGAATTTCATCATATCTAATAAAAAACATAAAAAAATAAATTTTGCCAGTTATTAACTTTCAAGGACTTTTACAAAAATTTTAAACCTGTAATTCCTGAAATGATAAATGTTATACAAACAATTCTCATAACTGTTACGGGTTCTTTGAATAAAAGTATTCCTAATATAACTGTGCCAATTGTGCCGATACCTGTCCAAACTGCATAAGCTGTTCCTAATGGTATATTTTTTAGTGCAAGAGATAAAAAATAGAAACTTAAAATCATTCCAACAACAGTTAAAATACTAATTGTTACATTAGAAAATCCGTCTGATAGTTTCATTCCAATAGCCCATGCAATTTCAAAAATTCCTGCGATTAATAAATAAAACCAATACATAATTATTCTCCTTTTTTACATACAAAAACGCATCTTTCAAATATTCCTTCAAAGGCCTAATGGAATATTAAAAGATGTGTAAAATAACACTCCAGATGACTATTTGTAACAGTAAAAACGAGTATTTAGAATTTTAAAATTTAATTAAACTTTTAACAATATTCAATAATTTGTTTAAGCAATTAACTAAGTTCCATTTTAAACTTTGAGGAGCAATCTCTTCTATCTGAGTTTGTGAAATAGTATCTTGTCTTCTATCCTCAAATATTGTTATAACTTTATGGGTGTTCTTGTCATAAGGAATTATGTACCATTTATCATGAAATTTGTAACGATATCTTGTAACCCTGTTAGATTGTCTATCTAGCATATAAAAACCTTCGTCATATTTCTGAGATTGGATACGTCTTTGAATTGCTTTTCTATCAATCTGCACACCTAATCTTTCATCACATCGTTTTTTGAAGTGATATGTTTGATTTTTGGCTTTAGTTTTTCGTTGCTTTTTCATTTATTTGCATCTCACGACTATGTTGCTTGTTTTATATAAGAATTGATTTTATTTAGATATTTTTTACTAACTTCAATTTTAAATTCAGGGTTGTACGCATCTTTTAAATTGTAATTTTCAGTAAATGAATATAAAATATTATAAAAGGTTTTTAATAATTCTTTTTTATTGATTATGGCATCGCATTCAATTTTGTAATCACGTATTGTATATTCATCAATATCATCATTTAAAAATAAATTATAATCATGAGCAAAAATAAATCTCACGTTATTATTATCAATAGGTTCAGCATAAAGAATTGGCAAACTTCCTTCATTATCAAGAACTAAAACAGTTTTTTCTTTTAATGATATTAATTTTTCAAAAAAACGAACCAAACAGGAAGTATCAAACATACATGAACTATACTTAATTAAAAATTCAGAAGTATCATTCTTTACAGTTATACAAACCCATCCGACCCTTTCTTTTATATTTATAAACGATAAATTTGAATTAGTACTTGGACTTGATTTTTCAATCAAATCCATAATTTCTTTTTCTTCTTCTGCGTCTATACCTGCTCCTAGTATAGTGCCATCTAAAAATTTCATTATTATTTTACCTCCAAATATTTTTTGATTATATCTGAATCTTTTTTTAATTGTTTTAGAACATTATAATATTCTCTATGGACCCATAAAAGAGATTAAATTATATCCTTTTTCTTCACCTACTTTCATCATGTATTCCATTCTATAGATAAATCTCCTATAAAAGTCAATAATCAATTCTTTTTCTGTATTATCTTTTTGGGGTCTATTTTCATTATATTCTTTAATCTGCTCAGCAGTTAGATTTTTGGCATATACCAATTCATAAGTTGCAAAACCTCTTTTTTCTTTTAATTTATCTGTAAATTCATTTTCCCTTCCTGTAGATAATGCGTTCATTGTATCTTTGATATCTTTTAACATATTTTCAACTGAACTAAATGTATAAAAATTGTGTGTTAAATACCATTCAAAATCACTTAAATATGATGGCTGTTCGTCATCATCTCCATGATAATCTACTCTCTTTTTATTAGCTTCAAGTTCATTATCAAAATACTTATATAGAAATGGTGTTAAATATTGATCGACATCATTTTCTTCAATTGAAATTTCGGCACTTCCCATTTCTGCAATATTATCTATACCATTTGTATCAGAAAAATCAATAACTCTTACCGGACGGGTCCAAAAGTAAGAAGAACAGTCATGACCATCAATTATTTCAATTTCTTTTTTAAAGATATCCCTTCCTACAACATCAAAGCAAAGTTCTTTTATTTGAGTAAGAATTTGTTCATTATTTTGCTTGGTGGTATTTGCTATATCAAACAAATCTTTTAATTTTAAATAAGATTTATAATAAATATTTGACTCTGACAAAAATCTGTCAACTGAATAGTAAATTTCATCATCTGACATATAATTTGAATAATTTTCTTTAAGCAAATTTAATAAATCTCCAGTATGTAATTGCGAAATATTACAGCACCTTATAAAATCTGTTTCTTTTTTAGGGAATAACCCACCTAATGCTTTAATTAATTCTTCCTTACTTACATCAGGGTAATTGGAAACTGTTATTTGGTCATTCCCTGCATTTTTATGTTTTTTCCAACTTTTGTATTTTGGATTATAGATGTAGTACAGATATTCGTTTTTGGTTATAAAAATTAAATTTTCTTCAGGAAATTTTACTGCTTCAAATTTATCAAATAATTTCATTTTGTTCTCCTTTTTAGTTCAGGTCTGATCACCTTTCATTCAATCTTTTCTAATATATTTTTAATCCCACATTATACATAAGTCACGCTCCATTTTTGTTTTACATTTTTCACAATAAATAATCTGCGGGATATCATCAACTTGAGAATTTCCATTGTCAAATCCTTGTTGCAACATGTTGTAATTTTGTTGAATTTTAACTATATTTCCACATTTTGGACATTTATAAATTAAAGTTACACCCATTTTAAACTCCTCATGATTAGATTGTTTCATATTCAAATACATCAACATGATTTTTTCCATTACATATTATCTTTTTATTACTTAACAAACTTATATTACGATATTTTGGTGGAATAATTATTGTTCCGTCAAGTTTCATAAGTCCAGCGTCATCATTATCTTCCTTTAATTTAAAGTAATATAAATCACTATTGTGATAACACATTTTAAAATATTCATATTTCGCAGGAATTAAAATGTGGCCATCAAAATTTTTTAGTCCAAATTTTTTATTTTGCGAATAAATATATGTTCTGGTTTCAAAATTAATTGCACTATCCCAATATGACAATTTATCTTTAGTTTCAAAACTATCGAGGACTTGTCCATTTTTATCAATTTTGTTGCATATTGTTAGATCTTCCTTTTCTATCATCGCGAGATAGGGTTTTCCCCAATCATAAATACTTGTATAATTTGATTTAAAGATTTCGTTTCCGTTCACATCTATGATTTTTTTAATTTTGTACCCTAATTTTTCATCAAATATTTCAACCTTTATATTTCCATCATCTCGAAAATCTACATCCTCAAATTTAGGCTCAAATAATATTTTATTCGTTTTTAAATCATATACCCCTTGAGGAGAATCCTTATCATAGGTAGCCTCTTTATAGTATGTCATCATTCCATTACAATAATCGTAAGAATACTCTTCAAAAATAGGATCCGTTACAAAGTTTCCGTTTCTATCTATAATAGCCCATTTACCATCTTTCCAACCACCAACATGTACCTGATAGTATTCTTCACATACACTATAATCATTATTAATAAATTCTTTAATTTCATCATATATACAAGGAATAATTTCTTTTCCGGTTTTATCAATAACACCCCATAGTTCATCTTCAGTCCAATATTTTCCTTGATTACATTCGTTATCCCATTTTTTATCTCTTGTCCATTTCCCTTTTACAACAATTGCCCTATCGTTATAAAAATCAAAAGCATAAATGTATTGAGGCTTTATAACTTCCTCCCCTTTTTCATTTACATATCCCCAATTCCCTGCATCTTCACCATAATCTGAATGATATGCTAAATCCATCCAACTTAATGTAGAAACACGTGCTAATCCATCTGAAAAACTCCCCAGACGTTTATATTTATTATTATGCAAATATATTTCATTTCCTTTTTTATCCATATATAACCATTCTTTACCATTATGAACTGCAGCATAACCATTACAAAAATCATCAGCGTATTGGTATTTTAAAGGAACCGCAATTTTATGCTCTTTATTTAAAAAACCATATCCCTGATTATTTATTCTAACTCGCCACATATCATCTTCATAATCACCCAAATAATCAAATTCTAAATTGGTTAACCTTTCTCCTTTATAAGAGACCAAAGTTGATTTGCCTCCACAATTGGAATATTCTCCATCTAACAAAACCTCACACACTTGTGCATCTTCATTTTCATATATGGATTTAACATTCCAAGTCCATTTCTTAATCAGTTTTAAATTATTATCTTCATAAACGATTTCGTTACATAATATAGGATTTTGTGAGTATTTTTCTTTATTCATTTTTAATTCCTTTTATTTTATTATAAGTCTTCTATGCGACAAATATGGTCGCATGTCAACTTTAAATTATCATGAAACTATGTTTTGTGTATTTTTTATTTTTTCTAAAAATTTTTTATAATCATCTAGTAAAAATTCGTAAGAAAGATTAAAATCCCAATCTCGAATTGTTCTAAAATGGTTCCAGATTACACTTGTTCCGGTATTTATAACTAATACTCTTGCTGAGGCACAGCCGACTTCACCACATGTACAACAAAGGACAGCGGCTTCCAACTTTCCATTAGATTGTTCTGCTTCTTTTAATTCTTCATAAAGTTCTGATGGGATCATATAAATATAATCTCCTGCAATAAAATCTTTTAAATCTGGCTCTTTTTCTGCAAAAACTTTTTCCGCATCAGCAATTATTTCTAAAAGTTCTTTCCCATTAATTAATATTTTACATCTGTTCCATTTATCTGGGAAAATGAAATCTCTATCATTTTCTTCAATTATCAATTCTAACTTATCATATTTTTTCATTTTAACCTCTTTCCTTTACATAATAAAATTACCACATAGAAAATATAATGTTATTTAAACTCTTTTTCATGTAATTTAAAAAAGTTATAATAAATTTGGACATTTTTAAGTTCTGTCCAAGGTTTTATTTTTACAGGATTTTCATCAAAATCATATATTTTTGCATCTTTTAACGACAATAAAAATGGCGAGTGCGTTGCTATAATAAATTGGCAATTATAAAATCTGACACTATCTTGAAGAAAACTCAATAATTCTTGTTGTTTTTCCGGAGATAAACTATTTTCCGGCTCATCTAAAAGATACAACGCATTTTCTTTGATTTTATCCGTAAAATAAATGAAAGCACTTTCACCATTTGAATGTTCTCGAACATTTTTCTGTGATTTTTGTTTTATATAACCAGATTTACTTATTTTCCTAATTGCAGATATTCTCTTATATTCATCGTAATCACTCAATGATTTGAATTGAAATCCTGATTCTTTTAATTTATTGTATTCATCGGCAAGTTCTTCTCTTCGGCTGTCTATTCCTTGGTTTATATGTCTTAAATTCATTGTAAATTCAAACACATCATCACTGGTGATTATACCACTCTGAAAAGGAATTTTCGTATTTTTTGACGAACAATAGTTTAAATATTCATCAAAAAAACTACTTTTGTTATATAAAGTGTTTCTTTTTATTTGCAACTTTTCAGCAATAATATTTAATGCTGTTGTTTTCCCGCAGCCATTGCCACCATAAAATATAGTTATTGGCGCAAATTCAATTGTCTCAATTTTATGCTGAGATAAAATACAAAACGGATATTTTGTTTCATACAAATAAACGCCAACATCCCAAGGACGAAAATCAAAGTCCCTGGTAAAACTTGCAAAATTAAATTTTTCTAAATATATCATAATGACACCTTACTTTTTAGCATTATTACATGGTTATAATAATTTACCTTTACGACAGAAATGGACATGCTATAAAAATAATGTTAAAATAAATTTCAAAAGGAAAGATTTATGTCCGATAAACCAAGATATTCACGAGTTTCTGATATTTTAGATTTGGCAATATTTATGTCATCAAAAATTCAAGGGGTAACAATTACAGAAATAGCAGAAAGATACAATGTTTCCAGAAGAACTGCCGAACGTATGAGAGATAGTTTGACTTGTATTTTCCCGTCTGTTGATGAAATTGAAACTAATGACACGCAAAAACACTGGGGATTTATAAATTATTCAATCAACCAACTAATTACATTTACCCCCAAAGAAATTGCTAATATTGAACAATGTGCAAGAAGAACAACAAACAAAGAAATGAAAGAGGAACTTTCAAAAACTGTTGAAAAACTTAAAACTTTTAATAAAAAACATGCTATGCCGATTGAGAAAAACATTGAACTATTTATGCAGACGGAAGGCTATGCGGTAAGGCAAATGCCCCAATATAAAATTAGTATGGAAACTCTTGAAATAATAAGAGATGCCGTTCAGCATTCAAAAATGGTGGAAGGGATTTATCACGATAAAAATCGTACAATTGAACCACTAGGTATGATTTATGGAGAAAAGATTTATCTTGTTGCAAGAGAAAAAGCTAAAGGAGACGGAATTTATAACTACTTGTTGCATAAATTTCAAGATTTGAAGCTTACTGATAAAACCTTTGATAAAGGTGAGTTTAATTTGCAAGAATATACAAACCAATCTTTCGGAGTTTACCACGGTGATATTCTTGATGTTGAATTGTTGTTTTCTCCTGAGATTGCAGAGGAAGCAAGTCAATTCAACTTTCATCCAACACAAAGCGGAAAATATAATAATGACGGAACTTATACAGTAACCTTTAAGGCAAGCGGAAGTTTGGAAATCCTATGGCACGTATTCAAATGGGGCAGTTGCTGTAAAATTATTGCACCAAAATCCTTAAAAGATGAGTATAAAAAGTATTTGGAAGATAGTTTAAAGAATTATTAGTTACCGGTTTTGTTGTGCTTTATACTAGTAGATGGGTAAATAGTGCTATAACATATTTATTACAATATAAATATGTTATAGATTAAAAATTTAAAATATTCATGATATAATTTTTCGCAGAGGGAAGTATGTGTATTCCTACATCAGAAAATCCAAATAGTTATTTTGGGTATGTAATACAAACTCCTAGAGCGTTACATTACCTTCTTGAAGGTGCAAAAATAGTATCAGTTGAAAGCAAAGATGATATATCTGCGATAGGCTCTGATGATAAACTGATTGTTGTAGAACAAATTAAAGATAAAAATACAAATTTTTCAAATTGTTCTGAAGATTTCTGGTGTACATTTGCAAATTGGATCAATCGGTATAAAGAAAATAAAGATAAATTTACTAATAGGACACAATTTGTAATTTTTTCGAATAGAAAACAACAATTAAAAAAAGATTATTTTATTGACTTATGTAATAATGCTCAAAATGACGAAGAAAGTAAAAAATGTATTGCAACAATAAAAGATACTTTTTCTTCAACAAATTTAAAAATAAAACAATGTTTTAATGTATTTATTGATGAACAAAATAAGGATGTTGTTATAAATATAATTAGGAATTTCTCGTACCAAGTTCCAAATGGAGGCATTTTTGAAGATGTTAAAAATAAAATCCAAGAACTACATTCTGAAAACAGAAATACCGAAGAACTAAGAATGAAAATGCTTGGTTGGATAAATGAAAAAATTTATGATAAAGAAAATGATAAGATAAGAAAATTTGATTTATCACAAGCTGATTTTAGAAATTATTTAGATAATAATAAAAATTTAAAACTAGCACTTATTGATGATGTATCAGAATTTGATTTAGAAGAAGCTCATAAACAATATTTTTATCGTCAACTTGGTTTAATAGAAAGAGGAGAAGAGTTAAAACGACTTGATTGCAGAGATTATTATAGATGGTTGGTAACTAGAGCAAAAGAAGAAGAAAAAGGGA
This sequence comes from uncultured bacterium, assembly GCA_948684385.1. Classification (GTDB taxonomy): domain Bacteria; phylum Cyanobacteriota; class Vampirovibrionia; order Gastranaerophilales; family Gastranaerophilaceae; genus CAG-196. The sequence goes on from CAPQCU010000001.1 coordinate 297,783, forward strand.
AATTTACAAAAAAAGAATTTGATGAAATGTACCGAGCTGTTTATGAAAAATGGCTTGAGGATCGTGAATATTTATTTTCTATAAATAGTATAGAAAATGATATTAATAAAGGAAAACGATTATATAATTGTAGCATAGAAAATAAATCTATAAAAATAGGTAATACATCTTTTGATGATTCACCTCAAGAAGTTGCTAGAGGAATATGTAATTTTTTGGCTAATGATAATTCAGAAACACAAAATTACAGTATAGGTTGGCATCCAGATTATAAAAGATTGTTAAATGAGGTGGATAATGACTAATATATATAGTAAGTATTGTACAAGTATGCAGAATCACGGCCTAGGCTCATTTTCAATAGTCGCTTTTATAAGTGGATATCATTCTATTCATAATAAATATCCAAATTGGTTTGATATTTTTCTTGTACTACCAATGGTTATGAATGAACAGGTAAGAGAATTAATTAAAAAATCTGCCGGACGAGGTGGTGCTACAACAATAGAAACTTTAATATCAAGTAAGATATTAAATAAAAAGGAAAAATATGGAGCTTTTCATAATCTCATTGATTCTTTTAAAGAATATACTCTAACTTGTATAATATTTGGATTGAGGACTAAATTAATATCACGCATAAATAATATTGAATTCAAAAGTAATATATTATTTGAAAAAGAAAAATATAATAACAATATATTTTTAGCATCTTACAAGTTAGGTGAATTGTATGCAAATGATAAAAACGCTTTTATGAAACTAATTAATTCAACAGGAGTAAATTTATAATGAATGTACAACTGCAACAATTTGGAATATACTCAAAAGATTTAAAAGAACATAAATTTATTTCTTTTCAAAAAGGAAAATTAAATATCATACATGGTGCTTCTCAAACAGGAAAATCTGCAATTATTCCTATTATAGATTACTGCTTATGTTCCTCTCATAATAGAATCCCTAAAGGGATAATATCAAATAGCTGTGGAGCTTATGCTATAAATTTATCAATTGATGATAAAAATCTATTAATTAAAAGGTTTTCAGGAGAAAAGTGTAAAATTATTCATTATGCATTAGTATCAAAAAATCTTGAAGATATTGAAGAGAACGAATGGCTAACTACTGATACCGATAAGTTTAAAATTTATCTTAACAATTTGTTTGGAGTCTCATTTTCCGAAATCATGGATTCTAAAGATAATAATAAAGGTAATCCTAGTTTTAGAGATCTTATTGCATTCAATTTCCAATCTCAAAGTATTGTGGCTAATCCCAATTGTTTATTATATAAAATGGATCTTGCCGAATATCGTTTTTACTTAAAAAGAATTTTTGACTATGCTATTGGAGCTATGACCTCTGAACAATTATATGCAGGTTTGAAGAAACAAGAACTAATGGAAAAATTAAAAGAACTGCAAAGACAAAAAAATAGACATGAAGCATATATACAAAGAAAAATAGAAGCAGCAGAACCTTTGTTATACAAAGCAATTGAATATGGTTTAATCTCTCAAACAGAAATAAATATTTCAGATACTGTAAGTATTGAAATTTTATTAAAGCAAATATCTGAAAAAAATATAGGAGATATTCAATTTAGTGATGAAGCAAATGAAATAATAGCAACTAAAGTTCAAAATTTAATTAGTCAATTGGATTCTTTGCATTTTGAAGTTCGTGCACTTAAACAAGAAAGAAATAATATAGAAGAATTATTAGGTATTGAAGAGCAAAACAAAGAACAACTAACTGAAAAATGTTCCCGTTTAGAAATAGCCGAATTTATAAGAGATTTTTGTAAAGCTAACTCTTCTGATACTATGGTGATAAATGATGTTGAAAATTTATATAATAATCTAAAAATTGTACAAGACAAATTAATTGATACAAACATCTTTGGAAAAGGCGTATATGAAGCAAAACTAAATCGGATAAGAAAGCAAATAAATGAAAAGACTGAAAAAATAAATATTTTATCAAAAAATAAAGATCTTTTGGAAGAAAAAGTTGGAACTCAATCCCTTATTCAAGATTTATATGTAAAAATTATAGGTGGTGCACAAAAAATAATTAATGAAATATCAGAAAAAAATGATATAGAACAACAAATTGAAGAATTAAATAGTGAAATTGCCAAATATGATTTTGATATAGATGAACTAAGACAAAAACAATTAATATCTATTGTTAATAAATCTAATAGTTATGTGCCAAATTTTGCCGAGTTTGAAGAAATAGCCTCTTTTTCTAAAGAAGATTTAACAGTAAAAGTAAAAAATAAAAACACATCAGAATCATATTTTTTATGGGAAACTGGTAGTGGTTCTAACTGGGTTGCTTACCATATTGCAACAATGTTAGGTCTTCATAAACACTTTATATATAAGAAAACTCCAGTTTTTAATTTTATTATCTTTGACCAACCAAGCCAAGTATATTTCCCTAAAGTTAATTATCAACATACAAAAGATTTTGATTTTGATAACGAGAAAAAATCTAGCAATATTGATAAAGGATTTTCAGATCTTGAATGCGTTCAAGAAATGTTCAAAATTATGAGTAAAGCAATAAACGATAATAAACCGAAAAATCTTGTTGTTAAAGTTGATGCGGATGGAACTGAACATAAAATAGAAGAAATATTTGATAGCAACTTGCAAATAATAGTATTGGATCATGCAGGACCTGATGTATGGAAAAATTCAGAAGATATAAATAACATTAATCCTTTAGAAGAATGGACATTAGAGAATAGATTAGTCCCTAATAATTGGATTTCTAAGTAAAATTTGTATTAAAAAAGAATTTCTTTACATTTGATAAATATGTCTTCTTTTTGTACTATAATTAACCCATGCAAAAGTTTTATGAAAAAGACGATATAACTTTATTTCAGGGTGATTGTATTGAAATTTTAAATCGAGCAACTCCTGACTCTATTGATATGATTTTTGCGGATCCACCGTATATGCTTTCTAACGGTGGAATAACCTGTCAATCCGGCAAGGTTGTTTCCGTTAACAAAGGAAAGTGGGATGAAAGCAAAGGCTTGGACGAAGATTTTGAATTTCATCAAAAATGGATTAACGCTTGTAAAAGAGTTTTAAAACCCAACGGTACAATTTGGATATCAGGTACATATCATTCAATCTATGCATGCGGTTTTGCTTTACAAAAAGCAGGTTTTAAAATTCTGAATGATATCTGCTGGTTTAAGCCTAACGCTTCTCCAAATATGAGTTGCAGATATTTTACGGCAAGTCACGAAACTTTATTATGGGCAAGAAAAGACCCGAAAGGTAAACATACTTTCAATTACGAAGCAATGAAAAATGGTGATTGGGGCGATGATATTCTGAAAAAGCCAAACAAGCAGATGCGTTCAGTATGGCAAATAGATACTCCAAAACCATCGGAAAAAGAATTTGGCAAACATCCGACTCAAAAACCTTTAGAATTGTTAAGGCGCATAATCCTTGCATCGACTAACAAAGGCGATTTAATTCTCGATCCATTCACAGGAAGCTCAACTACTGGTATAATGGCATTAGAGTTCGGCAGAAAATTTATTGGAATAGACTTGGAAAAAGAATACTTAGACCTTTCGGTTAAAAGGTTTGAACAGGTATTTTCAAAGAAAGATAAAGCATGGCAGTAGTTTTAGAACAATTAAAAAGCGAAACATATCCAATTGTGAAATGGGTTGGCGGAAAACGTCAGCTTATGTTTGAGTTGCTAAAAAACATGCCAAAATCATACAATCGCTATTTTGAGCCTTTTATTGGCGGAGGTGCTCTATTCTTTGAATTGCAACCTGAAAATGCTTATATTTCCGATATGAATGAAGAATTGATTAACCTTTATACAGTTGTCAGAGATAATGTTTATGAACTTATTGATGATTTAAGCAAACACGAAGTTTCAAAAGAATATTTTTTAGAGATTCGTAATATTGATAGAACTGAAAAATATGCTGAATTATCAAATGTAGAAAGAGCAAGTCGTTTTATTTACTTGAATAGAACCTGTTTTAACGGAATGTATAGAGTAAATTCGCAGGGGCAGTTTAATGTTCCGTTTGGACATTACAAAAATCCCCGTATCATTGATGAAAACAATCTTTTGAATTGCTCAGAACTATTAAAAAAAACAGAAATTAAATGTGCAGATTTTTCAGAAATTTTAACAAAGGTTAAAAAAGGTGATTTTGTTTATTTTGACCCACCTTATGTTCCATTGAATGAAACGTCTAGTTTTACTTCGTACACAAAAGACGGCTTTGATATCGATATGCAAATTAAACTGCGTGATGTTTGTGATGAATTGGATTCAATGGGTGTCAAGTTCATGCTTTCAAATTCAGACACTAAATTAGTAAAAGAATTATATGCAAATTATGAAATAAAAAAAGTTTTTGCTTCTCGTGCTATCAATGCAAATGCGGATGGGAGAGGCAAAATTACAGAAGTTTTAGTGAGGAATTATTAATGGAAGGGAAAGATTATCGACATACCGCCAGTTTTGGAAAACGTGCCGAATATTTTATAATTGCTCAAATGTTAAAAGAAGGCTTGGATTGTTATGTTCCATTAGTTGATGACGAGGGAATTGATGTTGTAGTCAAAAAAGATGATAAAACATTTGTAATGGTTCAAATAAAAGCTAGATCTAAATTTGTGAGAAATGGTGATGCTGCATTATTTGCCGGTTTACATCACGAACATCGGGATAATTATTTCTTTGTTTTCTACTCAGAAAGGATGCAAAAAGATACCGAAAAGCCATTTTACTGGATTTTATCTTCAGAAGAATTTTTAAATTTAGCTAGTACAAATAAAAAAGGAAAACATATTGGTTCTAAATGCGTATGGTTCAATGGATATAGAATAAACAAAAAGACCGGTAAAAAAGAAGAATATATTAAAGAACAATTCCAACAATATGTTTACACCGATTTCAAAAAAATTATATCGTAAAGGAGTACCAAATATTTATGTCAAGAGATTTTAAAGAGTGGCTATCTACATTTAGACCTTGTATTGCAGATTATTGCTACTATGTAGATTTTAATAAGGTAAACAAAAATGTTGATGATATAAAAGTTGAGCTCAATATTTTAAATTCACTAGTTGGTTCAAAAAGCATTGAAAAAGACTTTGAAGATATTATCACTAAATATCCTGAAACTCTAAAATGTATTCCATTGCTTTTAGCTGTTCGTTCTAACGAAATTTCAGTTACAGATGCTAATGGCGAATACAATTTTTCTTTCAAGAAACAAAACTACAGTATAGATGATTATAAAATATTTATGAGAAAAACTAAGTTGTTTGATTTGCTTGAAAACCACATTGTAAGCAATTTAGTTGACTATGCAACCGGCGTAGAAACAGGATTAGACAGCAATGGTCGTAAAAATCGCGGCGGTCATTTGATGGAAAATCTTGTAGAAGATTATATTCAAAAGGCAGGATTTATAAAGAGTGAAAACTATTTCAAAGAAATGTATATTCACGAAATTGAAGAAAAATGGGGTGTTACTCTTTCTGCAATTTCAAATCAAGGCAAAATGGAAAAACGTTTTGATTTTGTGATTAAAACAGCCAATCAAATTTATGTAATTGAAACAAATTTCTATTCAAGTGGCGGTTCAAAACTCAATGAGACGGCTAGAAGTTATAAAACTTTAGCACAAGAGGTTGCAACAATAGATGGTGTAACTTTTATTTGGTTTACTGACGGCTGCGGTTGGAATAGTGCAAGAAACAATCTTGAAGAAACTTTTGATGTTTTAGATACTGTTTATAATATTCGGGATTTAGAAGATGGAGTATTAAAGAATTTATTATAATGAGAGAATCAATCATTGATAAAATAAATAACACAAATATAAATTACTCAGATGAAATGATAAGAATTGAACTTATTTTTTCTAAAGCACCAATTGTAGAACATTTCTATGTAGAAAATTTTGGTTTGCCTGCTACTAATATGATGACTATTGAAAAATATATTAATGATTTTCTTTTTATTAAATATGAATATGCAGGAACATATATTTCAGTTAGAGATATGCGAAGTAGTTTAAAAATTACAGAAAAAGATTTAAATAAAAATAACAAAGAAAGACTTTTATTATATTACGAGTTTATACTTAACATGATTTCACTATTAAATAGAAAACTTTTACCTACAGATCGATATAATAAAAGCAGTGTAAATAAGTTATTAAATAATATCCAAATAGTACTAGAAAAACTTAATTATAGAATAGTAGAAAAAAATAATTATTTTTATATTATAGAAAAGGATATTAGTTCAAGTGCTATTAGTGAAATATATCCAGAACTTTCTGATACCATTATTGAATATCGAAGATTTGATCTAAAAGGTAATCTCGTTGCCAAAAGAAATATTTTACAAACATTATCTTTAAAAGTTGAAGGAATTGAATCAAAGTTAAAAGGGACTACGTATAATCCATTAGTAAGAGATTTGAAAAATTTATATAACAATTTGCATATCAGACATAATAATTTGGGAGAAAATCCAAATAACAATATAATTGAAATGGATGATAAAACTCTTGAAAATTGGTATGATATAACCTATGATACCACTCTTACAGCACTTATGATATGTAATTATCTTGATTATCACACAAAAATTGATTCATTGCCGAATTATTATCAGAATAAAAACTAATAACTCTATTATGTCCAAATGTAACTTCTTTCGTGTTTTCACTAGCATTCCTCTATATTTATCAGTAATGTGTTGAGTGTCAAAAAGGAGGATTGGTTATGAAAGAAGTTAGTGGTTTTAATATTACGGACAAAGAATTTAAGTTATTAAGCAAGAAGACCGAAGCGGTTTATAACATATCGGTTGTTACTGATTATTTTTGCCAAACTCAACAAGAAATTGAAGAGTTATACAATTTAACGCCAATTATTAAAAATTTAAGAGCAGAAGCAGATTTTTTGAATGCGTTTTTTATTCAAGCAGAAGGGAATAAAGATTCTTTAGTTTAAACAATAACTAAACCCTGTTCAAAAAGTGTTCAAAAGCTGTTCTATTGAATTTAATTTGTGCAAATGTATAATTAGTATTCAAATGGCAATTTTAAAGCAATAAACGGCTAGGATCAAAAATCAAAATTCCATTCTTCGTCATCATTGAACAAATCTTCTTCGGTATCTTGTTTTTTGATAGCAATATTGAGTAATTCTTCTAAAGTTAGTTTTTTAGTTTTTGGTTTAACCATTTCTTCAGTTATGTTTAGAAATTTATTCAGTCTTGAAACATCGATTTGCTGGTTATTTACCAAATCTTCATTAAAGTCATCAAGCATTTGGCGAACTAATTGGTACATATCGTAATTAGTCAATGTTTGTTTATTCAAGTATTCTTTTCGCTTTTCACCCCAATTCCCTTCTGCTTTCCATCGACGAACAGTCCTGTCGCTTATTCCAAGACGCTTTGCAACTCCGACTTCGGTTATAAACTGTTCAACGTACATTTTTTCTGCTTTATCAAAATATTTATTTTTCTTCATAAAGCCTTCGTCCTCATTGCTTCCATTTCAATTCGCTCTTTTTCCAAAATTTTATCAGTTTCAAACAAATACAATTTTTCTTCCGGCTTTTTATCTTCTAAAAATACAGATAAATCCTGTCTATCAAATGCTTCCATCTCTTTGTTTTTCTGAATAGCTTTATCCATATTGGTATTGGCAATTTTTGAAATTTTAATACTCTTTTTGAAATTTTTATTAGTAGAATCGTAAGCAGCTTTATAATTTTCATATTGTTCTTCAAGCGAAATTTCACGAGATTGTTTGATATAAGCCTTTGTAATTTTCAGATTCCGTTTTTTTATAGATAGTGCTTCTTTAAATTCCTCTTTTGATACTTTATCTGCGTGTAACGCCGCAACCGCTTTAACAGCTTTGACTGTTCCGACAAACTCATCATTATCTGCCTTAAAAGCCCACGCTTCTTTGTAATCCTGAACCTCCCGACGAAGATATACTTTCAAACCTGTTCTTGTAATCATCCAGTCTGCCCAGTAAGTAATACCGAGTTGCCTGTCTTGAATACCGTTTCGCCCAATTGTAAAATTACGGGAAGTCCTCATACAAAATAGTTTCAAAGCATCGCGTGACGGTGTAATTTTTTCTGCGTACTCATTGTAAAATAATTCGTCAGGACAGATTCCGTTTAGATTTTTACCGTTTGAAGGCTTTTTATTTAAAACATTCAGGATAAAATCATCAAATATTTTCTTAAAATCTTCAAATTGCATAATTTTACCTGCTTTAATTTCTTTTGTCAGTTTTTTAGGGCGTTCAACGACATTTCCGCCGCGATAACCTACGCAATGTTTTGAGAGCAATTCTTTAATCTTTAGAAAATCTCTTTCAACAGGTTTTGTTTGAGCATTATATGGAAGTGCAAAATGTACATTAACATTCAATTCCTTTAGCATTGCAGAAGTTTGACCTTTGCTGATATCAATCTTAAAATTTGACCTGCCGCCCGCAAAATCCTTTGAGCGGTAATCTTTCCCGTTGTCAATAATCACATCTTTTGGCAAACCAAATTTTTGTGCTGCATAATAAAAAGACTGAAAAATAAAATCAGAATTTGGATTTTTTGTTTGCAAAATCCAACCGAGCCATTTACCGGATTTGTAATCTCGCCAAACCGTAACCCAAGGGAAAACGACTTTTCCATCTGAGTCAAAACAAGCAACATCAATCTGTGCGTGATCTGATACCCAAACTTCATTACAGGTTATATTTGAGTAATCTCTATCTATATACCCGCCATACTTTCTATTCCAAGCAGATTGACCATATCGTGCCAAATAAATCCCCTGTTTCGGAATCTCTTTATCAAGCCTGCGTTTGAATGCCATAAAACTTGGAAAAGTTTCTCTATCTGCGTTAAATTCTCTTATTGCATAGCCCAAAGTCAAATCCCAACAAGTTCTTAGAGATGGTGCCCCTTCAACTAAATATAGGGTTTTAAAATATTCAAAATAATCATCTTGGACTGAACTTCCTCTTAAATGTTGTCCGTGTCTTGATAGCAATCCGTTTAAACCATATCTGAAATATCTTCTTCGCATTTTTATAACGGATGAGTAAGAAGTTGGTTCATTTGATTCGTTCCATTCTTCAATAAATTGCTTTAAATCGTTGCCTTTTAGTCTGATATTTCGTTCGCAAATTAAATAATGCCGTTACAATATCGACTCTTGCTAATGCGTTTAATTTTGCGTTCTCTGAAATAAAGTTCACTTTATTTTCTACAGGAATTAAAGCTGTTGATTTAATTCCTTCATTTTCAAGTTTCTCTTGAATTTCAGATTCTAAACTTGAATACAAAACCTCATAAGAAGTTCCGCCATTAACTTTAACTTCCCGAGCTATGTATTTTCCTTTTTGAATAGCAATCCTAATCGAACGGGTACTTTTTAACCCTTTTGCTTCTGCGATTCGTTTAATATCTATGTAGTGTTCGTTCATCGTACACACACATTAACTCGTTTTAAGCCACAATGGAACACCATTTCCGAGCTTTATGTTGTTTTGTGTTGAGAAAATCTATTTCCGACCTTTGAGCAAAAATTACCGACCTCAAAATAAATTTGAAATTACTCACATAGTCCTCAAAAGTCAAATAATCATTTTACCCGTACAATTTAGTAAAATCGGGGAAATGCAGGACTGTAATTAGGTTTTTAAAACAAAACATTGGAAATTTGAGCCCAATTTTGATACTCAAAAGAGACTTTTGAGTAATTTGCGTAACGCATAAAACGATTATTTCCGACAGCCTAAACTCAAACACCAAGCCAACTATGCCGAATAATACTTCTATGTGTTCAGATAAAATGTCCTGTTAAAGTACAAGATGCTTACCCGGCGGCAAATATTTTTTATTTATTTATAGCATAAATCAACAAAAAACGGAACACATATTCTTGTGTTCCGTTTTTTGGGCCCGGAGGGATTCGAACCCACGACCAAAGGATTATGAGTCCTCTGCGCTACCGCTGCGCCACAGGCCCTAAATTATGGCGTCTTAATTATTTACTTGTCATGTGCCTGGCCTGTGTCTTACGTTAGCTGCGCTACCTGCCTCTCCTTGGAAGATACTCAATCTTCCTCGTCGGCAGAGTGCCACAGGCCCGTGGCATAAACTTATACTAACAGCTAAATATAAAAAAATCAACCTGTTATTCTAATAATCCGTGTTTTAATAATAAATTTGCAAGCTCAAAATCGCTTTTATCAATCTCTTCTATCAATCTTTTTTGATTATTTTTGATAATATTTATTATTTCAAACAAAGCTTCCGGATTGAACTCTTCTTGATATATGTTTTTGCAATATCCATGCATAATTTCTATCAAGTTGGAATTTTTAATAGCCAGCTCAATTATGTTATCAAAAATTTTTAAATCTTCTGCACTCATAATTCACCTCATTAATTTTAATATACAATAAACAAAAATATATTAAAATATTTCACGAAAAAAATTAATAAAATTTTATATTTCGCGATTTTTCTTGATTTTATGCTATAATATTTAAGAGTAGGGGTAAACGAAGAAATTGGGAAGCCAACCTACAAACTAGTAAGAATGGTGCAAAGGGGTAAATGAAGGGGTTGGAAGGTACAGCCTACAAGTTGGGAAGAAAGGTTAAAGCCTGAATAATGGTATAGTATTTTGCCAGGTAGAAATAAGACTAATATGGAAAACAAAATGCAAAATACGGTGGAATGACAATATAATCTGGTAAGAAAGGTATAAAGGGCTTCAACGAAAAGTTTGGAGTATCATCTATAAATTTGGAAGAAAGGTATAAAAAATGGCACAAGGGTATGACGCTAGTAATATACGTGTATTAGAAGGCTTGGAAGCAGTCAGGATGCGTCCCGGCATGTACATTGGTTCAACTTCGCAAAGAGGTCTGCACCATTGTATTTACGAAATTGTTGACAACTCTATCGATGAATCGCTCGCAGGTTACTGTACAGAAATTCATGTAACTGTTCATAAAGATAACAGTGTAACTGTTGAAGATAACGGGCGTGGTATTCCTGTTGATATCAAGCCGGATTCCGGTAAATCTGCTCTTGAAATTGTTCACACAGTCCTCCACGCAGGCGGAAAGTTCGGTGATGGCGGATACAAAGTGTCAGGCGGACTCCACGGCGTTGGTGCGTCTGTTGTTAACGCCCTTTCAGAAAAAATGGTTGTCGAAGTTTCACGTAACGGTTTTGTATGGCGTCAGCAATACCTTAGAGGCGAGCCTACTGCGCCGGTTGAAAAAACTGTTCCAACTACTAAAACAGGTACAAAATCAACTTTCTGGCTTGACCCTGAAATCTTTACAGAAACTACTGAAATCGATGTAGATATTATTGCTACACGTTTTAGAGAAATGGCGTTTCTTAACAAAGGTTTGAAAATTATTCTTCATGACATGAAAAATGGAAAAGATGACCAGACTTTCCATTACGAAGGCGGTATCGGAAGCTATGTTGCTTTTCTTAACCAGAATAGAACAGTTATGTTTGATGAGCCTATTTATATGGATAAGACTGTTGAAAAAATTAAAGTCGAAGTTGCAATGCAGTACACAGATTCTTATAATGAGTCTATTCTTTCGTTTGCAAACAACATCAACACACATCAGGGCGGAACTCACTTAACCGGTTTCCGTAACGCAATTACACGTGTTTTGAATGATTATGCAAGAACGAATAAAATTCTTAAAGACTCTGAACAAAACCTTTCCGGCGATGATGTTAGAGAAGGTTTGACAGCGATTGTTTCTGTAAAAATCGAAAACCCTGAATTTGAAGGTCAGACAAAAGAAAAACTTGGTAATTCAGAAGTTATGCCGGCTGTTCAGGATGTTGTTAAGGAAAAATTGCAGGAATGGTTAGAGTTTAACCCTAAACTTGCAAGACTGATTATTGAAAAAACTTTGCAGGCTCAAAGAGCGCGTGAAGCTGCACGTAAGGCGAGAGAGTTAACAAGACGTAAATCAGTTCTTGAAAATTCAACTCTTCCGGGTAAGCTTGCTGACTGTTCTAACAGAGAACCTGAAAAATGTGAAATTTACATAGTTGAGGGTGATTCTGCAGGCGGTTCTGCTAAACAGGGCAGAAACAGAATGTTTCAGGCGATTTTGCCTCTTCGAGGTAAAATTCTTAACGTAGAAAAAGCGAGACTTGATAAGATTTATGCTAATAACGAAATCCAGTCAATGGTTCAGGCTTTTGGTATTACGATTAGTAAGAATGAAGAAGAATTCAATCTTGAAAAATTGCGTTACCACAAAATCATTATCATGACCGATGCTGATGTAGATGGTGCTCACATTAGAACTCTGCTTTTGACGTTCTTCTTCCGTTATGCAAGACCGCTTATTGAAAACGGTTATGTTTATATCGCGCAGCCTCCGTTGTTCAAAGTTACTCAGGGTAAGACTTCCGAGTATTTGTATGACGAACATGCGCTTGATAAAATGTTGAAAGAACGCGGTATTAAGTCTTTGAGTCTTTCTGATAAGACAAAATCAAAGGTTAAATCAGGTGATGAGCTTGTCGAGCTGCTTTCAAACATGGCTTCTTTCTACAAGTCTTACAATAACCCGATTTTGAATATTATTCCTTCTGTTGTTTTGAGAGGTTTAATCCGCTCAGATGTTAAGCCTGAAGATTTTGAAGATCAGGCTAAAATGACTGAGGTTGTTGAATATTTGGCTCATTATTTGAAAGACCACGCTGAAAACTACAATGTTGCAGAAGCTAAGAATTATGCGGTTTCCCTCAAATACAATCCTGAAAATGCTAAGTATTCAATACAGTTGGATTTGTTTGAAAACGAACATGAGTTTATTACTGCAAATATCATTAAGTCTAACGAGTTTAAACGTTTAAAGAATGCTTATCCACAAATTCGTGATTTCTTGATTGAAGAAGAAGATAAGTTAATTCTTGAGTCAGAAAACGGTGAGACTGAAATTACGTCATTTGAACAGCTCCAAAAGATAGTTGATGACAGAGGTCAAAAAGGATTGGCTATACAGCGTTTCAAAGGTCTTGGTGAAATGATGCCTCAGCAGCTCTGGGAAACAACAATGGATCCTGAGACAAGAACTTTGTTGAAAGTTAACATTGAAGACGCGATGATGTGCGACCAGCTGTTTGATATTTTGATGGGTGATAAAGTTGAGCCGAGACGTGACTTTATTGAATCCAACGCTGTTTACGCAACAAATATTGATACATAGATTAAGTAAGGGGCGGGGTTGTTTACAACCCCGCCCCTTATTCATACAAACTGATTTGTGCTATAATTTTGAGTATGAGAAAGAGTTGTAAAATATTAGTCGGAGTAGTTTGTTCTGCAGGGATTTTGGCTGGAACATTAAGTGCTGCTTATTTGTGGGCTTTGCCTGCGATTGTTTCAAGCTCCAAAGTTCATTCTAAAATTTCTGAATATGTTCAAAAAGCTTATTATGCTGATTTAAAAATCGACGGAGTTAAGCTTAAAACCGGATGTGATGTTGATTTTGAACTTAAGGAGCTAAGTTTAAAAAGGAACGGCAAAGAACTTCTTAATCTTTCGGGGATTGATACGGAATTTTCTTTGAAAGAAATTTTTGCAAAACGCTTAATTGTTAAAAAAATCCTGGCAGATAATGTTTATGTAAACGCTTCCGGACTTATGTCTCTTTTACCGCAGCAGGAAGCTAAGGAGCCACAGCAAACTGATTTTAATATTGATATCTATTCTGCTCTTTTAGGTGTAAAAAAATGTTTGGTAACTTATGACAATGCAGATGTCGGGGTTAAGTTTGATGCTGAAAATCTGATGATGGATAGAACGCAGGCGAAAAAATATCTGCATTTCAATTTTGATTTTGAACTTGCAAAGGGTAGTGATAAAATTGCGGTTTCTGCAAATGACAAGAACAAAATTTATACAGAAAATAACGAACTGCATGTTGACGCGTTTCCGATTGAGATTGATAAATCAACTGTTGTGATTGATGCGTTTGCTTCAAGGAAAACCGGTTTAGAGGCGAATATTTCTTCTAAAAATTTCAGCGCAAGAGATATTTATGATATTGTTGCTTCGAATATTTTGCTTCCGGAAGGAAAAGCTCTGCTTGCTCCTATATGTAATGTTAAGGGTAGTGTTGATTTCAATGTTCACCTTGCAAAAGATAGTATTAAGGGAGATGTTAATGTTAACAAATCAACTTTTGAAGTCAAAGATTTGTTGAACATGCCGGTTGAAATTTCTCAAGGTTTGATTGAGATTGGTAACAAAGATATTACGCTTAAGGATTTTAACGGATTTTATAACAATAAGAAAATCAATAGTTTCAAGTTTGAAGGCGATGTAAAAGATTACTGGAAAACCTGTGATACAAAAATTGTTTCAAATATTTTTGTAAACGATGATTTCTTTAAAAATTATGTGTCAAAACTTTTAGGTGCGCCGGTTGGTTTAGTCGGTGATGCCGGTTCACAGCTTACTTTGACTTCTAAAAACGGGTCTTGCGATGTTGTCTGGTATTTTCTTTTGAACGAAAACGAAGGTTTTATGCTGGGTGATCAGTCAATGGTATTGAAGGATTACAAAACTTTATTCAAAGTTGATTTGAGTGTAGTTAAAAATATTTTGAAACTCAATACGATTGATTATTATATAACTGATAAGCTTCAAAAAGACATGACGCCGGTGCTTGCGATTAAGGGAAACCTTGACATGGCGGATAATATGAAGCTTCTGGATATGAGCTTGAATATTCCGCGCCCGCTTCCGAGTGAGTTCTTGAACTTTCTTTGCTGCCAGAAGATTTTCAAAAAAGGTACTGTTTCAGGTAATTTAAGCATTGATAATAATGGCGAGTTTCCTAAAATGGATGGAGTTTTAGAACTTAGTGAAGTTAGGGTTCCTTCGCAGAGACTGTTTATTAAATCTGCTAAGTTTGGAGCAAGAGGGGATAAACTTGGTGCTGTTGCAAACGGCAGATTTAAACGTTCAAGCTACGATTTTAAAGGGTATGTTGTAAACGATTTAAGACTGCCGATTGTAGTTAAGTATGTTGATTTGTCTGTAGATGACGTTGATGTAGAGCGTATGCTTGCAGTGAATACTTCTGCTGCTCCACAGGAGACAAATTTTGAAGCAGAGCCTGAAACTGATGATATTCCGACTTTTA
>CAPQCU010000002.1 GCA_948684385.1 uncultured bacterium
TGGATATTCTGATTGCTAACATGCAGCAGCAGTATGCTAGCTTCTTGAGGACGTAGCGAGAATATTGAATTCCGGGCGCAGGATGCGCCCGGAATTCAATACAGAGAACGTAGTCTATGGAGCAAAAGTCTCTGATTAGGATAGCGCAAAATTCCCTGCTTTTTTAATTTTACAGGGATTTGGGTAAATATTTGGGGGTAAAGCAGTTATTTTTACTGTATTGTAGCAAATTCCCTGCTAAAATTTAGCAGGGAATTTAGGGGTTAATAAGTTACAAATATTAGCTAAATTCGGAAAAATTGCTGTAATATCTGTAAATTCACATAGAAAAACAATTGATAATATAGAAAAAATTATTAGCAAAATATTAAAAAATAATTAATTTTTCAGAACTTTTTTCAAATCTGAGTCATAATGTAAATAGTGGATTTACCCACAACCAACTTACAAATCTCTAATATTTGTTTTGTTAAAATGGGGATATAAAAATTTATTTACCCTCTTTGGTCAGTAATTTTAGTGTAGGAGCTTTATAGCATGGAAAAAGATTTAAAAATTGATATTCCTTCTGATTATGCAGAAAAATGCACAACAACAAAACCTCTAAAAATTCTTAGTTTTGGAAAACAAAAAGTAATTATCTCTGATGACGAGTTTTCGAGGTTGGAAACTCTGTACAAACATTACGTTAATACTTTTGGTGTGGAAATAGGTTTTGTTAATTATATTCTTAGGATGGTGCCGGAATGGAGTTTATAAAAGATTTTCCGGTTAAAAATTTAACTGTCGCAGATTATAATCCTAGAGTTATCAATGAGAACTCTTATCAGAAATTAAAAGAAAGCATTCAAAAGTTTAGCATTATAAAACCTTTAATATTAAATGGTGATAATAATATTCTAACAGCAGGACATCAGAGAACAAAAGCATTAAAAGATTTAGGGATAAAATTTGCTCCTGTTATTAAACTACAAGATATTGCAAAATCTGACGAAATTATGTTTAACCTTTTTCATAATTCTATAGAAACTAATGGTTCGAAAGTCGGTTTAAGTTTAATTTCTGAACTTCCTTATGGATATAGCTTTGTTGATTTTCATTATATAAATTTACGCAAAAATTCTAATCCTATTGTCGTAAAAGAAATCAGCAAGCTTATCATCAAATATGGAACTTGGGGTAGTGTAATTTGTGATGAAAAGGGTGCTGTAATTACAAATGCAGAGTATGCAATCGCCTGCAAGTTATTAGAAAAACCTCTTTTAGTTTATAAAATGAAAAATGAAGAAATTGAAAATCTAAAAAGTTATTTACAAGAAGATTATGGGAAATATTACTTTAACAACTTGGAAATAAAAGATTATAACCAAACCTTCTGCCAAATGCATAGACTAAGCGGGGAAAAAGAATTAAAATCAACAACATATACAAAATACATTCTGCCAATTTTAGATAAGAAAACTAGAATTTTGGATTTCGGAGCAGGTAAATGTTCCTATCCAAACAAATTAAGAAAAGAAGGTTATAAAATTTTCATGTACGAACCTTTTTACAGGCAAGAAAAAAGTAATTCATTTGATATTAATAAAATCATTTCTTTTATTGAAGATATACAAAAAGATATTTCTAAAAATGGATTGTACGATATTGTGATTCTGGATAGTGTTTTAAATTCTATAACAAGCCTTGAAATGCAGCACAGTGTTTTATTAGCTTGTAACTCATTGTTAAAAGACAATGGAAGTTTGATTTTAGGTACTCGCAGTTTAGGCAAAGCAACTACAACAATGAAAAGTAAACAAGCTACAAACAGAAAACGTGATATAGAATTTTTAGATGATGAAAAATTTAGCGTTACTTTTAGAAATGGTGTTTGGACAAAACAAAGATTTACGACCAAAGAACAATTGCAACAAGAACTAATGCCTTATTTTCAAGATATTGAAACTCTTGGCAATGAAACCCGGTCTAATATTTATGCTATTTGCAAAAATCCTGTAAGATTTTCAAAAGAAGAGTACCAAAAAGCGCTAAACATTGAGCTTAATATGACTTATCCGAATGGATTTAAGCATAATAAACATACTGATCTTGTTGATACAATTCTAACTAATTTCTAATAGTATCTATTTTTACCGCAAGGACAGCAAGATTTGCCTTCTTTTTTCATTTCTCTCATGTATTGAAGGGTCTTGATTTGTTCTTCTGTCAAATAAGATTCAAACTTTTTGTTGTGTTCAGCTTTTATTTCAGCAGATTTTGCTTTTAAATCGGTAATCTCTGCCCTTAGTTTAGCAATCTCTTTTTCGTCAGTAGTTGCTTTAATTTGTTTATAATTTTCTCTAATCTTGGTGTTTATTGATTTTAACTCATTTTGTTGTGCAGCTCTGTTTGCATCAACAAGTTTAATTTGTTCCTTAGTTAATCCTAAATGATTTTCAAAATGCTTTTTGCAAGGACAACGTTTTACGGTTTGAGTACCATTAGATTTAATATCATAGTATTGTGTATCAATTGCAAATACTGAAGTTACACCAAACAATATTGCAATTCCTAAAGCTAAAGAGCATAAAATCTTTTTCATATAAACACCTTCTTTCTTTGAGGAAATTATATCATAAACATGTATTCAATACTTGCCAACTTCGGAGAAAACTGATATAATATCCGTATAATTTACGGAGAAAACAATGCAATATATCTATCAAAACACTGATTGGCACAGCTTTACATACTGCGGAGATAAAATTCAAAACTTGTTGCTTGAAATCAAAAAAGCTCAAGGATATTTGCTTGGCAAAATGGATGCTTTGGGCTTTGATGTTAAGAATAACGCATTGTTGCAGGTTTTAACCGAAAATATTATTAAATCATCAGAAATTGAAGGGCAAATATTAGACAAACATTTGGTTCACTCTTCCATTGCAAGGCGTTTAGGCATTGACTTAGGTGGAGAAACCCCTGTTTCAAGAGATATTGAAGGTGTTGTTGAGATGATGCTGGATGCGACACAAAATTATGCTCAAAATATGACAAAAGAGCGTATAATTGGCTGGCACGCAGCATTATTTCCTACTGGATTTAGCGGTATGTATAAAATTAACGTTGGCAGTTATCGAACAGATGAACTCGGTCCGATGCAAGTTGTTTCAGGATATGCAGGCAAAGAAAAAGTTCATTATGAAGCTCCACCAGCTGAGCTTCTTGAAACTGAAATGCAGGATTTAATTGACTATATTAACTCTGATGCTAATGAAGATTTTCTAATTAAAGCCGGAATTGTTCACCTTTGGTTTGTTATTTTGCACCCTTTTGATGATGGAAATGGAAGAATTGCAAGAGCTTTAACAGATATGATGCTTGCAAGAAGCGATGATTCCAAGTTTAGATTTTATTCAATGTCCTCACAAATTCAAAAAAATCGAAAGAATTATTACACAATTTTAGAAAAAACTCAAAAAGGTTCAATGGATGTTACAAATTGGCTTGTTTGGTTTTTAGAAAATCTTTTGGTTGCCATTCAATCAAGTGGTGAGATTACAAATCAGGTCTTGAAAAAAGCAGAGTTCTGGCAAAAGAACTCAAACCTTGCATTTAATGAAAGACAGATTAAAGTCTTGAACCGCTTTCTTGATAATTTTGAAGGTAACCTTACAACGACAAAATGGGCGAAGATGTGCAATTGTTCCCAAGATACGGCGACTCTTGATATCAATGACTTAATCGACAAAAAGATTTTAAAGCGTATTGGTAAAGGTCGTTCAACACATTATGCTTTACGATGAATTTTGGTTTACAAATATTTTCTTTTGCTAAATAATAATTAAAAAGATTTAAAGTAAAAATGCGCGCATATTATTCAGAAAAAGTTTCAAAATTTTTAAATTCTTCAGACAATGAAATTCTGGGTCAATTGTTAATGAATCATTCATTTTCGAATGATTTAGAACAAAAACGAGCGTGGTTGGAACAAATTAGGATTTTGAAAGAAACCCTTGTTGATTTTCCGGAAGCGACTTTGTTTTTTGAATTTGCTATTCCTAGAATGGGGAAAAGAGTCGATAATATATTAATCTTAAATGGAATTATTTACCTATTAGAATTCAAAATATTCGCAAAAAGCTATGAAACTTATGCAGTAGAGCAAGTTGTCGATTATGCACTTGATTTAAAGAATTTTCATTCAGGAAGTCATAATAAAAACATGATTCCGATTTTAATTTCAACAATGGCGCCTGAAATTAATACACAAATTTTATTTGCAGACGATGCTATTTCCAATTGTATAAAAGCTAATGAATTTACATTAAAACAAGTTCTAACTGATTTAGACGCTAATTATAGAAAGGAAAGTTTTGATGTAAATAGTTGGTTAAACTCTTCATACAAACCTACTCCAACAATTGTAGAAGCTGCACAAGCTTTATATGCAAATCATTCTGTTGAAGATATTACAAGGCATGGCGCAGATGCAATAAATCTAACATTAACAAAGAATGCAGTTGAAAAAATTATTAAAGATAGTAAAAATAATAAACAAAAATCAATTTGTTTTATTACTGGTGTTCCGGGTGCTGGAAAAACTTTGGCGGGGTTAGATATTGCAACTCAATCTATGAATTATGAGAAAGATGAACACGCCTGCTTTTTGTCTGGCAACGGGCCTTTGGTTAAGGTTTTAAGAGAGGCTTTGATAAGAAATAAAGCAAAATTAGAAAACATTTCCAAGAAAAAGGCTGAGCCCCAGGTTTATGCATTTATCCAAAATATTCATCACTTTAGAGACGAATATTTCGAGGATGCTAATGCACCTATTGAAAAAGTCGTCATTTTCGATGAAGCGCAAAGGGCTTGGAGTAGAGAACAAGCTTCTAAGTTTATGAATAAAAAGAGCAAGGTTAAAGATTTCAATTATTCAGAACCTGAATTTTTAATTAGCGTTATGGATAGACATCAAGATTGGTGTGTTATTATATGCTTAATTGGTGAAGGACAGGAAATTAATACCGGTGAAGCTGGCTTAGATGAGTGGTTTAAAACTTTAGAAGAAAATTATCCAGATTGGAATGTGTATTGTTCGAATAATGCTAATCCGCCAGAAAGTCTAAATCTTTTTACTCAAAGTGATTTACATTTGAGCGTTTCTTTGCGTTCTTTCAAGAGTGCTTTGTTATCAGATTTTGTACAAAATGTAATGGACTGTAAACCTAATGAAGCAAGGATTGTTTCTCAGGATTTATGTGAACATTATCCAATTTTTGTAACTCGAAATTTAGCGCAAGCAAAAAATTGGGTTAGAAATAAGGCTAGAGGTAGTGAAAGAATTGGGCTTTTAGCACATTCAAATGCAATTCGTTTAAAACCCGAAGGTATATTTGTTAAATCTGAAATAGATTGTACAAATTGGTTCTTGAACAAGAAAACGGATGTTCGTTCTTCTTGTGCTTTAGAAGATTGCGCAACAGAATTTGATGTTCAAGGTCTTGAGCTTGATTGGACGATTGTTGCTTGGGATGCTAATTTACGGTTTGATAAGGGCTGGAAATATTTAAAATTTAGTGGTGATAAATGGCGAAATATTAATAATGATGCTGATAAAAAATATCTTTTAAATTCTTATAGAGTTCTGCTGACTCGTGCACGTCAAGGAATGGTTATATTTATTCCTGAAGGTGATAAAAATGACGAGACAAGGCTGCCAGAGTTTTATGATAATTTGTTTAAGTATCTACGTGAATGTGGACTTCAGATTTTACCGGATTAGAATTTACTCCATAATTTGTAAGGTTCAAGTTCTAACATTTTTGTAATAAGTTCTGTTGATTCAATGATTAAATGATCAATAGTATGTCTCAAGTAGAATTCATAGTTATAAAAACTACCTTTTATTTCTCCAAGTTTGTTGGCTTCACCTATAACAATGCGTTTCAAAGAACTACTAACTTGAATTGCGACTCTTTTATCATTAAATTTTAGTAGAACCCAGCCATTATCATAATCATCAATACTCACTTTTTCCGCATAAGGAGATGTTGCAAAATAACCTAATAAAGCTCTGGATTTTTCATGTGCAAAACATAAGTTTTCATCACCTTGATATACCTGATTAAAAACTGGACGTCCGCCTCTATTGTGAAAATTTGGGTTATTACTCATTATGTATTCCTTTTTTTATTTTATTTTAACATATAAGACAGGAATAATGTCATATTAAGATATGGATGTAAAATTTTATTAACAATCAAGAAAAATTTTTAAACACATTTATAATTAATATAAGGTCATGTAATGTTAACATATTAATTTTAAGGTAATATTCCTTTATGAGCAAAATAAATATTATACAACAAAAAATCAAAGAATTAAGCGGTGGAGAATTTCAAAATCTTTGTGATATTTATTTATATAAAAAGTATAATTTCCCCAATATTTGTTCTTTAGGAACAGAAGATGGCACAAACAAATCTACTAAAGGTACGCCTGATTCTTATGTAATTACTTCTGAAAGTAAATATATTTTAATAATGTATGGATCTGTAAAAAATAATTCTTATAAAAAATTAGAAAATGATATAAAATCATGTTTTTATTCAAAAAAATTAAACTTAAAAAGAGAACAAATTGAAAAGATTATCTGTGTATATACTTCAACCAATATAACTCCAGAACAACGAGAAACATTAAATCGTTTAACCGATGAAATTCCATTAGAAATAATTGATTTAGGAACTCTTTCGTATGATTTATTGGAAAAATTTCCTTCGATTTCTAACGATATTTTAAATGTGCCTATAGGAAGTAATCAAATTTTTTCTGTTGATGAATTTATTACATTCTACAATAAAAGGTCGGTATCTTCCCCTTTGGATACAAAGTTCTTATATAGAGAACAAGAAGTTAATACAATGAAAGAGTTTATATGTACGAACTTGGCTACAGTTGTAGTTGGAGTACCAGGAGTAGGAAAAACTAAGTTAGTATTGGAAACTTGTAAAGTGCTTGATACTAAAGGGTTTCAAACATATTGCGTAAAATCAAATGGTGTATCTCTTGAAGCAGATCTAAATATTCATTTTGAAACTCCAGGTAATTATATTTTATTCTTAGATGATATAAATGAGATAAGAGATATTGAATATATCTTAAGCTTTATTCATACACGTAAAAATGATATTAATATAAAATTAGTAGCAACTGTACGTGATTATGCGAAAGCAAAAATAATTGATACCTTATTTAAGTACACAAAACCTCAAGCATTAAAGATAGAAAAGTTTTCTAATAATGAAATAAAACAAATTCTGCAACAAAATTATAATATCAATAATCCTAGGTATATCGAACAAATCTGTAAAATAGCACAAGGCAATATTCGTTTAGCAATTATGGCTGCACAAAGATCTATAAGTGATGGATTTATTGCAATTACAGACGTAAACCAATTGTTTAAATCATATTACCTTAATGTATTAAACGATTTTAATGCTGATACAAATATATATTGTATATTATTTATTATAGGATTTTTAGGAGCAACAAATTATAAATTAAATGAAATTACACATATATTACTGAAATATTTCAATATTGATGAAAATATTTTTATGGATATTTGTGACAATTTATATTTGCTGGAAATTATTGATAAATATGAAAATGAAATATTAAAAATAAATGACCAAAATTTTAAAGATTTTATTTTGTATTATGTACTTATTGAACAAAAATATATTTCAATAGAAGATTTGTTAAATTTAACATTCCCAAAATACTCTACTCAAATAATTAATGTTATAAATATGATTTTACGTATATTCTACAGTAAAGAAAACTTGAACTATATAGAAGAAGAAGTAAATAAAGCCTGGGACAATTGCAATCAAGAGGACGAATATTACTATGTAAAACACTTTTTTAGGTTAAATTTAGATAGAACTTTATTGTTTATACAAAATCGTATTAATAGTGTAGAAATTATGCCATATAACATTGAAAAATATAATATTCGAGACCGAGAAAATAATAAAGTTATATCTGCGTTTGAAGTAGAAATATTATCTAATTTTAAAAGAACACAATATTGTTCTGATGCAATTGAACTTCTAACCAAATTATTTGATAAAAATGCAGAATATATCCACGATGTTTATATAGCATTATCAGACTCATTTAGTTATGATGAAGATTCGTATAGTGATGATTATAAAATTGAATATCTTTTAGTTGATAAATTATGGGAATTATCTGCACAAGGTTCAAAAATAAAAGAAACATTATTATTACTTTCGTTATCCAAAAGTTTAATGGAAATAGAAAAACAAATTACAAGAAATGGTTTAGATAACCGAAGTCTTATTATACAATCTATAAATATTATACCTACGGACGGATCATTAAAGTTGCGAAGATTTATTTGGGAAATTTTGTATAAATTGTATAAAGTTCATGTTTATAAACCTTATGTTGAAGAATGTATATTTAATTATCATGTTTTTGGTCCTGATAATAAACACAGAAATAAATTTATTAAATTTGATATGGAATGCTTTTCTAAATACTTTATATCAAAACTAAAAAGTATTCCTTTTAATTTAGCGGCTATTTTGTATAATCTTGCTAGGAATTACGATTACCTTACAATTAGTCCCCCTAGTGATTTATTAAGATATAAGGAAAATAAAGAATTTATGTCTTTAATTAATATTTTACCTACAAGACATAAGCGTAATAGTGACTGGAGAACAGATGATTCTAAAAGAAAAACATCTCTTTTTCGACAAATTAAAAAGTATAAAAAAGAAGATCTAAATAAATTTTTTAAAGCTTATAAAAAATATGAAACATTGACATTTTGTTCTCCAGAATCCATATATAGTGGATTAATGGATGTTTTTGAACAATTTAAAAATTCTTCGGAACTATATTCATATATTATTAATTTATATTTTAAAGAACAAATAAAAACGATATATCATCCTAATTATATAGTTTGTAATTTATTTAATTTGATAGGAGTTAAAAAAACTACGGCTATTATAAAAAAATGCAGGAAAGATGAAAAGGATTTATGGTTAAAAGCCTTTTATGAAGAATTCCCAGAAGCTTATATCAATAAATTAATATCTTCTCAGTTAGTTGAATTTACTTCAAGTACTCTAGAGAAGGAACAACCAAGAATAATTTCTGTATATTCTTTAGAAAAATATCTAAAATATAATAAAGATATTATTAAAATAATTAGTCAAATAATTTGTAAAAGAACGAATCCCAATAAGATCATTATTTCAACATTTATCAAAGACTATTTGTTTGAAGAAGATGCAAAAAAATTAGTTGAATTGTTTGGTGAAAACATAGAAATATTAGAAGAATTATATTTCATGTATTTTGAATTACATGGAGAGCATACAGGATGTTTATTTGTTGAAATTCTTAATAGAGATTTAAACTTTTGGAATAAATTTACGTGTGAAATTGCAAAAGATATACATAAAAATGTTTGTTATAATAGGGTATTTGAACACATTTGGAAGCATGAAAAATATTCTGAGTTAATAGATATCGCAATTGATAATATGATATTAAAAAAAGAATATCCTATCGTGGAATTTATTTCTGAAAAAATATTTCCAAAACAAAACAAAAGTGATACTTTAATCTTCGAACGTCAACAAAAATATATATCTAATTTTATTAAAAATAGTGCCTTTGATGTAAAAAAACTTGATATTATTTTTTATATTATTGTTTATCGATTTGATGAATTAAAAAATAAATATATTCAGGAATTGTTTAAATATAATGATAGTATAGAAGTTTTTGAAAAAATTCCAATAGAAAAGTCATCTTATTCTTGGAGTGGTAGTTTAATTCCTTTAATTGAGCAGCGAATTCGATCACTTGAAAATATTAAAGCTAATTTAAAAGGTTCAAAGTTTATACAACATAGAAGCTATTTAGATAATTTGATTAATCGTAAAAAAGAAGAAATAAAGCGTGAAAGAAGAGAAGAATATTTAGAAAATATTTATAATTAGAAGAATTTGTTTAAAATTAGTAATTTAATTTCGTATACCACACCCCGCGGGTTTTACCGTGTTTAACCAAATAATTATTTTCAACCAGATTTACAAGGTGTTTTTTTATTGTATTAATATTAGTTCCTGTTAACTCTGCCAACTCAGAAATTGTTGCACGGTCTTTTGTTTCAAAAACTTCCATTATTTTTGCTGAAACTTCTGGTAAATCTAAATTAGATGATTGTTTAGTTTCAGCATGTTCTAATTTGTATTCCAGTCTGATTTTCTGTTTTTGCAACGTTTTTAAGAAAAACATCAACCATGGCTCGTAGTTTGGTTCTGTCCTTAGAGTTGTTTGAGTTTGTCTTAATGCTCTATAATAAGCTTCCTTATTATCTTCAACGATTGATTCTGTTGAACTGTATGGAATATATAAATATCCGGATTTTAATAATAAAAGATTGGTTAAAGCACGGGATAATCTACCGTTTCCGTCTTGAAATGGGTGAATTGCAAGAAAATTAACTACAAAAACTCCAATAACAATCAAGGGATGATAAAATCTATCAGCCAAATTTTTATTAGTCCAGTCAATAAGTTCTTGCATCTTTAAAGGTGTTTCAAAAGGAGTGGCAGTTTCAAAAACTACCCCCAATTCTTTACCTTCATTGTCGTAAGCAGCTACTGCATTGGAAATCTTTTTATATTCTCCTTTATGCTTTTCATCTTTTGAAGAATACTCCAGTAAGATTTTATGCAGCTGTTTAACATAGTTTTCCGATAATGGAATTACTTCCCAATCCTCAAAAATTGTATCAGCAAGTTTTGCATAGCCTGCAACTTCTTCCTCGTCACGGTTTTTGAAAGATTGTTTGTTTATTTTTGAAAGCAGTTCTTCAACCTGTTTATCACTAAGCTTATTGCCTTCGATTCTATTTGAAGAACCAACACTTTCAATTGTTGCAACTTTTTTTAGTGCTTGCAACTTTTCAGGAGCCATTTGTCCTAAAAGTTTCCAACTACCTTTAAACTCGTCTATTTCAGAGATGATACTGAGCATTTGATTATTTATTTTAATATCAAGATTTTCTAGCATAATAATACCTAATTAGACCTAATATGACCTGATAATATATTATTTTTATCTAATTGTCAACTAAAATATTTACAAAAAACAGGCGTTCAGGGTTCCTAAACGCCTGTTTCGTCAGATTCCCTTATTCCTGCTGTTTCATTAGCTCTCTATACATCTTATCCATTTCCTCATACAAGAAATTCTTAAGCTCAGCCTGCCGTTCCGGTGATATCGCGGGTTCTTCTTGTATCGCCCGCTTGACTATCATTTCTTTATATTCCAGAACATCTGTTTTATACATTTGTTCGGCAACGATCTTTCTGGAGTAGCCTTTTTCATTTTTTATAGCATCGTTAACAATAGCTTTTCCAAGAAGCTCGTATTTTGACATTTTAATAGTCTTGCCATTATCTTTTATTGTTACTGAATCAGCCAGCTCAAGCATTATTGCTTCGTGTAAAGACTTAGGAATAAGCTTTTTCTTGCGACCAGCCGGATTTCCTGACTGCCCTTTCTTGAACCTGGTGTCTTTAGGCGGGTTTTTATAACCCACCTTAGCCTCGTTATATTTTTCTACTATTTCATTAATCTTCTGATCCATCATTATCTCCTTCAATATTTAAATCTGGTAGTTGTACTTCTGTTGGGGCTACATTTACCCCCTTGTTTTCTACAGTATAATTTTTGATTAATTTAGCGGTTTTACCGGTTTCTTTTTGCCAACGCCATATGATCACATCGCAATATTGCGGGTCTAACTCTATAATTCGCGCTCTGCGCTTGCATCTTTCAGCTGCAATTAGAGTTGAGCCACTCCCGCCGAAACAATCAAGTACAATGTCATTTTTTGACGATGTGTCAAGTAAAAGATCTAATATTAAAGGCACGCTCTTCCCCGAAGGGTGGAGCTTAAGCAATTCCAGCGACTTTGGATTCGTTGCCCGTATTCCCGGATAATCAAGTACATTTGTTCGATAACGCCCATATTTCCCGAGCTTAATGTTATTCTGATGCTTGCCCTTTTTCTTAAAAACCGGAATTAGTTCATGTTGAGAGCGGTAAAGCCCACCTTGACCACCTACGCCTTTGTTCCAAACTAGTATATTCATTAGTTCCGGATACACTTTCTTACCTTCAGTAAGTAGTGTATTAATTCCACGCCAGTCTATGAAATAATAGGCTAAACATCCCGGGGCAGAGAATTTTTCAAGGTTTTTCATGGCTGTATTAAGAAATTCTGCGAACTGTTCGTTGCTCATTTCACCCGAAGCCATTGCAAATTCTTTGTGATTAGTTTTGCAAACAAAGCCTTTAATCTTACAATTATACGGCGGATCTGTAATAACAATATGAGCTGTTTCACCTTGCATCACGATTACGTATGATTTCTCACACAAAGA
The DNA here is from genome assembly GCA_948684385.1 of uncultured bacterium. Lineage (GTDB taxonomy): Bacteria > Cyanobacteriota > Vampirovibrionia > Gastranaerophilales > Gastranaerophilaceae > CAG-196. Next base: position 12,495 of record CAPQCU010000002.1, read on the forward strand.
ATCGCCACAGTAAAGAAAATGGTCTCCAAGTCGGTATAAATCCCCGAGCTTAACAATTGACGGAATGTTCGCATCTAACCAGGTTTCATCCTCTTCATCTTTTTCGTGAGTCGAACTTTCATCGTTCTCAAAATGCAAGATCTCGTCGTAATCAATTGCATCAAATCCGATTTCTTCAAGCTCATAATCAAGTTCTAAAAGCTTGTCAATTTCGGACTTCAAAACCGAATAATCCCATTCTGAATCTTCCGCCAGCCTGTTATCAAGTAATCTAATTGCATTGGCTTCGGTTTCGGATATATTTCGGAGAATTATCACCGGAATTCGAGTCATTCCCACCTCTTTAGCTGCAAGGATTCTCAGATAACCGGAGATTAAGCAATTCCGTTCGTCAATGATAATCGGATTTGAATATCCGACCTTTTTGATTGCCTGAACAAGTTTGCTTAACTGTTTTTTCGAGTGTTTTTTGCTTAGATTATTCGGAATAATAATCTCTGAAAGATTAATCATTTCGAAATTAGATCTTCCGTTTTCAGCAAAGTGACGCAGAATTTCTGCCATTTGCTCTTTTGTTCCCATCTCGGGAATTTGCTTTAACTTTGACATAATATGTCTCCTTTTAATTTAGTACGCCTAAATTTCTTTAGACAACCAGTCTTTCTGGCTAACAAAATTTAAAGGAGAGTTTATATACGCAAATGTGAAAAACTAAAATATTGACAAACAGGGCGTTTGAGGCTAAACTATAAAAACCACTATTTTGCGAATAGTGGAATATGAGGCAAAAGATATGGTAGACAGTCGAATTATAAAAGGTAAAAAACGGTATTACTGCAGTAAATGTGGCGAATATGCAGCAGTTAGTAAAGGTAAAAATCTTTCAAAGCTCAAATGCGAAGCGTATGGAAAAGTCTCTACGCCATCTTCTGACAAAGGATGCTATACCGCTAATGAATTATTAGTGCTAAAAACGATTTTAACATTATTTGAACTTTGGAATAACAACAGTAGAGATATAAAATCTCTTTCAATCGCGGATTTGACGAAATATATTAAATCACAGGATTTTGAGATATTAATTAATAAATATAGGCTTAGTATGAGAGAGCTTTGCAATAAGTATGAGTCTAAAGAATGTCACATAGAAAATAATCTGGATGATTTTATGGTTATGACGATCTCTGATGAGTTTAATATAGAATTCCGCAAAGATCTGCTGCAAATAGGTCAAGCTGTTGAATTAAAAGATTGTAAGTTGGGAGTTCTTTCTAATCAAAAAGAACGTTTTGTGCAAGAAGAATTAGAGAAACTTGAGAAAAGCAGGCTCAAACTCGCTCAAAGAGGTGTTCGCCCAACGGGACATGGTAGATCTCTTTTATCAAATGAGCCTAAATTAGCGGATTATAAAACTTTAAGCTAATTCAAACTTATATTCACAAATCTAAGCCCGATATAATAAATCTTTTCATCCCGATTAATGCACATTGCATAGTCTTGATAAATACGGTTCGGATTCTAGAAAGTGTAGAGCAGAACATCGACTTCGCCTGTAATCTGGTTAGTTGCTTTGGCACCAAACGAACTTTTGTCTTTAGCTGTAATACATTTCCCGCTATCGCCAAATAAATGTGCTTCGTACCAGACGTAGTAATTTCTCATTATTACCTGCTTAACGTCTTTGTCAAAGCAATCGTCCGCAATGTGCCTGCCAATTCTACTGTCCAGAAATTCTCTGATTTCTTCTGCTTCTTTGCCGGATAAAAGCGAGAGCGTTGCAAATGCAAGATTCCATCTCTTCTGAGTTTCCTCTTCTTCATAATCCAACCTGGTTGTACCCCAGAATCCGTGTTCCTGATTGTGTGATTCTAAAACTTCTATTTCCATATCGCCGTCCTTTCTGTTCTACTAACATTAATCGATTGGAACGCAGAAGTTATCAAGGGTTTGCGGGGCTATTGTATCATTTGGACATAATTAGTTAAATATATCAGGCGAAAGTTCTATTTCGGGGTGTTTTTCTTGTAAATACTTTTGTATTTGTGGATAAACTTTTTGATGTTGATTTTTAATTGTACAAATGATTTTATCAGGTTTAATTTTCGATATTTCTTCTGGTGCTACAATTAAACAGGAATTTATTTTAGTACCCCATATTTTTTCATTATTATCAATAATATATTTTATGTTAGATTTTAATGTTGTTTCGAAGAGTATTTTTAAAAAATTACTATTTCCCCAGAAAGCAATATTTTGTTTCTTTAACCTGACAACATATAAATTGGCAAATAATTTAATAAGGTATTTTAAGTTAACACAAAGAATTTTTGCAAATAAGATTTTAGTAAAATAAGGACTAATTTCTTTTGCTAAATTCATCCATTCTTTTTGGTATGATTCTTCATAGCAATCCATTAAAATTCTAACTTTATTAAATTTGCAAGTATTTAAATTATTTAAAAAAGTAGTTGCATGTTTTAATCTTGCTTTAAGAATTTGATGCGATTTGGGGTAAATATATTTTTGTGATCAGGCTGTTCCTGAGTTCTTGATATTATATCATTAGTTTCCCAAGATTGTTTTTCAGGATAGAGTATTTGCAATAGTTCAGGTAAATTTTTTCTGTGTATATCTAATGTTAACTCACTATCATTAATACATAATAGCTTAGGTTTTTTGTCTTTAATAATTTTATGCATTACATTTTTATTTCCTAATGTCAGATATAAATTGCTTACATGAGAAGTAAGTTCTTGTTTTTGTATGGATACATCTTCAAAAAAATTGCATTTTTTACATTCAAGCATATACATATCGATAATAGGGTGTTGTATAGATCCATACATCCTGAATTTTTTTTGTGATGTTTCTGCAAATTCTTTAGCAAATATTTTTTTACATTCAAGGAAATAACTTTTTCTATATGCCTCAATACAATGTATTGGTTCTAATTTTAAGTAGTCCTTCCGTGTTGCAAACTTTGATGAAAATGTATTAACGGTAAAAATATATGATTGCTTATATAAACAATTTTTAATATCATTGGTTGACCAATTCAGAGGTCGCATTTTTACAATAGGATTCTTATTTTTATCAAAAAAATCTTCAGGAATTACGTTTGATGCAAAAAATTTATCATCATTTGCCAGTAAAAAGTATTCAGACAAGTCCGGTATATTAGCTATGCAAGTTTCAATTGCTTCGCTGTTAAAACAAGGTAAGCAATCTTCCGGTAGAATTTCTTTATGATCTACTATTTTTATTTTAGGATGCTTTATATCAAGCCATTTCGGAATTTGATTATCTGTTATGATAAAAATTTTATTTATCCAAGGTGCATACATTTCTGCAGAACGTAATGAGAATCTTAATTCTTCATTATCAAAGAATCTGCAATCATTATTTTCTCTAATAGATGATATTTTAAGTTTATCAGCCCAATAACGTCTTTTTTCCTGCCATTTTTCATCTTTATTATTAACCCAAAGATAAACCAAATCAATTTTGAGATATTGCATTTGTATCTCCTTTAAAGCGTGTATATGGATTAAACATTAATGAGCTATCATTATATAATTTTAATAAATCACTTAAATAATAATTGTCATAATTTTGCTCAATTTGCTTAAAGATATTAGAAATATTTTCATATGTTGCCTTTTGGAATGTAACAAAATTCTGGTTTGAAAGCTTTTCAAAGTTGGTTTTATTTAAAACTTCAGCATAAAAATTCCTATTTCTTTCATATATTAAAATAAGTGGAATACCATTTGCTATTAAATCCATTGCAAGATATCCGCCTCTTGCAAATGCAACAGAAAATTTGTTAGCTGAAAGATATGAGTCTATATCAACAAATCCATCATAAATTATATTTGGGTGTTCGAATTCATTAAATTGCTCACTACCAATAATATGTATATGATAATCATAAGGAATTTGTTTTATAATCATATTAAGATATTCTTGATTTTCCAGATTAGTAATGCAAAATAAAATTTTTTTATTAGCATCAAAATTCATGCTTGATTTTTTATTTTGTATTGAGTAATAATTTTTAAAAAAATAAATTTTATCCGCATATTGTGGATAAAGTAGTTTAAATATTTCTATTAATTTTTTTGATACTGCATAAAAAACATCAATCTTATCCCCAAATTGGGCTATGTTATCACGAAAAGATGCTTCGCCATGCAGTGTATAGAGGAGTGTTTTATTATCTAACAAATGTAAGTTTTTTAATTCATTAAAAACGAAAAATGGGTGCATACTAATAATATCAGCATTATTGATAGCATCGTCAAGGTTATCCCAGTTATAAATTTTATTAAAAAAATTTGAAGGAGCTATCCGCATTTCATTTATTGGAGTTTTGGTTAATAAACTATAAGAAAAATTTTTATAAAATCTTTCGATTATTGTATTGATACGAATTTCTAGTCCTCCACCACAAAAATTTGGTGACATGACTAAGATTCTTTTTTTGTTATTACTCATGTAAATAAAATTTCCTCATCAAAAATATTCGGTAAAAGCTCTATATCAGGATATTTTTGAGCAAACTCTTCTTTTAAAGACGGATAAATCAACTCATAATTAGACCAAATTGTCATAATTACTCCGTCGGGCTTTAAGTCGTACAAGCTTTCCGGCGGATAAACCATGTAATTCCCGCACATTTTGCCCCAAGATGCGTTATTTCTGTCAATTATGCCTAAAATATTCGGATTCTTTTCTGTTTCCTCTGCTAAAACCTTCTGAATAAAGAAACTTGCACCCCATAGCATAACTTTTTTATTCCCTATAAATTTTTTGAGATAATCTGCTGTAATATAGTCTTTTCTTAATGCAGGCTTAAAGAGTTCCCAATCATCTGGCATAAGCTTTTTAAACTCTTCTAAGAAAACTTTATACTCCTCATCACTGCATTGTGCTACATCCCAACGAATATGGTTTTTAAAAGCCTTAATAAAAGCATCTTCAAGCTCTTGGTATAACCCTTTTTGCTCTAAAAACTTTTTTAAGCTCATACAAGATTTAACAACATCAATAGTAAAATGAGTTCTGTATGTTGCCATACTTCCAGGTCGGTTATATCTGTAGTTGATTAGCTCGTTATCACAGACCACAATCTTTTTGGCACAGGCAACACAAGCGTGAACAAAAGCAATATCTTCACAAATATTAATTGGCGGAAACTCAATACCATTATCTAAAATCAAACTTTTTAAGTATAACTTATTCCAGGGAATAGGTGTCAGCAGACAGAATATGTCATCCTTGAAATTCTGTCTGCTAAACGGTTTTTCTAAAGGTGTTTTATCAAGATTAATCGGAGAATTAGGGTTTCTGCTTTCTGTAATATTTCCTTTATTATCCACTTTTCTTGATGAACACACGGTTAAATCTGAGCCAAATTTTTCAGCTCTTGCATAGAGTTCTTCTAATAAAGTAGGCTCAAAATAATCATCAGAATCAAGAAACTGAATATATTTACCTTCAGCCAATTTTAAACCGTGGTTTCTCGCCGCTCCTGCTCCGGCATGGCGTTGTTGAAGAATAACAAACCTGTCATCTTTGCGTTTGTATTCTTGTAAGATTTCTAAGGATTTGTCAGTTGAACCGTCATCAACGCAGATAATTTCAATGTCTTTAAAAGTCTGGTTAACAACGCTATTAAGACATTCACGCAGGTATTTTTCTACATTATAAACGGGGATAATAATACTAATCTTTGTCATAATCGTTCCTTATATCTCATTAATGCTATTAAATTTTTCTGTTTGTTGAATTGAACGATTAGTTGCAAATTCACTATATTTATAATTGAGTTCTCGTATATAATCATAATTTTTATAGGTTATTTCCATATCGGTATCCGAACTGTGTATAGTTAAAAACTCTCCATGATTTTCCCCATATTTTTGTTTATACTGATTATAAATATTTGCACTTTTAGAATAAACTAAATTTTTACTAGTAGTATCATATTTATCTGTAAACATTTTTATTGTTTCTATTACATAAGGAAAAGCATTTCCGCTTGCACCTTTTAAAACTTTATCCGTATGAGTTAAATAATAACCGGCTGAAGGAACAAACTTTACTTCAACTTTAAAAGGAACTCCATCAAGATAAACTTTTTCAAGTTGTAAGTATAATTCTTCATTCACCATAATTCCTGTACCATTTTGAAGTTGAACCCTATTTTTTAAGGAAGAAGACAATAAATTCCCAATCATATTTAAAATACTTGTGGCATCTGTAGGAACATTTTTAAGGTTTTTATTACAACTTTTAAAAGTCATAACTTGCAGATATGGACCGCTTCTTTCATAGTATCCTAAATCCATTTTTGTCACCCCTGCATTCTTTTTAAATGCATTAATAACTTCGACTAATGAACTATCAGGTTTTAATCCTGCATAAAAACTTACTTCTACAGGTTGATTCATAATTTGTTCTTCAACATCTTCCTGAGCTTCATTATTTTCAACTATAGCTGAAGCATTGTCTTGAACAGTTGTTTCTACCTGTTTAGTAACATTTTCAACTGGTTTATTAGTTATTTCATTTTTAAGTTTATTAATGTCAGATATTGCTTGTACAGAATTTCTAATACCAGAAAACACGTCATACATATTTGTTTCTGCCATACAAATATTTGATGAATATAATAAACTTGCCAAAACTAAAATTAAAATCTTCTTCATTAATCTTTTGCCCCTCCTTATTTAGAACATATTTTAAAAAGATTTTACCATATTGAATATAGAATTACAATATTAAAAACAGATAAATTTATCTTTTGGATGTCTTGAATACGGTTTATAAGTTTATTGAGTGCATATATTCTCATGAAGGGGTGCTTATGGACTTAAAAAAAGATTTCGGGTTGAGATTAAAAGAATTGAGAAATAAAAGAGGAATTACGCAATATCAGCTGGCTGAATTAGCTGGTATTGATCCTAAGCACATGAGTCATATTGAGACAGGCAGAAGTTTTCCAAAAGCAGATTTGATTGAAAAATTTGCTGAGGCTTTGAATATTGATTATACAAAGTTATTTAGGACAGAACACTTACAAGATAGAGAAATTCTGCTTGAGAGAATTAATGCACAACTAAACAAAGCCAACGACGATGACTTAAAAAATATATATAAAATTTTGATGGGGTATTTTGATTAACCGATCGGCAAATAAACTTTTTTAAGTGGTAAAAGCGTTTTTCCTTCAGCAGTAAAGCTGTCATAATGTCGGGTTATTATTCCTGCCAAGTCATCAATATCAATCAGTTTTAGATGCACTTTAGCTCTTTCAGCTTCATAGCGAGCTTCTTTAGTAAATCCGCCAGTACTGATATATAAACACTTGTCACTTTCTTTGCGTCCGCCAATAAAAGTTCTTAAATCCTGTGAGCCCATTTTTCCTTTTCTATATTTAACTTCCACATAAATTCGAGGTTCTTCTAAGCCAAGACCATCTTTAGAAGCAAAAACATCAATGCTTCTGTCAGAGCCTATTTTGCTGCGTTGTGCGATATATCCCATTGCATTTAAGATTTCTTTAAAAAGTTCTTCCATGTCATTCGCATCAAGACTCTGAATAGCATCTTTAAGGCTTTCTTTAGCGTTTTCAATCAGAATTTCGGCATTTTTATTATTTTCTTCTTTTATGTCAATTGTTTTTTCAGAATTTACTTTTTCCGGATTTAATAGTTCAAATATTTCTTTTTCCTGATCTTTTTTGAGTTGAAAAACCGTCAAGGTTGCCCCTAAAGAGTTCTTTGTCTCATTCTTTAATAAATCTCTTGAAAGCCCGTTTTTGTTCCACTCAACATTTCTGACGTGTATGCAATCGCCCTTTTCTTCCGTATAATAATAATCACTTTTAACATTGCCAATATAGTAAAGTCTTGAAGATGGATCATAAGTAATTACACTATCCCCGATTTTTATGTTGTTTACAAAGTTGTTGAGTATGCCAGCCCAATTAGGAATACTTTTTTCTTTAGTTGGGAATAATTTGCACAAAATATTTCTAATTTCGGATAACGACTTATTTGCAAGATTGCATTTTACATCCATATTAATTGCTACAATAGAATCAGATAAAAATTCTTCAATAAACTCTCCGCCATTACTTCTTACAACCCACAATTTTTCCATACTCAAACTCCTTTTAATATAAAAAGTTTATCACGCATTTATTTATATGTAAACAATTGTGTTCCAAGGAGTTGAAAAATTTACCTTTCGAGTGATGTATGTAAATACAAAACTTGAAAGGATAAAACTATGACTACGTTAAAAGAATTAATCACTATTTTAAAAGAAGTTGAGAATCTCGATCCAGAAAATGAAAATTCTCTGGTTTCAATTGTTGGAAAGCGGATTTTTATTACCCGAAAAGATCAGGTCGACGGATACTATGTCGAAATCAAAGATTGATACGAATTGTGTCTTAAGACTTGATGTTTACTGCAACAAGAGTCATTAATGTAAGTGATGAACAAAATTGTTGATAAAAAACTAGAAAAATGGCTCCAGAAATACGGCGATTTATCCCCTGAAGCTAAGTTTAAGCTTAAAAAGCTAATCGCAGAATTAGAATCAAACAATTTAATTGAAGAATCCAATATCAACTTAAAAGGAGCTTCAAACAACTGCCGGTTTATTAGGGAATATCAGGGGCGAGTGCATGAAGTAATTTTACAAAACGGCTTGTATAACTATAATGGAAAGGTTTACAAAAGCCTTTCTGCGATTGCCTTTGAAATTACCGGCACAAAGTGGAACGGCAATAGATTTTTTGGAGTACATAAATGAAACAAATCAGATGCGCAGTTTATACAAGAAAATCCTCAGAAGAAGGCTTAGAGTTGGAATTCAACTCTCTTGATGCCCAACGTGAAGCTTGCGAAGCCTATATCAAATCTCAAAAACACGAAGGCTGGACATTAATTACAAAACAATACAATGATGGCGGGTTTTCCGGCGGTACAATGGACCGACCTGCATTTAAGGAGTTATTGGAAGATATCAAGCAAAATAAAATCGATATTGTAGTCGTTTACAAAGTTGACCGTTTAACCCGTTCATTGATGGATTTTGCAAAGATAATTGAGATATTTGATGCACATCAGGCTTCGTTTGTATCAATCACTCAGCAGTTTAATACAACCACTTCTATGGGAAGATTAACCTTGAATATGCTTTTATCCTTTGCTCAATTTGAACGGGAAATCACGAGCGAGAGGCTTAGGGATAAGTTTGAAGCCTCAAGACAGAAAGGTTTGTTTGTACATGGTAAAGCTCCGATTGGCTATACAAAGGTCGGCAGCACTCTGGTTGAGAATCCGGAGCAATCCGGCTTCGTAAGACTTATTTTTGATAAGTATCTGGAACTTGGTTCAATAAAGAAATTGCATGATTACTTAATCGAAAACAGTATCAAAACAGAGAGTGGAAAGAATTTTAGAAAAGGGCATTTGAACCATCTTTTGAAAAACAAAGCCTATATCGGAAAAATTATGCACAATGATAAAGTGTATGACGGTTTGCACGAAGGAATCGTTGATGCGGATGTATTTGAGAGAGTTCAAAATATGCTCAAAGAAAATTCGGTAGAGCGGAAGTACGAAACAAATAATCCTTCTTATGCCCTGCTTGCATCGAAGTTGTTTGATGATAAAGGAAATTATATGTCTCCGAGTTATAGCAATAACCGCTACAAAAGACGCTATTGCTACTATATTTCACAAGCGATTATACAAAACCGAGAACAGGATGTGGGTTCAATTAGTAAATTACCAAAGCACGAAATAGAAACTCTTGTGCGAAAAGTTGTTACAGAATTTGTCCACAATAAATCTGTAATTCAACAATACTTGTCGAATAAAACAATTGCTATGCAAAAGAAAATTCTGGATACGGTTGTTGGATTGGAACTGAACTACCAAATTGTCAGATATATTTTAAACAAGGTAGTCGTGTATAAAGACCAGGTCGAGATTGTGCTAAACAAAAATATCTTACTGGAAGCATTGGAGCTTCTGGCATGTGGTGAGCGGGTAATGATAGATTATGAAGACGATGACTTTATAACTATAACCAAGCAGGTGCAATTAGTAGCGGTTCCAAAACGCGGGAATAAATTGATAATTGAGAACGAGAGCCAATACAATTTGACCCTGATTCAATCGATTGCAAAAGGATTTTATTATCACAAACTCTGGCTTGAAGGCAAACTAGCTAAAGAGCAGAAGAGCAGCTATATCTATCGACTGATGAGCTTGCGCTATCTTCCACCAACACTAATTGAAGATATTTTGAACGGCAAACAAGCGCCTGATATGACAGTTAAGGAGCTGTATAGGATAGCGGGGAGAAGCGTGTAAAATATTTGGTTATTGTTTATTAAATCTACAGCTTTTTGAATGTTCAAAAAGCTGTAGATTTGTTTTAAATAAAAAATTTTTCCACCTCCCACATAGCAAACAGAGACTTTTTGCAATACTCCCTCTCAAAAGGGAGAAATCAGTCTCCTTTTCTAGTCTATCTTTACAAAATGCCTGCCTCAATCGCGCTTGTCCGCGGGGTTTGTATAAAATTGAAGTCCGGACGCATTCTGCGCCCGGACTTCAATACAGAGGGGATGGGATTCGAACCCACGGTAGAATTGCTCCTACACAACCTTTCCAAGATTGCACCTTAAACCGCTCGGACACCCCTCTTTAATTGTTCTCTCTTTATTCTACTAAAACTTATTCAGAATGTAAATACTAAAAGTAAGCCGCAGCAAATAAAGAACAAAACAATTTGTGAAAGGGTGTAATGCTATGCTCTTTACTTGCGCTAACTTACTTCAAAAACGTATTTAATAATACGTCTTATCCGATTGTATAATTGCTTTTTCATACAATTTTTTGTATAATTTTTTGTATACTTAATCAGACAGTACAAAAGCCAATCTCACAGCGCTTTTTAACTAGCTGCTTATGTGACTTCTATGTACAACTGCTCAAGTTGTGCTTCCAGATCTATATTGATTACAAAATAAAGTATATCATAAGTGTACTGTATAGTCAATCGTTAATATACTTTATTATTTTCTAAAAAACTTTTTTATACTCGAAACAATGAATTTTATTGAATTACAAGACACTTTACAAAACTTAACCAAACAAAGAATTTTTCTTACCGATTTTGCTAAAATCCTTAATTGCGGGAAAGCAAATATAAGCAATCGTGCTAAAAACGGAAGTGAAGTTACGGTCTCTGAACTTCAAAAAATTGAAAATCACTTCGGAGTTTCTTTGTATAAATCTAACAACGACAAAGAACCGGTATTAATACCTGATGTTAATATCGGTGTACAGTTTGATTTTGACCAATGGGGTAAAAGACTTCTCATGCTCCAAGTTGCTTCAAAAATGCTAGACAGCTCCGATTTCGCAAAGTTTCTTGACATCTCTGAAAACAGGCTTGACGATTTCATCAGAAAGAACAAATATCCTACCGGTGAAGAAATTTTAAAAATTAAATCTAAATTCTCAAAAACCAACTTAGACTGGCTTCTTTTCGGAGAAATAAACTAATTTTTATTTAAATAATTTTCTCAAATGCCATCTACTATAATGTTTTCTTGCCAATTGTTCTTCTGTTGTCAAATGTCGTTCTAAATTTCCATCATATTTATCAATCTTCACATTATGAATTGACTCCATGCTGGTTTTTGTATTCATATAGAAATGATACCTGTCATCGCTATCTTCAATATGTGTATATATAATCAACCAAATTATAATTATTTCACCCAATACTATAAGTGCACGCCAAAAATTTGCTTGATTCACCATACGTTTAATGTTATTATTCAACATTACAAAAACTTCTTGCATTTGCTCTCACCTTCCATACTTCTTCTTTTAAACTATTATAAAAAATTAATTAATACTATACAAATAATTTATCATTTTATTATATTATATAAATTCCGCATTCGGATAAAAATAAGCCATTTGCCCCAGTTTACACAAATAAGTTTGATATGTTATAAAAAATATTAGTGTTTTATAAAGTATTATTAAGTTTAATTATGATTTTTTCTGCTCCTGCATTAGTATATGCAGAGAGTAAGAAACACAGAGAAGCTGAATACCAGAACAAATGGTGCAGCGCTATGTGCGGTACGCAAGAATACAGGCTTGAAGACAAAACCCGTGTTGATTGCCTGACAAGTACTCATGCTATTGAATTTGATTTTGCTTACAAGATTTATGAAAGTATTGGTCAGTCTCTTTACTACAGCATAAAGACAAATAAAAAGCCAGGCATTGTGCTTATTATTGAGCAGCCGGATAAAGAAGAAAAATATATTATTCGCATGAAGCAAATTGCAGAAAGTCAGGGTATTGACTGCTGGCTTATGTATGAATCTGATTTAAATAATTTTCATATACATCCGGTTAAGCTATAAAATAAAATTTGAATAGCTATTTTCTATTTGATCCTGTTCTATTCCTATATAGCGTAATGTTACCTGCGGATTTGAATGATTAAAAATTTTTTGCAAAAGAGCTAAATCCCTGAACTTTTTATAATGGTGGTAACCAAATGTTTTTCGCATTGTGTGAGTACCAATATGAGCTTCTATTCCTGCAGAAACACACGCATCTTTTATAATGGAATATGCAGCTACTCTATTCATACGATTTTGAAATGCCGTAACAAATAGCGGTTCATCATAATCTCTTTTGTTAGTGAACTGTTCAAACATTGGCTTTAATTTGGAATTAATAGGAATTTTCTTTGTTTTCCCTGTCTTTTTTTCTATTAATCTGATGTAAGATTTTCTTTTTACATCTCCAACATTAAGAGCCAGAATGTCTGAAATTCTCAAGCCGCTGTTTATCCCGAGGGTAAAAAGTATTAAATTACGCTGACTTTGTTTTGCAAGAATCTTTTCAACTCTTTTGATTTCATCTTTGTTTTTAATAGGCTCAACCGTTGACATAGTACACTCCTTTCATCATTACTTATCATTAGGATAAAATACAAAAAAAATGTATCACAACTTAGACAATCAATAAGTTTCATTAAGATACAGTCCATTATTTTAAAAGTTTCTGTTACAATATATTTAATGTAGGAGAAAACATTTAATGACAGATTGTATTTTTTGCAAAATTGTAAACGGAGAGTTTGGAACAGAATTTGTATACGAGAACGAATACGCTGTTGTATTCAAAGATATTAATCCTAAAGCAGATAAACACCTGCTTGTAGTTCCTAGAAAACATTTTGACTCTTTAAAAGAATTAGATGATGAATTTTTATTAGGCAAGCTTATGATGACAGTTAAAGAAGCTGCTAAAGTTTGCGAAATGAAATCATATAGAACAGTTATTAATACAGGAAAAGATGCAGGGCAGGAAGTTTTCCATCTGCACATACACGTAATGGAAGGGAATATAAGATTATGACAGAATTTTACAAAGAAATAACTCCATCAGGATTTGGAATTGCTATCAAACAGAAAGAAGTCCTTTTTTCTGAGCAATCTCCTTTTCAGAAAGTTGAAATCATTGATACAGACTCTTCTTTAGGAAAGATTTTAACTTTGGATGATTTAATGATGACAACAGAAGGAGACGAGTTCCATTATCACGAAATGATTGCTCACATTCCTATGATGCACCATAAAGCACCTAAAACAGTTCTTGTAATAGGGGGCGGTGACGGCGGAACTGTCAGAGAAGTCTTGAAGCACGATACGGTTGAAAAAGTAGTTCTTTGCGAAATTGACGGAATGGTTATCGATGCTTGTAAAAAATATCTTCCGACTATTTCTTGCGAGCTGGATAATCCTAAATGCGAAATTCTTGTTGAAGATGCAATCGAATACATAAAAGATAAAGAAAACATGTTTGATATAGTTTTAATCGATTCAACTGACCCTATGGGACCGGGAGAAGGATTGTTTACGGAAGAATTTTACACTAACGTAAAACGCTCATTGAAAAAAGGCGGTATTATGGCTGCTCAATCTGAATCTCCGTTTGTAAACAAAGAAGAAATCAAGAAAATGTATAACTTACTAAAGAAAGTTTTCCCGATTTGCTCAACTTACACTTCAAACATTCCGACTTATCCGGGCGGATACTGGGCCTGGGCTTTCTGTTCTGAAGAAGTTCAACCGCTTTCTTACTGGGACGAAAGAAGAGGAGAAGCAATTACAAAAACTTGCAAAATTTACAACAAAGATTACCACAACGCAAGATTTGCTCTTCCAAACTATTTAAAAGAACTTCTATAATAGGGGTAAATAAAAAAGGCGGCGGGTTGTTAACAACCCGCCGCCTTTTTAGCTATCTTAAATCCAAAATTGCTTGCGCATCATCTTCTGAAAGAACCTTCGCTCCGCCCAGAATCTGAGTATTCAGTACAACCTGAGCATAAGACTCGGCAAGCTCAAGCTTCATATAAGCATCTTCCATTGTTTTAGAAGCAACCACAAACCCGTGGTTTTCCATCAAAACTGCATCATACTCCTCAAAATACTTTACAGTATTTTCCACAAGTTTCATTGAAGACGGGAGAGCATACTCAGCAAGCGGAATACCTCCAAAATAAAAAACATTCTCTGCCATTATAGGCTCCATCAAATCTTTGCCGGCAGAAGCAAAACTGCTTAAATAAGGCGCATGAACATGGATTATGTAATTAATTTCAGGTCTCAGCTTATATATTCCTGCATGCAGAAGCTTTTCACTTGAAGGCTTTCTGCCTTTATCCAGAGTTTTTCCCTCAAAATCAGTATAAACAATTTCATTTGTCTTTAAATAACCGTTTGAAGAGCCGGAAGCTGTTATAAGCATCCCTTTTCGATATCTTGCAGAAATATTTCCGGAATAACCCGGCGTGAAATTTTTCTCACCGCAAAGCTTTCCATAATGTATTATTTTTTTTGTTAAATTATTTCTACAAAACATCTTCTAAAGTCTTCACATCTTCTACAACTGCTCGCTGTAATACAGGCTGAGTTGATTTCTCGAAACCGCTTTCTTCTTTCTCTTCAGCAATTTCTTCTCTTTTCTTCGCTTTTTTATCCTGTTTTATTTCAAGCTTTTCATATTCAATCTCAGAACCTTTAGCATCCATCATAACTTCAACCATAAAGTGAGTATTTTCACGCACCAAATCATAACCAAGGCTGAATTTTATATCTTCAGGTCCAAAGGTAATATAGAAACAGTTTTCCTGAAAATTCTTATTATCCGGAGAATCTCCTGAAATATTCAGCGAACCGAACCATGAAAGAGTTAAATATTTGTTTAGTTTTAAGTATTCTCTTAAATAAACATTTGACTTACCATAGCGATATGCGTCAAAAACCTGCAGCGGAGAATTATCCTGATAAACAGATTGAAAATATCCGATATCCTGCATCCAGCGCTTATATTGTGTGTGTAAAACAGGACCAATACGTCCGATTGTCTGGGTATCGCCGGTACCATATAAAGAAGCTGCAACCTGACCAACTAAATCAAGGGAAATAGCTTTTTGTTTTTCTATACTTTGTCTGGTAAACAAAGTTTGGTTTGCCTGAGCCATATATCTTGCTCTTGTTGTACCCATTTCTGAACCTTTGAGCTGGTCAAAATGTTTATCTCTGTCGTAATCATGATAATAACCGAGGTCAACTCTGTGAGCAAAAGATGAAGTTCTGCCTTTCAGCAAAAATCCTTCCTGAGAATAACCTTTATCATAAACAAGGCTTGCCCCGTATTTAGGTCTGCGTCTGCCAAGGAACCATTCTCTCATATAATCATTCATCGCATACTGGATGTATAAATTATCATCTAATTTTTGTTTACCTCTAATCATAAACCTGTCATCAACAGTACCGTAAGCTGCCTGAGTCCAGTTTGAAGCACTGCTATATCTGGCAATGGCACCAATACCAAAACCGCTGTGATAATTTAACATCGGTATCGCTTTTAAAACAGAGCCTCCCGGAACTTCAAATACAAAGCCCGGGCCGACAAACATACCCAGCCCTCTATATGAACCGAGTTCCCATGAGTTTGTATCTACAAAGTCGAAATTTTTATTCGTATAGATTTTTAAAGAAGGGACTTTCAAAATCTTTCTTTTACCTTTGAATACAGAAGCTTTTTTAAGCGTAATAACTTCTAAATCGCCCTTTTGAGAAATTAAAATATCGCGGGTTTTTAATCTTATGACGCTGTTGTCTTTACTTTTGGCATCAATAAACTCTTCGCTCTCAGGCTTAAGCATTCTTGACATCCAAGGCCCGTTATTTAAAGAGCGAAAATTAATAGGAAAAGACTCATCTACGGTTACAGAACCATTCTCCTGAACAATTTTATCTCCGTATACATAACCTCTTTGAGATTTAATTTCTATTGTAGCAGTCCGGGTTATAGGCTTTTCAATAAGAGCATTTTCTTCGTTCATATCTACAAAGATATACTCACCATTAATTACCTGACCGTTTTTATGAATTTCTACATTCCCTTCTGCCTTGATAGTATTATTTATCCGGTCATAAGTAATTTTTTCAGCTTTGACTATAGTTTCCTGCTTGACAAAATTTACAATAGCATTACCTGTTGCAATTACGCAGTATGAATCAGTATCATAATCAACATTTTCGCAGTCAAGAATAATATCTTCTGTTTCATCTTTTTCAACAGCTGCCTGTTCTTTTTTAGCTTTTCTCTGCCAGAAATGTTTTGCTTTGACATTTTCTTCTGCTGCTTCTTCATCAGCTTCAAATCCGTCCGGCATCATAGTTTCATCAAACTCTTCTTTCAAATCTTTAGAAGCGAACTCTGAAGTTTCAGTTCCTGCAGCATAAACATCTTCAGAAGGTGCAACCGGTGCAAGTTCCATCTTGCCTGCATTTTTTTCATTAAGTTTTTTCTTAATTTTCAAACGCAGTTTTTTTAATGGCGGCAAACTCGCTTTCCTGGAAGGTGCTTTTGCCTGCGCCTGTTTCTGTTCCTGAATAGAAGGCGGTGTAAAAAATGCGTCACCGGTAAAATCAGATGGGTCTATAAGCGAATACTCTGCAAAAGCAATATTTGCAGTAACCAACGATATTGATAATAACGATATTATTCTCTTTTTCAATTTTTCAACTTCCTACTAAATGTAATTCAATGGATTATTTGGCTGTCCGTTCACCCTGACTTCAAAATGACAGTGAGGGCCTGTGCTGTAACCTGTCGTACCTTCGTATCCGAGGACATCTCCTTTTTGTACAATTTGCCCGTTTGAAACTTTGATAGAATTCATGTGGGCGTATAATGTTGTAATAGGCTTACCGGTTCCTTTTCCATGGTCTAATATAACGACCTTTCCATAACCGCCGTACCAGCCTGAGTAAATAACTTTACCAGAGTTCGAAGCTCTTATTGCTCCTAAATTAGGTCCTCCGATATCAACTCCGGAATGAAAAGACTTGCTATTAAATATCGGGTGCGTTCTCCAGCCGAAAGGAGAAGTAATTCTACCCTGAATAGGTTTCATAAATTGTGACGCAATTTGCACATCAGAACTTTTTGTTGTTCTGTTGATATATGAACCAATCTTTTCTGACTGCTGCGCAAGTTCTTTTTCTGCTTTCTGATAAGCTACACGGTCTGTCTGCAGCTTTTTGATCATGTTTTCATTCTTCGCAATAGCTTTTTGGATATAATTCTGCTGGGAATTTATTGAAGCAACAGAGCGCTCAAGATTGCGTTTGCGAGATTCAATGTTGTATTTTAGCATAGCAATTTCCTGCGCTTTTGCCCTTGCAGCTGCCATTCTGTCGTAATCTTCTTTTAAGATTATTTTCTGGAAATAAACTCTGTCAACAAGCATATTAATATCTTCAGAAGTTATAAGAAGCTCAAAAAAAGCTTTGCGCTGAGATTTAAACACTGTTCTTACATGCGAAGCAAGGACGCTATTTAAAGAATTATACTCGCTTGCCGCTTTATCCAGCTGTGCCTGCATACCATTTAATTCTTTTTGAACGGTAACAATTTGTGATTTTGACTGATGAAGTGAATTTGTAGCATTTTCCAGTTTTTGTTGATTTTTATAAAGTTTATTAGTTTCAACACTTTCAAGCCACTTAAGGTGGTTAATTTTTGCGCGGGTTTGTTTTTTTTGAGTTTCTAAATCAGTTGCAGCAAAACCGGAACAGCACGCAAAAGTACTGAAAATTACGCTAAAAAATATTAAAATGTTTAATATTTTTTTTGATTTCACGCTTATTTCCCCATGCTTAACATTGCAACAATTGCTGTCGCGCCAAGAAGCCAAAAAGCAACAGCCACAAAAATAAATCCCACTATAGCTTTTTTATGTTGTCTAAAAAAATCCATTTCCACCTCTCTTATACAATTATCATAGTACAAAAAAAGCCGGATTTCAATTAAGTATAGATTTGTAACGAAGTGTTAGCATTAACCAACTATATCTTTTTTAATATTTTTGCTAATACTTTATATTCGAGTTACTCAAACAATTCCTGAATAAATTTATTTCCTTTTTCTTCTAATAAACTATAAAAGTACATTAAATTTTCAAAATGCGTATTTTCTTCATCTACAATAGGAAACTTATGGTATTTATTTGTAGTTACATTTCTAATACCGTTATTTACTAATTTTAATTTATGATTTGGAAAAGTTGATAACAAGCTCTCACCTTGTTTAATTTTAGACTCAGCATACGCAAGATATGCACCTTCACATGCTGACTTATATTTTTTATTAACTACCCATCTGGCATTAAATGAGAGCTGATTTTGATTAGAAAAAATTTTTATTTGCAAAACACATATCCTTAGTTAAAAAATATCGCAAAGCTCCCGACTTTGGAACTTTACAACTCAATTATTAGCATAATAAAAGAGTCAACACAAGTTTATTACAATATAAGAACGCTACTTGGTTTAGAATGTGATAGTTATTATTAAATTTTTGAACGTTTAACTAACAATGAAATAACATAGTTAGAATTTTCTGTGATTTTTCTTGGTACTCTGTCAATATGACGAGTTGGAGCTGTAAAAGAACCCCACCCGTGGTGCATATACCTTGAAGCATCATATTCTTTTCCTGTTATCAGAAATAGTATCTTTTTCCCTTCTTTACTTGCTTTATTCAATATTCCTTCTGTATTAGGGAGCTTAACGTAAACATCTGTCAAATCATCTAATAAATATCTTCCCTTTTGATTTGCTAAGGCTTTTTCTAATTGAGCTTTCCCTTTTGTTGTGGCAATAATTGGAGTAACGGAGCCAAATGTCATAGAATTATTATTTATTGATTTTACTTTCATATATATCCTTTCCTTATATAACTCAAGTATTCCACTACAATAAACCCTGTAAAAAAAAAAATTGCTAAATTTGTTACAATGTAAAGAGAAGTTTGCATATTAGTTAATAGGGTGGCTTGCGCTGAACCCGCAAAAAGCAAATTAAAGCCCTCACCTCTCAAATGCATTAAAAAAGGGATAACAAATGTTATCCCTTTTTTAATTGTCGTAGGAGGGACTTGAACCCTCAAGGATTTCTCCACACGCCCCTCAAACGTGCGCGTATACCGATTCCGCCACTACGACATATTCAATTTTCAAATCCTATCCACTTTTGCGGAATCGGATATCTTGTATACGGTTCACCTCGCTCTCGCTCGGACTCACCTGCTCCATCCTCCGAAACAACATTTAGTTGTTTCTACGGCGGAGTCCTACTACGACTTATTCAGTTGCAAGTACATCTTACCACAAACATTTTTTTGTTACAAATTATTTCTTTATTTTAGTTTTTTATTGACATACAAACTTCTCTGTAACACAATTAAAACATAGAAAGCAGGTAAGTATGAATATCTCATCAGTTTCAATTAATGATGCACAGCCAAGAAAAAACATGTTCATCAGATACTCAAATAGTTTTATGTCTATGATGAACGGAAATGGTGAAGCTGTCGAAAAAGCACAAAAAGCAAACCCCGTTGAAGCTCCGGAAAAACCGGTTAAGATGGGTATTGAAAATTTACAAGAATTTACAATTTTCCCCAAAGAAGTAGTTGACGGAAAAACAATTATCACAGCTTAGGGTTTAAAATATATTTAAAACGATTTAAAAACCCTGAGTATATTTTTAAGAGAGGATAGTATGATATTAAAGATTTTTAGAATGCCGCACAACCGGTTTGTACCTGAATACAAAACTGAAGGTGCAGCAGGCATGGATTTATGCGCAGCTATAGAAGAAGAAATTACATTGCAGCCGCTTGAAAGAAAGCTTATCCCTACCGGATTGAAAATTGAGCTCGAACACGGTTACGAAGCTCAAATCAGACCGCGTTCAGGACTTTCTATCAAACACGGAATAAGCTTAATTAACTGCGTTGGCACCATTGACGAAGACTATCGCGGAGAAGTATGCATTCCGGTTGTAAATCTCTCTAACGAAGCTTACACCATCCAGCCTGACGAACGTATCGCACAAATGATTATTGCAAAATACGAACAAGCCAAAATCGAAGTTGTAACAGAACTTTCTGATACTGAACGCGGATGCGGCGGTTTCGGCTCCACAGGCAAATAGGGGTAAAAGGGTAGGTAAGTGCTTTTTGTTACAAAACTACATCTTTTAAGCTGCTTACACTTGACGCTTGCTGAAAAAAAGTATAGAATGACTCATGACGCTCTTATGTGTCACGGTTACAAATTATTTAGGAGAACAAACAATGTACCAAGATGAAACGCTTATTTGTGAAGATTGCGGCAGCGAATTCGTATTTACTGCTGGCGAACAAGAGTTTTACGCAGAAAAAGGTTTAACAAATAAGCCAAAAAGATGCGCTAACTGTAGAAAAGCAAAAAAACAACAACACAGAGGTAAAAAGAAAATGCATGATGCAGTTTGTGCAAAATGTGGTAAACAAACGCAGGTTCCTTTTAACCCGACACAAGGCAGAGATGTACTTTGTAAAGAATGTTTTGACGCCCAAAGAGCTGCAGCTGAAGCAACAGCTTAACATAATAATAAAAAAAAAAGAGCGGCTTGGTTAATAACCAAGCCGCTCTTTTTTTAACCTCTGAATTCGATTATCAGACTCTGAAACAAGCCTTTGCAATTCTTTATCGCGTTCAACTTCTCTTAAAACCCCTTCAATAGTATTAATAGCAAGCTCATCCGCATCACGATAAATAAACATATCAACTCCGGCACGAATTGCCATTATACAAGCTTCTACACTTCCAAAATCCTGAACACCTTTCATAACCATATCATCTGTTATTATTACACCGTCATAATTTAAAACATTTCTCAAATACCCGATTGCATTTTTACTTAAAGACGAAGGTATCGCCTCCTTGTTAAAACAAGTACAATGAAGGTGCGCCACCATAATCATCTCTGTATCAAGGTTTTCCTTAAATGGCTTAATATGAACTTCTTCCATTTCAGAAAGCGATAAATCAATTACAGGAAGAGTCAAATGGCTGTCTTTTGAAGCGTCTCCGTGACCCGGGAAATGCTTCAGACAAGGAATAATCCTCTCTTCTCTATACGTTTTTGCAACCAGCTTAACTGCGCTAGAAACTTCATCTGTCTTATCAGAAAAAGCACGTTCACCAATAATAGGATTATCTGGATTTGTATTTACATCAGCGCAAGGTGCAAAGTTCAGGTTAATGCCGTAATCTTTTAACTCCTGAGCAATTTTTTGTGTCTGCTCTTTCAAGAATTCTTCACCTTTTTCAAAAGCATACTTTGGCGAAAGGTATCTTGGATGAATCTTTTCTGTTCTTTCAACCCTTCCACCCTCTTGATCAATCGACAAAAAGGGGGAAATAATAGATTTTTGTTTAATCTCCGTTATAAGGGATTTGAATTGTTCCTGAGACTGTATGTCTCTGGTAAAAAATATAACTCCGCCAAGTCCTTTTTTTAAAGCATTATCTAATCTGTTTCCGGTTCCAAGTATAAATTTTTGATAAATCATCTCTTCCATAAAACAATCATACATTTAAGTGAGACTAAAAATCAAGTTTATAATATAATGTAAAAGAAGGGATAGATATATGAAAAAAATTATTTTATCTATATTAGTTGGCTTTCTTTTATTGTCTGCAATAAGCCTTGATGTTTCTGCTGCAAAGAAGTCCTCCAAGCTTTCAAAAGAAGCAATAACGGAAATGTCTGATACAATTGATAAGTTAACACAAAAAATTTATGGTCGTGCTCTTTTATCACCGCAGGACAACGAAAATTTAATCGGGATTAAAATAAAACTTGATAACCAAATGCTTATGTCTCCTTCAACCGAGCTTGCTCCGCTTTATTTTAAAGCGGGAAATGTATATAAGCTTAGAGATATGAAACCGGAAGCAATTGAATGCTATCAAGCTATTTTAGAAAATTTTTCGGACACAGCACTAGCTCCTAAAGCAAAAACTGCTCTTGAACAACTTGGCGTAACGATTGATACTCCGACACAGACAGAAGATAAAGCTGAAGAAGACGAAGGAATATAACAAAAAAGAGGTTTAAAAACCTCTTTTTTTTACTTAGTAGTTTGGATAAATAAGCTTATTAAATCATTCAAAGCTGAATATTGTTTCTGATAGCTTTGTGATTGTTTTTCAAGAGTCATAATTTGTTTTTTGTATTCCTGAATAGAAGCCTGACATTCTCTTGCAGAAACTTTCAAATTTTCCTGAACCTGCTGTGCATCTTGAAGCACGCTTTTCATAGAAATACCGAGAGCTTCCATTGTTTGTTTAATAATTTGAGCACCTGTGTGTCTTGAAACTCCGCTTGGAAGCTGCGAAATAAGTTTTTTCAAAACAGTTATATTAGCCGGCATTTCAAAAGTTTCAGCCATTGCTTCCGGCTGCGGCGCAGGTGCAGCTTTTGGCTCTGCAAAAAACGGGTCTTTTTCTTCTTCTATATCATCAAAAAAGTTTGTACTCTTAGCCTGTTTTACAGGTTCTGCAAATATATCATCTGAAGCTTGTGAAGCGAAAATATCATTACTTGCAGGAGCAGATGCAAATAAATCTTCAGTTTCTACATCCATATTTTCTGCTTGCTTTTTCAAAGCTTCTACAATCTTTTTTCCAACACTTTCGTTATTCGGCATATTTTTACTCCCTCGTATATATACTGAAATTATTATATTTTAAACATGCTTAAATTCAAATACTATGTAATGTTTTGTTAAAAGAAAAATGTAACACAATATATTTTTAAACTCCCTCTCCTTTGGTAGATGGTAGGGTGAGAAGTCGGTTTATTCACTCTATTATAAGGGTAGGTGCTTACTTTTTTAAACATTGAATTGAACCTCACCAAGAATTATACTCATTTTCACACCAATAAAAATGCAGTAATTCTATCCTCTCCGGCTTGAGAGGATGAAGTTAAGAATAAAATTCGTACAAAAGGTGTTAAAACAAAGAGTAGAATAATTACAGTCTAACATTATAAAAAATCGCAGAATTATTAGATTAGCAAAAAAATTCCCGCATTAGCGGGAATTTTTTTAGTTTTCTACATATTCTCTTAAGCGTTTGCTTCTATTTGGATGTCTGAGTTTTCTCAAAGCTTTTGCTTCGATTTGTCTGATACGTTCTCTGGTTACACCGAAGAGCTGACCGACTTCTTCCAAAGTTCTTTGTCTGCCGTCATCCATACCGAAACGTAATCTCAATACATCTCTTTCTCTTGGAGATAAAGTGCAAAGTACTTCTGCTAAATCTTCTCTCAAGAGCTCAGATGCTACTGTCTTAATCGGAGCATCAGCTTCTTTATCTTCAATAAAATCACCCAATCTTGAGTCTTCTTCTTTACCGATTGGAGTTTCTAAAGAGAGAGGTTCCTGTGCAATTTTAACAATTTCTCTAAGCTTAGAAATTGAAACTCCCATTTCTGAAGCCAATTCTTCTTCGGTCGGTTTTCTTGAAAGTTCCTGAGCCAAACGTCTTGTAACTTTTTTCAATTTATTAATAGTTTCAACCATATGAACAGGAATACGAATTGTTCTTGCCTGATCGGCAATAGCTCTTGTAATCGCCTGTCTAATCCACCAGGTTGCATAAGTTGAGAACTTAAATCCTCTTTCGTGGTCGAATTTTTCTGCTGCTCTGATTAAACCTAAGTTACCTTCCTGAATTAGGTCTAAGAAGAGCATGCCTCTACCTACATATTTTTTTGCAATACTTACAACAAGTCTTAAGTTAGCTTGAACAAGCTTACGTTTTGCAATCGCACCAGGAGTTCCGCCTTGAATTATTTTTCTTGCAAGTTCAATTTCTTCACTTGTTGATAACAATTTAATACGTCCGATTTCTCTTAAATAAAGTCTTACAGGATCTTCTACAGCAACACCTTTAGGCATTTCAGTATCATTTTCTGTATCACGGGAAGATTCGGAAGAATCCATCATATAGAAATCATCGTTTTTTATGCCGCCTAATTTTGATGAAGTAATAATATCTTCAATATTATCTGTCCCTAAATCAGTTTCAATATAATCAACTGAATCATCATCTTTTTCAGCATCAAAATCTAACAAATCAAGATTTTCGTCTTCTACGCTTACTACTGATGAATGTGAATTTCTTTTTTGGGTCATTTATTTATCTCCAGTCCTTAATTTAATTTTATCTCTAAGCTGCATTTGTATTTTAAGCGCTTCAATTTCGTCATCGTTTACTTGCTGGTATTGCTGACGAAGTTTTTCGGCTTCTTTTTCCTGATAACATCTTTTGAGTCTTACAACATTTTCCTTTACAGCTCTTTCGAATTCGTCCGGTTCAAGTCCGTTAAAAGCTTCCGAAAGTTCTACTATATCGGTTAATATCTGGGTCAAATTATCATCCTCAATGAATTCTGTATACAAATTTTTCGTCAATTCTTTAACATTATTTATTGTACACGCCAATTTGTCAATTGTATTTTTTACAATTATTAACTTTTCATCTTGAATGATATTTTCGGGTAACAATTCATTAAGTTTTTGGTAACTTAAAGTATTGTCACTTGCTAGAAAAACGCTCAATAAATTTTTTTGCGCTTTAACTTCAAATTGTGAAGAATTTGTTACAACTTTTTGTTTGTAAGAAATTTTTACTTCATTATCACCTAATCGTTCTCTCTTTGTAAGCTCCTTTAACATAGCGTTTTCATCTATGTTTAAGACTCCTGACACCATTTTAACATACTCTGATTGAATAATCTTGTTATTGACGTCTTTCAAAATTTCAATCGAACGCTCTACAAGCTCAGCTTTTTCCTGAGGAGTTTTTGCAGAGTTCTTATCTTTCAAAATATTATTAAGTAAAAAATCTATGAGCAAAGGCGCATTGTTAATATACTCTTTGAACATTTCTCCGCCCATTGTTCTGATAAACTCATCCGGATCTTTTCCCTGAGGCGGTGAAACAACTCTAATCTCACATGCGTATTTATTATCAGAAGCTGTAGAAATATGGCTTTCGTCAAACTGTTTTACATCACCTAAAGTTGCAAGAGTTTCTTTAATTACAGCACTTCCCTTCTTAGTTGCATTTACCCCTGCATTATCAGTATCAAAAGAAAGAAATATCCTTCTTGATTTTGTGTATCTTGATAAAAGCTTAACGTGTTCTGCTGTCAACGCCGTTCCGCAGGACGCAACAGCGTTTTCAACTCCGTGAGCCTGCGCGGAGATTACATCAAAATATCCTTCCATTATAACAACGCCATCATTTGCCTTAATCGACTCCTGCGCAGTGCAAAGTCCAAAAAGTAATTTGCTTTTGTTATAAATCAGAGAGTCTGAAGAATTTAAATACTTAGGGTTCTGACCTTCATCAACCGCACGTGCTCCGAAAGCCACGTACTCTCCGTTTTCGTTTTGTATAGGAATAATTATTCTGTTTCTGAAACGGTCAATCCAGCCGCCTTGATTGGATTTCAAAATCAATCCGGCTTTTTCTAAAATATCATCTTTAAACTCTTTTTTAAGCTCTTTATAAAGAGTATCGTATTTATTCGGCGCCCAGCCTAAAGTAAACTTATCAATCACTTCATCTGTAACATCGCGTTTACGAAGCGCAGTCATCGCTTTATTCGCATCATCAGCAGAACGAAGCTGGCTATGATAAAACATTGCAGCTTTCCGGCATGCTTTTATCATATCTTTTTTCTGGTTCTTGGTATCCGCAGACGCATGATATTTAGTAGGAAGCTCAATTCCATACTTTTCAGCAAGCTCCAGAATTACATCTTTATACTCTCTGTTTTGAATCTTAACCAGAAAGCTTAACGCATCTCCGCCGGCTCCGCAGGAAAAACATTTAAAAATCCCTCTTGACGGGCTTACAGACATAGAAGGTTTTTTGTCGTTATGAAACGGGCAAATTCCCCAGTAATTAGCGCCGCTTTTTTTCAAAACGACATACTGTGAAACAACGTCTACTATATCCAGCCGGTCTTTAATCTGAGAAATAACTTCTTCAAACGAATTTGCCATAATAATATATTACCACCAACAGGGTTTATTTGGAAATAAACTCCAATAATCCTTCTGTAATCCCTTTTGCCGCATTTTCGGCAAAATCTTTAGAATTATAAAGAACAGAATCGTGCGGATTAATCATATACGCAGTTTCCACAAGCACTCCGACATATTCTGTCGGACGGATAACCGCAAAACTTCCTGTTCTTACTCCATCTTTTCTTGTATTTACCCCTTTAGAAACACTTTTTTCTAAAATCTGCGCAAGCTGTTTTGAGTTACGATTGAAATAATACACGCTTGTACCTTTGTGTTTATTAGGATTAAAAGGCGTATCCCCGATTGAGTTTAAATGAATACTCACAAAAATTTCCGCCTGATTGGATTTAGCAATCTTAACTCTGTCATTTAACGAAATATTGCCGTCGCATTCTCTCGTCATCACAACATTTGCGCCTGCGGCCTTAAGCTGCTTTTGAAGTTCAAGTGCAATCTTTAAATTAATATCTTTTTCTTTATCACCCAGGCAGCCAACTGCACCCTTTTCAGAACCTCCATGACCTGCATCAATTACAACAGTACAGTCATTTATGGAATGCGGAACTTCTGAAACTTTAAAAGTATAAGTTCCGTTTTCTAAATAAACATTATAAAAATATTTTTCAGGTTTCGGGATATTAACTGTGTAAACAGAAGAGTCCGAAAATTCAGGATTATAAACTTTAAATAAAATCTCTTTATCGCAATCTTCTACCGTATAAGGCAGATTTCCGGAAAAAGAAATTGTCTGAACAACAGCATTCTTAAACTTCTTGCTATCCATATTAATAAACTCTGCCAGCGTATCCGAACATCCTGCCTCTACATCTTTTTTAGCAATCCATGCAATTTTATCTTTTGATAGAAAAACCCTGTAAAATCCGTCCTTCTCTCCATTCACAACAACAGTAGTGTCTTTAAAAAGATGCGCCACTCTGTTCAAGCCCGCATCAACAGGCGTACTCCGGAGCGGAGTATTATCATCTTTCACACGAAATACCTGTCTGTCTAATTCTTTAACTTCTGAAGCCTCAGACTTTGTCGGAGTTTTTTTACAAAATTTATAAACCTGAGTATTATAGTTAGAGCGGATTACAACTCTGTTTTCACCTTCTTTTAATTTAACTGAATGCGTAAAAGCACCATTTGAAGCCGGAAGAATTCGTTCTCCGTTAATAGTAATTGTCTCAGAGCTACGCATATTTCCAACAAATAAAGCATAGTTTGAATTCACAATCGAACGTTTTTCTTTAGGAAGAATAAGTTCATACGAAAAAGCATTCATGCCGGTTAAAAGCATGAATAAAAACAACAGAAATATATTTTTGTAACAGCTCCTCATAAAAAGTATTATAAAACAAAAGGATGTAATTTAAAATTACATCCTTTACTATTTTTAAACATTTGCTGTCTTAAGTGCCGCCTTTGCCCGCTTAATCGAATTTTCTTTTCCGATAATCGCAAGCGTTGCGACCATATCAGCTCCGCAAAGTCTGCCTGTTACCGCAGCTCTGACTGCCCACATCGTGAACTTAGGTTTATAGCCTTTTTCTTCCTTGAACTTAGCTCTGAACTCTGCCAATACTTCGTGAAGATTTTCTTCACTCCAATCCCAGCCTTCTGCCTGTTCAATAAATGATTTCAAGACATCCTGAGAAAGTTCTGTATCCAACTCAGCCTGAGCTTTTTCATCTACTTCAACTTTGTCGCCGCCAAAGAAATATGAAACAGCATCAGTAATGTCAGATAACAAAGTCAAAGGCTCATAAGTAATTTCTATCATTCTGTTGAACTGTTCTTCCGTAAGTTCAGACAAATCATATTTTGTCAGATACTTTTTAAGTTTTGTTCTAAGTTCTTCCTGCGGAAGCATTTTGATATAGTGGCTGTTCATCCATTTTAACTTATCGTACTCAAAAATTGAGTTAGAAGAAGAAATTTCACCAATTCTGAAATCTTCTGCAATCTTATCAACCGGTTTAATTTCTTCTCCGTCAGAAGGAGCCCAGCCCAGCAAAGCAACAAAGTTAACAAGCGCTTCTGTTAAATAACCCTGTTCAACAAAGTCTGAAACAGCTGTTGCACCATGTCTTTTTGAGAGTTTGCTTCTATCCGGAGCCAAAATCATACCCAGGTGGCCAAATCTAGGAACTTCAAAACCTAAAGCTTCAAAGATTAAAATCTGTTTGTAAGTGTTAGAAATATGGTCTTCGCCTCTGATTACATGAGAAATTTTCATTAATGCATCATCAATTACAACAGCATAGTTGTAAGTAGGAGCACCATTTGATTTCATGATTACAAAATCACCAATCAAATCAGTATCCATATGAAGTTTGCCTTTTACCAAATCATCAAACTCAAGAATTGAAGAATCGTGGAAAGCTCTTTGAGCTTTTGCTACATTAAATCTGATAGCAGGTTTTCTGCCTTCTGCTCTTAATTTTGCTTTCTCATCTTCTGTCAAGTTTTCGCATTTTCTTGAATAAACATAAGCCTTTTTATTTTTAGTAGCTTCTTCTTTTTCAGCTTCAAGCTCTTCAGGAGTGCAGAAGCATTCATAAGCAAAACCTTTATCAAGAAGTTCCTGAATGTATTTTGGATAAATATCAAATCTTTCAGACTGCGTATAAGGGCCGAAATCTCCGCCAACATCAGGGCCTTCATCCCAGTTTAAGCCGAGAGCCTTAAGGCTGTCAAAAATATTATCAACATATTCCTGACTTGTTCTCTCTGCGTCTGTATCCTCAATTCTTAATATAAATTTGCCGTTATTTTTTTTAGCGAACAAATAATTAAACAAAGCTGTTCTTGCCGTACCAACGTGTAAGTTACCGCTTGGAGACGGCGCAATTCTTACTCTTACTTCTGACATAATTATATTCCTTCCTTTTTCGTCTATATTATCACACAAAGAAACAAGGGGGTAAAGGGGTAAATGTATTGAGCTGGGATTAAGACTACAAGTTAGATTTATTTGCCCCCGCACGTAGACATTCTTCCAAGCTGGTAGGTATAACTACGAGCCTAATGCATTTACCCCGGGGTAAATGTATTGAACTGAGATTAGAACTACAAGATTGGCAATCACAAGCATCGCCTTATAAAGATTATATAAATATTTCGCCGATATCAAAATTTTTATACTATACTAAAATTTGTAGACAAATAGTATGGAGAAAGAGAATGACAAATACAGTTCTTGAAAAAACAGGTTCAATACATCCTTCTGCAGTAATTCACCCTTCTGCCCAAATAGGAGAAGGCGTTGTAATCGGACCAAACGTAGTTATAGGTGAAGGCGTTAAGCTTGGACGCGGTACAAGAGTTATTGCAAATGCTTATATTGAATTTGCAGAAATCGGAGAAAACTGTACAATTTCTCCTTTCTCAACAATCGGCTCAGAACCGCAGGATTTAGGCTACAAAGGCGAACCTACAAAAGTTGTTATCGGAGACGGAACAATTATTAAAGAAAACGTAACAATCCACAGAGGTGCTGCTTGCGGAGACTTCACAACCAGAATCGGAAGCAAATGCTTGTTAATGGTTGGCTCTCATATCGCTCACAACTGCGTACTTGAAGATCAGGTTATTTTAGCAAACCTCGTAACTTTAGGCGGTCACGTTCATGTAGGTTTCGGCGCATTTGTAGGCGGAATGAGCGTATTCCACCAGAATATCAGAATTGGAGATATGGCAATTATTAGCGGCTTCTCTGCTTCACGTCAGGATATCCTTCCTTACTCTAAAGGCGAAGGCAGACCTCCTGTTCCGCGCGGACTTAACGTAATCGCCATGAAACGCAGAGGAGTTTCTCAGGAAGTCAGAACAGCTACAAATGAAGCTTTTAAATTATTGATTTCTGAAGAATACAATACATCTCAGGCGATTGAAAAAATCAAAGCTGAAATTCCGATGAATGAATACATCGAAAAAATGATTGAATTCATTCAATCTTCAAAAAGAGGTGTTCTTCTTAAATCACATAAGTCAGGACATCAATCATTAAGTGAAGAATAATAAAACAAAATCAATATTTTAGATAAAGGGTATTAATTACAATTATTAATACCCTTTATTTTTGTTTTTAATATTAAGTTTCGTAAAGCACCGAAAGCTGTTCTACTCTTTTACTTCAAGGTTTTGTAAATAAATTTAAAAAAAATATTTACCCCCCTCTTGACTTATATTTTTTATGCGCAATAATATAAATACACACTTTAAGTGTAGCCGAAACACTAAATAGCAAAAATTAAAAAACCCCAAAATCATATAAACTCCTAGATAATAAACACTAAAAAGACCATTAGGATGCAGAAAACAAAATCCACTCGACATAACACACACACCGGGTGGTTTTTTTTATGCAAATTTTTGCAATGTTCAGATTTATTTACCTCTTATATTTACCCCCTTAGTCAGGCAAAAAATTTTTTTACAAGGTTTAATATTTAAGAAAACGTCTGATAAATTCGAAAACAGCAGTCCGTGCATTTGATTATTTATTTACTGCAGGAGCATTAGGCTGCATAGGTTACTATAATAATCGGATAACAAAAAAGAAAACCGGACAAAACGGATTTTCTGCAGAGTTTGAAATGGCTGATAAATCCATAGTTGAAAAGCGGGCGGAACATTTTGAAAAACGGGAAAAATGGATGAAAACGTCTTTTGCACTACTTCTTGGTTTATTAGCAAGCTCTACCCTTTTAACAAGAAAAGCTGTTTTGTCAAACTCAAAAACAGGTTTATTAGGCAGGATAAATAAAAATTCGCACTTATGTGATTACGATAACGGTATACTTATGCGGCGCCTGCCAATGTTTTTAACTATGCTAACTGCATACTATGGAATAGCATCAGCTTCCAGAAACAAAACCGAAATGAAAGACAATCTTATACGTTCAGCAGTAGGAGGAGGTGTTTTCTTCGGTGGAGACATTATTATAGGAAGTATGCTCGCAAGGCTTTCTGACAAATTCTTAAATACTGAAATTATTAATAAATCTTGTGAAAAAATTTTTATAAATAAAATAATTCCACCCCATAAACATCTTAAAGATTTAGAAGGACGTTCAAAAAAAATCGGTACTGTTTTATTTTGGATAAACATGGCTTCACTTTCTACTCTAATCGGATTTGGCGTACCAAAGATTTTAAATAAAATGATAAAAAATGACGTACAAAAAGATAAGTTAGTAGTACAATAAAATCATGTTCTTAACTTCATCTGGTATATTAATAAGAATTTTATCAAACTCATACCTGAATGTTTTCCAGAAAATACTTACCAACAAAGGTGAAAAATCATCTGTTGTAAATTTTTACACTTATCTGGGATTAACTTTATTATCAGTTTGGTTTATAAAAGATTTTTGCGCTGAAATTTTTCCTTTGGTTCTAATCATGGGAATATTAGGTGCAGCAGGAAATTATTTTATTATTAAAGCGTTATCTATCGGCGAATTGTCATCACTCGCTCCAATTAATTCATACAAGCCGGTAGTCGCATTAATTTTCGGGATATTTTTCTTAAAAGAAATACCGTCTTTGAGTGCAATTTTTGCAATACTTCTAATTATTGCCGGTACATACTTTATTTATGGAAGAAGTAAATGCAACAAAAAAGCAGTAATCTACCGTGTTATAGCGCTTATTTGTTCCGGACTGGAAGCAATATATATAAAGAAGCTTATTTTACTTACAGGAATAACCAATTCTTTTATTTTATGGGCAATATCCGGCATGATTTTTTCTCTTGTTTTTGTAATTTTTGCCAAACACAAACCAATAATAAAAGATTACAAATCTCAAATTCTTTTAATTATATCAGTAGGAATTATGCAGTATTCGACAAATTTTGTATTTTCGAGAATGAATGTCTCACACGCATTAGCACTTTTTCAGCTATCAACCCTTCTAAGTGTATTTTTAGGTGCAAAACTATTTAATGAAAAAGATTTGAAAAATAAAATCATAGGCTCGATTATTATGATTATAGGTGCTGTTATTTTAATTTTAAATTAATATTTGAAACACCCTTTTTCATGGTCATCAACAACACCAATTGCCTGAAGGTACGAGTACACAATGACTGTTCCAACGTATTTCATGCCGCGTTTTTTTAAATCTTTTGAAATTTTATCTGATAAAGGAGTACTTGTAGGGAAAGTATCATCAGTATTTTTTATAATCTTATTATCTGTAAACCCCCAGATATATTTTGAAAAACTCCCAAATTCTTTTTGTATTTCTATAAAAACTTTAGCGTTTCCGATTGCAGCAAGAATTTTACCGCGGCTTCTGATAATACCTTCATTTTTCAGAAGTTCTTCAACTTTTTCGAAAGTATAAGATGCAACTTTCTCAACATCAAAATTATCAAAAGCCTCTCTAAAAGCTTCACGTTTTTTAAGAACTGTAATCCACGATAAACCGGCTTGAAAAGATTCTAAAACAAGAAGTTCAAAGAGTTCTTTATCATCATATTTAGGAACTCCCCATTCTTCATCATGATATTTCACATAAATTTCAGATTTTTCATCTACCCATCGACATCTTTTCATTGCGGCAACTCATCCAGTATAAACAATCCCAATCTGCCTTCTCTAAAATCTTTAAGAACATAAATCGCCGTTCGCTCGGTATCCGGAGAATCGCCTTTAATTATCCATTTTCTGGAGAGGGCAATATTTTCAAGAGTTAATTCTTCGACTTTATAATAATCTTTTACATTTGGATTTTCTGAGAGCATATTCAAAAGCTCTTTTGCAACCGGTTCAGGAGAATACGCGTTTTCAGAAACAGAACTTACAAACGCAAGTTTAATCGCTTGTTTCTGGTCATCCTGACGTGTCGGAATAATCCCCGGAGTATCAAGAAGTTCAAGCTTAGGATTAATCCTAACCCACTGCTGCTGCCTTGTAACTCCTGCTTTCGCACCTATTTTGGTTTTTGAAGATTTCGTAAGTTTATTAATTACACTGGATTTACCGACATTTGGCATCCCGACAACCATAGCACGTGCAGGACGTCTCAAGAGTCCTTTTGCCATTAAAGCCTGAATTTTAGGTTCACTCAACTCAACTGCAGATTTAACAACCTGAGCTAAGTCTTTTGTACCCTTTGCTTCTGTTATTATAACAGGACATCCTGTAGACTCCTTAAGATAAGAGACCCATTTTTTTAGCTCGTTTCTATCTGTTAAATCAGCTTTATTCAACAAAAGAAGCCTTGGTTTGTTTCCCAAGAGCTTCTCTATGTTTGCATAACTACTGCTTAAAGGTAATCTTGCATCACGTACCTCAATAATCACATCAACCAGATTAAGTTTTTCCTTAAGCTGACGTTCTGCTTTTGCAATGTGCCCCGGGTACCAATGAATGTGCAATTTAACCCCCTTTTACACCAGGCGGAGTAATCCGACAATAAGACTACAAGTCTCATTTACCCCCTTTTACACTAGGTGGAGTAATCCAACAATAAGGCTGTAAGCCCCATTTACCCCCTTTTTTCGATTTTTTCTTTAATACGTGTTGCTTTACCAGAACGTTCTCTTAAATAGTATAATTTAGCACGTTTAACATCACCGCGTCTTTGAACAGTGATTTTTTCGATACGTGGAGAATATACTAAGAACACACGTTCTACACCAACACCCTGGAATACTTTTCTTACAGTGATAGTTTTATTGATACCAGAACCGTGTTCTGCAATAATAGTTCCTTCGTAAGCCTGTATTCTTTCTTTGTTACCTTCTACGATTTTAACGAATACTCTAACTGTATCACCCGGGTTCATTTCCGGTAATTCTCTTGTTGTGTATTCAGATTCTAAATTCTTAATAATAGGATTCATTTTTGCTATTCCTTATATTTTGACTAACTTACATTTTTAAAACTATCATAAATAAAACAAAATC
This sequence comes from uncultured bacterium, assembly GCA_948684385.1. Lineage (GTDB taxonomy): Bacteria > Cyanobacteriota > Vampirovibrionia > Gastranaerophilales > Gastranaerophilaceae > CAG-196. The sequence goes on from CAPQCU010000002.1 coordinate 47,010, forward strand.
TAAATACAAGTATTGGTTAAGATTTTTATGTACTTTTGTAACATTTTAGGTTAAAATTGTCAAAAAAATTTCTTGACGCTTTTTAGATACATCAGCCGAAAATAGGAAAGGTTTTATTTTGAATCCGGTAACATCAGGTAGATTTTCAACAGCTATAACAAAAATGACAAAAGCAGACGCTTTAGCGCCTATTGTTGCGCTTGAAGGTACTGTTACTTTAGGCAGAACTTATCAGGCATATAAACGCGGAAAATGGGACGAAGCAAGAGAACGTTTTATTGAAGAATCTCTTGGAGCTTTAGTCTGGTTAACCGGCGTCGGAGCAATGAATAAGCTCGGCGATAAAGTTATTGCAAAAATCTTAAAGAAACCGAATGCTAATTTTGATGTCGGTACAGATAAAATCTTGAGAACTCCTTTCGAAAACTTTATGAAAAAAGCTGCGCCTAAAGGATTTACTCCAAAACAGGTTGCACTTATTAAAGGTGCTAAAGTTCTTACAAGTGTTATTATTACAAACTTATTCATCGGATTTGTTGTACCGAAAGTTAATCAGGCTCTGACAAATAAGCTTAGACACGAAAGAAAACACCCGCACGAACAGAAAGGGCAGGTTGCATTCAAAGGCGGAGCAATAAGCGCAATCAATACGTTTACAAACGCAATCGAAAACACAAATACCGGAAAACTTCTCTCAAGCGACGCAGGTATTGCAGGCGGTCGTATGTACAATGCAAGAAGTAAAGAAGAGCGCAGAGAAGTTGCAATTCGTGACATTGGCTCAATTTATTTCTACATGTGGGCTCAAGGTCACGTAAGAAATCTGCTTAACCTCGCAGAAAGCGGAAAAGCTACACGATTAAATCCTTCTACAGCAGAGATTTTAGACAAACATCTTGCTGAATTTCTGAACAATAAAGAAATGAGCGTTGATAAGTTCAGAAAAGCTGTTTTAGGCGAAAAAGTTACCCTGCCTGCAGGTATCAAATTTGAAACCGCTGAACAATCTGCCTTTGCAAAACTCACAAATAAAGCTCCTTTAGAAGTTATCAAACTTAGTGAAGCAAAGAATTTTATAACAAATAAAGAAGTTCTTGAAAGAGCTGTTGAAATGTCAAAACTCCAACCGGAAAGACTTGGAGAGGCTGTACTTACTAAGCAGCAGCTTATTGATGCTTATAATAAATGTGAAATTAACAACCCTAAGCTTCTTGATAAAGTATTTACCGAACATACCGGAGGAGCAAACAAAGAAGAGTTTAAATTTATTTCAAATAAACCGCTCTACAAACTCAAAGGCGAGATGGAAAGCTATGTTGATACAATCTGCAAAGCTTCTAAGAACGGAAAAGTAGACAAAAAACTTTTAGATACTGTTCAGAAGAAAAACCTTATGTACAATGGAATAAACTTTATGGTGGGATTTGGAGTAGCAGCAGCATTCCTTTCTACAATTATTCCGAAAATCCAGTACTACGTAACCAGAAAAGCAACCGGCGTGGATGCATTCCCGGGCGTATACGATTTTGAACACCACCATGAACGCGAAGCCTAGGGGTAAATGTAGGGGTTGGATTTGAACCTACAAACCTATAGTAGCTGAAGCGCAATCGCCGGAGTCTGGTTAGCTGTCGCGAGCAAAGTTGCGCTCGCCTGCTGTAAAATCTGGTTTCTAATATACGCGGAACTTTCCTGCGCAACATCTGCGTCTCTCAAAGTCGAACGAGAAGATACAAGGTTTTCATAATGTGTGTTGATTTCTTCCAAAGCGCTCTCAAGACGGTTCTGGCATGCGCCGTATTCCGTTTGTTTTGCAGAAATCGAAGCGAGTATATTGTCGATTGTTTCAAGATAATTCCCGTCAGCTAAGCCGATATTGCGAAGCTCATCAAGATTTGCGAGCGCAAAAGATGTATTCAACGCAATTTGTGAATCTGCGTTTGAATGGATGCCGATTTGGAACAGAATATCTTGTACTGTTCCGCTGCTGGTCGAACCGGAAGCGCCAGAGCTACTGCCTTTCCAACCCGCTGCTAGCATTTTTTCTCTGATTTCTGCGCTTGAAATACCTAATATACTGATACTAGATAGACCGCTTGTTTCTTTATCATAGTAGCTGTTAGTAATAGTACCGCTTGAATTAAAATTTTCTCCTACAAGTCCTCCAACATCAGAATTACCTATTACAGAACCCAATGCATAGCAATTTTTAATAACTCCTCCATTCGCAAGACAACCTACATGCCCACCAACTCTGGATTTACCAGTTACATTGATACTAGAATAACTATCAGTAACAGTTGCGCCCCAATTTATTCCTACAAGCCCACCTATTGTGCTATCCCCCGTAACTTTACCCGTTGCATAACAGTTCGCTATAGTTCCAGAAAGATAACCTACAAGGCCACCAACATAATAAACTCCAGTAACATTGACATTCTCTAAACCGACATTTTTAACACTTGATCTGGAACCAAGCCAGCCGAATAAGCCTATACGTTCATTATCAGTATTAATAGTACCATTAATATGATTAGAATAAAGATTTTTTATTACATAACCATTACCGTCAAATTTTCCACTAAACTCACGACTCCCTGCTCCTATCGGAGTCCAGCCCTCACCAGTTGAATATGCACTCAGGTCGATGTCATTTGCCAACACAAATTCACCACCCCATACTTTGCCGTTATTAGTCATCGTTGCAAGCTTGGCAAGCTCTTCTGCTGTCGAAATCGAATATGTTCCGCTTGATATTGTTGTATTTTCATCAACACTTGCTAATGTTGTCATTACGCTTGTGTCACGTTTGGTAACTTCTTTTAAAAAACCTGACATTGACGAAGTGGAAGAACCACTTCCTTCTATCATCTCTCCGCCAAAAAGTTTTATTCCGTTAAACTCGGTCGTTGAGTACAAACGCTCGATTTCGTCAATACGGGCGTTAATTTCCGAGTTAATCGCTTTCATTGACTCTTCGCCGTAAGTTCCGTTCTTTGCCTGAGTTGTTAAATCTCTAATACGGCTCAAGTGGTCAGAAATTAGAGAGAGTGAGTCGCTCGCTGTTGTAAGTAGGTCTAAGCCTGTACTTGCGTTGTCTTCTGCTACCTGATACGCGCTTATTTTCGTTGACATATTTGTTGAGATTGAATAATTCGCAGCGTTATCTTTCGCGCCGTTTATTTTAAATCCCGTGGTCATCCGTTCAATCGCCTGATTGAGACCAGAGGTGGATTGTTTTAAGTTTGATTGGACTATCAAAGATGAGAGGTTGGTGTTGATTGTTAGAGGCATAGCACCTCCGGGGTAAATATAATTAGGCCGGTATTGAAACTACCAACCAGGCGCTTGGCAAAAGCCAGACTACTAGAGCGTTCTACCCCCCCCCCGAGCAGCCGTAACCATGTCGTAGCAAGGGTTTTGGAGATTTATTAAACTTTCCTTACGCATATCCATATTAAAATACATCCTTATATCTAATATATTCCACATGGATATAATTTATAACACTTTTTTGAAAAATTGTTACAAAAATTTACCCAAAAACCATGTTATATTATTGTTATGCAGCGCAGAACTTATCTTAACGGAAGTATTAAAAACGGGAATATAATGAGATGGCCGATTAATAATCTGGTCGTCTACATAGCGCCGATGAAATTTTATTCCAAACCCGGAGAAGACGCCAAATACAGAAAAATGGTTATGGATGCTTTCTCTGTCTGGGCAGCTGCTACAGGAGGTAAGCTCAGGTTTAAATTCACAAGTGTACTTCTGGAATCAAATATCAACATTGATTGGAAGCGTGTTGATCGTCAGGCTCTTGGTCACTGTTATTTTACATGGGACCCGCAGGGCAGACTCTACGGTGCAGAGGTCTCAATAGGGCTTACGGACGGCCGCATTCACCAGAAATACGACAGCGATATAGAAGTCTATCACACAATCCTGCACGAAATCGGGCACGCATTAGGTTTACAGCACAGCCCTTACAAAGAAGATATAATGTACACGCCGCACCAGTACGGAGTTGCTTCGTTATCAGAAAACGATAAGTACTCAATCAACTGGCTATACAGGCTTACTGCCGGCATGCCGGTAAAACAGCTTGCTGCAAAATACGGGATTTCAACTTCTTCCGATTTAGACGCAGTAATTAGAAAAATCGATGAAAAAGAAAATAAATCTCCGGAAGCTGAAAAAATGCAGCTCGCAACAAGGCGTGATTTATTAGAAGAAGCTTCAAACATTGGTGATTTAAAAAAATACAATATGATGCTTCAAAATATTTCTTTATCGTCAAATGTTAAGAATTATTTAAATAACAATCGAAAAAATTAAAATTTAAGCAATTTTTTAACGAAAAATGTTTTTAATATCTTATAAGCTTAAAAACTCAAGGATATTAAATGATTGATTCTGTAACATTTAAAACCAGTGTTGCAAATAATAAAAATTTCGAACAAAACTGTGAACCTGCAAACCCGCTAAGGCTCAGAGTCAATTTATCAAGTCTTACAACACTTTCTAACTACAGTCAGGTTGTATTAAAACCTGAGTTTGATAAAGACATCGTCGAAGTTTCATGCAAAATAGACGAAATGCTTATGCTATCACCTGACAAAATTAAGCTGCCTTATAGCTTCAAGCTTGACGAAATAAACGGGGAAAGATTTTTTAACACTCAGGGAGATTTAGAGCTTATAAGAGAATACGAAAACGATATCATTCGTGAATATTATCCGGCAAATAATATTTATGCCGGTAAAATTAAAGAATTAGATAGAGCAACCGGCGCTATTATCTCAAAAATATCTTTAGAGCTAAAAGAAGACAACACTTACAAAACAAACATAATCGTATTTGACGCTTCTCTTAATGACAAGTACACAATATTTCAAACAGAAGAAGACGGAAGCGTAAATAGTATTACAGAAATTTTTGAAAAGGGCAGAAATTTCAGAACGCTTTTCAAAAATCCGCAGACCTCAACTCCCGAAAGATTTATGGAATCTAAAGAAAATACTGAAGGAAGCTTTGAAGTTACCGACTGCAAGCTAAATCCCGATATTCAGGAAATTAAATACATAACAGAAGATAAAGAAATAAGCATTAAATACAACGATACACAAAAGATTATTGACGTAAAAAGAAAAGTTTCAGAAATATAGTTACTCAATATACTTTCCGTCAAACAACTCCAGAACCATTTTTTCCTGATCGCTTTCTTCTCTTTCAACGGCTTTATCCTGTTTAACTTCTTCCTGCTGTACAGGCTCGGAAATTACAGGTTCAGGCTTGACTTCCACAGGAGTTTCAACAACTACCTTTTTTTTTTCAACTGCCGGAGCAGAAGCTATTAATGCATCATCACCGCCCTGAGGAAGTCTTACAATAACTTTGGAATCAGTCTGGCTAAACATGGCATTTGCTGCATCAATCAGCATTTGCTTCTTATTCGTATCATTTATCTGTGCAACCAGTTTATCGTTTTTAAACGTAATAATGGTCTCTTCCGGTGTAATTTTTACAGGAGTTGCAAGGTGTAAAAGCGCTTTTGTAGCAGGGCTTTTCACATTTGAAAGCAACGCTTCCCAGGAGTTAATAGATCCGGATTGATTTGAACTTACAGGTTTAGATATCTGTGGTTCAAGTGTCACAGCCTGAGTTTCCGGTTGTATAGCTTCTTCCGCAACAGGTTTACGAACAGGCTCTGCCGGAGGCGTTACTGGTGCCGGTCTCGTTACAGTTTGGGGGGTAAATGCATTTGAGTTCACGTTCACCTCCACTTTTGAAGCAGGCAGAGGCGCGACTCTCCGCGGCATAGAAACACCGGATGTTTCAAGAGCTTTAACTCTGTTTTGTAAATCTAAAAGAGTCGTATTCTCAGTCATATTTGCTAAATCTATCATCCCGATTTCAAGCCACAAATGCTGGTTTGAAGCGAGTTTTACTTCTTTTATATAATAAGTAATCCGCTCAAGCAAAAATACAATCTGCTGAGTCTCAAGTAAATCTTTTTGTTTCACAAGCTCTTCTATCTGAGCTTCGTTAAGTCCCGTAAGTTCGCATAAAAGCTCTTTACGGCAATTTTTAACAATCAGCAGGTTTTTAAAATATTCGGATAAGTTTGTTAAAATCTGCAAAGGCTCGTTACCTGAGTTATAAATCTCGTTCAAAATTTCAATTGCTTCGTTTGGAGAAGACGCAATAATTTTTCCGCTCAGCTTATTCAAAACGTCAAAAGAAATTCTGCCTAAAATAGCGTTAACATCCTCAGAAGTTACTTCTTTAGAAACCCCTAAAAGGCTAAGCTGGTCAAGCAACGAAATACTGTCTCTCATTCCGCCTGCAGAGTTTTTAGCAATCGTAAACAAAGCATCATCAGTAATATTTATTTTCTCTTCATCAGAAATATATCTCAAATGTTTTACAATATCATCTGTAGTAATTCTTCTAAAATCAAACCTCTGGCATCTGCTCTTGATAGTATCAAGAACTTTATGGACTTCTGTTGTTGCAAGAATAAAAATAACATTTTCAGGTGGTTCCTCAAGCGTCTTTAAAAGAGCATTGAATGCATGGTTAGTCAGCATGTGGACTTCGTCGATAATATAAATCTTGTATCTGCCATTAACAGGTACATACTGGATTTTTTCCAAAATACTCTGTGTATCTTCGACTTTTCTGTTACTTGCTGCGTCTATTTCAATTACATCAATTGGAATAGAATTTGTAATATCTCTGCAGCTTTCGCATTCACCGCAAGGATGAATCGTCGGACCGTTTTTGCAGTTCAAAGATTTAGCAAGAATTCTTGCCGTAGAAGTTTTACCGGTACCTCTTGGACCGGTAAACAGAAACGCATGAGCAATTTTTCCAAGCTCAATTGCACTTGTTAAAGTCTTTTTAACATGCTCCTGCCCTACAAGTTTATCCAGCGTCTGCGGACGATATTTTCTGTATAATGGTACATAATTCCCACTCATATTATCAGTTTACCATGAGAAAGAATTAATGTAAAAGCGGTAAATATTTCTTCTTCTTAGAATCATAAGCAAGAGTTTTGTACCCTTTATTATTTACAACAAACCTGATGGAATTATTAGCATCTGTTCTTAAAATTTTTGTATCTTTCAAAACTTCAAGAGTATATATTGACGGGTGTCCAAATTTATTCGGACCTGTTGAAATAAGTGAATACACAGGATTTAGATATTTTTGCATGTTTCTGTCCACAACACCATTCGCACCATGATGTCCGACTTTAAGCACAGTGATATTCTGAGGCAAATACTCTTTCAAGCTCTCGAAAGTTTTAACTCCGGAATCTCCTGTAAATAGCATGCTGAAATCTTTGTACTCAACAAAAGTTAAAATTGACGCTTCGTTATCGCCAACTCCAGCAGTCTTTGGAGCAATGTAATTTGTAATCTTCAATCCGTTTTCTTCCAGCACTTTTTGGGTATTTTCTGCCTTAATTAATTCCACACCTTTTTTACGTGCAATATTATAAATATATTTTGCAGATTTAGAATCATGCTCCAAATCGTTAAGATAAAGATTTTTCACTTTCAAATCTTTTATCAAATCGTACGCACCGCCGCAATGGTCGTTATCAAAGTGCGTCACAATTATTGTATCAACTTCCTTAATTCCCCTATCCATAAGGTATTTAAGGATAAGCATCCTTGCCTGAGACTTTCCTCCGTTGTAACCGTTTTTCGCTGTATCAATCATTATATATTTATTCTCAGGAGTTTTGATGAGAAAAGCATCTGCATTACCCACATCAAAAGCAGTTATTTCAAGATTTTTGTTCGTAAAAGAAATCTGAGTTAATAACAAGACCAAAATCATTACAGGTATAGCATACCGGAATAAGTGCCAACATTTACCCCTTACTCTCTCATCAAACAGCCCCGTAATTCCAAGAAGAATAGCATAATACAAAAGGATTTGAAAAACATTCGGATGCGTAGTTTGAAGAGCAGCATGCGGAAGCTTACCCCAGAAATCAGAAATATTCACAAGAATAGAGAGCATCGGGTTTAAAACAAAATCAAATATTCTAATTACAAATTCAGGAGTAATATTAGCTATCAAAGAGCCTACAAACCCGCCAAAGCTTATGACTGATAAAATCGGCACGCTCATAATATTTGCAAAAACAGAATACAAGCTTATATTATTAAAATAAAAAATCTGGATAGGCATGACCCAGAGCTGGGCAATCACAGGAATACTTACAGTTCCCACTGCCCAGTTGATAAACCTGTTTTTGCTTCTGACAAGATACGGAGTCATTACCAGTAGCCCGAAAGTCACGATAAAAGAAAGCTGGAACCCTACATCATTTATATACATCGGATTATAAATCAGCATCAAAAATGCAACAAACGCCAGAAGTGAAATACTATGCGCATCTCTGTCAATCAGTTTTCCGATAAGCACAAACACAAGCATAAAAGTTGCCCTGATTACCGAAGCTCCCAAACCTGTCATCAATGAATAAACAAGCACCATTACTATGCCAATAGAAATATTCACTTTATAAGGAATGCGTATCAGGTTTAAAAAGAAATAAAAAAACGAAAATATAAACGCAACATTCATCCCCGAAGCAGCCAGAATATGCAAAAGCCCTGAGTTGACAAAAGATTTTTTGATATTCTCAGGAGGAGAAACAGCATCATCTCCAAATACAATTCCGCCTAAAACTTCTAAATTAGGACTCTTTAAGTATTTTGAATGTTTCTTAATAATATTTTCACGGTAATCATTTATCCACTGCAAAGCTTTTTCTTTTTTAGTAAGAGAAACTCCAAGCTTTATGGGCAGCACATCTCGGGCGCCATAAAATACAGCGTAAACATTAAAGTTTCTCAAATAGTTTCCATAATCAAACTGCGAAGGATTACCGGCTTTAAAAGGCGGAGAAAGCCGGCCTTTAATCTTGTAATAATCGTAAATCTTAAGTTTTTCCCGGGTATTTAATGTCACAAGAACTTTTTCATCGTCAAAATCTTTAACCATTCCATCGTATTCAATTTCTTTAACATCAAAAAAGAAGCTGATTTTATCATCGCCTTTGTTCTGCGGAATGCTTAATATCTGACCGGAAATCACAGAATTTACCGGAGCTAAGTTCAAAAGCTCATCGGTATTTTTTAACCTCATCTGAGTATTAATAATGCCAAAATAAAATACAAAAGCCCAAATCAAAATGATTTTCGGTTTGAAATACTCTTTGATTACCGCAAAAATTAACAATGCAGTAATCAAAATCGCAAACATTAAAGTATGCTCACTTAACGCTGAATACAGTGCTGCAATATAAATAACTACAGTCGTCAGCATTAAAAGGTTTTTATTATGATAAACAAAAGAACATAAATCTTTTAACATAAGTTAAACAAGTTCTTCACGCTCAATTTCCTGAGTTGTAGTAAATTTAACAATATCACCTTCCTGAATGTCGTTAAACTTAACAAAAGAAAGTCCACATTCAAAGCCTTGAGCAACTTCTTTAACATCATCTTTAAATCTCTTAAGCTGGTCTACAGCACCTTTAAAGATTTCTTTGCCTTCACGGTAAATAGTTGCAGTATTGTTTCTGTTAATCTTACCTTCTGTAACATAACATCCCGCAATCTTCTGGGTTTTACCGATTGTAAAGATTTGTCTGATTTCAACCTGACCGGTTGTAACTTCCTTAACTTCTGGTGAAAGAAGAGAAATCATAGTCTTTTCAATATCTTCTAAGATTTGATAAATGATATCATATTTCTTAATTGTTACACCTTCACGTTCTGCAGCTGCAAGTGCGTTAGAATCTTCCTTAACAGTAAATCCTAAGATTAAAGCGTTAGAAGCAGAAGCAAGCATTACATCAGCTTCTGAAATATCCCCAACTCCAACGTGAATAATCTTAGTAACAATTTCTTTAGACTCAAACTGTGCAATAGCCTGTGATACAGCTTCAGCAGAACCGTGAGTGTTAGCTTTAATAATCAAGTTCAATTGCGGAACATCACCGTCAGCGTCACCTGCTTCACGTCTCATGTGAGCAGGAAGCATTGCATCAAGTCTTCTGTTACGTTCTTTTTCTTTACGTTTTTCAATGATAGATTTCATTTCTTTTTCGTTCTTAACAACTTCAAAGAAATCACCAGCGCTCGGAACTTCTGTCAAACCTAAAATCTCAACAGGAGTTGAAGGTTCAGCTTTTTGAATTCTCTCGCCTGAATCTGAAAGCAAGGCTCTCACACGCCCGCAAGCAGTACCGACTACAATACAGTTACCTGCTCTTAAAGTACCGTTTTGAACAAGAAGCGTAGCAACAGGGCCTTTACCTTTATCAAGGTTTGCTTCAATTACAACTCCGGAAGCTTCTGCTTTAGGATTTGCTTTCAAATCCTGAACTTCTGCAACAAGCAGAATATATTCAAGAAGTTCATCGATACCTGTACCCTGAAGAGCTGAAACATTAACCGTAATTGTTTCTCCGCCCCAAGCTTCCGGAACGAGCCCGTGTTCTGTAAGCTGTTGAAGTACTTTATCAGGGTTTGCTCCCGGCTTGTCACATTTGTTAACAGCAACAATAATCGGAACTTCTGCCGCTTTTGCGTGGTTAATTGCTTCAATAGTTTGAGGCATTATACCATCATCAGCCGCAACAACAAGAATAGCAATATCGGTAGCTTTTGCACCGCGAGCACGCATTTCCGTAAACGCTTCGTGACCCGGTGTATCTACAAAAACGATTTTCTTTTCGTTTTTGTTATCAAGATAAACCGTATAAGCACCGATAGACTGCGTAATGCCACCGACTTCTGTTGCAACAATTTTGTGTTTTGAAGCTCTGATACTGTCTAACAATGTAGTTTTACCGTGGTCAACGTGACCCATAATACTTACAACCGGAGCGCGCTTTTTAAGAAGCTTTTTATCAACTTCACTTAGAGCTTTTTGCTTTTCTTCTTTTTCAAGCTCTTCTTCCATAAATGCTTCGATATCTTCTTCAAGAACTTCAAGTTCGTATTCTGCACAAACTTTTTTGATTGTATCAACATCAATCAGCTGGTTTACAGTTGCCATAATACCCTGAAACATAAGGAATTTAACAATTTCAGCAGGAGTTTTTTGAATTTTATCAGCAAGTTCCTGAATAGTCATAGGCTGGTTTACTACAATTTGTGTAACAGCTTCTTGAGATTCTTCTTTGTGGGATTTCTTCTTATGTTTTTGAGCAGCAGCTTTTTCAAGAGAAATCATCTCTTGATCTTCTTTTTTAGAGTTAAAATCTTTGTCTTTTTTCTTCCCGGTATCAACTTTTCTTTTACCTGCCGGTCCGCTTTTTCCTTCATAAATTTCCTGAGGAATAATTCTTCTCTCTACAAGCTTCTTATCTCCGCCTGACTGTTTATTGAAAGGTTTTTTGTCTCCTCTTGGAGGTCTGCCTTCACCGTTTCTGTCAGGTTTACCGGAAGCATTTGCCCCGCCGTTTACCCCTCCATTTACTCCCGCAGGGCGCTGAGGAGCACGTCTGACGATTTCAATCCTTGACTGGTTTTTAGGATATTCGATTTTTGTACGTTCTACTCTGACTACCGGTTTTTCAGCTTTCTTAACTTCAACAGGAGCTTCTTCTTTTTTCTCTACAGGTGCAGTTTTTTCAACCTTTTCTACTCTTGGAACTCTTTGAACGCGTTCAATCATCGGCGCTGATTTTGGAGTTTCTTTTTTAGGTGCTTCTTCTGTTTGAGCCGGCTTAGCTTTCTTTACAACAAACGCTTTTGGCTTTGAAGTACTTTTCTTAGGAGCAACTCCTAAATGTTCTTTAAGCTTACGGATTTGCGCAGGAGTAACAGTATTCGAGTGAGATTTCACAACAATTGATACCTCCGCGAACTTTTCGATAACCTCTTTGCTGGTTAAACCAAGTTCTTTTGCTAATTCACTTACTCTTATACTGTCCATTTATTGTCCTTTCAATTTTTAACGAGTTCCAACAACTCTTTTTGTTCAATTGGTGCACCAGTTTTTAACACCTTATTTAATTTATTTTTTTTTAATGCTGCATTAATACAATTTTGATTATAACAAAGATATGCAGATCTGCCAAATATTTTAGAATTCGGGTTTATGACTACATTTCCGTCCTCATGGTTCTTCGTAATTTTTATTAAGTTTTCCCGCGGAAACATTTGTCCGCACCCTATACATTTGCGCAGCAAATTATCCTACCTCTGCGAGTTTTTCAAGCTTGAGCTTCTGGTCGTACTCAATCAGAAGATTAATCAAATCATCCAACTCACCATCGATTACAGTCCAAACATTAAGATTTTGTCCTATACGATGGTCAGTCAACCTGCCCTGCGGGAAGTTATATGTTCTGATTCGTTCGCTTCTGTCACCTGTACCAACCTGAGAACGTCTCAAATCTGTAATTTCCTGCATTTGTTTTTGAACTTCCATATCGTAAAGTTTCGCCTTCAAAATCTGGAGCGCTCTTTCTTTGTTTTGAAGCTGTGAACGTTCTTCTGTACAGAAAATCATAATTCCTGTTGGCTTGTGGAAAACTCTCGCCGCAGTTTCAACTTTGTTTACGTTTTGACCGCCTGCACCGCCTGAACGCGCTGTTGAAATTTCCACATCATTCATATTAAGCTCAACTTCCACGTCATCGACCTCAGGCATTACTGCAACTGTTGCAGTTGAAGTGTGAACTCTGCCTTGAGATTCCGTTGCAGGAACTCTCTGAACTCTGTGAACTCCTGACTCATACTTAAGTCTTGAATAAATACTGTCACCTTTCATAGAAATGATTGCTTCACTTACCCCGCCGGCTTCGCAGTCTGTTTTACTCAAAATCTGAGTCTGCCAGCCCATTTTATCAGCGTAGCGCATATACATTCTCATCAAATCACCGGCAAAAATATTAGCTTCGTCTCCGCCGGCACCGCCTCTGATTTCAAGCATAATGTCTTTGTCATCCATCGGGTCTCTTGGAAGAAGAAGAATTTTCATTCTTTCTTCATACTCAGGAATCTTTGCTTCATTTTCTTCCATCTCAGCTTTTAAGAAGCTTTTCATTTCTTCGTCTTTTTCTTCAAAAATCATCTGTTTAGCTTCTTCAATTGCGTCAACAGCCTGTTTCCACGCATAATAAAGTTCAACAGTTTCTTCCATTGATTTTCTTTGTTTAGAAAGGTCTCGAAACTTATTATAATCAGCAATTACATTCGGATCGGATAATGTCTCCCCAAGCTCAACATATCTTTTTTCAATCTGAATAATTTTATCTAACATGTCTTTCATAATTAATTTACCTCTTAAAATTAGTATACTACAAACAGACGAATTACAATTTTTAAATTGTTACAAACTTGATTATTAATTTTATATGTATTAGAATGCATATAAAATCGAGAAGATAGTTGAGGATATTCTTTATATGAAAAAAGCTTTAATGATTGCGTCTGTGCTTTTAATTGCAGTTGTTTCAACCGCCTGTATTAATAACATGGCAGTACAGGAGCTTAATAACAAAGCAGCTGAATACATGCAAAAAGGTGATTATGAATCAGCAATGAACAGATTGCAGGCAAGCCTGGATTTAGATGCAACTATGTATGAAACTTATTATAACTTAGGTGTTGCAGCTATAAATGCAGAAAAGTTTGACAAAGCAATTGAAGCTTTAGAAGGCGGAATTAAAGTTAAACCGGATTTTGCAGATTTTTATTATTCTTTAGGTATTGCCCAAAACAATTTTGCTGAAAAACTTGGAGAGCTTGAAGAAGACGAAAAAGAAGTTTCTGAAGAAGATAAGGCTAAAATAGAAGAACTTAAAAAATCATCAGTAGAAAATCTTATTAAATATTTAGAAATGAAACCTGATGCTGAAGAAAAATCTACTATAGATGAAATTATTAAAGCAGCTGAAGAAGAAAAAGAGTAATGTTCACATCACCATCACAAATCTTATTTACTATTTTTGGAGTTAATATATATTATTACGGTGTAATTATGGCACTTGCAATTTCAGTCGGAGTGCTGATTTCAGATTGGATTGGCACAAAATATTTTGCTCTAAAAAAAGAAACAATTATTGATCTTGCTCCTTATCTGATTATTTTCGGCATTTTAGGTGCAAGGCTTTACTACTGCATTTTAAACTACGATTTTTACTTAAGATTTCCAACAGAAATAATCGCAATACGCCACGGAGGAATTTCAATCCACGGTGCAATTTTAGGCGGAGCTTTCGGTTTATGGATTTATTCAATCAGACATAAGCTGAATTTTTTAAAACTCTGTGACGTATCTGCAATAGGTTTATCAATCGCGCAAGCTATTGGCAGGTGGGGAAACTTTTTTAACTCGGAAGCATTTGGAAGCCCGACAAATTTACCTTGGAAACTCTATATTGCACCGCAGTACAGACCAATTCCTTATCAGGATGTTCAGTTTTTTCATCCGGCATTTCTATACGAAAGTATTCTTGATGTGATAATATTTGTAATTCTTTTTGCTATTACAAAATCCGGAAAAATAAAAAAAGACGGAAATCTTGCCCTAATATATTTAATTTTATATTCAATTGTTAGAATTTTTGTTGAAAGCTTCAGGCTTGACAGTGTAAAATATATATTAGGCATTCCGGTTGCAATATTTGTATCCGTAGGTATAATTATTGTATCCGCAATAGTTTTATTTATAAATAATAAAGAGAGGTTAGTATGAAGAAATTTTTATCAGTTTTATCAATTTTGACTTTAATGATGACAACATCAGCATTTGCAGCTCCTGAAGCTCAAAAGATTGCAGTTGTTGATATACAAAGAGTTGTTGCAGCATCTTCTCAGGTTAAATCTTTAAAAGCCTCTCAAGAAGCAAAAAACAAAGAACTTACAGCTTTCATCAAAAAAGCACAGGAAGATGTTAACAAACAGACCGATGCAGCTAAGAAAAAATCTCTTGCCGAATCTTATGAAAAACAGCTCGCAACAAAGAGAGAAGCTAACCTTAAAGATTACACGGCTAAGTTAAAGGCTGCAGATGCAAACATTACATCTCAAATAGGTAAAAAAGCAACTGAGATGGGTTACACAATGGTTCTTCCGAAATCTTCAGTAGTTTGGGGCGGAGAAGATATCACTGAGACAATTTTGAAGGTTATTAAATAGCAAAATGAAAGCTGTTTTATATTACGGACCACAAAATATAAAATATGAAGAAACAAGAATCAAGCCTTTAGAAAAAGGCGAGATTCTTGTTAAAGTTAAAGCTGCACTGACCTGCGGCACTGATGTTAAGACATTCAGACGCGGGCATCCTGTTTTAATAAAAAGCATTCCGTCAGGTTTCGGTCACGAATTTTCAGGAATTGTTGAAAAAGTTGCTGATGATGTTAAAAATATTAAAGTCGGAGACAGAGTTGTCTGCGCTAACTCAGCTCCTTGCGGAGAATGCTTTTACTGCAAAAAAGGCGAATATAACCTTTGTGAAAACTTAAACCTATTAAACGGTGCTTACGCAGAATATATCGTTGTTCCGGAAAGAATAGTTAAAAAGAACACCCTTCTTTTACCTCCCAGCCTGCCATTTGAGAAAGCAGCGTTTACAGAACCATTGGCAAATGTTGTTCACGGAGTCGAAAGAACCGGCATTAAACCGGGTGATTCTGTAGGAATTATAGGCATTGGCCCGATTGGTTTAATGTTTGCACGTTTATGTAAATTAAAAGGTGCAAGAGTAATTGTTGCCGGCAGAAACCCTATAAAACTTAAGCTGGCAGAAGAATTTGCTCACGCTGATGAAATTGTCGATTTAAAAAAATACTCAAATCCGGAAACAATATTTAAAGATTTTTCCGATGAAAAGCGCGGTCTTGATGTTGCAGTCGAATGCGTTGGTATGCCGGAAATATGGGAGCTTGTATTCTCCTGCGTGCGACCGGGCGGAACAGTTCACTTCTTTGGAGGCTGCAAATCCGGTTCAAAAGTCAGCTTTGACACGACAAAAATGCATTACGGAGATATCCGTTTAATGAGCGTTTTCCACCACACTCCAAAGTATTTCCGTCAGGCGCTTGATTTAATCTCATCCGGTGAAGTTGAAGTTGAAAAACTGATTACAGCAGAGCTCCCGCTTGAAAAAGTTGAATACGCAATGGAACAGCACATTGCAGGGAATGCGATTAAATTTCTAATTCATCCTTAAAATAACTTTCCTCTTGCCTAAGAAACGTATTTACGTTATTATTGATACGCTAGACTAATAAAGGGGATATTTTATGAGCGGACACTCAAAATGGTCAACGATTAAACATAAAAAAGCTAAAACAGACTCACTAAGAGCTGCTGAATTTCAAAAATTTTCAAGAGAAATTATCGTAGCTTCTAAGCTTGGCGGTCCTGATCCTTCAGGTAATTTCCGTCTAAGAACTGCTATTGAAAAAGCTAAAGCTGCCGGACTTCCAAACGATAACATCAAACGTGCTATTGAAAAAGGCTCCGGAGCAGGAAACAACGAAAACTATGACGAAATGGTATATGAAGGCTACGCAGCTGGCGGGGTAGCTGTTGTAATCGAAGCTATGACTGATAACAAAAACAGAACCGCAGGAGATATCAGAAGCTATTTCACCAAGTTCAACGGGAACCTCGGTGAAACAGGATGCGTAGGCTGGATGTTTGACAAAAAAGGATGCATTACTTTTAATAAAGAAGGTGTAGATTACGAACAGCTTTTTGAAGCAGCTATTAATCTTGATGCTGATGATATTGTTGAAGAAGAGGATGAATACAAAGTTTACACATCTTTTGAAAACCTTCAGGCTGTAACAGAAGGATTAGAAAAAGAAGGGTTTAAATCTGTAACTGCAGAGTTCACAAGAGTTCCGCAAAATACAATTGAGGTAACAGATGAAAAAACTGCAACAAGTATTATGAGACTTCTCGGAAGATTAGAAGAGCATGACGATGTTCAAAATGTTTACGCTAATTTTGATATCGATGATGAGCTAATGGAAAAACTAGATGTATAGGGAGGACAACTATTATGATGAACATGATGAATATGATGAAGCAAGCTCAGACTATTCAAAAAAGATTAAAAGAAACTCAAGATGAGCTTAATCAAATGGATATATCAGGTGAAGCAGGAAACGGTTCTGTAAAAGTAATTTGTGATGGAAAAGGTTTATTTAAATCTATCAAGCTTTCTCCGGAAGCTATAAATCCGGAAAATCCGTCAGCTGTTTCAGAAGACACAATCGAAATGCTTGAAGATATTATAACAACAGCTATCAACCAGACTTCCGGCAAAGCAATCAAAGTTATGGAAGAAAAAATGAAAGCTGTTACAGGCGGAATTAGCATACCTGGTCTATTTTAATGATATATCCAAAATCTATAGCAGCATTAATAGAACAGTTTCAGAAATTTCCATCCGTTGGACCAAAATCGGCACAACGGATGGCTTTTCAGGTGCTTAAAATGCCTTATTCCGAAGTCGAAAAATTTGCCAACGCTATTCTTGAAGCTAAGAAGAGTTCTAAGACCTGTGATATATGTTTCAATATATCAACCCAGAGTCCTTGTGAAATCTGCTCTTCAAACAATCGTAACCGCTCTGTTATCTGCGTTGTTGCTGAAACAAAGGACTTAATCGCTATCGAAAAAACCAACGAATACAGAGGACTTTACCACGTACTACAAGGCTTAATCTCACCAATGGACGGAATTGGGGCAGAAGACATCCGCATAAAAGAGCTTCTCACAAGACTTACAAACGAAGAAGTTCAGGAAGTTATACTTGCGCTTTCACCTTCGGTAGAAGGTGAAGCCACAAGTTTATATTTAACAAAATTAATCAAGCCGTTTGGCATTAAGATTTCACGAATCGCTTTTGGTCTCCCTGTCGGAGCTGATTTAGAATACGCAGACGAAGTTACTCTTGCACGTGCTATTGAAGGCAGGCGTGAACTTTAAAAGCATTCAAGCCCAAATATTTACCGCCTTCAGCAAGCTCTTCTTCTATTCTTAGAAGCTGGTTGTACTTTGCAAGCCTGTCAGTTCTTGAGACAGAGCCGGTTTTAATTAAACCGCAGTTTGTAGCAACTGCCAAATCTGCAATAAAGCTGTCTTCAGTTTCTCCTGAACGGTGTGAAACAACAGCTGTGTAACCATTTTTTTGAGCCATTAATATTGCTTCCATTGTCTCAGTTAAAGTTCCAATCTGGTTAGGCTTAATTAAAATAGAATTAGCTGCTTTCTTTTCAATACCTTCTCTCAAACGTTTTGTATTTGTAACAAACAAATCATCACCGACAAGCTGGCATTTGTCTCCAAGTTTTTCTGTTAAATGCTGCCATCCTAGCCAGTCATCCTGCGCAAGTCCATCTTCTATTGAAACAATTGGATAGTCTCTTACAAGTTCAGAAAGATAATCTATCATCTGCTCGGAAGTCATTTTTTTGTTTTCGCCTTTCAAAACATACTGGCTTAAAGAGCAGACTCCTCCCGAACATTCACCCTCTTCGTAAAGTTCGGAAGCTGCAACATCAAGGCAAAGTTTAACTGTATTTGTATTATATCCTGCTTTTTCTATCGCAAGAATAATAGTTTCAATAGCTTCGCGCGTTGAGTTAAGATTAGGAGCAAAGCCGCCTTCATCTCCGACTGTTGTAGTAAGTCCTTTTTCGTTAAGAATAATTTTCAGGGTATTGAATATTTCAGAGCCTGCTTTCAACGCTTCACCAAAAGTTGGCATACCGACAGGAGTTATCATAAATTCCTGAATATCCAGATTATTATTTGCGTGAGCCCCTCCGTTTAAAATATTCATCATAGGAGTCGGCAGAACTCTTGCATAAATACCGCCTAAGTATCTGTAAAGCGGAATATCTAAAGAGTTCGCAGCAGCTCTTGCACAGCCTAAAGAAACTGCTAAAATCGCATTCGCTCCAAGTGTAGATTTATCAAAGCTGCCGTCCATTTCACTCATCAAGCTGTCAATCAGGTTCTGGTCAAAAGCATTTTCTCCAAGCAAGTTTGGAGTAATAACAGAATTGATATTATCAACAGCTTTCATTACGCCTTTTCCCAAAAATTCGCCTCTGATATTATCTCTAAGTTCTTTTGCTTCATAAATTCCGGTTGAAGCTCCGGAAGGAACTGACGCACGCCCCACAGTTCCGTCTAAAAGCCTGACATCAACTTCTACAGTTGGATTACCTCTTGAATCAAGTATTTGCCTTGCTCTAATATCTTCGATTTCACACATATAAAAAACTCCTCTCGAAAATAATAATATTAGAGAGGAGGATTTTAATCTATTCGCCAACGGAGGGGTAAAGGGGTAAATATATTGGGTTGGTTTTGGGACTACAAATCATCATTATCCTTACCCAATGCCCAGCGGAACCCGAAAGTCAAAGCAACACCGTTTCTGCCGCCGTTGCGTACCATCGCCTGTGCAAAGCCTGTAAACTTGTCTTTCCAGACTTTCTGTAAGCCAAGACCGTATTCCACATAAGGATCTACTGACATATTCGGAAGAATTATATCATTTGCTCTTACTTTCGTTGAGTTTAAAACGTTCCACACAAAACCAACATGAGCATAAGGCTGCCAGCCATTTTTCATGTTTGCAACAAATTTAACCTGAGGGTTTATCTGGAAAGTATGAAGAGGGTCACTTTCAATCTTCACACCTGCAGCATTTGTGTAGTCAAATGTATTAACAAAAGAATAGTTCATAAACATTATTGGCTGAATAATGTATTTTCCGTCCTTAAATTCGAAGTTGTAGCCTGTTTTTGTACCTATACCTGCAAGAAGTGCTGAAAAATCTTCGTTGCCATACATAGTACTGCTTGTGCCGAAGTTCATGCCGGCAGTACCTGTAAATGCTGAAAAGAAATTACCTTTATAGAAAGTTTCCGTAACACCTAAAACTCCGCCGTTCATATTTGTATCAACACCGCCGTAGCTAAGCTGGGAACCATTATATCCGCCATAAAGAGTTTGGACATTATACCAGCCGTGTTTCATTTCTCTAAACTTACCGTCATGACCGATTAAAGCACCATAAGTAATTGCATCAACATCCGGCCCGCCTTTAAGATTAATGCTTTCAAAACTTGTAAACGGTTTGAGCCAGAAACCTTTATCAATGAACTCAAAATCATTCCTGTAAACAGGGGTTCCTTCGCTGATTGCATATTTATTCTCGTTTATTAAAGATATCCTCATTGCAGAAGGAAGCTGTGAAAACATATCCATGTGTTGAAACGCAAATCTGATAGTTTCATTAATAACAGACTGACCGCCGGCCTGAGTTGCCACAGGAGTTGCCAGAACAGCAGGGTTAAAGCTGTCTGTCGGTTTTCTGCTGAATGTAAAATATCCGGCATCATTACGGTTTTCATACCCGACATCATATTTGTAAATAGGACTGTAAGCTGTCAGCTGATAATTGCTGTCAGGAACTTCTTTCATGCCGGCAGTTACATAATCTTTTAAGCCCGGCTCTGCAAAATAAATTTCTGTTCTGTCTCTATCCGCCGGAGCATCAGATATAAGGTTCATACCGACAACATTTAAGTTTCCTGTGTGCTTTCCGTATTCATTCGCTGTAAATCTGTCCATTGTCTGGTTTGCAAGATCAACATCCGCTGTAAAATTCGTATTATTCTTTACTGTCAGGCTATTAAGAGCAGATACTCCGACTGCTCCGTTAATCATATTAAATGACCCGCCATTTAAGGTTAAGTTATTGCCATTTAAGACATTATCACGCACGCCTAAATAAAGATTTGTATTATCAAGGCTTACATTCGCACCGTTTAAAACATCATTGTTTAAATAAACAGAACCTGTTTCATCACCTTTAAAATTCACATTATATTCCATTTTTCCGGCAATTTTATCTGTTATTTCAACCGGAAGCTCACTGATTTCATTTCCGTCTGCATCATAAAAAGTCGAAGTTACCTGACCCAAATCCGGAATTTCAACTCTAACTTCTTTTGCAGCAACCGGAGCAGTTTTATCATTTGTAAGCCTGTATTCAATTGTTGTAGTTGTCTTTTTACCAAGTTTATCAGCACCTGTTTCATCAACACCTACTACAACATCTTCATTCGTTACAACCGCATCGTATCGTGCCAGAAACTCATCATTCCGGTCAACATAAACACGCTGGGTTCCGTTCCAGTTTGAATAATAATTAGTTACATCATAATCAATTATACCCGCTGTTGAATCGCCATTAATCGCATCATTGATAATAAAAGTACCGTTATTCTTTGCAACGATATCAAGTTTTGATTCAGTAAGAGCCGGTACTTCAGACTCTACATAGTCGGAATATTTATTGTAAAAGCCGTAACCGGACGCATTATCAACTTTCTTTAATTCATTTGTATTAGTTAAATATTTTTCTCCGGTTGAAACGTAAATACCTTCATTACGTTTTCCGTTTCTATCTTCAACATAGTTGCCGCTGATGATATTTGTTTTACCGTCTGCAACAAGAGTTGTTGAACCTAAGGAAAATATTGCACCGCCTTTTGCTGTTCCGTTCTCAGCTTTTGCATAGTTATCAACAAAACTGCCATCAACTTCACCTATTGTTCCATAGTAATTATAAAGTGCTCCGCCGCCTGCATAAGTTTCTCCGGAAGCATAGTTTTTGATAAAATCACCTTTTATCTGCTCAAACTTTGCTCCGTTATTGTATATAGCGCCGCCTCCAGCTGTCATAGAGTTAGAAGCATGGTTATTATAGAATCCGCCTTCAATATTCTTTATAGAAGCATTAGAAGAATTATAAATTGCTCCGCCCTGTGAATACCTGCCGCCTTCACTCGTTTCAACATAGTTATCTACAAACGAACCTTTAATCTGTCCGATTTCTGCAGATTTACTGTTCGTAATAGCACCGCCCGAAGCTGTGCTCGCACCTTTTGCATAATTTCCGATAAAATCTCCGGAAATTTTATTGATTTTACTTGAAGCTAAGTTTTGAATAGCACCGCCCTGAGCATAATGCTCTGAATCTTCGGCAACAATTGAATGGTTATCTACAAAAGAGCCTTCAATTTCTCCAATCGTAGAACCCATACTATTATGAATAGCACCGCCATCAGCGTAACCGTCACTATACACGCTGTTATTTACAAAATTACCTTTAATCTTATCAATACTTGAAGATGTTTCATTAAATATTGCACCACCCTGAGCATAATAAGCACCTTTACCGTATGTAGCTTCCACATCCATAGTTACATCAATACGGTTATCAATAAAATCACCTTCTATTGTTCCGATATGACCGGAGCCGGTAGCACCGTTTTGAATAGCGCCACCTGAACCATGAGGATACTTTTTATCAGCAACATGGTTTCCAATAAAGCTGCCTTTTACGCTGTCTATTGTACCAATATTATACAATCCGCCGCCGAAAACCCGCGAATAATTATTTACAAAATCACCATTTACACTTTTAATAGTTCCTTTGTTATTAAGTCCTGAACCGCTATACTCTGTAGCATTAGAAATAAAATCACCGTTTACGCTCTGGATTTGGCCGGAATTTAACAATCCGCCCGAAGAATTACCAATGAAGTTTCCGTTAATATTATTTATTTTTCCGTCATTTTCCAGTGCTCTTCCTTTGTTATCAATAAAATCTCCGGTGATATCTTTAATTGTACCCTTATTGTATATAGCTCCGCCGCCTTTGTCTGCTCTATTACCGATAAAATCACCTGTAATATTGCCAAGTGAGCCTGTATTATAAATTGCACCTCCGTAAGAAGTACTAACATTATTTATAAAGTCAGCTTTTATATCTACATCGTTATTATCAACGTAATTTATAATAGCGGACTTATTAGTGTTTTCAAACACTACATCTTTTGAATTTTCTGATGTTAAAGTATTATCTATTCTTTCTGTAACCGTTGTATAATTATCAGGCTTTTCATAAGAATACTGATAATATTTTGTTTCACTATTAGGAAGCTTCACAGCAACGGTTTTATCACCGGCTGTTTCAACTTCATGCCAGACAACAGAAGTGGAAGTTCCAAGATTTTCAGAATTCATCTGAATTTTATAATATTTGGAAACTACATTTCCTTTAGAATCCAGAGTCTTATACACAAAAGAATAGTCTTCTGCTGTACCTTCAACTACATCAAACGAGTTTTCTGCTGCCGTAGAAGCTAATGATATACAACTGGCAAGAAGTGCATAAGATAATGTTTTCACACCTATTTTCATACATTCAGTCCTCGAGTTAATATATTGTGCACAAATATTTTATCGGCATTTTTTTGTAAAACTTTAGGATTTCAACAAAAATCTTTACAAAATTTTACAATTCGAATTCATAATTTTGTACGTTTTACTTTTTTAAATAAATCACTATAATATAATTATGAAAAAGTTTTTAATCTGTTTAATAGTTATGAGTTTTTGCCTCCCTTCCCACGCTTTTTTCTGGAACAAAAAGAACAAAGCGCTTGAAAAAGAGCTTCAAGGCAAAGGTTACGCGGGTACCTTACCTAATCTTGAAAACAAAATCGAAAAAAGCAAAACAAAAGTAGTTACTCCGATTTTTGAATCACAAGATGGATTTAACGACCCTTCTGACTTAAAACCCGTTCCAAAAGACAATCCTGCGTTTATCAATATCATTCAGAAAAAAGACAAGACTTCACAGTTTTTAAACGACGCGAACGAAGTTATTCCAATGCTTGAAAAACTTGTTGACTGCATTGAAGATAATGAAAGTTTGCAATTATTTATTACAAAAGCAAACCTTTTAACCTTAAATATTGATAATTTAACAGAAAAATATAACGGCAAGCCTGAAAGTTTCTTTGAATCGTTTAGAAAGCTTCAGGAAGTAAACCGCTATGTTAAATCGATTTCACAATTGAGGCGCGAAGCTGTGACTTATCAAAGATACCTCGCGTATTCAGAAAGCGGTTCGATTTACAATCCTGAAAACATCAATCAGCAGCTTGAGTACTTGTTGGAAGAATTAAACTCAGCAATTCTCTTATTAAGAGAAGAGGGGTAGGGGTAAATATAAGGGTTGGTATTGAGACTACAAATTTTGTGTTTCTGCACTCCCTAGCCCTCTTTCCAGCTTGCGCCGCAATTGATATCGACTTCCAGAGGCACTTTCAGAGGCTGATTGAGCTCCATACACCTTAAAACAAGCTCTTTTACTGTTTCCAGCTCGTCTTTCGGAACTTCAAACACAAGTTCATCGTGAACCTGCATTATCATTTTTGTTTTTAATTTCTTCGCTTCAAGTTCTTTTTGAACATCAATCATCGCCATCTTAATCAAATCCGCCGCAGTTCCTTGCAAAGGCTGGTTTATAGCAGCTCTTTGCGCAAACTCTCTTATCTGATAGTTAGGGCTTTGAAGCTCAGATGCTAAATACCTCTTACGACCGAAAGTCGTTTCAACATATCCGTGTGCATTCACAAACTCAATTTCTCTGTTCATATAATCTTTTACCCGCGGATAAGTTTCAAAATACTTGTCAATAAACTCTTGAGCTTCGGCGTTTGAAATCCCGAGATTTTTAGCAAGCCCGTATTTTGACTGACCGTATACAATACCGAAGTTAACAGCTTTAGCACTTCTGCGCATTTCTTTAGTTACCGCATTTACCCCGACTCCAAAAACTTTAGCTGCAGTCATTGTGTGAATATCTTCGCCTGATGTAAACGCATGAATTAAATGTTCATCCTCTGAAACATGCGCCAGAAGCCTTAACTCTATTTGAGAATAGTCTGCAGAAAGAATAAGCGAATTTTCTTTATCCATAGCACAAAATGCCGAGCGGATTTTGTTGCCTTCCTCCGTTCTAATAGGAATATTCTGTAAATTAGGATTTGAAGACGATAATCTACCGGTTACTGTCAGAGCCTGATTATATGTTGTATGAATTCTGCCATCGCGTTTACTGATTAGAGTCGGCAAAACATCAGTATAAGTTGACTTAAGCTTTGAAAACTTTCTATGCTGCAAAATATAGTCGCAAATTTCATATTCCTGCGCCAGCTCTTCCAAAACTTCCGCGCTTGTTGAACGCGATTTTTTCTTCTTTGTTTTAAGCTCAAGCTTGTCAAAAAGAACTTCTGCAACCTGTTTTGGCGAGTTTATATTAAACGGCTCACCTGCAAGCTGGAATATTAAGTCTTCAAGCTCTGCAAGCTTCTCTGTCATAAATGAAGAAAGCTCTTTTAAATACCCGACATCAATCGCAACCCCGCTGTGTTCCATTTTTGCAAGTACAACCGTCAAAGGCATTTCGATATCTTTTACAAGTTTTTGTTCCTGCTCATCCAAATTCTTTATCCAATAATCATAAAGTTTAAAAATCGTGTAAGCTTCATCACAGGAATACTTTTCCGGATTATCAACAGTTGACATAATATGATTTATAAAATCCAGTCCCTGAGCTTCTAAAGTATGTTTACGGTTAGGATCTTTTACGTAACTTGCAAGCAAAACATCATACTCAAGCCCGTTTAAAGCAATTCCGCTATTCAAAAGCGTATGGTAATCCGATTTTGTATCAAACCCTACTTTATTAATTTCCGGATTTTCTAAAAGAGTCTTCAACTCAGCTGCAAACTCACTTGAAAAATAGTAATTATTACCGTTTGAAACAGAAATTGCAGAAAGTTCTTCTTTTTTTGTATAAACCTTAAATGCAATTCTTTCGGATTTAGAGATTTCACCAAGAATTGATGCTACATTGTCAGAGTTTACAACAGTATACTCAAAATCAGAATCATCAACAGTTTCTTTAATCGCCTGAGTAAAAAGGCTTTGCTGACCGCCATTATCATTTTTTGGAGCAAAAAGGCTCAAATTTTCTACCTTCTGTTCGCCGAAAGCTGACAAAATTTTATCAATATTCTTAATGAATGTATAAAATTGCATATTTCTTAAAAATGCAGACACATTTTCAATTTGAGGCAAAGTTACAGAAGCTTTGTCTATATCAAAATCAATATCTACATCACGAATGATTGTAGCAAGTTCCTTAGATAAAATAGCAATGTCTTTTCCGTCGCAAATTTTCTGCTTAACAGCTTTTTCCGGAATATTTTCGCAATCAGCAAGC
The DNA here is from genome assembly GCA_948684385.1 of uncultured bacterium. Taxonomy (GTDB): domain Bacteria; phylum Cyanobacteriota; class Vampirovibrionia; order Gastranaerophilales; family Gastranaerophilaceae; genus CAG-196. The sequence continues at coordinate 73,188 of CAPQCU010000002.1, forward strand.
ACTTCTTCTAAGTTTTTATATCTGCTCAAAAGTTTTTGGGCAGTCTTTTCACCAATACCTTTAATTCCGGGAATATTATCAGAAGTATCGCCTCTCAAACCTTTATAATCAATTACCTGATTAGGATAAACGCCCAGTTTCTCAAAAACTTTATTCCAGTCATATTCAACAAGTTCGCCCTTAGACGGAATTAAGACTTTTACCAGCCCTTCTGTATCAACCAGTTGAAAGCTGTCCTGATCACCTGTTAAAATCAAAGTATTATGACCTTTTTCACTCGCGCGTTTTGAAATTGTCCCAATAACATCGTCAGCTTCAAAGCCTTCTTTAGTAATAATAGGAATATCAAAAGCCTTAAGCCCTTCGCATATCACACCAATCTGACTTCTCAAAGTATCAGGCATAGCTTCTCTGTTAGCTTTATACTCTTCAAACTTCTCGGTTCTAAAAGTTCTTCTGCCAACATCAAACGCTACAGCAATATAATCAGGATGGATTTTTAGAAGCAAGTCAAAAACTGCTTTAAAAAATCCGTAAACAGCCCACGTAGGCTGGTTATCAGAATTTTTCATCCCCGTTCTTTCCAGTGCGAAAAATTGTCTGTAAGCAAGTGCGTGACCGTCAATTAAAATCAAAGTTTTAGGCATATAATACTCCCATTTGAGAATATTATACCATGAAATATTAAGCTTTATAAAGAAAATACTTGCACTACAGGCATGCTCATGGTAAGATTTTTACGTCGGACTACCGGAAGATAGTTTCTGAGTATAAACTCAATGAAGCACCATTAATTCGGAAAGCGACGGGTAGATGAGTACAAATATATCGTACTCGCAACTTAAAAGGAAATATGTATGAACACAGATCCAATAGCAGATATGCTAACAAGAATCAGAAACGCTAATTTAGTTTCTCACCCATCAGTAGAAATGCCATCTTCTAAGCTTAAAGTAGCTTTGGCTAAGTTATTGAAAGAAGAAGGTTACATCGCTGGTTATTCTGAAGCTGTTGACGGACACTTCAAAAACTTGAAAATCGAACTTAAGTACGATGAAGCTAACAAACCTGTTATCTCAAGCCTTAAGAGAGTTTCAAAACCGGGTCTTAGAAACTACTGTAAAGCTAAAAACCTTCCGCAAGTATTGGGCGGTATGGGAATCGCAATCGTTTCTACAAGCAAAGGTCTCTTAACTGACCGTAAAGCTAGAAAAGAAAACCTCGGCGGCGAAATCTTAGCTTACATTTATTAAGCGCAAGCCGGTGCGAGCGGCGGAGTTGCGTTGCGAGAGCAATGCAAGCAGGACGCGAAGCACTACGACACCGCCGTTGTGACGTAGCGTAAGCGAAGGAACGGACGAATCTTTGATTCGACAGGCGGGAAAAAGCGTAAGCAGGTGAAGGTTTAACCCTCACCCCAACCCTCTCCCCCGGAGAGGGAGTTATAAACAAATCGGGTTCAATTGGCAGAAACACCCGGTTAATCAAAAGGAGAAATTTAATATGTCAAGAATTGGTAAAAAACCTATCGAAATTCCTTCAGGTGTTGAAATTAAAATCGAAGGAAACGTTATTACAGCAAAAGGACCTAAAGGTTCTGAATCTGTTACTTTCAGAGATGAAGTAAAAGTTTCTGTTGCTGATAACCACATTATTGTAGAACCTAACTCAGAAGATAGAAAAACAAACGCTTTACACGGTTTGTACAGAACACTTATTGCTAACGCAGTTCACGGTGTTTCTCAAGGTTTTGAAAAGAAACTTGAAATCGTTGGTGTTGGTTACCGTGCTAACATGGAAGGCTCAAACCTTAACATGGCTCTCGGTTACTCTCACCCTGTACTTATCGTTCCTCCTGCTGGTATCACTTTAGCAGTTGAAGCTAACACAAAAATTTCTGTTAAAGGCTCTAACAAACAAACAGTAGGTGATGTTGCAGCATTCATTAGAAGCAAACGTCCTCCTGAAGTTTACAAAGGAAAAGGCGTTAAGTACGAAGGCGAATACATTAGACGTAAAGCTGGTAAAGCTGGTAAGAAATAGTGCGTAAGCATATATACAAAACGCTCATATAAACCCTTGATTTACCATCAAGAAGGTTTGAGCAAAAGGGAAAAATCCCGGAAAGGTAAAAGCCCTTGATTAATTTATAAAGGGCAGAATGGTGAAATAAAATGATTAAACAAGAAATTAGAAAACCAAAAGTACAAAAAAGACACCAGGCTTTGAGAGTTAAGTTGTCAGGTACAACTGAATTCCCAAGATTGGCTGTTTATAGAAGCACAAAACACATCTACGCTCAACTTATTGATGATGAAAAACATGTAACTGTATGTTCAGCATCTTCAGTTGACAAAGACCTTAAAGAAAAATTAGCTCACGGTGGTAACATCGAAGCAGCTAAGGTTGTTGGCGAAGCTATCGCTAAGAAAGCTCTTGCTAAAGGCGTTGAATGTGTTGTATTCGATAGAGGCGGCTTCCTTTACCACGGTAGAGTTGCAGCTCTTGCTGATGCAGCAAGAGAAGCTGGTCTTTGCTTCTAGTATTTTTACAACTTTGAAAAAAACTTCCCGTGTAATGCGGGAAGTTTTTTTATGGTAAAATATTCTTGTTGAGGGCTTATGTTATGAATAAAAAAATTTGTTTATCTATATTTACAGTTTTAACCGCTTTATCAGTTATGCAAGCTGATGCTAAAATGACAAAAGAAGCACACGCACTTTATCAACAAGCTTGTAATTATGAATACAGAAGCGATTACAACTCTGCAATCAGCACCATTCAAAAAGCTTTAGCAATAAATGGCGACGATGCTATGCTTTACACAAAAATTGCAGGACTTTACTCTGATGTCGGAAGATATGAAGATGCCCTCGGTGCTTACAAAAAAGCCCTCAAACTGCGCCCGAATGACGCGTTTATTTATATAAGCATGGGAAATATTCTTCAAACAATGGGAGATTATGAAAATGCTTACAATTCATTCATGCAGGCTCAGCAAATATATCCGGAATATAAATATAATTATTTAAATCTTGCAAATATTGAATACTTCAGAAAAAATTATAAAAGCGCAATTGATAATTATAATACCTTCTTAAGCGCTTATCCTGAACATCAGGAAGCAAGCGAAAATCTTGCAAATGTTTACTATGTTTCTAATGAACCGGAAAAAGCATGCGATATTTATGCAAATGTTTACAAAAAGTATCCTTCAGCTTTCAAAGACTTCAGTAATTACGGCATGGCACTTTTTGATACAAAACAATATCAAGCCTCATCAGAAATGCTTGAAAAAGCACTTGTTGACTCACCGGATGACGAATTAGTTCTGGCAAAGCTCGCACTTTCTTATCAAAATCTGGAAGAAAATGACAAAGCCTTAAGCACATTTGAAAAAGTTTTTGAACTTAATCCGAAACTTGTTGCTCTAAAATTTGACTACGCTAATCTTTTAGGCAACATGAATAAAAATGAAGAAGCTATTGAACAATACAAAGAATATATCACTGCTTACCCTGACGATGCTGATGCGTACAGAAACCTGGGCTTAGTTTACAAAAAATTAGATAACAATGATCTGGCACTTTTTAATTTAGAAAAATCATACTCAAAAGATTCTTCTAATATCGATACAAAAAAAGAACTGGCTTTATGCTATCATAAAAAACTCGACTACATAAATGCACTTAAATATTACGATTTAGCACTGAAAACTGAGCCTGAAAATTATGAGTTATTAGCAAACAAAGCTTTAACACTTCATGCAATGAACAATTATGTTGCATCAATAGAAATTTACAAAACCCTGCTTGAAAAACAGCCGAATGAACGATTAGAGCAGAACTTAACCTCCGCTTCTATAGCTTACGGCTACGATTTATTGAACAAACAAGATTTCGGTCAGGCTATTTTGTATTTTGAAGACGCTGTAGAATTAAATCCGCTGGAAGCTTCTGCATTCTTTGGGCTTGCACAAGCTAACGAAAAAATGGGCTGCGTTGATAATGCACTAAAAAACTATGAAAAAGCAGCTTCTCTGGCTCCGGAAAATAAGGAATACAATGTAGCATTAAAAGATTTTTCCGATACTCATAAACCGGAACAGCAAGTAAACGAACAGGCAGTTTCTTATGACAGTTTAATAAAATCGGGTGATGAAGCGTATAAAGAGCAAAAATACAATGAAGCAATAGATTTATATACAAAAGCTGTTGTATTTATACCTCAGGATAAAGTTACTATGCTTAAAATAGCAAATATATACAAGCTGCTTGGCAATAATGCAAAAGCTTTAAGTTTCTACGATAAAGTACTCACAATTGATTCTAATAATGTAGATGCTTATTTTAACAAAGGTCTTGTTCTTGCAAGCCAGAAAAACTATGATGAAAGCATTCAATGTTTTGAAACAGTTATTAAGCTATCTCCGGATTATCCTTATGCATATTATTCACTAGGATTGGCTTATGAGCAAAAAGAAGATACAGATAAAGCTCTTGAATATTATTACTTATACTCAGGGCTTGAAAAAGATGAAAAAATGCTCAATATCGTAAACCAGAAAATTAAACAATTAGAAAAATGATAAAATTAATCAAAACATTTTTACTCATAATTGCGGCAATAAGTTTATGTTCTTGCACATTTGAGCGCGGATTGATATTGTTTAATGCCGAGCCTGTAACAAAAGAAAATGCTCTTCAAGACCAAAAAGTTTTTAATGAAGGTCAGAGAGTTTATTACCTTTTTATTGCACCCCAAAAAATGAAAAATGAGTTTATTCGTGTTCAAGTATTCAAAATGACAGAAGATGCTCCGTGGGGCGGAAATGAAGTAGTCAGAACAAAAGATTACAGACTAATGAAAGACGAACGGTACTACCAGACAAATTACTTTACCCTCTACGAAAAAGGGCGCTACGTTATGCAGGTATTTTCACATTCAGATTTTCAGCATCCGCTTGCTTTAAATGATTTTTACATAAAATAATATTACCCTATCGTCGGATAGACACATTTTTCAAAATATTATACAAATGTTGTATGAAATAAAAATGGAGTCACAACTATGGATAGTTTAACTAAGAGAGAACTTGAAATTATGGATCTTTTTACACTGGGACTAAAACCCCATGAAATATCACAAAAACTTAGTGTTCCATGCAAAACTGTTGAAATTTCCGTTTCAAATATTTACAAAAAACTTGAAGCAGAAATTTCAAAACAAAAAGAAATCTGCCTTTAAAGGCAGATTTCTTTTTGTTTATTCTATTAAATATCACCTAAACACCGGCCTAAGTGCGAGGTTAATACAATGGCTTTTACTAAATAGTTCCGCCACTTATTTTCCCTGCATTTACCCCTACCAAGATGCTTTGGTAACGCCCGGCAATACGCCCTGATGAGCCATTTTTCTTAAACAAATTCTGCAAAGACCGAAATCTCTGTGGAAGCCGTGTGGTCTGCCGCAGATGCTGCATCTGTTGTGCAATCTTACCCTTGGATATTTGCCTTGTGCAGCTAATTCTTCACGTCTTAGTTCTTTGTTTATCATCGCTTTTTTAGCCATGATTTTCTCCTTTATTACAAATTAGTTTCTATTCACATTTTAGCATAATCGGGACAATTAAGTCCATCTACGCTAAACTTTCTATGCAGTTTTCTTGAACGGCATACCTAATAATCTTAACAATTCTCTTGCTTCATCATCTGTATTAGCAGTTGTGATAACAGATACGTTCATACCTTTTACCAAATCAACTTCTTCATAAGTGATTTCAGGGAACAAAGATTGTTCTTTCAAACCAAGAGTATAGTTACCTCTGCCATCGAAACTCTTAGCAGAAATACCTCTAAAGTCACGAATACGAGGAAGAACAACACAGATTAACTTTTGTAAGAAATCGTACATTCTTTCGCCACGTAATGTAACCATAGCACCAACCGGCATTCCTTCTCTTAATTTGTAAGAAGCGATTGATTTTTTTGCTTTTGTAACCATAGCTTTTTGACCGGCAATTTTAGTCAATTGAGCCTGGATAGCATCAGCAATTTTTGAGTTATGAGAAGCTTCACCAACACCCATGTTTAAAACGATTTTGTGAAGTTTAGGAATCATCATATCGTTTTCATAACCGAATTTTTCTTTAAGTGCTGCTTTTACTTCTTCGTTGTATTTTGCTCTTAAGCTTTTTGTTCTTGTCATTTTTCTTTTCCTTCTACTGAGACGATATTAACATCGTAAGTGAAATTCACTTACACATTAAGCGTCTAATTGTTCACCACATTTTTTGCAAACGCGAACTTTTTTACCGTCCACTTCTGCATGTTTTACTCTGGTAGGCTTTTCGCAGCTAGGACATACAATCATCACGTTAGAAGAATCAATAGGAGCTTCCTTCTTGATTAATCCACCCTGAATGCCGTATGCAGGATTAGCTTTTGTAGCCTTGGTAATCATATTAATACCTTCTACCACTACCTGAGATTCAGAAGGGATAGATTTCTTAATATTACCTGTTTTTCCTTTATCTTTGCCTGCTGTGATGATAACTCTATCACCTGTTTTTACATGCAAGCTTTTTTTATTATCTGCCATTTTATTTCTCCGTTTATTAAATAACTTCCGGTGCCAAAGAAACAATCTTCATAAAGTTCTTGTCTCTAAGTTCTCTAGCTACAGGTCCGAATACACGAGTTCCACGTGGGTTGCCGTCTTTGTTGATAATTACAGCTGCGTTTTCGTCAAATCTGATTACAGATCCGTCTGCACGCTTGATATCGTGTTTTGTTCTTACGATAACTGCTTTTACAACTTCAGATTTTTTAACTGTCATATTTGGAGTCGCATCTTTTACTGTTGCAACAACAACATCACCAACAGCTGCAAATTTCTTATTAGAACTACCCATTACACGGATAACTAACAATTCTTTAGCGCCTGTATTATCTGCTACTACTAATCTGGTTTCTTGTTGTATCATTTTTCTTTTTCCTTTTACTTACTCAAGTCAACCGACCTGATTTTCTTTGTTTGCCTCCTGTCCATGAACCTAATGCGAAGGTTCACCCCGGAGGAATTGTTTAAATCAACTACTTAGCTTTTTCTACGATAGATTCTACAACCCATCTTTTGCTTCCTGAAATTGGTTTTGATTCGATAATTCTTACGATATCGCCAACGCCGCATTCATTCTTTTCATCATGAGCTTTGTAGTTTTTGTTTGATTCAATAATTTTCTTATATTTAGGGTGTGGATCGTATGACGCAACTTTTACGACTACTGTCTTTTCCATTTTGTCACTTATAACTACACCTTGTTTTTCTTTCTTAGGCATTTGCCACCTCTTTTTCTTTAATCACAGTTTTTGCCTGAGCTATTGCACGTTTTGTATTTGAAATCTGCGCAGTATTTTCTAATTTATGCATAGATTTTTGAATTCTTAAATCAAGTAATTGTTTTTTTGAATCAACAATAAATTGCTTTAACTCATCAACTGTTTTTTCACGCATTTCACTTAATTTCATTGTTATTTTTCCTTAATTTAATTTATACAGATTCTTTTTCAACTACTTTAACTTTGATAGGAAGTTTTTGAGCTGCTAATTCTAATGCTCTAACAGCAACTGCTCTATCGAAGTAGTCAAGTTCAAATAAAATTCTGTTTGGTTTTACTACAGATACCCAGTATTCTACGTTACCTTTACCTGAACCCATACGAGTTTCTGCAGGTTTTGCAGTAATCGGTTTATCCGGGAATATCTTAATCCAAACGTTACCGCCACGTTTGATTTCACGGGTCATTGCACGTCTTGCAGCTTCTATCTGACGGCTTGTAATCCAGCCAGGTTCTAAAGCTCTAAGAGCATAACGACCAAATTCAAACTCAGTACCTCTTGTTTCAGTACCTTTCATTCTACCTTTCATCATTTTGCGGTATTTTGTCTTTTTTGGCATTAACATTATATTGTTCTCCTGTTATTTTCTATTTTGTTTCTACAGGTCTGCGTTTTCCGCGTCTTCCGTTAAAACGTTCACCTGATGAATTTTTTGAGTCTTTTGATTTAATGTTCATGTCTGCTTTTTCACCAGGCATTAAGTTACCTTTGAAAATCCAAACTTTTACACCAATCTTACCCATAATTGTGTCTGCTTCTGTGAAACCATAGTCAACGTCAGCTCTAAGAGTTTGAAGAGGAATTCTTCCTTCTTTTGCCCATTCGCTTCTTGCAATTTCAGCACCGCCTAAACGTCCAGATACCATGATTTTGATACCTTGAGCGCCGGCTCTCATTGTTCTTTGCATTGCTTGTTTCATTGCACGTCTGAATGCAATACGTTTTTCAAGCTGTTGTGCTACAGATTCAGCTACCAATAAAGCATCAACATCAATTCTAGATACTTCTACCACATTGATGATTACCGGTTTGCCTAAATATTTTGAAACTTCTGCTTTAAGTTCTTCAATACCTTGACCGCCTCTGCCTACTACAATACCAGGTTTTGCTGTTACAACAGTAATTGTAGTGCTCTGAGATTTTCTGTCAATCAAAATATTTGCAACACCTGCTGCATAAAGTTTTTTCTTGATGAACTTTCTGATTTTGTCATCTTCTTTTACGTTATCAGCATAATCTTTTTTCTTTCCTGCAAACCATGTGCTTGTCCAAGATCTGATTATACCTACTCTAAATCCGGTTGGATGTGTTTTTTGTCCCATTTCCTTATTTCCTCTATTTTGCTGTATCACTTACTTTAATTGTGAGGTGAGATGTACGTTTGAGTCTCTTGTATATACGACCTTGTGCTCTTGGTTTACCTCTTTTGTACGTTACACTTTCATCCGCAAAAATTTCAGAAACTTTTAGGGAGTCAGCTCTTACACCTGCTTGTTCAAAAGCATTTGCAGCTGCTGCTTTTAAGTTCTTTTCTACAACTCTAGCTGCAAAGTATGGCATAAAACGTAACATATCAAGAGCGTCATTAACAGCTTTACCTCTTACTTCGTTGATTACTCTGCGAAGTTTTCTTGCTGTCATTTTTATGTTTGTTTGTCTTGCTTTAGCTTCCATTTTTATTTTCCTTATATTCTTTTTAATTAATTCTTAATCAAAAATTTGTACAGACTATTTACGTTTTGCTGTTTTATCCGCAGCGTGACCTCTGTACATTCTTGTCGGTGCGAATTCACCCAATTTGTGTCCAATCATTTGTTCTGTTACGTATACAGGAACATGAGTTTTGCCGTTGTGTACAGCAATTGTGTGTCCCAACATATCAGGAATAATCATGGATGCTCTTGACCAGGTTTTAACAACTTTATGTTCAGAATTTTCATTCATCTTGTTAATTTTCTTTTGAAGAGCTTCTTCTACGTATGGGCCCTTTTTTAATGAACGTGCCATTAATTTCTCCTTTGTATTATTTATAATAATGTTTGTAAAAATTATTTTTGCTAGGGGGTAGGGGTAAATATATTTTAACCTATATTTACCCTACTAACCTAACGCTTTTATTTCTTGCGACGACGTACAATAAGTTTGTCTGACGCTTTGTTTTTCTTTCTTGTCTTGTAACCAAGAGCAGGTTTACCCCAAGGTGTTTTAGGGTGTCCGCCAGGACCGGTTTTACCTTCACCACCACCGTGTGGGTGATCACAAGGGTTCATTGTTACACCACGAACGGTAGGTCTAACACCCATGTATCTTTTTCTGCCGGCTTTACCGATTTTCAAGTTCTTGAATTCTGAGTTGCCAAGAGTACCAACTGTTGCCATGCACTCTTTTCTAACCATTCTCATTTCACCTGAAGGTAATTTAATAGTTACGTAGTTGCCTTCTTTTGCCATAACTTGTGCAAAGTTACCAGCTGAACGAACCATTTTACCGCCTCTGCCAGGTTCAAGTTCGATATTGTGAACAATTGTACCAAGTGGAATCAATTCTAACGGTAAAGCATTACCTGTCTGAATTGGAGCTTCCGGTCCGCTTACGATTACATCGCCTACGTTTAAACCTTCCGGAGTTAAGATATATCTTTTTTCACCATCTGCATAGAATACTAATGAAATTCTTACGTTTCTGTTTGGATCGTATTCAATAGTTTTTACTGTTGCAGGTACACCGAATTTTTCTCTTTTGAAGTCGATGATACGGTAAGCTTGTTTTACACCGCCACCTTTATGACGACAAGTAATTCTACCAGTATTGTTACGACCGGCAGTCTTGTTTAATTTCTTCAATAAAGATTTTTCAGGAGTTGATGTTGTGATTTCTTGATAATCACTTTTTATCATACCTCTTTGTCCCGGAGATGTCGGATTAATTTTACGAGTTGCCATTTTTATTTTCTCCTATTTCTATCTTTTTTAAATAGCTGTTAATTCTTCGATTGGATCACCTTCGATAGTAACGATTGCTTTCTTAGAAGAATCTGTTCTGCCGAATTTCATACCCATTCTTTTTTCGTGTGACGGCATATAAACTGTTTGAACTTTCTTAACTTTTCTACCAGGGAAAGCTAATTCTACAGCTTGTGCGATTTCAACTTTTGTTGCATCTTTTTGTACTTCAAAAGTGTATTTACCTAAAGCTGTTGCCATCATTGATTTTTCAGTTATAATCGGTCTTTTGATTACATCGTATAATTTTTCAATATTAGTCTTTGTCATTATTGCAACCTTTCTGTAACTTCATTTACAGCTTTTTCTGTCATTACAACGAAATCAGCTTCAAGTAAGTCTTTTACGTTTAAGTTTGAAGGTAATAATAATTTAACTGATGGAATATTACCAGCTGCCAAACTTAAGAATTTATTTTCTTCTGCTGTTGTATCAGCAATAACCAAAATCTTGCCTGCAAGATTTAATGATTTAATGATACCAGCCATTAATTTTGTTTTAGGTTCAGTAATTGCAGAGAAATCTTTAACTACTACTAATTGTTCTTCTCTAGCAGAAAGAGCTGATTTAAGAGCTAATTTTCTTGCTTTTTGAGGCATGTTGATTTCATAGCTTCTTGGTTTTGGTCCAAAGACTACACCACCGCCTGCAAATAAAGGTGATCTTAATGAACCTGCTCTGGCACGGCCTGTACCTTTTTGTTTCCAAGGTTTTTTACCGCCGCCTGAAACTTCTGCTCTTGTCTTAGCACAAGCAGAACCTTGTCTTGCGTTGTTTAACTGTCTTCTAAGTGCTAAATGCATTACGTGTAAGTTTGGTTCAACACCAAAAACTGCTTCGTTTAAAGCGATTTCACCTAACTTTTCACCGTTTGTATTTAATAATTGTTTTGACATTGTTTTCCTTTTCTTTCTCTTACCTCTTTCAAATTCAAGTTTTTGAATAAGTTTTATATGGCAAGCTCTAATTATTAATTTCTATTATTAGTTCCATTTTGTTCTTGTTGGAACGATTGTTACTAATCTGCCTTCGCAGCCCGGTACTGAACCTTTTACTAATACTAAGCCGTTTTCAGCATCAACTTTAACTAACTTAAGTTTAGTAATAGTAACTCTTTCGTTACCCATGTTACCAGCCATTCTTTTACCTTTGATAACACGGCTAGGAGTTGTACCTGCACCGATTGAACCAGGTTCTCTGTGGTTTTTAGAACCGTGAGCCATAGGTCCTCTGCCGAAGTTCCATCTTTTTACTGTACCCTGGAAACCTTTACCTATTGAAGTTCCGGTAACATCAACTTTTTGTACATCTGCTAGAGCTGCTGCCAAATCGATTTCCTGACCAACTTTGTAATCTGCAGGGTTTTCAACTCTGAACTCTTGTAAATGTCTGTAGTTGTTCAAACCGTTTTTCTTAAAGTGACCAATTTCAGCTTTTGTTAAGTGTTTTTCTTTAGCTGCAATTGTACCTACTTGTATAGCATTGTAACCGTCAGTTTCAACAGTCTTAACCTGAGTAACTACTGTTGAATCAATTTTGATTACTGTAACAGGAACTGCCAAACCTTCTGAATCAAAGATTTGAGTCATTCCAACTTTTTTACCTATTACACCTAATGTCATGTGTTTTTCCTTTCCGACATATATACACACAGAGATTTTCTGCCTGTACAAATATGCCTTTCGTCTTGCGAGCGCTACTGCCTTTTTTCTTTACCATTGCGGGAATCGTCATTTTGAAAGTCTTCCCTAAGGGTTTTAACCTTCCGTCTTACCTGACGTCGTAGTTCACATTATATGCATAATGCTTATTAAGTTTTCAATTTGCGGCGATTTTCTAGAGTTTTACTTCTATATCAACGCCAGCAGGTAAGTCCAATCTGCTGAGTTCTTCAGTAGTTTGTTGTGTAGGTTCGTAAATATCGATAATGCGTTTGTGAGTTCTAATCTCAAAGTGTTCACGTGATTTTTTATCAACGTGTGGTGAACGCAATACGCAATAAATACGTCTTTTTGTAGGTAAAGGAATAGGACCTGCTACTTTAGCGTCTGTTCTTTTTGCTGTTTCTACAATTTTTTCAGCTGATACGTCAACTAATTTGTGTTCGTATGATCTTAAACAAACTCTAATTCTTTGTCTTTTAGCTGTTGTCATTTTTCATTCCTTTATTTTTTTGTATTTTACTGTTCTTCCGGACAAATCCCATCCTGTTTTGAAACATGCAACCCCGTTTGTGGTATCACACTTTCCAACCCTTTCCGGCATCCGGAGGCTATTCTTTCGACTATAGCATATTAATCGTAAATCAAACAAAAATCAGTGTCAACAGAGGTTTTTTATTTGATTTAATATTTTACAAAAATTTACAATACAAATTTATAATTATTCATGCTGATAAGAATAAGTATCAAAACGCAGGTTGTTGGAAGATGAAAATAATCTGTCCGGATATCCTTTAATTTTTACTTCATAGTAACTCTTACAGTTTTTAATACCGGTTTCACCTTTTTTCCCTGCCGGTTTGTTCATAGCTTCTTCAAACTTACAAAAATAATCCAGACAATTTGGATACTTATGACGTTTATAAATACTGTTTTTCGCTTCTTTTGAAAATACAGCAGTGTGTTTTTGACCATTTTCAAATTGCAAAGAAATTTCTGTATCCATGTTTAAATAAAACTTCTCAATATAAGTTTTAATAAACTCGTTCTCTATATCACCATCCTGAAGTTTAAATACACTTAAAAAATCATTCATGGAAGTTTTTTCAGCATCATTTTTCCAATTTTCTATTTTAATCAAATATCTTACCAGCAGGTTTTCAGGCAAATTGGAATGTTTAATTATTTCCATAAAACATTCAGGGTAACCGGAAGTTTCTCCAGTTTGTAAAAATTTATTTAAAACATTTGAGTTCATGATAAACTGTCCGGCTTTTTCCTCATTAATACTGCCGTCTTTTTCTTTTGAATAGTTTTCAGAAAACTTCAATAAATTATTCGGAGAATGTTTTAAATCCCAATAAATAATTTTTCTTTCCGCGCTCAATAAATCGTTCTCTGCAAAAGTTTTCAAAATAAACTCTGAATCAGAAATATTATCATTTGCCGGTGCATATTTTAAACAAATTTCATATATATTTTTGTTTTGCTCTTTGATAAGCTCACTAAGCATTGAATCATAAGAACTCTTAAGTTTTTCAAGTTTTGCAGCTTCGGCAAGTTGAAGTTCATCCTCCGAAATCATCCAATCGTAAATATATTTCACCTGTTCTGATTTGAACGCTTCTTCAGGGAAAATTTTATTTTTCACAACTTCATCTAAAAGTTTAATAAAATCAACAGCTTTTAATCTTTCCTCATTACTCAATTCCGGCTTTTCGTACAAAAATTCTATCAAATCAGAAATTTCATCATTATCAGATATAACACTATTTTCAAAATGCAAAGCTATCAGTTTGTCTTTGATTTCTTCCTGTGTAAACTCTTCGTAATTCTTTTCTGCAAGCTGCACTTTCGGCTGTTCAATTTTAATATTGTATTTTAACAAAATTCGATGCAAACGGATAAGAGAAATATTCAAATCAGCGCAAATGTCATTATAACAACATCCTTCAACAATTTTTGTAAGAATTTTTTCTCTAAGTTCTTTCTCTATTTTTGCCATATTTTTCTGTCTGTCAGTCATAAAGCCGTTTGCTTTAAGTATTTTTCCGACCGTACAGCTGTTACATTGTACCTTACCGGCGATTTCAAGCATATTATAGCCTAGCAGATGCAAACGGATAACTTCATCCTGAAATTCTTTTTGAGCAACTCTTTTATTTTGTTTTTGTTTTTCGGTTTCCCATCCTTCGGAGAGAAAAATTTTTCTTACTATTTCTTTGCTGCAATTCAGCTCTTTTGAGATTTCGGTCATATTTAACCCGCGTTTATGAAGAAGCCCGACTTTTGCAATAAACTCCGGAGTCATAAACTCAGGCGGCTTCGTTTCATATTTCTTTTCATAAGAATTTTCTGCAACAAGAACTGTTTTTACATAAAAATCACTGCACCCCATAATTCTTGCAATACCAATAATACTATGTCCTTCTGCATACAAAGCTTTTATTTTTCCGATATATTCCGGAGAGTTGAGTTCCATCAGGCGAATTTGAGAAAGCGTCTTTTTTCCGTTATATTCAAGAATATGTTTTACCGCAGCTTCTGAAGCGTTAACCCGTGCTGCTATTTCTTTTAAATTCAACCCCTCATCGCATAATTTTATAATTTCTTCGACCACTTCAGGACTTGCAAGTCTGCCATCCTGCATTTGTTTTGCTGATTTTAACTCATTCTCATCAAAAATTCTTCTTATAACAGTCTCGCTGCATTCCATAATCTCAGCAATTTTATTAATACCAAACCCCTTAGCGTGCAAATCCAAAACTTTTGATATAAATTCGGGTTTTGAAAATCTGTCATATTTAAGTTCTACATTTCTTTCATTCAAAATTCTTCTGACTGTATCGTCATCACATTCTAAAATTCTTGCAGTTTCAAGAACATTTAAAGTTTGACCATAAACTTCAACAACACTATCTGCAAACTCAGGTGATGCAAGCTTAACCAGCTTTTTCTGATATTCAGTTTGAAGCTCATTGCGTTTAAGTATCTCCAAAACATTTACATTACTGCATTTTACCTCCTCCGCAATTTCATAGCTATTCAAACCTTTTTTATAAAGCTCAAGTACCTGTTTTTCAAATTCCGGAGACGCGAGCCTGTCATTATGCTGTTTTCGCTCCGTTTGGATACCGAATTCCGATATTTTTCTAAAAACAGTTGAGCCTCCGCAATTCAACAGTTTCGCAATTTTTGCGACTGATAAGCCTTGCTCTGCCAGTGTTTCAAGAATTTCCTTTGACAAAAATATATCTTTAAAAGTGAAAACTTTTTCCTTAGGAGGTATAAATTTAATATCAGAAAAATCTTCTGCTAAAGAAGTATCATAAATTCTCTCCAGAATAATTTCCTTCATTAAATCTTTAATGTAGTTAGATTTTTCATTATCCAGCTTATCGTAATCTTTTACATATTTTTTCGTTTCATAAACAAGGTATTTATTCAGCGCCTCTTCGCTATGCATAAAATTATTTTTAACAACAATATAAGTTTCGCGGCTAATTTTTTGTTTCAAGTTTTCTTTCGCAAAATCTCTTACCGAATTCAAAGTATCTAATCCGGCATTTTGATTAATTGCAATACCCGCAGTTCCGGCTGCTAAAGCGGCAGCCGCAGCAATTTTCAGGGAGTCCTCTGTTAATTTTGACACAGTTTTTTTAGGAATTTTTCCGCCAAAACGTAAGCCGGAAAATTTTTGAAAATTACATCCATCTTCATAGCCAATCTTCATAATAATATAAAGTAATTTTAAGCTTTGAAATTGCCCTATTGTATTTTTTTTTTGAGCATAATAAAATGTTGTTGGTCGAAAAAATTTTTCAAGTTTGGAATCTTGAAGAAAAGAAAGAAGGTTATTATGAAAGATGGAATCCATCCAGATTATAAAAAAACTGTTATCAAATGCGTTTGCGGTAACGAAATCGAAACAGGTTCTGTTGTAGAAGATATCACAGTTGAAATTTGTTCAAACTGCCACCCGTTCTACACAGGTCAACAAAAAATTCTTGACTCTGAAGGACGTGTTGAAAGATTCAAAAAACGTTACGGAACAAAATAATAGTTTTGTTAAGATTTTACAGAAAAAAAGAAGCCTTCTGGCTTCTTTTTTTGTTGACAAAAAATATTACGTCCTGATAAAATTAAACTATGGCAATCGTATATTTATCATTAGGTTCAAATCTTGGAGACAGAGTAGGCTATTTACAGCAGGCAACGAGCCTGTTAAGTGCAATGCCGGAAATTAATATTGTCACAACTTCGTCTTTTTATGAGTCTGAGCCGTGGCAGATGAATTCTGAAAACTGGTTTGTTAATGCCATTATACAAATCTCAACTACATTTTCTCCGGAAGAACTTCTGAGAGAATGTCAGAGAATTGAAAACCAGCTCGGACGCAAGCGGGAAGCAAACTCAGGATATACAGACAGAACGATTGATATTGATATTTTATTTTATGAAAACAAAATTATAAATACAGATACTCTCACAATACCGCACAGATTTTTTCACAGGCGCGCATTTTTAATGGTTCCAATGCTGGAAATTGCAGAAGATTTTGTTCATCCATTGTTTAATAAAACAGTTGAAAATTTATATGACGAACTCGAAAATCCTGAGATGGTAACTTTGTATGGCACAAGAGTATAACAGCAAATCCATCTCCATAATTGGCGCAGGAGCAGGGGTAAATATATATGATTAATAAATCTATCTCCATAATCGGCGCAGGAGCTAGCGGATGTATGTGTGCGTATTTTCTTTTGAAAGCCGGATTTGAAGTTACGCTTTTCGACTTAAGCACACCTCTTAGAACGCTGCTTCCAACAGGAGGCGGCAGGTGCAATCTCGCTCATGCAGAATATGATTTTAAAGAACTGGCAAAAAACTACCCGCGCGGAGAGAAGTTTCTTTACTCAGTTTTTTCTAAGTTTTCAACTTACGACACTCTTGCATTATTTGAAGAGCTTGGAATTGAGACTTACACGCAGGAAAACGGCAGAATTTTTCCAACCTCTAACAGTGCTAAAGATGTCAGAGAAAAAGTGTTAGACAAAATCAAGCAGGCAAATTTTGTAAAAGAGGGGGTAAATAAAGTTGAATTATTAGATTCGGGATTTAAAGTCACAACAAACAAAGCGCAGTATTTATTTTCAAACGTCATTATCGCAACCGGAGGACATTGGGGAGTCGAAATTTTAAAAAATTTAGACATAAATATTATCCCGCAAAAACCGTCACTTGTTGGTTTAAATACAAGCCTCAAAGCTCCGTCAGGGATTGTTTTAAAAAATGTTTATTCAAAAGATTTGAAAATTACTGACGATATTTTATTCACACATTTCGGAATTTCAGGGCCTTTAACGTTCAAAATTTCTTCACTCAAGGCTCGTGATAAATTCCCGTATACATTGAGTTTTGATTTATATCCACATGATTTACCGCTGCAAAATCTTTTAAACATTAACCCCCGCAAAGATTTAAAAAATATTTTGTCAGAATTTTTGCCAATGAATTTTGTTAAATACCTTTTAGGAGATTTATGCGATGTTAAAGCTCACAAAATTGACGGCAAGACACGCGATGAAATTTTAGAAAAAATACACAATTTTACGCTTGTCATAAATGGTACAAACAAGGGTGAAGAAACAGTTTCAGCCGGAGGAGTTGATTTAAAAGAAATCAATCCCAAGAGTATGGAATGCAAAAAGTACCCGCACCTTTACTTTACCGGAGAAATCCTTGACATAGATGGTTTTTGCGGGGGATTTAACCTCCAAAACGCATGGTCAACAGCTTTCGTTGCTGCTCAGGCAATTATCGAACAAGCAAAATAAACCATGGTGTATTTTTAGTATTATCTCCAAAGTGTGAGAACTGAATCATGCCTCTTTTCTTAATATTAAGAAATCCTTTAAGAGGATAAGTTTCAAACTTAGAATTTCCGGTTGTAAATGAATAGTGATAGAAATATCTGTCGGTGTCATTTAGCAAAATCACTTTGAAGTTTACGCCTTCTTTTTTAACTTTTAAAGAGTTTGTACTTTGAGAAAATTCCGAAATCTTTATGATTTTAAAATCCGGAAACAGTGCTTGTACTTCTGTTTCAGTCAGTTCTCTTTTAATCAATTCATTTCCATTTAATCTAAAGTCATAAAACTTCAAATCCTGGTTTGAATACCCGATTAAATCACCTTTATAAACAAATTCATACTGGCATCCGGTTGTAAAATAAAGATTGCCTTTTGAGCTATAAAACTCTGAATAATTGCCTGTTCCATCAGAAATAAATTTAATAATATAATCATTATCACGTCTTGAAACTTTGTCAGTCCAGCTGTCATTTTCAAACTTTATTTTTTCTTCTTCCTTAATATTTTTATAAGGTATATTCAAAAAATCAGCTGCAGCTACAGACGTAATAAGTCCCGCCGAAACAATAAAACTCAAAATTAATCTTTTCATACAAGCTCCTGTTTTAGTTATGTTAATTATACAGGAAAAAGCTTAAAACTTCAACTTTTGAGAGGATGAATGAATTAGTAAAATAACACATAATATATTTATGAATTTAGTATCTAATGTTATAGGGCAAATAGGATTAAGCGGTACAGGCAAAGTTGCTCCGAATTTTGATTTGAATGACACGACTTTTGCAGAGCTGCTTAACAAACAAATTGAAGGAATGAACGGCGCACCAAGATTGGAAGCTCCGGCTTTCAATCTTGGTGCGCCTGCCGGTTTTGAAATAGAAGGAATTGAGCCGGAGATGAATGTTCAAGAGATTTCAAATGATACAAATTCAAACGATATTACAACCTCTGAGACAGTAACTTTCTTTTCTTCACTTTTAGAAAATAAAGGAAATCCTGAATCAGATATTTTCGATTTTGCAAAAAAACAGGCCGCAAATCTTTACAACAAATATTCAAGAAGCATTGTGACAGATGTTTCTGAATTTGTAGAAGATATAAAAAACATGATTTAATTTTGCTCACAAAAAACTTTTTTTTGTTATAATAAAGCTATTGGAAAAAGATAGCTTTATTTTTGATTTATAAGGAGGTCAAATGGGCAAAATTGAAATTACACACGAAATTGAAGAAAAATGTTGTGTGCACCGCGGTGTAAAAGGAACACCTGCACCAATCCCTCAAGAAGGTGAATGGACAAAATGTAAAGAAATTAAAGACATTTCCGGTTTAACTCACGGATGCGGATGCTGCGCTCCTCAACAAGGAACCTGCAAACTTACTCTTAACGTAAAAGAAGGTGTTATTCAGGAAGCTTTAGTTGAAACTATCGGATGTTCAGGTATGACTCACTCAGCTGCTATGGCAGGTGAAATTCTTCCTGGTAAAACTATCCTTGAAGCTTTAAACACAGACTTAGTTTGTGACGCAATCAACGTAGCTATGAGAGAATTATTCCTTCAAATCGTTTACGGAAGAACTCAGTCTGCATTCTCTGAAAACGGACTTCCTGTAGGCGCAGGTCTTGAAGATTTAGGTAAAGGTCTTTGCTCAATGGTTGGTACTATTCACTCGACTAAACAAAAAGGTGTTAGATACCTTAACCTTACAGAAGGATACATTCTTCAAATGGGTCTTGATAAGAATGACGAAGTTATCGGTTACAAATTCGTTAACTTAGGAAAAGTTATGGACGCTATCAAAAAAGGCGTTGACCCTAAAGAAGCTTACGAAAAGAATATCGGTACTTACGGCAGATTTGCTGATGCAGTTAAGTATATTGACCCTCGCGAAGAATAGGTGCTACGCACGTAGACATTGGGTCGGGGAACAATCGTAAAACTACAAGAAAAAGT
This sequence comes from uncultured bacterium, assembly GCA_948684385.1. Lineage (GTDB taxonomy): Bacteria > Cyanobacteriota > Vampirovibrionia > Gastranaerophilales > Gastranaerophilaceae > CAG-196. Next base: position 93,080 of record CAPQCU010000002.1, read on the forward strand.
AATAAAAAGGAAATAAAAATATGACAGTAAAATTTGAAGGACAAGATAGACGCGAAGCTACTCTTAAAAAAGTTTTACCTGAATACGGTTTCAAAAACTTGGAAGAAGCTCGCGAACTATGCTTATCAAAAGGCATCGATGTTGATGCAATTGTTAAAGGCATTCAGCCTATCGCTTTCGATAACGCTTCATGGGCTTATACATTAGGCTGCGCTATCGCAATTAAAAAAGGTATCAAAAACGCAGCTGACGCTGCTGAAGCTATCGGCTTAGGCTTACAAGCTTTCGCAGTTCCTGGCTCAGTTGGTGACAGACGTCAGGTTGGTATCGGTCACGGTAACTTAGCAGCTATGCTACTCAGAGAAGAAACAAAATGTTTCTGTTTCTTAGCAGGTCACGAATCTTTCGCAGCTGCTGAAGGTGCTATCGGTATTGCAAGAAACGCTAACAAAGTTAGAAAAGAACCTTTAAGAGTTATCTTGAACGGCCTTGGAAAAGACGCTGCTTACGTTATCGCAAGAATCAACGGCTTTACTGCTGTTGAAACAGATTACGATTTCAAAACAGGCGAGTTAAAAATCGTTAAAGAAACTCCTTTCTCAGACGGTGAAAGAGCAAAAGTGAGATGCTACGGTGCTGACGATGTATCAGAAGGCGTTGCAATCATGATTAAAGAAGGCGTTGATGTTTCTATTACAGGTAACTCAACTAACCCGACTCGTTTCCAACACCCTGTAGCAGGTACTTACAAAAAATGGTGCTATGAAAACGACAGAAAATACTTCTCAGTAGCTTCAGGCGGCGGTACAGGTCGTACACTTCACCCTGATAACGTTGCTGCAGGCCCTGCTTCTTACGGTATGACTGATACTATGGGCAGAATGCACGGTGATGCTCAGTTTGCAGGTTCTTCATCTGTTCCTGCTCACGTTGAAATGATGGGCGTTATCGGTATGGGTAACAACCCTATGGTTGGTGCTACAGTTGCCGTTGCAGTTGCTGTAGAAAAAGCTATGGCGTAATAACATTTGAAATAAAAAAAAATACCGGTTTAAAACCGGTATTTTTTTTTATGCATTAATTTTTAAATTATTTATAATTCCGTCAATCAGTTCTTTTCCGTTTTTCATTTTACTCATATCAATAACTGAAGTTCTGGCACCGGAATTTGCTAAAAGAAGATTGCCTCTTTGAGCAAGAACTACGTCTCTGCCTACAAAATTCGCAACTTTCTCAATTTCTCCGCCATGTTGTTCGAGCATTTCTTTAACGTAGTTATTAACCGGCAATTCTGTATTGTTAATACTTCTCGCCATTTTAATTCTTGAAACCGGCATTTTTGCGCCAAATGATACAGCATTAATATTCATAATAATTTCTCCTTTTGAGTAGTATAAAACCGGTAAAAAATAAATTTGCTAGTGATTAAATTCTTCAAAAGTATTTTTTATAACTTCATACCCTTTTAAAAGTGTTTGATAATCAACTTTCTCTGCTGCTGAATGCATATTATAAACATCCGCTAAGCCCAAAAGCGAAGGCATGAAGGTTTCACCTTTAGCGTTTTTATTATGGCAATAAATATGTGTTTCAGCTCCCGCGTGGAATGATTCGATTTTATTTTGAATTCCGGCTCTTTCACATGCTTTCGTATGCGCAATTTCGATTCTGTCATCATCTGCCTTTTCAAACGGGAGTAAATGAACTTCAAACTCAATTTCTGCGATAGCCAAACCTTCGTATTTCTTGTTAAACTTATCCACGATTGATTGCATTAAAGCCTTAAGTTCGTTTTCTTTCTCAACAGAAGCGCTTCTGATTGAATATGAAGCCATTCCAAGAACGTTAATTATATTTGTAGAAGTCTTTTTAAAGATTTCAGTAATATAATCATTCGTTTTAACACCTTTTTCGACAAGAGATGCAATTGAGTTTTGTACTCCGCCTGCAACAATTGCGCCAAGGTTGCAAGAAGTAATAACTCCTGTTTCATCTTTATAATAAGCTCCTTGAGGGAACTCAGCTAAAAGTTCAGCAATAAGTTTTGCTGCGTTCAAACGGGTTTCATCACCGATATCAATACCTGAGTGTCCGCCTTTTAAGCCTTTAACAGTAATTTTAGCATTCGTATAGCTCGCTCCTGAAATCTGGAGCTGCCCGAGTTTATCGGCATCACAAACAAGAATATATTTTGACTCAATCTTACCAAACTCAACATGTTCAACCCCGCTCATGCCGGTTTCTTCATCACGGGTAAATGTAATTTCCAAACCGCCGTGGGGTGCAATCAGACCTTCATTTACCCCCTTAGCTAATGTCAAAGCACAAGCCACGCCAACTTTATCATCAGCACCGAGAGTTCTGCCATCAGCTTTAATAAACTGTCCATCAAACAACAAATTAATCGGGCTGTCATCACCGACCACATCCATGTGGGAAGATAACATCAAAGGTTCTTTTGAAGAGTCTGTTGCAGGAACTTTTATATACACATTTCCGTAAGCATCTGTTCTTGCGCTGATTCCGTTTTCACCGCAAAATTTCAAAATCCATTCAATAACCTTTTCTTCTTTCAAAGAAGGTGAAGGTATTGATACCAGATTACAAAAAATATCTAAAACTTCGTTTTCTTTTCTTAATTGAGTTAAATCCATTTTTTCTCCTTTACCATCAAATTTGTAGTTTAATTTCAAATTTAATTCATTTACCCCTTTCCCTTTAGCTTCCTCGGAAAAAGCGTCTATTCGTACCTTCTCCGCCGATTCTAACACTTACAGGTCTCAAACATTTTGGACACCTGCCTGTATAAGCAGTGCCTGTTTTGTTCTTATAAAGCCTGCCGTAAGTGTGGCAGCATTCAAACCAAATCCCCAGAAAAGCGCGTTTAGTTGTTGAGCCGTTTTCATCTGCCACGTTTAGCGCCTCCACTCTGCGTTTGCGGGCAGCCTTGAATAGTAACTTCTCTGCCTCCGGATTTAAAAATACTTTCTGTCAGAACATCCATATAGCTTCTGTTAAAATGAGCATAATCAAAAATTATCACTCCGCTAAGCCCGTATCTTCTTGCGGCATGAATTTGTTTGATTAAATCTGAAGACGCACCATTCATAAATGTTACAAACAGTCCTGCGTATAATTTTGTGCTTGCAGATTTGTTTCTCAAAACTTCTCCCATAAGGTTTGTTGCAGTTTTATCATCACAGGTCAAGAATAATGGAGTAAATCCGTCAACAAAATTATTCATAGACCAAGTGCGCCAGTCTTGAAGCTTCGTATCAAGAGCAGCTGCACGGTTCGGGAAAATTACCGTAGTTATTGCAACATTATTATATCTGCACAAAACACTCACGCGTCTTACAAAACTTGTAACTTTATTACATCTGTAAAACTTCCACTGATACCACATCGGGTCTGTAGGTTTCAAATCAATCGGATCAATTCCATACATTTTTTTGAACTCAGCGCGCGCATATTTTGTATAACCCCAATTTGACATATCATAATTTGAATATCTCGGCTCCAATGACTGCGGATACCTTATATAATCTAAGTTTATGCCATCCGGCTTATATCTTGTGATTATTTCGCATAAAAGCTCATACAGAAAATTCTGCACATTAGGATTAGCAGGGTCAATAAAATACCCGTTATGTTCTGAAACAGAATAAGGTATTGCTGCAGAATCTGCATTTTTCTTTTGATAATTTGCCCACGAAGGTTGTTTTGCAAGAATATACTCTGCGTTTGTTTCCGGAGATTTGTTTCCTACATAAAAAGTTTCAAACCAGATATTAACTTTCATCCCGCGTTTATGAGCTTCGCTAATCCAGATTTTTAAAGGATCAAACCCGACAAATTCTTCGTTCTGTCTGATAAACCCGTATCTTGTCATTGTCTGGGAAGGAAAAATCGTTTTTCCATGGTAATAAGTTTCAAGGAAAATGTTATTAATACCCGCATAAGCAAGATTATCCAGAGCTTTTATAATTTCTTTTTCCGAATAAAAAGCAGGTCTTATCCAAACACCTTTAAGCTCTGAAGGTTCATACGGCACAACTGTTGACATAGCCAAATTTGCGTATTCAATAGCACGTGAAGCAAATTTTTGGGAATCCTCAGAATTTCTTTGCGCTTTTTGTATAAAGTCATTAGCTTTTGCAATATTCTGTTCTGTCCGTTTAGGATTATAATTAGAAGCATTTTGAAGATAATATAGCATCATATTCTGCACTTCTTTTATGCGTTCTCTTGCTGTATACAAAAAAGTCTCGGAAGTAATATAAGATGTAATAACATTCGTTTCACGGTCAATATAAACTTTAGCGCCAACCATAATGTTTTCGTTAATCCATTTTTTAGCTCTTCCGTGACCGCTAATAACAAGACCGTTTGCAGGAATTAGAGAATCCGCACCGCTTAGAGAAGTCACTGTATCGCCTATTATTATTGCTTCAGAGCCAAATTCATTAGTATTAGTTCTATATCCAAAAGCAGGAGAGTATACAACAAGCTGGTTTGAACCTCTTAAGCCGGGGTAATTAATCCCCTTACGATTTGTACTAACCTGCGGGTCAATCACATCAATCTTATACATTGATTGGTTAAAAATAATCTCATTTTTTTGAGGAACATAAGGTGCGAAAATATCCTGTGCAAACACTTGATTACACAGAAAAAACATAAATATTAAAACTGCCCAAAATCTGCTCTTCATCCCCATTTGTCCTCTAAAAATATTATATCCCCACGAAAGTAGAATTACAAGATTTTTTTTGAAATCAACTCTCGCATTGATATGCCCATGCAGAATGATTATGAATACTTTCTATAGACTCACACTCTACCTCAAAAGAATCAATTACATCATTGTTTCTAAGCAAAAGAACGACATCTCTCAAAACATCTTCTACAAATTTCGGATTATTGTAAGCGTGTTCAGTAACAAATTTCTCATCTTCGCGTTTCAAAAGCGGATAAAGCTCACAAGAAGCAGACTTTTCAATATCTCTAACCAAATCTTCAAGCCAGATATGCTCGTCTTCAGGATAAGTAACTTTAACAGAAACAATCGCCCTCTGGTTATGCGCACCGTAATCAGAAATTTCTTTCGAACACGGACAAAGCGTAGTCACCGGAACTTTTACCCCGAGATAAAAACGATACTCTTCGTCTTCTTCTCCATAATTATCTAAAAAGCTTTCAAAGCAGCAATCATAACACATTGGTGCAGAAATACCGGTTACAGGAGCTTTTTTGTTTATAAAGTATTTAAAATCAACTTTCAAGTACCCGCTTTTCGCGTCCAGTTTTTGAACAACCGCTTCAACACACCCTTTCATATCAATACCGAGAGTTTTCCTGCTTCGCCATTCGTTAAGAACTTCTACAAAACGTGACATGTGAGTGCCTTTGTAATGCGCAGGCAGAGATACACCGACAGTTGCAGAAGAATAAATCGTAATATCCTCTGCATCCTTGCGTTGAATTCTTAAAGGCAGCTCAAAACCTTTTATACCAACCTTTTGAATTTCTACACCTCTTGAATCAGACTGATTCTGAACATCTTTCATCCTAGATTTCAACTCCTTCAAAAGTCTTTTGCTCTAAAGCAATAAGAAGTTTCAAAGCAGCAACTCTCTGGATTTTTGCAGGAGCATTACGTAATAACTCTACGGCTTTTAACATCATCGGGTCATTATCATACCAGCGATTTCCTTTGCCTTGATAAGTATTAATAATGTCGTAAACATGTTCAATAACTTCACCTGCAACCTGTTCCTGAAGCTGCATCATAAACTCAGCTGCCTCGGTTCTTGTATTATCAGGAGATAATCTCAATAATTCTAAAGCTTCTTTTAAAATAGGGTCACTATCGTACCAGCGTTTGTTTATCATTTTTTCCTCGCATTCTTATTAGTATTATTGTATTATAAAATATGTAATATTAAAAGGGTATAAACTTATGAAAATTTTACTTATTAACGGAGCGAACCTGAATATGCTAGGAGCCCGTGAGCCTGAAAAATACGGTTCTACAACTCTTGCTGACATCGAAAATTCTGTAATCAAACGCGGTAAAGAACTTGGAGCAGAAGTCGATACTTTTCAGGATAACCACGAAGGAAACATAGTCGACAAAATCCAATCAGCAAGGGGAAATTATGATGGTATCATGATTAACGCCGGCGGTTATACTCACACAAGCGTCGTAATTCGTGACGCAATTGCTGCCGTTCAAATCCCGACTGTGGAAATACACATGACAAATATTCACGCACGTGAAGAATTTCGCCATACTTCACTGATTTCAGGAGTCTGCATTGCGCAGGTAGTAGGTTTCAAGGAACTAAGTTACATTCTAGCCTTAGAAGGATTGGTTGATTATTTAAGCCATCACTAAAAGACTAAAATTTTGCAATGGTTGAAAAAAAAGCTTCCCCGGGAGGGGAAGTTTTTTTGTTTTTCTCTTTTTCTCTCGCTCGTGTCTAACTTTTGTTAATGTCTCTCTTATGTATATATAAAGTATTTCAAAAGATTTTGATTTCACAAAGCAATATTTTTGTTACATATATTAACAATACAGGAAGGGCGGAAGCTTCGCTTCCGCCCTTCCTGTAAATTTTATCTTTACTCTTTCAAGAATGATTCGTAATTTCTAGCCAACAGGTGTGTTTTGATTTGATTGATAAAATCAAGCGCAACACCGACCATGATGATTAGAGATGTAGCTCCGATGCCTTGAAGAGTTGTGATTCCCGTAATGTAACTTGCAAGCGCAGGAACAAGAGCGATAAAACCAAGAGCAAGAGCTCCAATAAACGTAGTCTTAGTCAAAATTTTATCCAATGCTTCTGCAGTCGGTCTTCCCGGTTTAACCCCCGGAATAGAAGAGCCGTATTTCTTCAAATTGTCAGCAATTTCTTTTGGCTGCATATTTGGCATAATTGAAGCGTAAAAGAAAGTTAAAGCAACAATCATCACGAAATAAATCGCATAATAAGTTACACCGCTCGGGTTGAATATTCTATTCAAAACAAGCACCACATCCTGAACCCAGCCTGCAGGTAAATTTGCCTGACCAACAAGGCTCAAAATAGTTGACGGGAACAAAAGAATTGCAACCGCAAAGATAATCGGCATTACACCACCAGGATTAAGTTTGAACGGAATAAAAGTATTAACTCCGCCATAAACTTTATTTCCGACCTGTCTTTTAGGATTAACGATTATTACTTTTCTTACAGCTTCCTGCATTATTACAATGAAAATCATTGTAATAAAGAATATAGCAAGCAATAACGCCAAGTTCCATCCGAGAGACGGCTGACCGGCAATCATCTGTGCAGTTCTATCGGTATACAAAGGAATACCTGATAATATACCAACAAAGATAATCAAAGAACCGCCGTTTCCGATACCTTTTTCGGTAATCAGCTCAGACATCCACATTACAAGGATTGAGCCTGCAGTAAGAGTTAAAACGGAAGAGATATAGAACATTGTATGGTTCAACCCCGGAGTAATAGAACCCGGAAGGTGTGAAAGATATCCCATAAATATCATCCCCTGAAAAGCAGCAAGAACAACCGTAAACAATCTTGTGTATTGTGAAAGCTTACGTCTGCCTGCTTCTCCGTCTTCTTTCTGCAGTTTTTCAAGCGCCGGAACAATAACTGCCATCAACTGCATAATAATTGACGAAGTAATGTAAGGCCCGATACCGAGTGCAAAAATTGAAACTTTTCCAAGAGCTCCGCCTGAAAACAAATCTAAGAAACCTAAAATGTTGTTTCCGGAAGCTATTCTTGAGAAAATTTCGTTGTTAATACCGAAAATTGGCAAATGAATACCAAAACGGAACAAAACAAGCATCACAAAAGTAAAGATTAACTTTTCTTTCAAGCCTGATGCGTTCCACATTGACATCAAATCTGCCGTTGTCGGCATTCTCATTCCGCCATTAGCCATTATACTAATTCAACCTTTCCGCCTGCTGCTTCGATTTTTTCTTTAGCTGATGGAGTTACATAGTTAGCTTTAACAGTAATAGCTTTTTTGATTTCTCCGTTGCCTAAAATTCTTAAACCGTCGCAAGAAGGATGTGCTTTTCTAATTTCTTTCAAAGATTCCAAAGAAATTTCAGTGATTTCCAAATCAGCAAGTCTGCCAACATTGATTTCAGCATAATTTCTAGCATTGATAACTTGGAAACCTTTCAATTTAGGTAATCTTCTGTAAGCAGGCATCTGTCCGCCTTCGAAACCTCTTTTAGCAGTTCTGCCTGAACGCTGTCCTTCACCGTTATGACCGCGGCAAGATGTTTTACCATGTCCTGATGAACGGCCTCTGCCTACTCTTTTAGATTTTCCTGTTGCACCTTCTGCAGGTCTTAAATCTTCTAATGTTATATTTGTCATTGTTTAATTCCTTTCATTTCCCTTACGCATTATAAAAACACTCGGGTTTTTAACTTTACTATTCAACTACTTCAACAAGGTGTGAAATCTTGTTAACCATACCCATGATTGTTGGAGAATCAAAATGTTCAACAACCTGGTCTTTTTTTGAGAAACCTAACGCTTTTGCTACTTTACGTTGAGATTCTGAAGAGCCGATTAAGCTTCTTACTAATTTTATTTTAATTTGTTTTGCCATATCTAATAATCCTTATTATTTCACTTAAATTTATAACTAAAATAGCCTAATTGTTTAATAAACTTGGGAGGTATGCATTATACCCCTTCATTTACCCCCCCCCTAGTTTAATAGTTCAGCCATTGTCAAACCGCGTTTTTTAGCAACTTCATTGAACGGCTTCAATGATTTTAATGCTTCTAAAGTTGCGTTTGCTGCGTTCAAAGGTGATTTTGAACCTAAAGATTTTGAAAGAATGTTTTCAATACCTGCAAGTTCCAATACTGAACGAACAGCGCCGCCTGCGATAATACCTGTACCTTGAGAAGCCGGTCTTAACATAACAGCACCTGCTCCTGAACGTCCTGTAATAGGGTGAGGAATAGTTGTTTTGAAAATAGGCACTGTGATAAGATTTTTTCTTCCGTCAGCAATTGCTTTTTGGATAGCAATGATAACTTCTGAAGCTTTAGCACAGCCAACACCAACCTGACCTTTTTTGTTACCAACGATAACAATAGCTCTGAAGCTTAATTTTTTACCGCCTTTAACAACTTTTGTTACACGACGGATTTGAACAACCTGTTCTTTCCATTCTGATTCAGGTTTTTCTTCTCTTGTTTCTACTTTTTTCTTTCTTCCACGTTGTTTTCTTGCAGGAAGCTGTTCAACATTTTCTTCTGTTTCAACAGATGCTTCTGCAACTTCTTCAGTTACTTCTTCAACTGTTTCTACTACTTCTTTAATTTCTTCTGACATGTTTAATCAAACCTTTCTGTTTAAATATAGTGTTCTACTTATTTTCTATAAAACAATCAAATACCTAACAACAAAGACACCCCGAAACAGGCATCAACAGCATATTCAATTGTGGGTTGTTTTCTGACAAAAAAATTGTAACTTAAAAATATTTTTAATGCAACTATTTTCCTGATATAATAGAGCTGAGGTAACAATATGTTAAGCATATCCGCAGTTCAAAATATAATCCCACAGCATATCATGCCGGAAAGGCGTATCAACAAACCTTCGCAGCTTACGTTTAAAAGTTTGGACAGGGATATATTTCAATCAACAATACCGACAATTACAAAACTTTCAAAAAAAGAATTTAAACAAATCTATCCGTTGTATTTAAAATACAGAGAAAGTGCAAACGTCACTTCAACTATCGCAGAAGTAAGAAAATTTCTTTCGGAAGAAAACAAACGAACAGGAGATGAAATTCTTTCTGCAAATATTGGCGGAAAAGCTGTCGGATTTTTACATTTCGGGAAAGAATACTCAACACTTAGCGGAAATATACGTTATCGAATGAAAGCAATGTTTGTAGACGAAAGCCAAAGGGGCAAAGGGATTGCAAAAAAGTTAATAACTACAATGCAAGAACTTGCAGGAGATAAAGAAGTTATTGTAAAAGCAAGAAGAACTAACGAAATCTCACCGCATATTTACCCGAAAACAGGATTTCATGAAGATGAAGACTATATTCATTTTGTTTACAGAAGCTTAAATAAAAGCGAGTGAATACCGTAAGCGTAAGCAATCCCGAAAATTGCACCTGCAAGAACCTGCATCGGAGTGTGTCCGAGAAGTTCTTTTAATTTCCCGCCTGCTTCTACTAAATCCTGCTTATACAAATCCATTATTATTTTATTCAAGCACGCTGCCTGTTTTCCCGCTGCACGTCTTACTCCTGCAGCATCGTACATTACAATAAACGCGTACCCGAGAGCAATAGCAAATTCTATTGAATCAAACCCTCTAATCAGACCTACGGCAGTAGAAAGCCCCATAACTCCAGCAGAATGAGAGCTTGGCATGCCGCCGGTTGTAGTAAACAGTCTTAAATCAAGGCTTCTTTTAACTAACAAATGCAAAAAACATTTTACAAACTGCGCCAGTACAATTCCTGAAAACGCAACAAAAATAACTTCGTAACCTGTGTTATAAATTTGAGTTAAGCTCATTTAAGACTCCCGATTCTATTCTGTAATTTATCAAGTATTTCTTCAAAGACCTTCGAATGATACTTTTCTATTATATCATAACATTCTTTTATTAAATACCTGAATTTATTTTGAGCCTCTTCCAACCCGTAAAGCGACACATACGTTAGCTTTCCGCTATTTTTATCTTTTCCGACCGTTTTACCAAGTTCTTCAAACGAAGAAACTTCATCCATAATATCATCGTAAATCTGGAATGCAAGCCCGAATTTTTTAGCAAAATCATCAAACTCTTCAACCACTTCATCACTTGCACCTGCTGCAATAGCACCAATTCTTACGGCAAGCCTAAACAAAACTGCAGTTTTATTTAAATGTATAAAATCAAGCGTTTCTTCAGGAGATTTAACATATTTACCACCCTCAGACTCAATATCAACAACCTGACCTGCTATAAGCCCGTAAGCTCCTGCAAATTTAGTATACTCGTGCAAAATTCTTACAATTTGGGTCATAGACAAATCTTTTGACTTTTCGATAATAACCTGCGGTGCAAAAGTCAGAAGCGCATCACCTGCAAGGACAGCGTTTGCTTCACCAAAAACCTTATGATTAGAAGGTTTTCCGCGTCTAAAGTCATCATTATCCATACAAGGCAAGTCGTCATGAATTAAGCTTTGAACATGAAGCATTTCGATTGCGCAAGCTGCTGGCATAACTTTTTTAATATCGCAGCCTAATATTCTTGCAGTTTCAAGACACATAACCGGACGCAGACGTTTACCCGGAAGCATTAGAGTGTATTTCATCGCCTTAAATATATCTTCGGGGTAAGTAATTTGAAGATACTCATCTAAATGTTCATTAACCAAATCAATCAATTCTTTCATCGTCTATATCCTTATAAATATTTTGTTTTTGTGTATTTCTTGCACTTTCGCGTTTTCTTGAACTTATTTTAACTGCAGTTTTGTTGTGCTGCTGTTTATGTGAGCTTTCTGTTTTAACTCCCTGATACTTCACTTTTTCCTTGTACTCTTTTGCCTCCTGAAGAAACTCGAGATAGCTTTGATACCTTGTCTCGTCAATTTCGCCAAGATGTGCTTTAACCGCACAATCTATTTCCATATCATGCAGGCAGTCCTGAAATTTGCACTGCTGTTTATATTTTCCGATTTCGTCAAAAAGCAAATCAACTTCGTTAGGCATAAGAAAGTCAAACTTCAAATTACTAAACCCCGGTGTATCAACGATTCTTGTATCTTCGTCAACCGATATAATCTCACAGTGCCTTGTAGTATGCGTTCCTCTTTGAGTTTTTTCGCTGACTTCTTTTGTTCTCAAACTCATGCCTGTTGCTGCGTTAATAAGGCTTGACTTACCAACTCCCGATGAACCGCACAGAACAGAAGTTTTACCTCTCAGTATATCTTTAAACTCTTCTATTCCAAATCCTTCAAGGGCAGAAGTGAACAAAATATCATAGCCAAGTGGCTGATAAATAGAAAATACCTTTTCAATAGTTTTATCGTCTTCAGAGAGGTCATTTTTATTAAAACATAAAACAGCTTCAATATTGTGGTATTTTGCAAACGCAATATACCTGTTAAGCTGAGTGAAGCTAAGCTCCGGCTCTTTTACAGCAGAAATAATTATCACTCTGTCAATATTTGCAACAGTCGGGCGGGTTATAAAGTTTTGTCTCGGGAGAATTTTTTCAATCGCACCGTTTTCAAACTCAACATAATCACCTACAAAGATTTTTTGTTTTTGTTTCTTTAAAACTTCTCTGATTTTACACTCATAAGTTTCAGAATTTGAGTGTACATAATAAAAATCTGAATGGATTTTGAATATTTGTCCTTTCATAAGACAATTTTAACATAACAATCATTACGATTTGTAAATTTTTATTAAAGATTGCTAAAGTTTTTGGTCAAATATGCCGTAAATATTACTAAGGAGTTAACATGGCTAATAACATCGGAGATGTAAATTACAGAGACTGTAACAATCAGAAATATAAAACCCGTGTACAGACAGAAAAGTCTATCAACTCTCTATTTAGACGTAATATCTTAACACGTGAGCAGGCAAACAAACTCCTTGACCTTTATCTTTCAGGAGAAGTTTCTTTTGGAGATGACGGTCTGACTGCAGAGGAAGCACAAAATTTTTCAATAGAAAATTACAAAGAAATTGAAGACAACCTGGCCGGAAATCTTCCCCGCAGAACAAAAACAGCTTACATAATCCAGCCTAATGATTCTCCGCTCATAATTGCACAGAAGCTTGGTTTTACAGGCGATGAAGCAAAAGAATTTGCTGCAAAACTTAAAGCGGACGCTCAAAAAAGCGGAATGTATAAGAAATGGTTTAACGTAGGTGAAATGATTGTTCTTGAAGGAGACTTCAAAGACAAAATTGATGAAATGAAAGCAGCCGGAACTTATATTACAAACAAAAACGACCTTCAAAACAAATATATCGAAGAAAACAACATTAGAGCGAATATCGGCTCTTCAAATCGCCCACAATCCGCTAATAGCGGGGGAGGGACAAATGAATACGCCTCAAACGATTACTATAAGAGCATTTCAGACCTCAACAAATTAGAAAAGATTAGTGAAGAAGGGTTTAGAATAGTAAGCGCTCTTATAGACAATCCGGATCAATCAAATCCTGCCGTAAAAGAAATCAACAGTGAAAATGTTGTATATGTTTTGTTAATTTACAATAGCATAACCGGAAGAAACCTCGCAAGAGACCTTATAAGAAACAGCGGAGGTATTACATATACCGGTAAAAAGTTAATTTGTGAACATCTCGAAAAACGTGCACAGGAACTTGGTGTGTCAGGATGCGATGATTATTTTGATGTCAAAAATCCGGAAGATCTGGTTAAATGGATTGATAAAGCACAACAAAAAATTTATCAGGCTGAAGTTAAAAATAATCAGTATTACGGAAGAATAATTGAAAACAAAAAGTATACAACCACTCAGAAAGATGCAAATAATTTAAAAGCGAACGGAAGAAAAATTGCATCTGAACTTTACAATCAAATTGACGGCTTATCAAAAAGCGACAAAACAAGAGCTTTATTATCAAAAATCAAGCCAGAAAATGTTGCGTACGTAGTTACGGAATATAAAAACCTTAAGCAAAACAAAAATCACAAATCTCTTGCTAAAGACATTAACGACGAATGGGGCTTAAACGGACTTGCAGATGTTAAGAAATACATTTGCAAACCGCTTGTAGATCAGGCAAAAAATCTTGGTTTAACAGGTATATACTACGGTGATTACCTGAAAATGAACAGCCTTGCTGCGCTTGAACAGTGGATTGACAAAGCTTCCCAAAGAGTAATTGAAACTATGAATGCTAATTCTGCAGTCAATGACAAAAGTACCGCAACAACACAAAGAAATGGTTCTTATACAACCAAAACAATTACAAATAAACCTCTGTATAAAGAAGCAGGAATTACAAAAGTAGAAGAAAGGTATGATTCTGCAAACAAGTTAGTCGATACAACTTATTACTACAACAACGGCAAAGTTGTAAGAGAATATAAAGATGCAAAAAGAGGCAGGGTAAGAGAGCTGGTTAAAGCTCCTGTTCAGAAAACTGAAACAAGCCCTAAAATCACTGAACCTGTTCCTATGGAAATTAAATTACCGGATGATGCAAATAATAACGCAAAAGCTTTTGCTAAAGCTCTTGAAAAAAATAAAGCAGCTTTAATGAAAGAGCTTGGCATTGATAACGACACATATAACAAGCTTGCAAAACTTGCTATGGCTATTGCAGAGCAGGAAACAGACTTTGGTACGAACGAGAAAAGTACCCAGTACAGAAAAGGTAAATATTATGCCGGTATGCTGGTAGAGTTAGGTCAGGGCAGCCTTCCGGGAATAATAGCAAAACTCGGACGTGATTGGTCATACGGTCCAACTCAGATTAAGTTTGAAATGCAGAAAAGAGACTCTTGGATTGCTTCTAAATTTGAAAAATTCGGACTGGAAAACGGTTTACAATTATATGATATGGAAAATTCTGCAATTGCAACAATGATTGTACTTGCACAAACAAGCAGAATTGTTAAGAACAACTCTGCTTACCAAAACGGTATAGAAGCTTCCAGAGGCAATGTCGTAACTGTTGACGGCTGGGAAATGCAAGACGGTACTTTAACAAAAACTTACAATACACAGCCTTTTGTCAACGAAGTAACAGACGAAGATGCTATTTGTTATTTCTGGAACGGCAGAGGTGTTTGCGTAAAAGATGGTACAATGGAGCCGGAAGCTTTAGAATACACAAGAAATATTCACAAGTACCTGAGAAAATACAACATAAAAGAAGACCGCTCTGTACGTGCTTCTGCTGCTCAAGCTTCTGCAAGCAGGCAAACAATAAAAAATTTCACTCCGATGGACAACAACGGCCCTATAGGCTCAATAGTATTTATGCCAAAAATGTATCAGGATAATCTTACAAACAAACAATATGAACTCGAAATTCTGAAAGCAAGCTTAAGCAAAAATCACAGTATTAGTGAAGAGTCAAAACAGGAATTAATCAAAGCCGTAGAAAATGGAGAAGTTGCATTTGAGCACGGGCTGACAAAAAAAGAAGCCGATGCTTTAACACAGTCTGCAGTTGACAAATTATTAAAACATTTAAAAAGAATTAAAACAAAGCTTGAAGAGGATGGTATCAACTTTGCAGACGGAATCAGCAGCAGTGAAGCTTCAAAAATGTCGTCCAAATGGCAGGATACAATAAGACAGGCAGAACTGGATTTTAAACGTGAGTACTTAAATTCCATTTCTCCAACAGTTTCAACTTCATCAGTTGACCCTAAAAACGTATTAATGACACCGGTAGATAATGACATGGATTCATCAAGAATGCACCGTAACGATGGCTCAAGGCGCGGATTTGTCGGATTTCATAACGACAAAGGAGTTAACAGAGCAAACACAAGTTCAGCTTCTGCACTTTTAGCAATGCATGCAAAAAATGTAGCAAACAGAATGCAAACATCAGGATATTGTATGACCGGTTTTAGAAGTGCATTAAAAGAAGCAGGAATTGACACTTCTGATTTAACTGAATCCAAACCAAGAGCAAGTATAAACTTCTTTGAACGCCATCCGGATATGTTTGAAGAAGTCAAATACATAAATATCGGAGGCGGAAAATCAAGGCAGCTGAACAGCACGGACCTTCCAAAGCTCCCTGCCGGCTATATCGTAGTATGGGTGCCTGATAGAAGTATTGACAGCCAATTTGCTTCAAGAGAAGGGCATATAAGTATTACAAACGGAAACGGAGAAGCGTATTCTGACGAAACCGATAACTTAAACTGGGGTAATTATACAAAAGAAGGCGACACCGGAAGCGGCAAAGGTGAACACGGGCATTTCAGAGTATTCCGTTTAACCGATAAATGGAAAGTTGACCCTGCAACCGGTAAACTTAAGCTTGCATAAAACTCTTAAAATCATGTATAATATTAATATAGAGATTTTAAGGAGAAGGTCAATGTCAGTTATTGAAGGTTTACTAACAGTCACAAATGAAAAATTTTGCATTATTGTTTCGCGTTTTAATGAGTTTATAAGCTCAAAGCTTCTATCCGGAGCGCTTGACGAGCTTAAGCGCCACGGAGTTAAAGAAGAAAACATCGATGTTGTATGGTGTCCGGGGGCATTTGAAATCCCTGTTATTGCAAAAAAATGTGCAAAATCAGGTAAATATCAAGCAATAATTGCTTTAGGCGCCGTAATCAAAGGTTCAACTTCTCACTATGATTACGTTTGCGCAGAAGTTTCAAAAGGTGTTGCATCCGTAAGCTTAGAAACAGAAATTCCGGTAATATTCGGAGTGCTTACAACAGATAATATAGAGCAGGCAATTGAAAGAGCCGGTACAAAAGCAGGAAACAAAGGTTCTGATGCTGCTAAATCTGCAATAGAAATGGCAAATCTTGTAAATAAAATAAGTTAGTAGAATATGTGTGTAAATAATGAACGGCTTTAGCGCCAATTATTATTTACCTCAGGAGTGTGTGTGATGAGTGAAATTATTACTGAGTACAGAAACGAAAACACGAAAGATATTGACCTTCTTTCAACAATTGACATTGTCAGAAAAATCAATGAAGAGGACAAACTGGTTGCGCTTGCAATTGAAGATGAAACTCCAAATATTGCAAAAGCCGTTGATATCATCGCAAAACAGTTTCTTGTAGGCGGAAAACTTTATTATTTCGGTGCGGGAACATCAGGAAGAATAGGCATTTTAGACGCTTCTGAGTGTCCTCCGACATTCGGCGTTCCGTCTGATTTAGTAACCGGAATAATTGCCGGAGGAGATACCGCTATAAGAACTGCGGTAGAAGGCGCAGAAGATAACTTTGAGCTCGGAGAAAAAGACGCTCAAATTCTAACAGATAAAGATGTTTGCGTTGTAATCTCCGCAAGCGGAAACCCTAAATACCTGCTTGGAGTTCTATCTCAGGCAGAAAAAGCAAATTGTAAGACAATCGCGTTAACCTGCAACCATAAAGCTTTAATCTTAGAAGAAGCAGGTCACGGCATCTGTGTTGAAGTCGGACCGGAAGTCATAGCAGGCTCAAGCAGAATGAAAGCAGGTTCTGTGCAGAAAATGGTTCTGAATATGCTATCAACCGGAGCAATGATTAAAATCGGCAAAACTTACGAAAACTTTATGATAGACTTGATGCCAACAAACGAAAAGCTTAAAGACCGCGCGATTAGAATAGTATCTCAAATTGCAGAGGTGAATAATTCAAAAGCTTTACAAACACTGCTTGAAAGCGGATGGTCAGTTAAGACTGCGATTTTAATGCTGAAATGTTCTTTGAGCAAAGATGAAGCATCCGGGCTTTTGAGAAAAAATTGCGGTGTCTTAAGGCGCGCATTAAATAGTTTTGCAAGGCTTTAGTTAAAATATTCAACTACTGACTGAGCCATAATATCCGCATAATTCGTCATCAAATCAGGATTAGCAAGTCTTTCTCTGCCTTTTGGAGAAACCATAAACGCTACTTCCCAGAGTACTGACGGAATGTTTTGCTTTTGCTCAGCTTCTCTAATTACCTTGTAATTAGCCTGCATTGCCTGAGCATAATCTTGTTTTCCTTTTACGGTAAACTTGTCTTTTGATGCGATTTTCTCATTTTTAGGTATCCAGCTGTCAAATTTTTTCTCCATAATCTCAGCAAGTTTTAAGCTTTTCTTCGCAACTGAAAGCTTATTTTTAGAATAATAAACCTGAGTTCTGTCCTGAGTAATTTTGTCATGAGAGTTAACGTGAACAGAGATAAACATATCGGCTTTATTGTTCTTCTTTGCCAGCTCCGGAGATATGAGGTTAACGTGTCCCTGTAAGAATATAACCTTAGCTCCCTGAGCGCAAAGCTTATCTTTGAGTCTCATTGCATTGTCGTAATTATAAAGCCATTCGTCTTCAGCTCCTGATATTCCAAGCGCTCCGTGGTCAGTACCGGCTTGAGAATAACCGTGACCTGCGTTTACTATAATTGTTTTACCGGAAAGTTTACCGGATTTTGTGGGCTCAAAAACAGCTCTTGTTGCAGCAACTTTTCCGTTAATTCTTGTTTTCTTCTTCAAAAGCGGGCGGCTAGCCAGTTTAGCGTCTGAACTCATATCGACAACTTCTGTTGTAGTGTTTGTTTTCTTATCTACAGTAACCACTTTTTTATCAGCAGATACTGCATAATCAGAGTTGTTATAAACTATAAATAACTTTTGACCCGGTTTAATCTTATCGCTTTCAAGTCCGTTAATTTTTATCAAATCATCAAGTTTTACGCCAACCTGTTTTGCAATTTTTGTCAGATTGTCACCTTTTTGAACTTCATATATAAAACCCGGAATCTCAAGCATCTGGTCTTTTTCAATTTTTTCAGCATCTTCAATATTGTTTAAATCTTTTAAAATTTCAACTGTTAAGCCAAACTTCTTCGAGATTTGGAACAAATTATCACCCGCTTTAACTTTGTATCCAAGCTTTTGGATTTTTAAAACTTGTCCTTCACGAATTTTATTTTTATCTGCCAGTTTATTATCAGAACAAATAATATTTTCTGTAGTTGCGTATTCTCTGGATAATTTCCATAAGCTATCGCCTTTTTTAACAGTATAATCAACGGTCACAATCTGGAATTCGCCTTCTTGTTTAACAGTTCCTTCGGCTGCCATTTTTTGAAAAACGCTTTTTTCTTCTTCAACTTCGGATTCTTCCTTTTTGCTGCTAAAAAGATTTACAAAGAAGTTTTTGATTGAGCGGAAGAAATTCTTCACCCCATCCCATGCTTTAGAAAGCCAGCTTTTTTCTTCCGGCTTAGGCTCTTCTGCAACTTCTGCAGCTTCTGCAACAACTTTCTCCGGTATAGTATCAGTTTGGACTGTCACAACCGGAGCCTGTATATTCTTAACATAAGGAATTGTCAACTCCTGACCAACTTTTATTGTTTCAGGGTTTCTGTTAACACGTTTAACTTCTTCTAAAAACTCATTAAAACTAATCTCAACATTACCCAGAGATTTATACACATCCTGAGCAACGCTGTAAAGCCCTTTGCCCTGATATTTTTTATCTATAACAATTTTTCTCGCTTCAGCACTTACAGGTTCAGTAGAAATTTTACCGGCAGTAAACTGTTCATAAATTTTTTCAAGTTCAAGAGTTGAAACTTTGTTTTTCTTATGGCAGTCAAGCGCTTTTTTATACATTGCTTCAACTTCCTGCTTTGCTTCTTTAAGCTCTTTGCCTGTTAAATCTCTTGTCGCAAGAATTGCTCTGTTCAAGCTTCTTCTATAAAGCCCTGCATCTTCAACTTTTTTTGCATTACTCTTTCCGGAATAAACATAAGCAAGATTTTTCACTACAGTTGAATAGTCCTTAGATTTCAAAGCTTTCATTAAATCCGGATTACCGCTGATTTTATTCAACCCTTTGTTATAGTTCAAATCAATCAAAGCTTCTTTAATCGAATTAGGAAGCGCTTCATAAGCACCTTTTCCTACTTTTTTGTTAACAACATTTTTAACTTCCTGTGCATACTTTTCCAATTTTTTACAGAAAGACTCATAAGCTTTAAGCTGGGTAGTAGGCTTGTTAGAAAGCTCTCCAAAACCGCAGGTAGTAGAGCCGAATTTATCTTTGTAAGGTGTCGTGATAGCTTCGTAGTAATAATATCTGTCACCTTCATAATATTTCATTAAATCAAAAAGATGTTTTTGTGACTTTGCAATCGCTGTATTGTCATCTTTTAAAATCGAAGGTGAATAATTTGAAATTCCCATCACATCGGCAGAATGTTTCAACAAAGCTTTTGTATCATCATTCCAGAGCTGCTTTGTCACAAGACTGTCTGCAGGAGCGGATGCGGTAATTGCAAACAGCGGTACTGAGCTGCATTCTGTTGATAAAACTAGTTCAGGTAAATAATTTGTTTTCTTAATGTTACTAATAGCTAATGTCATCTCTAAATATCCCTTATATTAATAAAGGATATTTTTGAGAAAAAATTGACTTACTGTTACATTTTGTAACAGAGGGGGTAAAGGGGTAAATGTAGGGGGTCTGTTTTGGGACTACAAGTTTAACGTCTACAAATCTTCAGCATCTTTACCCAACGCCCAGGGGTAAATATCAGGGCAATTGGGACTACAAGTCTTCAGACTCTTTACCTAATGCCCAGCGGAACCCGAAGGTCAAAGCTACACCGTTTCTGCCGCCGTTACGCACCATCGCCTGTGCAAAACCCGTAAACCGTTCTTTCCAGTTCCTCTGAATACCAACTCCGTACTCGACATAAGGGTCGACGGTCATTTTCGGTAAAAGAACTTCGTTCGCGCGCACTTTTGAGGAGTTTAGCACATTCCATACCACGCCCACGCTCGCGTAAGGCTGCCAGCCCTTCTTCAAATTAGCCACAAACTTAACCTGAGGGTTGATTTGAAGAGTATGCAAAGGGTCGCTCTCTATCTTCACGCCGGCTGCATTCGTGTAATCAAACGTGTTTACAAAACTATAATTCGCGAACAAAATCGGTTGTAAGATATATTTACCCCCCTTGAACTCAAAGTTGTATCCGCTCTTTGTTCCGATGCCGCCCAGAAGTGCCGTAAAGTCTTCGTTACCATACATTGTTCTGCTGGTGCCCAGGCTTGCGCCGGCTGTTGCTGTCAAAGCTGTAAAGAAGTTACCTTTGTAGAAGGTCTCTGTTAAGCCTAGTAAACCGCCGTTTAATGTGGTGTCGACATTTTGGTAGGATAAGCTTGAACCGTTGTAACCTGCATAAACTGATTGAACGTTATGCCAGCCTTTTTTCATTTCTCTAAAGTTGCTGTCAAAGCCGACCAGAGTACCGTAAGTTATTGCATCTACGTCAGGGCCGTGTTTGAGGTTTATGCTTTCAAATGAGGTGAATGGTTTTATCCAGTAACCTTTGTTGAGTTGTTCGAAGTTTGGATTGTATTGAGGTGTGCCCTCGCTAATGGCGTAACGGTTGTTATTAATTATCCCGATGCGCTGAGACAAAGGCATTTGGGAGAACATGTCCATGTGTTGGAAGGCAAACCTTACTGTCTCGTTGATTACCGCCTGAGAGCCGGTCTGGTTCGCTACGGGAGTTGATAATACTGCGGGGTTAAAATTATCTGATGCATTGCCGGTTATTGCGCCGCCGCGGTTAAAGAGGAAGTAGCCGCCGTCTTCGCGGTTATCGTAGTTCACGTCGTATTTGTAAATCGGGGTATAAGCTGTGGTCTGGAAGCTATCAGGGAGGGCGAGAGCTCCTTTCACATTATCCTTCAAGCCTTCCTCTGCAAAAAAGATTGCTGCGGAGTCCTCGCCCTCCTTCAGATCACTCATAAGGTTCATGCCGGAGATGATTAAATCGCCGTTATGAATACCGTAGCTGTCGTTCATGCTTTGCGGACGAGGCATTTCTTTGCCATAACTGTCTGCTGTTATTCTATCCATTGTTTCGTTGGCTAAGTCTACGTCTACGCTCATTGTGGCATTGTTGGTTAGCTCAAAGTTATTGAAGTGATATTCGTGTATGTCGTTATTGATGGTGTTTAAGTGGGTGTTGCCAAGTTGGACATTCGCGTTGTAAATATCGTTGTAGAGGTTCATTGTGCCTGTGCCGTCGCCGGTGATATCGACTGTGTAGCCGTCGGAGCCGTTGATATTGTCGTACATGTTGATTGAACCATTGTTGTTCGAAACAAAATGGAGTTTGGCTTGTGAGTCCACCCAGATTGCCTGATAGTCTTTTTCGCCCTCGCCCTGTTGGACGTAGTTGCCGCGGAAAGTCGAAGAACCAGAGTCCGCGATGATATTAAGATCAGTGGTCGTGTAGATCGCACCGCCACAGGCAGCTTGTTTTTCTGAGTGGACGTAGTTGTCGTAGAAGTTCGAATTAATTATGCCACCATCTTCGGAGCCAATATTGCCAGTATTATATATTGCTCCACCCTGGGCTAAATAAGAATTAGACTTTGCAAAATTATTATCAACACCATTGGCACTATTGCCTATAAAATCACCCGTTATATCACCAATACTACCAGCATTTACAATCGCACCGCCAAAAAGAAAAACAGAATTACCTATAAAATCACCCGTTATATTGCCGATAGTGCCACCATTAGCTATCGCACCACTATAAAGAGAAGCAGAATTTCCAACGAAATCACCGGTTATATTACCGATAGTTCCTTCTGTATAAAGTGCTCCGCCCACAGCAGCGGAATTACCAACGAAATCACCTGTAATATCACCAATAGCACCTTTAAAGTTCAATATTGCCCCACCCGCTGACTCAATGTTTCCTGTAGCGGAATTACCAATAAAATTACCGGTTATATTACCGATAGTTCCTTCTGTATAAAGTGCTCCGCCCGCAGCAGCGGAATTACCAACGAAATCGGCAACAATAGTCTCAATATTACCTGCATTATATAATGCACCACCATATAAGAACGACTTTGAAGGCATTGTTAATGTGTTATTTACAAACAAAGTATCTGTAATACTGGCACTTTCACCTTCTTTTACTTTGAGCGCCCCACCCATATAATATTTATAATCATTTTCTGTCTTAATAAATTCCGTAGACACTTGATTATCGTAAACAGTAATATGTTTATCCGTATCATATCGATACTCAATCGTTGTCTCACCTTCAGTCGGCGCAGAAACTTCGCCAAAAGTGCGCTTTCCATTTTCATCAGTTGACCACTCAAAGTACTTTACCTGTTCACCAGCGCCGTAAACAGTCGTATTTAAATCAACCTGATAAAATGCCGGCTCAAGCTGGCCACTCTCTTTATTAAACTCATATTTCTTAAGTACATTTCTGCCGTCAGTCTCAACTTTCGTCAAGCTGTAAGCACTCCCGGGTGACTGAATAGGCTCAGCTTCGCCCCAGGTTTGAGAGGGCTTATCCCAAGCCCCTTTTTGAGGTATTAAAATATTGTTTTCTTTGAGGTAATCAAGAGTCGGAATATCTGCGGGTTTATCAGACAAATCAAGCATAACGACTTCTTCTGCGCCTGCCGGCATTACAACAGACATTGATGCCGCCAAAACAGCTGCAGCAAGGGTTTTAATAGCTACCCCCCCCCCCGCAAACGCTCTCACAGCGCGGGTTTACATTTTTATTCTTCATACTTCCATACCTCATGTTAAATATCTTATACATGCTATTACGGCATTTTTTGAAAAAACTTTAGGAAATCATTCAAAAGGTTTACAAAAATTTACACTAAAAAATAACCGGCTTTAAAAAAGCCGGTTATTTTGATTTATTTTTTTTAACGATTAATTTACCATCGGAAACGCTCTTACAACTGTTACAGAACCGTCAACATTCTTTCTGACACCTGTATCAATATTATCGTCATCCAAATCCGCTGCGTAAGCTATCGGAGTTTGAACCTGATTTAAATCTACACCGTGGTTTTCAAAGCTATGTAAAACCTTTACGTTTTCATTATCATCAGGGTTAATAGGATCAGGATTATCCGGTGTAGGAGGTGTTGGAATATCCGGATCAACCGGTGCATCAGGGCCTACAAGATAAGTAGTTTCGCCTTTAACCTGTGTGCCATCGTTATAACCATTTTTAGCGTTTGTTAAATTGTATGTAATTTCTTCATTTTTCTGAATAGTTACCTGTTTTCCATCTCTGATATTTGTATAGTTCAAAACATAATCTCTTTGAGGATAGTCAACTTTCAGCTTATCAGTTTCTTTGCCTACGTTAATTTCTTTTGCGTGAACATCACCTGTTATTTCCATATACTTATTTGGAGCAGTGATATTAATTGTTCCTGCATTAGCACCTGTCAATCTTACATCACCGATTGATTTAATATAAGTTGAAGCATTTTGAGGAGTTTCAATCTTAGAAATTGTTCCACCTGCTATGTTTACATAACCGGTTGTTCCAACTGTGTCAGGAATATGAATATAATTTTCCATTATAGAAACAATTCTTCCACCTGCTGTATGTGTTTCATTAGCAGGCAAACCGCCAATGTAACCGTTTGCTGAAAATTCATATTCATTAGCTGTTAAAACAGCTTTTCCGTCAGTCAAAATATTATAATTATCTGATTTTAAAGATATTTTATTAGCCTTTGTATCAATAGTAGTTGTAACATGACCGTTCTTAGCATGAGCGCTCAAATCTCCGCCAACAGTCAAGCTTCCGTCTGCAAGTTCCTGTTTTGAATAATCATAACCGCCGATATGAATGTTGTTTTCTGACTCAATATTTAAGTTACCGTCAACTTTTGTATCACCGATAACGTGAACAAAATGTTTTACCGGTTTACAATTCATATTGTTTGTAGAAAGAAGCTGTGTTTTTAATGTTGCATCTTTTGTTACATGAACATTTCCAACATCAAGGAAACCGCCGCCATTTATCATTTTAAGGTTGCCGTTAACTTCAGCGTTTCTCAAAAACATTTGAGCACCGTTGCCTTTAACATCAACATCACCGTTCATAACAAGCTTGCTGCCATTATCATCTTTATTCAATTCTACATTACCGTTAGTAACAATTTTTGTATTACCGTTAATTGTTCCGCCGTCAGTAATTTTTACTGCGCCAACATCGTTAGTAATGTATAAATTTCCGTTAACATTAACAGCTTTTAATTTTGTTGAAACTTCATCTTTGCCATATTTCAAGTAATCCTGACCGTTCAAAGTAATAAGTTTTACGTTTTTTGCATTTATAGTTGAATTTTCTGCACCGATTTTTGTAGCAAGAACTGTGTAATCACCGTTTACTTCAAAAGTAGAGCCTTTGATTATAATATTTTTTCCGTTTGTATCAAGTTTAGTGAAATCTGTTTTTGAAATATCATCTATATTAAGATTTGACAAATCTTGTGTAGTAAGCATCAAATCGCCAGCTGTAGTAAAATGTGCACCGTCAAAAAGCACGCCGTTCGGGTTAGAAATAATCAGCTGGGCAATTCCCGGGTTTGCACTTACACGACCTGCAATCGTTGACATACCTCTGTTAACAGTATTCAAAACAGTTAATCCGCTTGCACCGTTTACTGCATTAAAATTCAGAGACTGGTCGCCGTTAACATTCAAAGTATCCCAGTTTACGTGAGAGTTACCGTCAAATTTTAAAGTAACATCATTTGTCAATGCGCCATCAACACCTGCAAAGCCGCCTGTAGCGCTATTTATATTACCAAGAGAAGTCTCGGTTGCGTAACTTATTTGCATAGAAGCAAAAAGTAATGTTAAAACAATTGCTGATAATTTCTTCATACACAATTCCTTCTTTTACTTGTTGACTGTACTTCAATCATACTATTAACAAAAAAGAACATAAAAATATTTGCGCTGAAAAACGCAAATATTAAGAAAATTGTTACAATTGTTCATATTATTTTAATCAACGATAGACTTATATATGAGACTTGATGCTTTTACTATAAAATCTTTGCCTTGAGGTGCATTATGAGGACGGTTTGCCAGAATTACCACAATATATTTTTTGCCATTCTGAGCGTAAACAATGCCTGCATCTCCGAGCATTGTTCCGATATCTCCGGTTTTATGGACAAACAAAGCCCCTTCGCCCAGACCGGCTGCAATTAAGCGGTTATTCTTAACATGACTCATATAATCTATGATATATTCACGTGAGTTTATATTTAAAAATCCCGGGTTATCAAGATTATAAAGGATTTTTGCGATATCTTTTGCGGTTGTTTTATTTGTTCCTTTTAAATCAGGAAGCCATGTTCTCACGTAAGTACTTGAAATTCCCCAGTCTCTTAAACCTACATTAATATCATCCATGCCGCCAAGCTTTGCCATAATCATATTTGTAGAAGTGTTATCAGAATCCTGAATCATGGTTTTTGCAAGCTGGTCAAGTGAATATTTTACACCTGTCTGCGCATATTGAAGATTGCCTGAACCTGATGATTGATAATAATTAGTCAATAACATTTCATCATAAATAGTTGTTTGTTTAGCTTCTATAGATTTAAACAAACGAACGAGAACAGGAAGTTTGATTATGCTTGCAGCAGAATACAAGCTGTCGCCGTTTATATCAAGATATTTTCCGTTTTCATATTCCCAGACATAAATCGAAGGCTTAATCATCGGATATTCTTTCATCAAATCCTGAATTTGATGTTTAAGCCCCGCAATTTCACCTGTCTGATACATTGTTGTAACTTCGCTGTGGTTCTTTTGAACTGTCGGAGTTAAAAGCAGACGGTTGTTAAACATATCATTGCTCAGGTAATTAGTTACCGGATTTGCAATAGAATACATATCCGCAGAAGGTTTTTTAAATTTACGCACAGCAAGATTATCAGGCTGTGTTGTATTAATCGGAAGATTAAAAGGAGAAAATACGTTACTTATCAACCTGTTAAAAGCTGTAGGGAAAATAAGTGTCATATAAGCTGTTAAAAATGAGAAAACAACAGCCATCCTGAATAAATCTTTTGCAGGATTTTTTTTCTTTTTCTTAACCTGTTTATTAAAAACTACATTAGAAGCCTTCGGCTTAGGCTGAACAACATGTAATCTTCTTGTTGTAGTTGTCTGCTTCTGATAAGCGTACACTTTAACTTACCTCCACTATCCCGTGTCTTTATAACATAATATCACCATAAAAAATTAGAGCACATCCTATAAATAAAGGAAAATTCTCAAATTTACCTAGCCTGACAAGGTAATGCTAATCTTAAAACACAATTTAGAATAATTATAAAGGAGGTCAAAATGAAAAAGTATTTTATATTAGCAGCTATGCTCTCAACCTTACCGGTTTTTGCGTTATGTCCTATTGACGCAGAAGAAGGGGTGTGTTCTGCTTCTGCAGGTTTCAGAGAAAAATTTTCTTCTACATACAGTCCGCAATCCGGAATTAAAGAGTTTTCCGGAACTCCTGAAGCACGTTTAAATCCCGTAAAACGTACTGATTTTTCAAACGAAGCCAGAAACTTCTCCAATACTGAAAGTAATTTCAACTACAACTCTAATTGTCAGTTCGGCGTGTGTTTACAAGATAACAGCAAGCCGATTTTTAACCAGCTAAACTAACAAAGGCGGGAGCTTCGCTCCCGCCTTTATTCTTATAACATATTCTTTCTAATTTTTTCTTTTGCCCTGTCGATTTCTTTAATTCTTTTTTCAATTGTTGAAACTTGTTTTTTCAAAGCTTTTCTTTCAGATTTTACAAGCTTATACTGAGCATCGACATCAGCGTATTTTGTCTTGCAGTTTAACAAATCATTTCTGATATCAACCTGAGCATTGTCAAGCTGTAAAATCGCATTCTGAATATTTCCGTTACCTACTGCATCACCTTCTGCAGAAGAAGCTGCAGGAGCTGTCTTTACTGACTGAGTTGCATTGCCATACTGTGTATCATTAAAATCAAGCGGTGTAAACGCATTACCGTCTGCCATAGCCGCACAATTAACTGCTGCCAGCAATCCTAAAGTTAAAACTAATCTCTTCATATCATTTCTCCTTATGTTTATTTATATAATATTATATTTTTAAACCGTTGCCAATCCTATATTAAATGTATAATATATAAATATGGACAAAAATTATTGCACAAAATGCGGAAAATGCTGCAAAGAAATTGCAGTTGATTTTTCAAAAAACATAATCTACAGAGACGGAGTTGAGCCGCTTACAGAAGACTTTGCCGGAATGCTTATTAAAGGCGAGGTTAAAGACAACATAACCTTCTGTTCCTGTAAATACCTTGAAAACAACCTCTGTATTAATCCGAATAAACCTGAAATTTGTGAAAAA
The DNA here is from genome assembly GCA_948684385.1 of uncultured bacterium. Classification (GTDB taxonomy): domain Bacteria; phylum Cyanobacteriota; class Vampirovibrionia; order Gastranaerophilales; family Gastranaerophilaceae; genus CAG-196. Next base: position 121,066 of record CAPQCU010000002.1, read on the forward strand.
TATCCGTCTTCTCCTTTTGCATTCTTACCGGAAAACTGCGGTTACTACGGCGTAAACTTTCTTGAGCGCGAAAAATTTATGCAAAAACTCCGCAAGCTTGAAGAAGAAATTATTCACTACGAAGCCCTTATAAGCATTTCATCAAAAGATGATGCCAAACAGTATGCAAAAATAATTGAAAAACATAGAAGTTTCATCAACAAATACAAAATGTATTTTTAAGTTTTGTTACAAAAAGGCAAGTATTTCCTAAATATATACTTTATATATTTAGGAATTACTGTCATGACAATTTTTAACTTCTTCCAAAATCTTAATATGAATTATTTTTACGGCGGTTTTAACTTTACCCCGAATTGGTTTATGCCAAACTTATTTACTGCCATGCCGAATTTTAGCCTGTTTTCGCAATTCACTATGCCGACATTTAATTGGAATATGCCGTCCATATTCAATTTTAACAATTTCCCACAAAATAATTTCTTTGACTCATTTAACTTCAATAACAATTTTACTTACAATTTCAACACTAACTATGTAAAACCGGATACAAAACTGAAAAAACAAAACCCCTCTTCTTCTTACAATAGAAATATCAGCGGAAATATCAATAATAGTTACTCAAGACTTTCAAAAAGTGCTGCTTATCAAAAAGCTTTAAATGACTCTAACCTTGAAAACTTAAGTTCCGGCGGCAGAAGATGGAGCATATCAGAAGCTTCATTCAGAACAGATATTCCGTTTGCAAGAAAAGGAACAAAAGCAATTTTGGATAGAGTTACAAGCATTATAGGTGAAGATTTGGTTATCACATCTGCTTTAGGCACAGGCGAAGCCGGCAATCCGCATGTAAAAAGCGGATACGCAAGCCACCACAACGCAGAGAACCCTAAGCTTGATATCAGCACACGCGGTAAAAATGCTGCTCAGCTCGCCGCAAAATTACGTAATACAGGCTACTTTAGCAGAGTTTCGATAGAAAGCGACCATTTAGATGTTCAAATCGACCCTGCAAAGTTTAAAAATCTTGATACTGTTGCTTAAAGCAAAATCTGTGTGCCCAAAATTATGCGATGAGAATCTTTTTTCATATCATTCTGACAGAAAACATAGTTAAGCATAATTTTCAACGCCTGACCTTTAATAAAGTAATTCAATCCGGCTGAATATTCACGTCTTATATCAGCCTTTAAGTTTCTATTTGGAATATACTGGTCATACCTTGCAACAGCTTGAAGTTTCGGCGTGATTTTATATCCGACAGTCGTGTTAAACCCTTCTGCTTTATTAGAAGTCAGTTTTTTTGCTCCGTTATATCCATCTGCATAAGCGTACTCAAAATTTGCAGAAAAATTCTTATACTCATACCCTGCATAAGCACCGGATACAGTATAATCAATGTCGTTTTTGCCGGATGTAATTCCTCCTCCGAGGTTAACGCTTCCCCATCTACCGTCTGTTTTACCCAGAGGTTTTGCAGTCAGCCAGCCCGAGAATTCCGCCCCCGGAAAAAACTTTTGAAAATACGTATCAGAACTGTATCCGCCTAAATCGTATTCTATTAAATCATAGTTACCTTTTAGTCTTACGCCCATTTTTCTTACGTTACCAAAGTTTCTTCCAATCTGCGAGCGTGTGACAAAAGGCAGGTAAGTCATTGACATTCCGCCTTCGTAACCGACCGGAGTTCTTGTGTGACCAATAACTACAGTGTTATTCGGAGTGACTTTTCTCGCAAGATAAATATTGCTCGGCAAATACTGAATAAACGAATAATCGTGCTGCGGATTAAATCGCAGGCGAGCCTCGTATGTAGTTTTTCCGTCTTTAAACTTACCGTTTATTCCTGCATTTATCGAATTAAATTTATAAGTTAAATCTTCATCATCCTCTTCAAAATCCATTTCAATTCCCGCACGATAATAGCCAAATACATGCATTGTATCAATCGGACCGGTTTCGAATTTATGAGTCAGAACCTCTTCAAGTAAATAATTCGATTTAGAAGTATTAACAACATGCAAATCATTATCAGCTTCAAGAGTAACTTCCTGTATTCCAAAACAAGAAGTCGAAAAAATTAACAAAAAAGACACCAGAGAGAATATTCTTTTCACCGGATAATCGTACCATATATGAATGATTTTTTAAAGACCGGGTAGTTCATTTATATGATTTTTCTTAAAATCCGGCGTAAAAAAACATTAAAATAATATATAATACTATTATAGATATTGACTTTTGGTAATATCCCATTAAAACAATAATTGAACAGAAAAAAATAGGAGATACCGTATGGGTATGGCAGCTTCGCAAGCCAGATATTTAGCGCTGGTTGCACGTAAATCAAATTGTGAATACGAAGGTCAGCAGATAAATCAGGCGCGTACTGTTTTATCAAATCAGTCTGCAAACCTGTTCAATCAAATGCTGGGTTTAAATGTACCTGTTCCTCCAAGCACAAATGATTTTACAAAGCAGCAATACTCATATTCTGATGGTATCAATGATTTTGTTTTGGAAAACTGGAAACAGCTTGCAAATCCCGAAGAAGACTACAACTATGTTGTTACCAGAGTCACATACAATGACAGGTACACAGGTTCACAAAAGAAGCTTAACGACCCGCAGGTTCAATTCTCAGCCGGAAGCAATGCCAGCGTTGAACAGATTGAAGCAGCTTTGAAACTTGTTACTTCTACAAAAAAAGATTATGAAGATGCAAAAGCAGCTACAAAAGCAAAGCAGGAAGAAGCTGCTACACTTACAAACTATCAGGATTTAGAGAAATTTAAAGGTGTATCAAAAAGCGAATATAATGCCGAAGATAACACATACACAATTACCACTGAAAGCGGCAGTACTATTTTTGCCGGCTATAATAAACTACCGGCTGATTTGCAAACAAAAGCAAAAGAAGGTATCGATAAATTAGTTGAAGAAGGCGCTTTACCAAAAGATATTCAGGTTGATTACGCAAGCGTTTATATGGACGCAAACGGGAACATAGCATTCAAATCAGATTTAAGAAACCTTTACGGCGGCGCTGCAGGCGGTTCAAATACAGTTCTTCCTGTATATCCTTCAACCGGAGCGAACTCTATTTCAGCAATTGCAGGAGATTATGATTCTCAAATTGAAACTCTAAAAACAGCAGAATTTATTGCTCTACAAACATATCAGGAAGCAGAAAGAGCTTATGAAAGCTTAAAACGACCTACATACATAGGAAACTGCGAACTTACCCTGATTACAGATTTGTCAAAAGATCAGGCAGCAGAGCTTCAGCAGGTTGTAAGAGATATGAAAGAAGAAGACCTTGATACTTCAATAGAAGATTGTTTCAACGAAAACGGCGAGTATTTAGGCGGTGTTTATCAGTTCAAAATGAATGGAACAACTTACTACACAACTTTCGCCGATTTGAACAAATCTTATGCGAGCGGAACCGGTATTAATAACATTGACGGTCAGGTGCAGCTTTCATATTACAACGCAAGTTACATCAAGAAAAAAGAAGAAGAAGTTGTAAAAGCACTACTGGAAACTGACGGAAACGGCAGGTTTACATCTGTAAGATTTGAAGACGATACCGTAACATACACACTAAATGTCGAAACCGTCACCGATGAAGATGCTTACAAAGACGCAATGAACCAGTACAATTACGATAACGCGCTTTACGATAAGATGGTTCAGGACATTAACGTAAAAACATCCTTAATCCAGCAGGAAGACCAGCAGCTTGAGCTAAGGCTTAAACAGCTGGATACAGAGCAAAGCGCTTTGTCGACCGAAATTGACGCAGTGTCTAAGATTGTTAAAGACAATATTGAAAAATCATTTAAGACATTCGCCGGCTAGGCGGGGGCAAAGGGGTAAAGGGGTAAATGAACCTTAGCTTGAATAGAGACCACAAACCTGACGTTAAGCAAAACAAAAACATAAGAGGAAAATATGTCATACAAAAACGATGGATACTTAGTTTTAGCAAACAAATACGGAGCAGCTTCGGCTGATGCCAAAGTTATGCTGTATGAAACTTATGACCGTTTAAGAGACTTGACTGTATCAGGTTCTGCAAGCTCCGGCACAGGTTTTGAAGCAGCAGGCGGGTTCTTATACCAGCTAGCAAGCCTTTTTGCTCCATCAGCGTTTATGACAACGTTAGGCGGAACAAGCGCTATGAATATTCCTGGTACTTCTTACTGGAGCCAGTATAACGGCGGAGCCGGAGGCACAACAGGAAGATATTCATCTTTTGGTGTTAACTCTCTTGGTAACTATTCAGGATTTCCAAGCGGATACGCAGCAAATTTTGGTTACAGACAAAGCGGTTATTCTACAGGCGGTGCAGCAGGATTATTAACAGGATTTGGTTCTTCTGACGGTTCTCCGACCGGTTTTGCTTCCGGAATCGGAAGCATTGCAGATATAGCAAGTACAGCAGCTTACGGTATTGGAACTGCTAACGGATACGGAATCGGTGCTAAAAATATTTTGATGCCTTTAGCCGGTATAGTCTCCGGATGGGGCGGTATTATGACAGCTGCTGCTCCTTATTTAGGCGAATTCGGGCTTCCTGCAGTTGTTATGGGTAACTTAATGCAAGGTACAACTTCAGCAGCACTTTCTGCCTATCAGACAGTTTCAAGCAACATTGTTTCAAACGCCGATACCATTCTTTCGCAAAAAGTTGCAAACATCGAAACAGTCTGCAAAATGCTTGATACGCAAGGTGATATTGTTAGAAAAATGCTTAAAGACGATATTGAATCTGCAAGCAAAGATATTCAAGACCTATAGTGTGCTACGCACGTAGACATTGGGTCGGCAGGCAAATGTTAACCTACAAAATCTTATTGTTATTACAAGCCTGCCTCAAAATAAAATTACAAGTTGGATGAGATAGAGAATAATGCAGGGACGCACATTTTTTAGAGTAATGTTAGATATTTTTTTGGACAATGCTCTTGCAAGAGCAATAGCTTCGCTTGTAAATTTTTGTAACGAAACAAGGTATTATAACAGAAAAGAGCTAAAGTTTTTGAAAAAAATGCCGATAAATAATGTAGTGAAAGATGAGTACTACAAAAACAGATTTGTATTCAACAGCATAACTACACACAGGACCGGTTCGAAATAAATGTTAATAAATGTAACAAAGCATAATGAAAATAAGCAATTAATTAAGTTCACATGTTTTATAATACATGTAGGCTTAGATCGTATAGGAGCAAATGCTTATGCGTGAAGAACTACAAGAAAGCATAAAACGGTTAGTGAATTTAATGAATTTTACCAGGTCGTTTTTTAAACGCAAAAATCCGTTTAAAGCACTTGCCGTAAGTTTAATTTCCGCCCTTAAGGACATGCTTACCATCAGGCAAAAGTTAAAGATGGCAAAGTACAGGGTAAACTACCACAAGCATCAGCTTCATAAAATGGAAAGTTTGATAGCAGAAAGTAATGAACACACATTCCTGAAAGGCAAGAATTTAAACGAAACAAGGTAGAAGGAACAAATTATGGGATTAATTGCCTCAAGTTTCAGAATGATGTATCTCACAGCGTACAAAATTACGCTTGAGACAAAAATTCAGTGGATAGCTTCTGCAAAGATGGAGCTTGTCGCATCTTCTGATGAAATTATGTCACTCGGAAACGATTTAGATCCCGACAATCCCGCCGTTAAGCAATTAGAAGCAAGAAGAGATAAATTAATTATTTTAGAGAAGAAACTTGACCTGCAAATGCAGGAATACCAGAACAGGCTCAAGATGGTTGATGCAGAAATGCAATCTGCTCAAGGCGCTGTTGACTCTGCTATCCAGCGTTCATTCAGCTATAATTTCCAATAGGGGTAAATGTATCTGGCTTGGATTAAAACTACAAGTCGGGTGAATGATTTTAGCAAATAACTAAATCCGACTTAATATCATGATATTCCGGAAAAACTGTCTCAACAATGAGTTCTTTAGGTATACAGACAGCTGTTTTACCGGTATAATCTTTTAAAAACCTGTCATAAAACCCGCCTCCGTAGCCAAGACGGTAATTTTGACGGTCACAGCACAGTGCCGGAACAATTACAAGGTCTATTAAATTTTTATCACAAGCCTCTGTTAAAGGTTCAAGAGTCTTAAAACAAGACTCACACAGCTCTTCACCTTCCTTAAAAGAACAGCAGAGAAGGTTTTCACCTTCTATTTTTGGGAGATAAAACTGTTTTGTTTCATCTTTTAAGAGCGAAAGCAAGCTCACTTCACCTTCAAGCGGGTAAAAAATCATGATGTTTTTTGCCTGTTTATACTCTTTTGTTTGTTGGAGCTTTTGGCATAGCAACCCGTTATCCCATTGGATTTCAGAACGTCTTTGCTTTGCCCATTTGCGTAATTGTTGTTTATCAGACATTTACTCCACCGTGGCTTGCGTCAGAAACTGTTCTTGAATATCTGCCTAAATACCCTTTAGCTTTTGAGACAAAAGGTTTCAAAGCTTTGCGGCGCACTTCAAGCTCTTCATCATCTACCAACAAATCAAGCGTTCTTTTGTTAATATCAATTTTTATCTTATCGCCGTCTTTAATAAGTGCAATCACCCCGCCGTTTGCAGCTTCGGGACAAATGTGCCCTACACATATTCCTCTGGTTCCACCTGAAAATCTTCCGTCTGTAATAAGAGCTGCTTTCGTTCCGAGTCCTTTGCCTACAAGAAGTGAAGTCGGAGCAAGCATTTCTCTCATGCCGGGACCGCCTTTCGGGCCTTCGTAGCGGATTACAATAACATCTCCTGCTTTGATTTTATCTTCTTCTAAAGCTTTCATAGCGTCTTCTTCAGAATCAAAAGTCTTGGCAATTCCTTCAAACTCATAACAGCTTTCGTCAACAGCAGAAATCTTGATTACAGAGCCATCAGGTGCAATATTTCCGTACAAAATTCCAAGCCCCGGTTTTGTTGTAAACGGTTCTGAATAATCGTGGATAATGGATTTATCGCAATATACTCCCTTATATTTACCCCTAAATTCCGGTACACTTTTTGCAAGCTCATCAATTACGGCAGGAATACCTCCTGCGTGATGAAACTGTGACATTGTAATGTTTGAAGAAGGCTCAAGCTTCACAAATTGATGAATTTTATGCGACAGCTCTTCAAAGTCTTTTAATGAAACATCGACTCCTGCAGCATTTGCAACAGCCAGAATATGCAGGAACGAATTTGTAGACCCGCCCATTGCTAAATCCGCAATAATCGCATTTCTTAAACTATCGCGTGTAATTATGTCTAAAGGTTTTTTATCTTCTCTGACCCAATCAACAATCTGCATTCCGCTTTCAAAAGCTATTCTGCGTTTTTCAGAAGAAACAGCTGCTGCTGTTGCACAGTAAGGAATACTCATTCCCATAACTTCTGTCAGACAAGCCATTGTATTTGCGGTATAAAGTCCCTGACAGGCACCTGCTGAAGGGCAGGAAGCTTCCTCAAGTTCAATCAATCTTTCTTCTGTAATCTCACCGTTTCTGTATTTTCCGATAGCTTCAAAAGCGCCTTTAATCATCGTAAGCTTTTCGCATCTGCTCTCACCGTCAAGCATAGGGCCTGCTGTTACAATAATGCAAGGAATATTAATTCTTGCTGCTGCAATAAGCATCCCCGGAGTAATTTTATCGCAATTTGAAAGCAGAACTAAACCGTCAAGCTGATGAGCGTTTGCAACAGTTTCAACACAATCTGCAATCAAATCTCTTGAAGGAAGCGAATACTGCATCCCTGAATGTCCCATTGCAATCCCGTCACATACAGCAGGAACTCCAAATATAAACGCCTGAGCTCCGGCTGTGTGAATTCCTTTTTCGATTTGTCTCTCTAAGTCTCTCATTCCGATATGCCCCGGAACCAAATCTGAAAACGAGCTTGCAATTCCTATATATGGTGAGTTTATATTTTTCTTTGAAACACCTGTTGCCATAAGTAAGCTTCTGTGCGGTGTTCTTGCTATTCCTTTTTTGATGTTATCGCTTCGCATAATAAAAACCTTTCGTGTAACATTTTATCACGAAAGGAGGTTAATTAAATAAGGTTTAATAAGAAATATTTTTTATGCGCTCATTCTTGAAGCGACATTTTGAAGCGCAAGAGCAACATTCGGGTCTAACTTTTTATCACCCTGAGCTTGAGCCAGAGTAACCTGAAGAAGCTGAGCCTGACCTTGAGGTGTTGCCTTCATTTGAGCAAGCTGTGCTTTTGAGCCGACATCTTCGCCTACAATCTTATGAGTAAGTTTACCCATCAAATTGCATCCAATCATACCGCCTACAGCACCTGCAACAGCACCGATTAGCGTACCCACGCCAGGAGCGATTGCCGTACCTGCTAAAGCTCCGAGCTTAGCTCCTGCCCAGCTTCCGACTGCGCTGCCTGCTGCCCAACCGGCTACAGAACCTGCTGCTTTTACAGAAGTCTGACCAACCTGTGTCCAGCCGGTTTTACTGTCTTTGTCGAACGCTGCTGAAATTTTATCTTTGTCCATATAAAATTCCATTGCCGCAAACAAAGCTCCGCCTAATCCAGCTTGACCTTTGAAGTCATGTACAAGGTGCTGACCTAAAGTCTTTGATGCATATTTTTCTGTCATATTTTTAGCTACAGCTGCGTCGATTTTTGCAGTGTCTGCAATTCTTTCTGCTACAGGAGTTATTTTGCCGTCAAATTTCAAAGCTCCTTTAACTTTTGCCCAGCCCTGAGCTAAATAACCGGTATTAGCATTTGTTGCAACTCTGATTTTTTCTGTAGCTTTTGCTATCAATTCTTTGTTACCGCTTGCCAGAGCAGTTTCCATTTCTGCTTTCAAAGTATCATAAACAGGTTTTTCTAATCTTGATTTAAAAAGACCAAGTCTTGATTTTGCTCCGCCTTCAAGCTTGTGCATTCTTGCGTAAGCATCTTTCATTAATTTAAAAGTATTTTCATCGCGCCAGAGTCCTTTTAAATTATCTGCTCTAAACATTTTATCAACTTTACCGATTGTAGAGAAAGAGTTCCAAGGGTTTGAAATAAATCTAAAGTTATTAATAATTTCAAACGCTGCACCGCCTGCTGCAGCACCCATTATTGATTCGCTTGGAGAAAGTCCTTTTAAATAATAGTTGCCCAAAGTATCCAAATCTTTTGAAGCAGCTGCTTTTGCTGCGGCGTTTTCTGTTTGTCTGCCAATCGCTGCATTATTAAAATTATTCCAGCCTGCATTAAATCCCGGATTATTATATCCGTAAGGTGCAAATCCGTTCTGGTAGCCATAGAATGGAACATTCCACGCATTTTGGTTAGCCATATAGCCGTTTATAAAGCTCGGACAAGCTGAGTTGAAGCCTGACGCACCGCCATAAAGCATATATTCCATATTCATAAGTGAACTTATTGGAGCTACCATACTTAACCTAACCTATTTAAAACTAACCTTATATATATAAAGTTTTTGATGGGAGAAAAATTGACTCTTTTGTAACGGAATGTTACAATAAAGCAATGGCAGATTTGGTGGAAAAATTAAAAGAAATCGGGTTTAATACTTACGAAGCAAAAGTTTATATCGCGCTTCTAAAAAAATTCCCTGCAACAGGTTACGAAGTTTCAAAGCTCGCAAACATTCCCCAGTCAAGAACTTACGACACTTTAAAAGTTCTTGAAGAGAAGAAAGTCGTAGTCTCAGCTAACACTAAGCCTGTAACTTACACTCCAATCAAGCCGAAACAGCTTACACAAAGCTACGCAAAAAAAATCAACTCAACAATAAATTACTTAGACAAGCATCTTCCGGAAGTCAAAGATAACTACAACGAGCCGATAATTACAATCAACGGTAAACAAAATATTCAGGAAAAAGTTCTGGAAGTTATCCAGAACGCTAAACGCGAAATCTACATGGAAGTTTGGTCACAGGATTACAAAGTATTTGAGCAGGAACTTTTAAACGCGTACAACCGCAACGTAGAAATCAGAATAGTAGGTTATGATAACTTCCAATCACGTTTCGGGATGGTTTTTGAGCACGCGTTTGCACGTGATATTGAAATGTCTTTAGGCGGAAGAATGGTAATCATAGCTGCTGATGACAGCGAAGGAATAGTCGGAAAAATTTCATCACTCAAGAACGATATTGCAGATACAAACATTATCTGGACAAAAAACAAAAGTATCGTGTTTATTATCAAAGAATTTATCGTTCATGATATGTATCTGATTGATGTCGAAGAAAACCTTGTTGAGCAGATGAAATATATTTACGGCAAAGGATTTAAGCGTCTGAAAGACAAAGTTTTAGGCGCAAACGCAACATACATAATCCATTAGGGGTAAATATATTTAGGGATTAAAACTACAAGCTTAATGTCTTTCTATTCCTTAAATACAAAATAAAACTCGTCGCCAACTTTTATATCAAGCTGTTCGCCTTCTGAAATATAAGAGAAAGGAGTTGACTCATAGGCACTTTTTGCGCCGGATTTTATCCTGCCTCCGTCTTCGTTTTTAACTACACCCTCTACAAAATAATACGCTACAGAAACTCCTTTAACAAAATAGTTTCCGACTGACAAAGCTGCGCTCTTCAAAACTTTAGACGGCGGAATTTTCTTCAGCTCTTTTTTAGAGAGCACAAATTTTGAATACTTCCCGTACATTTCTTCTTCAATTTTTGTTGTTTTACCTTCATAAGTATAAGAAAGCGGCTGCACATAGAAAGCTGCGTTGCGTTTTCCACGCTTCGGCTCAACAATCATCATAACTTTGCAGTGCATTATAGAATTTACTCCAAGAGTACACTCTCCAAGGACAGATTCCTCTGGCACAACTACATTTATTGTCTCTGATGGGACTTCTGTTTTAAAATCTTCTGAAGCAATCACCTTAATTTGGGTAGCTGCAAAAGCTGCTGACATTTGCATAATAAGACAAAGCAGTAACAAAACAATTTTATTTTTCATACAACCTCTATATTAATCTGTTTTTTTGAAGATTTTCAACTACATCTTTTATGGCAAGTTTCGCTTTTTCTATAAAAGCTTCACCATTTTCTGACTCAAACTTGGACTGAAGCACTTTTAAAATATCTGCCTGCATATACTGATACATCAAAGGACTTTTCACTATTGCTGAGACAAGAGCCGGAGAGAAAATACCTTTAGACAGAATAGAGATTACATTATTAATAAGCATAAGCTCTTCTTTAGCCCAGTTCTCAATCTCAAGCTTAAACGGTTTCACTTCACCCAGAATAAAAGGCGTTCCGCAGCAAGAAAGGAATAAAGGAATGTCATCAAACCTTACATTCTTCATACCCTCAATATAAGCCCCGAAAGGAGTTGTATTATATATTTCAGTAAATTTCAACTCCTTGATAAGAGTTTCAAAGTGCTGAATAAACGCGGCATAATCTTCTCTTGTATCCACAAGTCCGCCGGTCACAGATTTAACTTTTACAACTTTTTTCTGAGCGTTATTGATAGCTATTTTATCGTCAGTAACTTTATTCATAACTTCACCGGTAGAATAAATTACATCACCTTTAAACGCCATATCAAGCCCTGAGAAAATTATTTTGCAAAAGCCCATTTTAATAGCAGCCACAAGAGCCATTGCTGTAGCAGTTCCGCCGTTTTCGTCCATAAATAATTTATTATACTGCGCAAGTTTCTTCACTACCATATCGTTTTGAGAAAAAGAAACAAAAATACGTTTGAAATTCTTTGTAAACAAAACGCTGTCAGATTTTACATCCATAATACAGTTTGTCTTTGCACAAAAATCATCCAGCCCTGTTAAAGTAGCATCAATTTTTGCAGCATCAAGGCAAACAGTAAAATCAGGCACAATTCCGTTTGCTTCCAAAACTCTTAAGACTTTATTAACCGCAAAGATTACAAACTTATCTCTATTTGCTTTAATCTTTTCGATATTTTCATTCAAAGACGGTCCGGCAGCAAGAATTAAAGCTGTTTGACCGCTGAATTTGTCTTTCAAATCAGAAAGCCTGTATGCTTGAGAATTATTAATATTGCTAATGTTTTTCAAAGTATTCAAAAGCCATCGTTTTGAATATTTTGTAATTGTATTCACATCAACCATCTTACTTCTGCAAGTTTCGTAAACTTTCTGGGTAACTTCAAGAAGTTCCTGGCTTCTGACAACAGCATAGTTTTTCAAATAAACAACTTCTACTTTATCATTTGTAAGATAGGTTTCAGAAAGTTTTTTAACCAAATCATTTATATCATCCGTAACAAAAACTCTGCCGCTTGCAAGGTGTTCTGAAATATCAACATTATTTAAAACAAAATGCAAAAGCTTTGTATCCGGCTCATAAACATAAACTCTTGAAGGATACGTGTTATAAACTTCATCCAGCAAATAGCATAGTCCGATACCAAAAGTAATAATAATATCATTCTTTTCCATCGGATTTTTTATAGAAGCTTTAAGCATATCACGGATAGCCTGTCTCGGGTCGTTCAAATCATCAAAAGGAACATCGTTTTTCATAAGCAGATAATCGTTTGACGGAGTCATACAGTATGACATATTTTTGCTTGAATCTTCCAGTGTTATTTGAGTTAACTTCGACTTGAGAACTTCGTTACCTAAAAAATCTAAATTCCTTTGAAACATAAAACTTCCTTCTTAACTTTAAAATACCATGTTTCTTAAGAATTGTAAAGTTGGGGGGGGGGGGGTAAATGTATTGGATCGGATTTAAAACTACAAGTTAGACAGCCTACGGAAGGGGGGGGTAAATATATAAGACTGGCTTTGAGACTACCAGTTCAACGCCCTTCGGAGAGGTGGGTAAATGTATTGGGTTAGATTTAAGACTACATGCTTAACGTCCTATGTTTACCCCCTTTTGTCAACAATCTCTTCAAACTGTCTAAAAATATCATTACCTACAAGCTGTTCTATCCTTGAACGACTTTCAAAGAATCTTCCTCTTGCTTTTACCTGTTCGTCAAGAGCTTCACGATAAAACGTATCAGTTATTAATATGACTTCTTTAGACAAATTTTGTGAATTTTGATAATTCTTATGTCTGTCCTGCACCATCTTTGTTGTCATATCATAATACTGCCTTGCAGTCATATAATCGTAATACATATCAACAACTTTTTGCTGAAGCTCGTCAACTTTTCTTACAAGAATAATCATATCCGCATCAGTAACCTGAGTGTATTTGTAGTTCAAAGCCTTAGTATCCTGAGACATAATTCCCAAAGTATTACCGCCTATTAGCGCAGCACTTGCCAGAATAGGATTGCCGGTTCCTGCTCCAAGAAATGTAGACATACCCGCAATCGTAGTCAAAACTTTCTTAACTGCACTTGAATCGGGTTTGTCTTTATCCGGATTAGAAAGCTTATAAATAGCAAACTTAATTGTGTCACTCTTCGTTGCAGCTCCCTGCCAGAGAAGCGACAAGTCTTCCATCATATCGTTATAATCAACTTCAACAGATTTAGAAACTTCAATAGCCATTTTTTTAATACTCAAATCAGCATATGTTAAAGTTTCAAACTTATCTTCTTTCACAATCGCAGGTTTGACTTCAATCTTTCCGGTTACATCAACTTTATTTTCCGGAGTATCCGTAGTTCCAAGCCTGTAAAAAATATCTTTAGGAGAAGTTACGTCATCAAGCTTAACTTCCGCAGAAACAGGAAGTACGATAAGCGCTGATAAAAGCAATAAAGAAATGAACTTATTTTTTGCCATCTGAACTTCCTCCCTTATACAAAACTGCGTCAAAGTCATATTGATAAATTTCCAATGCATCAACAACTTTTTTACCTGCAAGCCTTTGAAGCTGAATGTGATATTTCTTTGCAGACTGTTCCAGCTTAAATTCCTGAATTCGCATTGAATCGTACAAAGATGAAGATATCGCAATTTCCAAAACATCTCCGCCATCAAGAGCTTTGGAATAATTTCTGCTGTACAAAATCATCTTTGAGCGAGTGTCTTTTAGCTGGCTCAAAGTATTTTTGTAATTGTAATACGAGCTTATAAGCGAGTCTTGCAAATCTTCAATCATGCTTGCAAGTTCAATCAACTCTGTATCAGTAAGCGGAGTTTCCTGAGGCACATTCTTTCTGTTTAAAAGCCCTTGAGCAAGCCGTCCTGCAGAGAAAGCAGAAGTTTGTATTCCGTAATTCGCGCCCATAAGGCTCGGCACAAAAGAAGCCCCTGCAACAATTGCAGAAAGAGTTTTCGCCATCAAAGACGAATGAATTCTTCTCTGAGACTCAGGAGTTGCAAGCTTCTTGAGCGCAAATTCAATGACCTGATTATTTTCAACAGTACCCTGCCACAACTTTTCTAAGTCCTTTATATCGTGCTCCTTTTGAAGATCAATAAGTTTTGCTAAGTCTTCCGAATCGTTTACAAGCAAAGAACCTTTAAGCTCCTTAGCAGAAGTTTCAAGCTGAAGCTGAGGTTTTTCAACTTCGTTTTTATCAAGCGTAACAACATCACCGCCCGCTCCAAAAACAAGCTGAGGAAACAATAACGCACTTATTAAGCTCACTCCCAAAATCTTCTTCATAATAATATTATATACCCGAATAGGAAGAGAAAAGCAACTTTTTTTAAAGTAATGTATTCAGATGATTAAAATAAAATGATAATATATTAAAATAACAACATCGGGCACTCCCAAACCTTACTTCTCAAGGACGAACTGTAAATTCAGACAATGCTTGAAGAAAGGAGGTTGTATGATTGAAGTATTAATGCTTATCTTTTTAATATTGCAGTCCATAAGAGACGAAAATACTAAAAAACTAGCACTAATCACAATAATCATAGTGCTAGTTACATTTAAATAACTAGAATCGGGAGTTAAAATTCAGAGAGTGTAACCAGCACTCTTTGATGCCCGATTGATACTATTATTATAAACGATTTTTATTGTTTTGCAACTGTTACTCATCCATTAACTTAAAATCATCGCCAAGTTCTTTTCTTAAAAGCTTAGAGAATTCCGAACAATCTATTTCAAGCGCTTCGGTTATTTTCCATAAAGTCGCAAACTCAATACTATATAAGCCTCTTTCTATCTTACTCCAATTACTTTTGTCGATATCATATTCCTGGGCAATTTTACTAATTGAAACATTCTTTTGAAGCCGTAATTTTCTAATTAGCTCTGAGGTTTTCGCAATAAAATAACTTTTTCTATCTTCATATTGGTTTCTTGAGTTATACATATCTATCTTTAATCAACTTAAAACTTTTAATACACTATACAAAATTTTACACTTCTCTTGGTTATCTTTGATTAAATTAAATCTTTTATTGAAATCTTCCAAAATATTAATTTCTTTTGTCTCTTCATTTCTGAACATTAATTCCGGCTCAACTTCTAAAACTTCAATTATTTTGTTGACATTTTCTGTAGTAGGAAATCTTAAACCTCGTTCTATATTACTTATAGCAGAAGGACTCATCCCAACTTTTTCGCATAATTGTTCCTGGGTAAATCCCCGAACTTCTCTGTATTTACATACATTTTTGCCAAAAACAGTTTTTATATCAAACTTTTTATTCATAATAATATATTAAGATTTATTGTAGATTTTTATAATAGTCAC
The DNA here is from genome assembly GCA_948684385.1 of uncultured bacterium. Taxonomy (GTDB): domain Bacteria; phylum Cyanobacteriota; class Vampirovibrionia; order Gastranaerophilales; family Gastranaerophilaceae; genus CAG-196. The sequence goes on from CAPQCU010000002.1 coordinate 136,707, forward strand.
ATACACCTAGTGGCTAGTTGTAACACAACCAGGAGCATGGTATAATAAACCTGATTGGAGGTGTTATTATAAAATAATTTTATCTTTGTAGTGCAATAATAATATTACTGATTTCTTTCAACTTACTTGTACTGAAACTTGGTAAAGCTCGTTTTATATCATCAATATAGTCATAATCTTCTTCTGATAAAATTCGGACTCTATTGAAGAAAAAGAATGATGGTTCGACATTAAAATAATTACAAAGGCTTGAAAGAGCTTCGCTTGACACAAAAGCCCGACCCGTTTCAATACTGGCAATAGTTGTCGGCTGTAATCCAACAAACTCAGCTAATTGCTCTTGAGTAATGCCTTTCAATCGCCGAAGTTCTCTTACAGTCTCGCCAAAAGTAATTTTTATTTTATTGCTATCAATCATAACAATATCCTAATGTATTTTTTTTGACCTTTCTATACAATTTAAACGTATTAAAACGTTATAAATACAAAAAAATAATTATTAAAACAATAAATTTATATTTAAAACAACAAAAAGGAGACCAAATGACCAAAACTGAATTTTTATACTACTGCATTCTTACAATCCAATTAATCCAAATAAGCATTATGCTGGGATTATATTTTGCAGGGAAAAAACACAATGGTTAAAACAATTCAAATCGATTTAGATGGCGTTTTGAACACATACTGCGGCAATTATGATGAAAATAAAATTTCTGCTCCACGCAAAGGAGTGAAAGAATTTCTTGAAAAACTCGCCAAAAATTACCAAATTGAAATATTTACCGTCAGAAATATTGCACTTGTAGAAAAATGGCTTATCAAAAACAAACTTGATAAGTACATTACAAATATTTCAAATATTAAAAATCCATTTTCAACAGTAATTATTGACGACCGTGCAATTAGATTTGACGGGAATTTTGATAAAACATACGAAGAAGTTATAAACTTTATTCCTCACTGGAAAACTACTTAATATACTTTGTCATAATCAGTTTCTTTAAAGCTTTTGCGTTCACTGCCTGAGGGTCAAGCTCCAGAATTTTATCCAAATTCTGAACAGCTTCCTCATACTGACCCAAAGTTTTTTGAACTGCAGCAATCGCATAATAAGCATCTATAAACTCATTATCAAGAGCAACTGCCGAAACAAAATCATCAAGTGCCTGTTTCGGGTTTGTTTTGACAATCAACTGACCGCGGTTAAAATACGCATCTATCATATTTTTATCAATTTCAATCGCTTTAGTGTAATTTTCAAAAGCTTTTTCGTTATTACGCAAGCTATGAAAAGCAATCCCTTTATAAAAATACGCAATAGCAAGCTCAGGGTTGAATTTCAAAGCTTCATCAAAATTCTTTATAGCATCTGCAAAATTTCCGCTATTAACTTCGTATATTCCTAAACTTAAATAAAATTTTTCACTAAAATCTTTATCATCTTCCATGCAGGCAGAAGCAAAAAGCCTTGCTTTATTATCCAGAGCCATCTGGAGTTTCGGGTTTAACAAAATAGCTTTATTATAATCTGCAAGCGCACCTTCTAAATCACCCTGTTTAAACTTCGTATATCCGCGATTGTTATAAGCAAGAGCACATTTATTATCAAGAGTTATCGCCCTGTCATAATCATCCACAGAAGCTGAATACTCGCCAAGTTCATTGTTTACAAGTCCTCTGTTGATATAAGCGTCCAGAAAATGAGGATTTGCCTCTATTGCTTTTGAATACAGCACTTTTTTTTCTTCAAGCTCCTGTGTAATCAAAGCCAGATAAAAGAAGTATTCGCATTTTGTACCAAAGCGTTTCAAATCATTCTCTATAATTTTTCTAGCCTGAGCAAAATCATTCGCATTCAGGCAGTTAACTATTTTTTTAATGGTTTTATTTTTGTCTTTCATAGAAAGTATTTTAGCATAAAAAGCGGGCGGCTCAAACCGCCCGCTTGATTTAGTATTATGCACCTATTTAACAAAAAAGCTTGCGTTTACATTAGCATAAATCTTAATTACTCCGCCTGAGATAGCAGTAGAAGCTCCGCTTGCTGTTTCTACTTCAGCAGCATCAGCCATCATATTTTTTGCCATATAAAACCTTGGAGTATGGCTGTAATTATTTGCATTACAGCTCAAATCAAAAGACTTCACTCCGTCTAAGCTTGTTCCCAAAGTTCTTGCAATAAGCCCTGCTCTTGTCTGTGCTTTTTTAGTAGCAATGTCGAGCAAATCGTTACACTGAGCATCATAAGTTGAAACAGAGAAGTTTAAGCTGTCTACGTTTGTCGCTCCTGCTTCAATTGCTTTATCAATCATTGAACCTACTTTATCAATTGATTTTGTATGAACAATAACTCTGTTAGAAACTTCGTATTTATCGAAATTACGTTTTCCGCTTGAATAAGTATAAACAGGTGATGCATTGTAATCAGATGTTTTAATGTAATCTCCGTTTGCCGGCGTAAGCATTGAACTTAAAACAGAAAGCACTTTATCAGACGCTTCTTTATTCATCTGGGTAGCTTTTTGCATAGATTTGTTATCTGTTGTTCTTACAGCAAACGAAAGTTCTGCAACATCCGGCGCAATTTCTGTATTAGCAGATGTTGAAACGGATATAGAGCCTCTGTCACCAGCTGCAGCAAGAGCAGCTCCTGATAAACCGGTAACAGCTGTTAATACAAGTAATGATGCCAATAATTTTTTCATAATTCCCTCCTAACTTTCTTTCTTTATTATAGACGATTTTAATTCAAAAATGTTCATTTTCAAGAAAAAAAGATTAGAAGTTTAGCTTAAATGCAACCGGCTGAACTGCATTTTCAGGAACATCCAGCTCAACAGCATCTTTATGATTAAAGTTAACATTCTTAACAGGGTACCTGTTTGTTGTAATTTCAATCACATTTTCCCCCTGCTTTTTGGGTTGGGATTGCGCCTCCGGTGCAGTTTCGTCCGGCAAATCCGGCATCAGCACTATCGGGGTCTTATTCGGCGCTTCTACATTGTCTATACCCTTGTCGCCGCCTACTTCCCAGCGCAAACCGAAGTTCAAACCGACGCCGCTTCTGCCGCCGTTCTGGAACATTGCACTGCCAAACGCCATAAAGTTGTCTTTAAACACTTTCTGAAGCCCGATGCCATACTGAACATAAGGGGTGATGCTCATCTCCGGTAAGGCTACATCATCTACCCGCACATTGGATCTATCCATAAAGTTCATTACTACGTTCGCTGCAAGATAAGGCTGCCAGCCATTTTTTGTATTTGCGATAAACTTAACGCCCGGCGCTACCTGTATCGAATGCAACGGGTCTATTTCCATTCGGGCACCGGTTGCGCCGGTATAATCAAAGGTCTTGATACAAGAATAAGCTAACATTAAATTTGGCTGCACAATATATTTACCGTCTTTGAACTCAAAGTTGTAACCCGTTTTATTACCGACACCGCCTGCAAGCATGAAAGAATCTTCACGACCAAACATAGTAGAGTTTTCTGAGAAGTTTGCGCCAAGGCTCAATGTGGTTGCGTTAAAGAAGTTGCCTTTATACAAAGTCATTGTTGTGCCGATTGATGCACCGTTCTGAGTGATATCTACTTCTTTGTATCTGGACTGAGAACCGTTATAACCGCCATATGTTGTAAACGCTCTTGCCCAGCCGTGTTTCCATTCTTTAACAGGAGTGTCATACCCTATCATTGAACCGTAAGTTGTGCTGCTTACTTTTGGACCGATTTTTAGTTCCATGCTTTCAAAGCCGACAAATGGTTTGTACCATGCGCTGCCTTCGTCTGACATTGTTACATCTCTGCCTGTATCCATTATACCGGCAATTGCGTATTTGTTTTTATTTATCTCGGCTACACGCTGGTGTTGAGGCATTAGCATGAAGTTGTCGCTGTGTTGGAACGCATAATTAAAGGTCTGGTTCATCTGAGCAGCAGCGGCTATCTGTGATGCTACGGCGCCGGTTAATGCTGCAGGGTTAAACATGTCGCTCGGGTTTGAAGGGTATTCGATTTTGCCGGTATCAGGGTTGAAGTAACCGCCTCGGACAAAAATCATGTTTCCGTCACGCCAGTTGTAGCTTGAGCCAAACTTATAAACAGGAGTGTATACGTAAGATTGACCGTGATATTTTACGCTTTCTGCAAATGACATATCTGCAAACGGAACTTCTGCAACAGTTACATTGTTAGCAATGTTGTTAAGAACATTGATATTGTAAAGATTAACGACTGTATTTTCGCCTGCTTGAGCAAATTTGTCTGCAGTTATCATACCCATAGTATTAGTTGTAAAATCTACTGCTGAAGATGAAATATTAACAGTACTTCCATCGTTCAAATCAAATTGAGTGAAATGAACAGGAGCGGTTGACAGTGCACCAAAGTCTAATGTGCTTCCGTTCAACACCATTGAGTTATTTGATAAGTTGTAAGGATTATAAACAGTAATTGTACTGTCTGTTGATGTAATATCCTGATTTTGAACAAGCCCGATAGGAAGCAGTTCTGTATTAGTAATATTGAGCACACCGCGTTTATCTGTTTCAATTGAACCTACAATAAAGTTTGAATCTTTAACATCAATTGTACCGAGGTTGGTAATTTTATTTGTAGAAATATCTCCGGTAATTGTCATTGTTTTGTCGTTGTAAATATTTTCCGCAACTACGTTACCAATAATTCCTGCAGCACCTTCTGTATTTGTAATTTTTTGAGCTGAAGTATCACCATGAATTACAACTTTACCGGTATTATTAATTTCATTTACTGTCACATCTTTGTTCACAGTAACGTTACCATCGTTTTTAAGTTCTTTTGCAAAGACAGATCCTTCAACCAGAAGTTCTCCGTTTTCACCGTTTGATACAACTTCTTTGGCAACAACGCTTCCGCCTATTGTCATATTTCCATCATTTGTAAGGTTATCGAGATTAGCATTTCCGCTTAAATCAAATTTTGAACCTGTATTTGATACTACATCAACAGACACAAGGTTTCCTGTAATTTTTACACTGCTATCGTTTGTAATATCGTTTGTTTTAACATCACCGACAAATACAGAATTAGCAGTATTAGTGAAATCTTTCATTGTTATATTTGAGCCTTCAAATGAAAGTTCGGAATTGTTGGTAACATTTGCCATATCCATAACACCTGTCATATTCAGGTCATTATTGTTAATCAAATCTTTATCCGTTTTGACATTGTTAAGATTTAAAACACCTTTGTTATCTGTTGCTTTGTCGTTGTTGTTATTTACAATATTTATGTTAGAAATTGTAACGTTTTGTGTTTCATTAACTTTTGACAAAAAGTCTTTGCCATTGATATCAAAAGTATTATTTGCACCATTGATTGTGATGTCGTCCATTTTAATTTCTTCTACGTCTCTGGTAAGAATCGTCGTAGAGTTGTCAACAAATGTAAACACTTTCTTTTCAGGCTCGGTCGCATCCGAATAAACAGGAGTTACGTAGTCTGCCCATTTAACGAATGTATCCTGCCATCCGCGGATTTCAATACTATCATTTATTGTGGTTGTTGAAGCAAGTCCGAAATCTTTTGCGAAGATAATATCGCTTGACATAACTGCAGAAGCCTGATTTAAGACTTTTGAGCCGTCATAGTCAAGCTGAGGAGCGTCGTTACCGGCTGCGGTTTTGATAATCTGAAGAACATAGCTTTCGTTATCGTCGCAATCATTAAGAATATTTGTTCCGACGTTAATTGAAGAAATATGAACAATACCGCTGCCGCCGTTTTTCAGGTTGAATGTGTCGGCTTTTTGTTCATCTTTACTCAACATTACATCGATTGTGTATCTTGAATCTGCTGATGAGTGAAGTTCATCCATTTCATAATCTGTAAAGACACCGTCTGCGGTATTTACAACGGTATTATTTGAAACTTCCAGAGTAGAATTTTTAAGTACATCACCATTATTTCCAAAGTTCAAAGTAGAATTATCAACTTTTACAATTTGATTTTGGATAAGCCCGTTTGTATTGAATACAGAGTCTTTTATATTTACATTACCGGTAATGTTATTACGCTGAGTGCCTGTACTTATCCTATCCTCAAGCGTAAAGTTTTCGCCGGTTATATTTATCTGAGAATTGTTGATAATTTCTTTCACTCTGCTAGTGCCATTAGCAATAGACAAGGTTCCGTCATTTTGCACCAGTTGAGCAGTAAATCCATTTTTTATGCTAGCCACATTAGCATTAACTAACTCTTTAACCTCAACGCCGTTATTCACAATCATTGTACCGCTATTTGACGCGGTATTCAGCACAGAATGGCCTTCTACGGTCATCTGATTTGTATTAATAAGGTTCCCCGTTGACGTTACGTCTTTTAATACGGTCAATACACCGTCGTTTGTTATATCAACACCGCTCATAGAGCCTTCAACCTGCATCAATCCGGAAGTGGTGATATTTTCTGTAGCGCTCAAATCACCGCTGACGTTTACAACAGCGTTATTGTGTACTTTAAAATTACCGGTATTCTGTATTTCTTTAGCAGTCGCAGTTCCAATTACATCCAAATCGCCTGTATTTTTAAGCAGATTTTCTACTACAAGATTGCCGTTAACATCCATATCGCCGTGGTTGGTTACATTTGAAGCGTTAACATCACCGTTTACATCAAAGATTTTCGCCTCGTTGTTAACGATATCACGCGCATTTAATGTACCTGTAATGTACACGCTGCCGTCATTTGTAATATCACGCGCATCCGCACCCTGTTTAATTGTCAGAGTACCGCTATTTGTTAAATCATTCAAATTAGCGTGACCGTCTACTGTTAAAGAGTCGGTATTATTCAACAAGCCTGTTGAAGTCAAATCTCCGCCAATGTTTACTGCTCCGGTATTGGTTACATCTACCGCGCTCAAAGAACCGCCGATATCAAGTGTTTCGCTATTTGAAACATTTTTTGTTACGGTCACATTACCTGAAACATCCATATCACCGCTGTTTTCGATATTATTGGATACTAAATCGCCGGTAATATCAAAAATGCCTTCGGTTACTACGTCATGAGTTTCTGCGCCCTGTTTGATTACGATTGAACCGCTGTTAGTTACATCGTTCAAACCTGCATGACCATCAACTGTGAGTGAGTCGGTATTTTTCAAAATGCCGGTTGAAGTCAAATCTCCGCCTATATTTGCTGCGCCCGTATTTGTTAAGTCTACTGCTCGCAAATATCCGCCTATATCAAGGGCAGAGTTGTTGAATATATTTGTCACAACATCAACATTACCGGACACATCCATATCACCTTTGTTATTTATCATATTGGATGTTACATCGCCAATTACGCTGAAAATTTTGTCTTCGTTATTGATTATATCGCGTGAAAGCAAAGTTCCTGAAATGCTTATATTACCGTCATTTGTAATATCTTGTACTTCTGCACCGTCCTGGAAGATTATATCTCCGCTGTTAGTAATATTTTTAGATACAACGTGACCTTCCACAGTAAGGTTTTTGGAGTTATCGATATTTCCTGAAGCAGAGAGAGTTCCGCCGATTTCAGCGTCGCCGCTGTTTGATATATTAACAGCTGAAAGATTTCCGGTTACGTTTAAAGCTCCGGATGTTGTCAGATTGCCCTGAGTGCTGAAATTCTTTGTTACTGTTATTGTATCTGTATTAACGACATTTGATTTAGCGTTTAAATTACCATCAACTATTATCACACCATCGTTTTCAATGCTATTTGCGCCGTCAGTAATTATTCCGTTTACGTTTAAATCGCCTGTAATATTGATATTAGCGTCATCTTCGTTAATCAAACCGTTGAGTTCAGCGCCTTTACCTGCGATTAAAGTTCCGCGGTTAGTAAGGTCTTTTGCAGTTACAGAGCCTGCCACACTCAACAGCCCTGATGTTGTTATATTCTCAGTTGTGGTCAAATCACCGGTAATGCTGACACTTCCGGAGTTTCCGACGTTAAAGTTACCGGTGTTAATAACTTCTTTAGCAACAGCAGAGCCTAATACATCTAAGTCACCTGTATTTCTGATTGTATTAGCTACGTTAAGACTTCCTGTAATATCCATATCGCCGTGGTTGGTGAGGTTTTTAGCGATTACTTCACCGTCGACGTTAAAGATTTTTTCTTCGTTATTCACAATATCTTGTGCAGAGAGTACACCGGTTACGCTTACGGTTCCGTCGTTTGTAAAATCTTTTACTTCGGCTCCGTCTTTGAAGATTAATGTTCCGCTGTTGTCTACGTTTTGAGAAATTACGTGACCTGTTACGGTAAGGTTTTGAGTATTTTCAACGTTTCCGTTAACGGTCATTGTTCCAGTAATTTCAGCATCTCCGGTATTTGTTAGAGAAGCAGAAGAGAAGTTTCCATCAATATTAAGAGTATCATTTGATACGACATCACCTTTTGCGGTAAGGTTTCCTGTAACATTTAAAGTACCGTCGTTAGTTACATTCTTTTCAACATTTACATTACCTTCAACATCCATTTGTTTTTTGTTAACAATGTTATTTGCGTTTGTTTCACCCGTAATTGAAACAACTTCTTCGTTTGTCAAATCGTGGATATCTGCGCCGTTTTTAAGTGTAAGAGCTCCTTTGTTAGTTACGTCGTTCAGATTTGCTTTACCGTTTACGGTGAGCGAATTTGTATTGGTTAAAATTCCGGTTGAAGTCAGTGTGCTTCCGATATTTGCAATACCGGAGTTCTGCATATTAACTGTAGTAACGGCTCCTGTAACATCAAGGTTAGAGCTGTTTTTCAAAAGCGCAGCAACATTAACATTACCTGTAATATCCATATCGTTTGTATTATCGAGATTTCTGGATGTTACATTTCCGGTAACGTCAAAGTCATTGTTATTCACAATATCTTGTGCAGAGAGTTCACCGATAACATTTACTGTTCCGTCGTTAGTTATGTCTTTAAGCTCTGCGCCGGTTTTGAAGATTAAAGTTCCGTCGTTGTCCACATCTTTTGCGGTTACTTTGCCGTTTGCGGTTATGCTTCCGGTGTTGGTAATATTTCCCGTGAGCTCTAAAGTTTTACCGATTTGTGTAACAGCGCTGTTTGTGAGGGTTGTACCGACAACTTTTCCGGCAACATCGAGTTGTCCTGCCGCGTTAATTACGCCGTTAGAAGTCAGGTCTTTACCGACAGTTACAACACCTTCAGAGCGGAAGCTATTTCCTGAAACATTTCCGGTAACGTTCATGTTATTGGTTGTTAAAATATTTCCGGAAGCAGTCAGGTTTTCATTAATAATAGCAGTACCGTTGTTTGTGAAATCTTTACCTGAGACAGAGCCTTCTGTTTCAAGACGGTTTGTTGTAAGTATATTTCCTGTAGAAGTCAGGTTACCGCCAATTGAGGCATTGCCTCTGTTAGTAACAGCTGAAGCTAAGACATTTCCTGACGCATCAAGAACTCCGGTTGACTCAATTGTTCCTGAAGCAGTAATATTTCCGCCTACGGTTGTCTTACCTGTGTTTGTAAGGTTATGGAGATTTGCGCTGTTATCTATTAACAAGTTACCTGCATTAACTTTTACATCTCCGTTTCCGGTCAAAGTTCCGATTGCGTAATTGCTGTTAGCGTCACCGTTTGCATTTAATACAGAGTTATTTGCAAGGTTCAGGATATTAGTAATATCAGCTCCGTTAGTGAATGTCAAAGCTGAGGCAACGTAAGTTGTACCGTTACCTGAAACAGTTTTTCCGATTGTACCGGAAAGGTTTAAAGTATTCTGGTTAACGATTGTTCCTGTTAAATATTCGCCTTTTGAAGTTAAAGTTCCGTAGTTAGTAACGCTTCCAATATTATTATTGTTAGTCAGGTTACCGCCTTCTTTTACAATAACTCTTTGTGAAATCACGTTATTGTTAGTTACATTTCCATCAATACCGAGAGCACCTTCACCGGTTACAACCTGAGAAAGCGTACCGCCTGTTAAGGTTAAAATACCATTATTTGTAACAGGTCCTCCGACATTATTCGCATGGATTGTTAAATCACCTACGTCTGTAATCAGAATTTGCTGGCCGATTGTTGCATTTGCAATAACGTCACCGACAATGCTTGTTTTACCGCTTCCGCTTACGGCTTTTGACAATGTTCCGCCGCTTAAGTTTAAAGTGCTTGTATTTGTTACATTACCTTTAATGTTGGTAGCGCTTGTATTGATTGTACCCGCGTTTGTAATTACACCGTCAGTTGAACCTAATGTTGAATTGTTAGTTAAAGTAACACCGCTGTTAACTGTTACTGCTTGATTAATTCCGGCAGAGTTGGTTGTGTTGCCTTTTAACGTTGTTTTACCGGTGCCTGAAATAACTTTACTTACTGTACCGCCGGAGAGGTTTAAATTACCGGCGTTAGATACATTGCTTGTAATACCGTTTGCTGACATATTTGCAATACCGGAAGCACCAAGAGCCAGAGTTCCGTTAACTTTTGCAGAATCAGAAAGGTTCAGAGTACCGTTGTTAATATTAACTGTGCCCTGATTGATAGATTTATTGTTGTTCATTGTGAGCGTTGAACCGCCGTTGATATTCAAAGTACCGGTACCGCTAATCGCCGTGCCGATTGTGTTTGTACCGCCGGTTACGTTCAAAGTGCCCGCGTTTTTAATCGCAGCGTTTGAGTTTGTAGAGTTTAAGTTAATATTATTGATGTTTGCAGTACCGCCGGATGCGTTGTTTACAACAGAACCTTCACTATTCACAGCATTAGTAATATTAACATTATTCAATGTCAATGTCTTCCCGGATGATACTTCAAAACCGGTCTTGCCATTCATGTTCAATGTTGACTTATTATTTCCGCTTGCTACACCGGATACTGTTGAATTACCTTGAGTCGCGCCTAGATTGTCTGTCAATGTATAAGTATTTGATGCTGCTGCAAACTTGAATGTCTTCGCATCAGTTGTTTCAAGCTGGTTCCAGAGCTTCAATGTGTCTCCCTGAACGCTGTATCCGTTACCGGAAATATCAGAAGTGGTTGTGTACTTGATACTATCATTGGAAGTACTTGTCGTTGCAAGGCTCAACTGACCGTAAACTTTTACTATCTGGTCTAATTGAGAATAAACAGTATCCCAGTTTGTCAGAGCTTTGATTTCATCTTTTTCCGCAGTTTCTGTTTCTTTCAAAAGCTGACGATAAGTCAAAGAAGAATTTAAACGTAATTGAACACTGCTATTTGTTGCATTTTTGATAACCTGAACTATAAGAGATCCGTCTTCTTCCAGAACACCTGTTACATCGACTTTATCAATATATACATAACCTGAACCGCTGTTAATTGTAAGCGTATCAGTTTTTTTATTAGCAAGGTCAACATCAAGCTTCCAGTTTGTACCATAAGATGAGGAATAAAGATAATTAATATTATAATTATTAATTTTTTCATCTTGTAAGTTGATAACACCACCATTAGCATCCAAACTTGAAGTCTTAAAAGTATCAGTACCGAAAGTTAAGTTACCACCATTCAAAATTGTTCGAGCAGTTTTAACCTGACCGTTTAAGAAAATGTTACCTGTACTGTTACCTTGCAAATACAAATAGCTTGAAGAGGATGCAGCATTAATATTATCGTCAAACTTGATTGAACCGTTATTTTGAGCAGTCAAAGTAACATTTGCACCGTTCATATAAATGGCTTCAGCTTCTTTAGCTCCGCTTCCTGACTGAACATAGTTACCTGAAAATTCTGTCGCAGCATTATCAGCAGTTATTACAATATCTTTAACTGTATAAATCGCACCGCCGTGAGCAGTTCCGGTTGTTGATTTTGCGTAATTGTCTTTGAAACTTGTGTTTTTGATATTAAGATTATAGTAACTTGCAGCACTGTTATAAATCGCACCACCCTGAGCATCGCCGGAAGAAGTTGTAACATAGTTGCCTGTGAATGTGGAGTTCTGAATTCCATTTGAGATAGAATTAGTGTTATAAATGGCTCCACCAAATGCACCGGTTGAACCGGAAGCATAGTTGCCGGAATAAGTACCGTCATTTAAGCCTGAAATTGTAGAATTGTTATAAATACCGCCGCCGTAAGCAATACCGCTTGTTGATTTTACGTAATTGTCCTTAAAACTACCTGTTATTGTTCCAATATTATATTCATTAGAAATAGCACCGCCGTAAGAAGTTTCTTTACCTGATGCATAGTTATTAGTAAAGCTTCCTGTAATATTACTAATGTATGAATAACTGTTATTATTGTATATAGCTCCGCCTTTTGCAGCAGCATTAACTGACTCAACATGGTTAAGATTAAAATTACCGGTAATTGTACCAATTTTATTCTGGTTATAAATTGCACCGCCGCTTGATTCAGAAGATCCTTTTACATAGTTGCCGGTAAAATTACCTGTAATATTACCTATTCCATAAGAACTGCTGCCGCGACTATAGTAATCATTAAAAATTGCACCGCCTTGTGCACCGGCGCTTTCTGATATAGCATAGTTTCCAATAAAATCACCTTTAATAGCACCAATCTGTACATAGTTGCCTTTGTTATAAATAGCACCGCCTAAGCCTGTACCGAGTTTTGTATCTACATAGTTACCTGTAAAATTACCGGTAATATCACCAATCTTTGACCCGTTAAATATAGCACCACCGTAAGCCAGACTATCGGAGCTTTCACCATCACCATCTCTGGTAGTTACATAGTTGCTATTAAAGTCACCTATAATATTACCTATTTTCTTTTCATATCCGGTGCTGGATGAGCCTTGTACTCCGTTATAAATCGCTCCGCCTTGTGCTTCACAGCCTGCTTTTGCCCAGTTACCGGTAAAACTGCCTGTTATATCACCTATTCGTGAATAATAATAGCCTCCGAGATTATTGTACAGCGCACCACCGTAAGCGTAAGTTTTTGCGTAATTGGATTTTGTATCATTATGTCCACCCTGATAAGAACCTCCCTGAGCTGTTGCTAACGCGTAGTTACCGGTAAAGTTACCGGTAATATTTCCCATATATTTATCAGTACCTTCATACATTATAGCCCCGCCGTAAGCGTAAGAAGTCGCATTTGCGTATTCACTATAATCATCACTGGTCGATGAACTCGTTGAAGTGCTGGAATCTGCTATCGCAGAAATGCTGTAAATATATGTAGAAGATCCATCTTTCCAATAATGATAGTACCCGCCATCACTATGGCTATCACGATTACCACTTGAAGATGCTGATGTTGAAAGATTAACTTCATATTCTTCTTTTTCAGTTATTTGTTTTCTTGAACCATCATCATTATACACATAATTGCCATTGGCATCCTTTTCATAATATGTACTTGTATGAGTTAATGTATACGATTTTGATGCACTAGCTGAAGCTGAACCTGCAGTAACTGTTGCACTACCACTATACTCCATACTTGTACCATGGATAGATGTACCGCCTTTAGCGTCAGCATGGACATAGTTTCCTGTAAAATCACCTGTTATATTACCTACAGAGTTGGAAGCATAAATCGCACCGCCTCCTGCTTTCGCAACAGCACTTGTATCAGCAGTTGTACTACAGCTAGCATCTGCAGAAGCTGACGCTGTAGCATAAGCACTTGCACTGCCATCATCGTTGGAATCAGAAGCATTACCCGCTGTTGCATGAGCATCTCCAGCATGTGCTTCTGCATACCCGCCTTTTGCATATCCGCCTCTGGCATTAGATTCTACATAATTATTAACAAAATTACCTTTTATATCTTGCATTGAAGAGGTGCCGCCAACTGCACCGCCATAAGCATTAGACTCAGCTGTAGCTCCTGCTGAAGCACTTGCATAAGCATCGGCATTAGCAGATGCACTGCCGGTACTTGATTCATCGTAATCATCAGAAGCGTAAGTATAATCAGAACCTGCTTTTGCTGTACCGCCACTTATTGTCTGGGTTATGTGTGAGCCGACAAAATCTGATTTAATATTAGCTGATGTATTATAAACAGCACCGCCATAAGTTGTAGAACTCGCATTTGCAGAAGCACTGCCATAACTTGTGCCTGAATAGTCGCTTGTACCGCCACTTACAGTAACAGTGTTATTTACTCTGAATACTTTATTCGTAACAGGTTCTTCTGCTGTAGTATTGGTTCGTGTAGTCACATTCGTATATCCGGACGGAGCTGTGTAAGTATATCTCATATACTTGGTCTGACCGTTCGGAAGATTTAGCTTAACGGTATCAGCTCCCGCAGAAGTGACTTCGCTCCAAGCTATATTAGCAGCAGTTCCCGCTTTTGCAACATTCAAAGTAATCTTCCAGTACTGGGTTGTTATCGTACCGTCAGCATTGACTTTTTCTGTCTTGTAATGATAATCGTCTTTTGTTCCAGCAACAACATTATACAGGCTATTCGCAGCAAAACCTGTAGCAACTCCTTTTATAGATTTATGAACAGCATTATTGACCCGTGCTTTTATAACATCATTCACTCCGCCTTCGTTGTCCGAAGTACGGCTTGTTGCAGCAAATTCAACCGCAGCTGACTCTTGCCCGTCGCCTATAAAACAGAGACCGGCTAATGCTGCTATTACAATTTTTTTTGCTGCGCAATCCTTCGCTTGAGGTTTGCCCTCTTTTGCTGCAACATTGATTTTATCTTTACCCATATAACACCTGATAATTTCAATTTTTGCAAACTTCACATAAGCATTTGGTGCGCAAATGCCTACATGGGGTATCTACCTTGTTCATACTCTATACTTTATATTATATCTTATTGTATATATTTTTCAAGTCATCCTTTTGGACGAAATCTTTTAATCATGCAAGTTTTAACCTAATATAATTTACAAAAATTTTGCTTGAAATTCTATATAACATTTTGTATAAAATGTTACGTTAAATTAGAAAACACACACCCCCATCACACCCTGATACCGATACTTTTGCCCGATTAGCAAATTCGCACAATTTTGTAAAACATGAAAAAAGCTACCCATTATATTAGAAAAATTATAGAAAAAATAAGCATTTTACAAAAATCGTTATATAACATTTTATACAAAATGTTACGGAGCCGGACGTAAGACGGGCTTGGGGTCAATCAGGCTTGTAAAATTTCTTAAATCTTGTATCATGAAAATAAAAAGGCCCGTCATGCCGGCAAAAAAATTAAAACGAATTACACCCCAAAACTACCTCAAATACTACTATGATATCCCTTTTGAGGGTAAAACTTCTGCCGGAAAACCTTTAAGAAAGCTTAAAAACATTACCTGTCCTTACAGAGGAGTAAAAATTATACCAAATGAAACAATAAAAGGGTTTGAAAAAGGTTTAGCCAGATGTAAAACAGCAATCGATGCAGTAGAGCTCTTAGCTCCTTATCAAGAGAACATGCTTTCAGTTGAAAAATCTATTTATGCAATATTCAAAGATTTTGCACTTCTTAACCCCGAAGACAACCTTCAAAACTGCCTCCAGATGATTAAAACCAACTGCCTTACAAAGCTTAAACTCGAAGAAATGGAAGTCTTAGACGATGTAGACATTTTAACCAGAAAACTTTCTCCGCAAACAGCGTTAAAAATCAGAGCAAAAACAACAAAATGCAGGCAAATTATTTTAAGCAGCTCTACTAATGATACTTTCAAGCGTAAAATATTCTTAAACTCGCTTGAAGAAATAATCCCGAAAGAGAACGAGCGCGAAATTTTCAACGACATAAAGAACAAAGCTCTTTTCCTCCCTACTTCTGAGAGCAGCCGAAACGCTTTTGTCGTAAAGTACTCAAAACGAACACAAATGGAATTTGTCCGTCGTATTTTTATCGCTTCCACAGGTTCTATAGAACACGTCACTCCGGCTTCACACGGAGGTTTAAACACAATCGGAAACTTCCTCTTAACAACGGCAAGCGGAAATCGTTACCGCGAGAATATGCCTCTCAGTGAATACATTAAAAGGCATCCGCAGATTCCCGGCTACATGCAGAAGTACATCGATGACATAATTAGAGAAATCCATGCCGGAAATTTACAAGGAAACGAAACTTATCCATACAAAATAAAGAAAAAACTTTTTGAGGAGTCTAAAGGAAGGATTATGATTAGCCTCTCAGCTTACAAATACTCGGAAGAAGAAGCCGCGCTTGCTGTAGAAGCTTACGAGCATCGTTGGGATAATCAATAAATTAGTCGTACAAGAACAGGAGCGATAATCACCGTCAAAATTCCGACAACCACAAGCGCGAGAGTGCTCATTACAACCTGTTTGGGTTTTCCGGTCTCAATGCATTTACTTGTACCTAAAACATGGCTTGCTGCGCCAATCGCAAGTCCAATTGCTGCATCATCCTTAACTCCAATCAAGTTCAAAATCTTATGACCGAAAACAGCACCAAAAATCCCTGTCAAGACAACAGTACAAGCTGTAAGTTCAGGAATTCCATGCAAGCTCTTTGAAACTTCAATTGCAATAGGAGCAGTAACTGACTTTGGTAGCATTGAAATCACAAGAGAATGTTCAGCATGGCATACATTTCCAATAAAGTTGGTGCTCAAAATTGCAATCACAACAGCAAATACAAAAGCTGTATAGATTACCCGTTTATTTCGTACGAGCAGGTTTAGGTTTTTATAAAGAGGATACCCGAGTGAAATCGTAGCCGGAGCAAGTAAAAAAGTTAAAAAAGATACCGACTGCTTATACTCCGCATAATTAATATGAAATAGCTTTAAAAGCAGAATAATAGCAGCCCCTGCAATCAGAATAGGAGAAAGCAAGCTTATTTTCAGCTTTTGTGAAAATTTAAACAAAGCAACAGTTACTGCAATTCCCAGAGGATTAATCATTTTTCTGCTCCTTATTCAAGAACTTCAGCCCGTGTTCAACAAAAAGCCCGACAGTTACTATCATTACAGTCGTAGTAACAAAAATTACAAGCAGAATAGAAAGCCAGTTTTTGAGCAGAATATCTTTGTAAACAATAAGCCCCACAACAAACGGAACAAAAAGCACAGCCATATTCTTTAGCAAAAAATTTGAAGCAGCCTCCACCCATTCTTCTTTTATAATCCCCGCAAAAAGTGACAGAGTAAAAAGAATTAACCCCAGAATAGCAGGAGGAAAAGCAATGCCCGTAAGTTTTATAATGTACAAGCTTACGTAATAAATTAAAAATAATATTCCAAACCCGGATATAAACTTAAGCATTACAAAGCGTCAACCTGTTCCTGAATATATTTGTTTGAAGGTGCAAGTTTCTGCGCATAGTTTGCAAACGCTTTTGCATTTTCCAAATATTTCTTTTTTCCGGTTTTCTTATACAAATATTCTTCTGTGTAAGAGAAATAAAGATAAGCAACAGGGTTCTTTTTGTCCAGTTCCAATAATTTGCTAAAATACTCTTCTGCTTTATTAAAATCTCCACTCAGGTAAGATTTATAAGCATATCTGGTATACAAATCAACCGGAGTTTCTGTGCTATAAGCTTCTGACTGAGTTTTTGCAGTATTTTTTTCAATCACAAGAGACTTTCTATCAGATGACAATCTTGGCTTAAGAACTTCTGATTTGTAGATATTATAAGCACCCTGTTTCTTCATTTCATCTTCCATGAAATACTTTCTGGACTCTGCATAATTTTCCAGACGGTGTTTCCCTGTAGGATGAGTATAAGCAAACTCAGAATCATTATCCATTGTATAAATAAAAGACAAAGTTTCTTTTGCTTTTGACAAATCATATCCGGCTTTTGCAGCCAACCTTGCGCCTTCTGTATCAGCAGCGTATTCCATTTTTTTAGAGTCGGAAACATAAGCTTTTATAGCAATTGCTCTAAGAGCGCTGTCTTCCGGAAAAGAATTAATCTTGTGTATATACTTTGCAGATCTAACCTGATGCCCTAAAACTGAATGTGCCATTTCATGACCAATCAAAAGCGCAAGAGCATCGTCATTAGCAGAAAGAGAGTCAAAAGCTCCGGCATGTATAGTTATACAATTGGTTTCACTTGAAAAAGCATTAAATGAATTGTCTTTTGAAAAAACTATTCTCCAGTTCATAAAATCCAAATTATTTGCACGAATTATTTTTTCTGCAACTCTGTATACTTTGTAGAAATCTTCGCCATAAGCCTGAACGTTATAATTGTCAGCTTTTTTACCGCACAAAGCAGCTTTTATCTTTGAATAAATAAGATTATCAGATGCTGTTTTCGCATTCAATTTATCCTGACTTACAATGCTATATCCGCCAAGATGAATAAGTTTAGGGTCTTTTATATTTTTATTTAAAACACTATCTTCTGTATAATCTGCGTAATATCTATCTGCAGTGCTGTATTTTTGGGCTTTTTCCATTTCACGAATTTGAATTTTGGCATAATCTTTTGCATAAACAGCTGTATTCAATAAAACACATAACGCGATAGACGACCATATAACTTTTTTCATACATTCTCCTTTTATAAATAAAAGATAACATCTTTGAATGAAAATTTCAACCATATTTAACAAATACAAATAAAAAAGACTCCATAATGGAGTCTTTTTTAAGAATTGGGCAGGGGTGGATTCGAACCACCGTACACTCTCGTGAACAGATTTACAGTCTGTCGCCTTTAGCCACTCGGCCACCTACCCTTATTAAATTGCCCTTGACGAGACTTGAACTCGTGACCTCTCCCTTACCAAGGGAGTGCTCTACCTCTGAGCCACAAGGGCAAGTTTTTACAAGCGCTATTCGTTTGTCAAAATAAAAGCCGGTAATAGGAATCGAACCTACAACCTACGGTTTACAAAACCGTTGCTCTACCGTTGAGCTATACCGGCGTCAAGTTCTATGATATTAGAAAAAAAATTTATTGTCAACTCAATTTTTTGACTTTTTCAAAAAAATAATTATATCTACATTAAACGGATGATTTTGAACTTTTCTTCTAAAGAAAACATACTAAATATCCGATAAATCATGATAGTAAATGAGGTACAACTATGCAAATCAATGGCGGTGTAAGATTTTGTGAACCGGGTATGAGAGCTTCTATTAGAGCAATGCATGTCCAGAGCGAAATCTTAGGAATGATTAACGAAAATGTAGCAGGGTTCGACAAAGTCGGATACCAGAGAAAAGAACCTGTCGTATCTGCTTTCACTGAATACATCGGCATCCACGGGCTTTCAAGCACCGTAGATGATCAGGTAGGGCGTATCATGGTTTCAAGAAACCCGCTTGATATTTCAATGGCAAACAAAGGTTATTTCCAAGTCCAAACTCCGCAAGGCGTTCAGCTTACAAGAGACGGAAGATTTAAGCTGGATAAAGATGGAAACCTCCTAAACCTTGAAGATTGCAAAGTTTTATCAGATGCAGGCATGCCGATTAAACTACCGGTTGTTCCGGATAACCCCGCTCAGGTAATCGTTAACTCAAAAGGTAAGATAAGCGTTTTTGATAAAAACACTAACCAGCTCGTTGATGCAGGATATCTGGGAATTGTTGATACAAACGGCATGGCAGTATTAAATCCCGATGTAAAACAGGGTTATAATGAGTATTCAAACGTGACAATCCAGAACGAATTTCTTGCAGTAAAACCGGTTGTAAGAAACTTCGAAGCTAACCGTCAAATATTCTTAATTGAGAGCACCAACTTACAAAAAGTTATAAGCCAATTAGGAAGCGCAAACTAGGAGGGCGTAAATAATGTATAACATGCAGGCAGTAGTAAGAAAAAGTATAAACAACGCAACTATGCAGTTTGAAAAACTCGGCTATGTTGCAAATAACCTTGCAAACTATAATACAGCAGCTTACAAAACAAATCGTTTTGAACAAATTCTGCGTGAAGACGGTTATGTTGACGGCGCAATCAGAACCAACGTCCTTAAAGGTTCTATCCGGGTAAGCAAAAACCCTTACGACGTTGCAATTGACGGAGAAGGCTATATTCCGGTTGTCTCTGAAGACGGAGAAGTTCAATACACCAGAGACGGTTCATTCAAAAGAGGTGTAAACGGTTACTTAATGACTGTTGATGACTGGATGGTCGGAGACGGAATAAAAATCCCTGCAAACTCTTACAAATTCGAAATCAAGCCAAACGGTGATGTTATAAACTACGACAACGCAGGTTCACTTCCTGAAAAAATCGGCACAATTCCAATCGTTCAATTCGAATGTCCGGAAGCTTTAGAGCAAGGCCATCACAACAAAATGGTTTACAACGACGAGTCAGGCGCTCCTAAAATTATTAAAGGTTTGGAAAGCGTAAGGCAATACGCAACAGAAGTTTCAAATACAAATATTTACGACGAGCTTAATGATTTGATGAGGCTCAATACATCAATGATTGCAAGTATGAACCTTATGAAAGTTGCGGATGACATGTACAACAAAGCAATTAACATCCGCGAGTAGTACTACGTACGTAGGAAAATGGTCGGGTGATATAAGCAAAATTACAAAATAAAATAATAACTCCAAATCACCCTCAGCGTAAAACAACAAGTCTTATGTGAATTCAAGGAGAACAAAATGTACACAAGTTTAGATTCAATGGGTAAAACAAATTTAATGCTTGACTTAATCTCTCAAAAGCAGAGAGCATTAGGTTCAAATATCGCAAACGTAGACACTCCGGGTTACGTAAGGCGCGATATAGATTTTTCTGCATACTTAGGAACGATGAACAGTCCTCTTGAAACTAAACTTTCTACAGAGCTCGGGCCTTCAGGAATTCTGGAAGAAAGACAGAGGCAGGAAATCGATATTGCAGAAGAGCTTACAGAGATGCAAAAAAACTCGCTGCTCTATTCAATGGCGACAAGAAGAATGTCAAATATAATTACTGAAATGAAAACAGTAATCAACGTAGGTAAATAAAACCGGTTAGAATTATCACTACGGGTATAAAGAGGAAAACATCATGAGCATAATAGAATCAATGAACATCGGCTCAAACGCCTTAAAGACACACGGTTTAAGATTAGACATCCACGCAAAAAACATTGCGAACGTGGATACACCGAATTATGTAAGGCGCATTCCTGTTTTGAACGCTTCTGAAGACATGTCGTTTCACGGATTAATGAATGTTATGAAAAACGATGTTTTCGGAGTCGGCACACTTCCTTACCTTCAAGGCGGAGTTGTTTTTAACGGCTGCGTTGAAGACCCGACTGTAGGAGATAGAATTTACTCTCCGGGACACCCTGACGCTGACGCTAACGGATACATCAGAGCTTCAAACGTAAATGCAATGGTCGATATGGCAGACGCTATTATGGCACAAAGAGCTTACGAAGCCAACCTTGCACTGGTTAACATTTCAAAATCAATGGCGGCTAAAGCTGTTGAGATAGGTCGCTAGGGGGAGAAATATATTTGGGTAGTTTTGGAACTACAAGCCAATCAGTCCTACTTCTTTCGCGCTGCCTTAATCTGTTTTGCCCGTTCAACAATTTTATCGTATTCAGGCTTTATAAGCTTCATTCCGTCAATATATTTTTTCGCTATATTTAACCCCATACAGGTCAAAGCTCCAAATATACACATAAACGGCACATCTTTTCTATGCGCATCTAATGCTGCAAGAGTAAAGCTTGCTCCTGCCGTAAACAAAGTTTCATTTCTTTTGGCTTTTGCTGCTCTATATAATCTATTTATTGAGTTTCCTTGTATTGCAACTTTCATTTCAATACCTCCTGACTATATAAAATTAAAACATAAATTTTTTTGCCGGTATGCTATAATTGTAAAAAAATATGGAGTTTATTATGTTTGAAGATTTTAATGAAGTTATATGCCTTGGAATGGGCGGTTCGTACTCGGAAATTGCAAAAGATGAGCTATTTAAAGCTTATGATTTGTACCTGTATCAGCGCTCTCTCAACTCTATAAAAGAATGTATTGATTATATCGATGAAAATAGTAATGCTATAGCTGTTCTGCCGGTTGAGACAACTTATAAAGGCATCATAAGAGAAACCATCGATAACCTTATTCAAACAAAAAACCAGAATATCCAGATTTTAGCGGAAACAATTATTCCGGTAAATGACTGTATTCTTTCTAAAACAACAGAGTTTTACAGCATCTCAGGCTTAATCGCAAACCCCAACGCATTAGCAAAAAGCAAAATTTTCGTCCGCGATGAAATGCCAAGACAATTAAATATTGTAGTCGCTGAAAGCATGGATGACTCAGCAAGGCTTTTAAACGGATACAACCTGACTTACTCTATAATCGGAACGCATAAAACAGCAGAAATTTATAATTTAAACATTTTAAAAGAGCACATTGAAGACGATAAAAACAATAAACGTAGATTTATTGTAATCGGAGATGCTTCAACACATCCTACAGGAAAAGACAAAACAAGTATTGTTCTTTTCTTAAACGACAGAAAAGGTGCACTTCTTGATATTGTACAGATTTTTGTAAAATACAGCATAAATATAACCCAGATTAATTCCAAAATGATGAACAATAACGCTGAAGAACAAGCTGTATTTATTGACTTTGACGGTCATAAAGAAGACGAAATCATAAGACAGCTTCTAAACGATTTAGAGCCTTACGCGCACAGCGTAAGAGTTATCGGCTCTTACACCAGGTATTAATGTTGCATCAACAACATGTTGCTTTTGCAACACTAATGTGGTACATTATTTCTATACAAAAATAGGAATATTGTGATGGCTGAAACTATAGAAGAGAAACCGATTAACCCGTGGCTTGCCTGCCTTCCTACTATGGCATCCGCGTTTATGTTTGTACTGGATGAAACAATTGCTAACGTTGCGCTTCCGCACATGGCAGGAAGCTTCTCCGTAAGCCGCGAAGAGTCAATGTGGATTTTAACTTTCTATTTGATTGCAAGCGGTATTGTAATCCCGATGGTAGGCTGGTTTAGTAAAGTTATGGGGCGTAAAAACTTCTTTATGTTCAGCATAATTCTTTTTACGGTTGCATCTGCTCTCTGCGGGCTTTCTAAAAACTTAGAATCAATGGTTCTGGCAAGAATTCTGCAAGGTATAGGAGGCGGAGGCTTACTTCCGATTTCTCAGGCAATATTATTAGAAAATTTCAAACCTGCAGAACGCGGTAAAGCAATGGCTATGTTCGGTTTAGTAATCGTTATTGCTCCAATCATAGGGCCGGTTTTAGGAGGGTGGATTACAGAAAACTGGTCGTGGCCGTTTATTTATTTTATTAACCTTCCGATAGGTGTAATTGCCCTCGGACTTTCAAAAAAATTCATATACGACCCGCCTTATGCACAGAAACAAAAAGGTGTAAAAACTGATGCTTTTGGCTTTTTCATGCTCTCAGTCTGGCTTTTAACTCTTCAAATAGTTTTAGATAAAGGTAATAATGCAGACTGGTTTAACGCGCCATGGATTTGCTGGCTCTCAGCTCTTTCCTGCATAACAGGGATTGCGTTTTTAATTTCCCAATTACGGAACAAAGAAGCTCTTGTAGACTTAAGTGTGTTCAAAGATAAAAACTTCCTTATCGGTACGCTTGTTCAAATTGTAATGCAGGCAGTACTTCTTGCTTCGTTGGCAATTCTGCCTCAGTTCTTACAGTCTCTGATGGGTTATGACGCTTATAAGAGCGGACTTTCTATGATGCCAAGAGGCTTAGGAGCATTGCTTGCAATGGTGCTTTGCGGAACACTTGCGAATTTGGTTGACAACAGAATTCTTGTAATGATAGGCTTAGGCTGTATCGCAGGAGGTAGCTGGATGTTAGGAGGTCTTAACCTGCAAATATCTACTATGAATATTGCAATTCCAAACTTTTTGTTTGGTGTCGGACTCGGGCTTGCAATGATTCCAATCATTACGCTCTCAGTTGCAACAATCAGAAACGACCAGATGACAAACGCCAGCGGGCTTCAAAACCTGCTTAAAAACATCGGTGGTGCGTTTGGTACATCTATCGTAGCTACTTTACTCTCAAGAGGAGCGCAAAAACACCAGTTTATGTTAATTCAGCACTTAACTGATACTGCACAAACTTATACCGAACGCGTTCAGACTTACGCAAGCGCATTTATGTCAACTGTTGACCCGCACACAGCAACGTATATGGGACAGCATACCGCATATCAGCTTTTGATGCAGCAGGCAAACCTCGCATCGTTTATTGATGCGTTCAGGATTTTTGCGGTTGCGAGTGTTGTGATTATTCCGCTAATACTACTGCTCAAAAACTTGAAGAAAGAAGAAGCAAATGAATAAAATTATAATTGCATTAGCATTATTACTAATATCCTCTCCTGTTTTTGCAGAATCTATGCAGCATAGAATTGATTCAATCGGGTTTTGTATTCTTAATGCAAACAAAATCAATAAAAGAATTATTTTTACTTACTCAGAACCTACAAAAAAACAATTTATTCCAAAAGAAGTTACAAAGCGTGAAATAATTATTTATGGTGATACTGTTCAATATGCCGAGACTGATGATGAAGTAGCTGCAATGCTTTCTCAAAAAATATCCAACGCAGAAAAATCTTATGACGGACAAGGGAGAGGTACAATCGGAACGCTGCAGGTATTAATATCTCCAAAGAAATATGAAATGGTAGGAGACAAAAGAGCAGTTGATTATATGGTGCATGCCGGTTACAACCCGCTAGGATTAATAACTTTTATTAACAAAAGTTGTCCGCAAAAGAAATATGATTTAATCTCAAAACACACTCTGACTTCAAAAAGGCTTGGAGAAGTTTATGAATACATTTTGACAAAATATCCGTACTTCCTGCAAAACAATACATACATTGATAATATTTATTATCAAAACTTTTTACTTAACTCAATAGAAAACAGGAAACGACTAGAAGCAAAAATAAATAATAACAGCTTTGAAAAGGTAAAGTATGAATAAATTACTACTAAGTTTTATTTTTTGTTTTTTAAGCGTCTCCTGCGCGTACACTCAGGATTTTCTTGCCGACCGGTACACTGCCGGAAAAACTTTTGAAAAGCCGGAAGTCTTAAGAGAATACGATTTTACAAGCACTGACTCTGTCCCTATAAAGTTAAGTACTTTAGAAACACTCTCGACCAGAGATAAGACTCTGCATGATGCGCAGGAAATTCAACTGGTTGTAACTTCTGACGCTTATTATAAAGACAGGC
Organism: uncultured bacterium; assembly: GCA_948684385.1. Lineage (GTDB taxonomy): Bacteria > Cyanobacteriota > Vampirovibrionia > Gastranaerophilales > Gastranaerophilaceae > CAG-196. Next base: position 161,859 of record CAPQCU010000002.1, read on the forward strand.
TGATTGTAAAAAAAGGAGATGCCGTTTCTGCAAAAATAGAAACCGTCATTCCAAGCGGAATGAACGGTATTCCTTATTATATCTATATTGGAGAGTTCAAATTCAAAAATTTGGACTCATCTAAGCTGCTTTGCCATTACAGTAAAGGCGGTGTAAACCGGATGTACTGGGTGCTTCCTCTCAAATGGGCTCTTACATTCCTTCCTCCAACCGGTTCTCTTACAAACTTTATCAAAGGAGGACACGCAAGAATTACACCAAAAGACACTATCACCGTGCATTATTTCCCAAATTGGAAATAACTAAGCTTCGCTCTGGCATTCTTCCTTAACTTCTTCGTCTTTTTTAGAAGCTGCCATTTCTTCAGGAGTGGTTACGGTTTGAACTTCATTATCAGTTTCATCCGCAGCTTCGTCTTCTGACCCGCTTTGTTCGTCCACTTCTTCTTCAGTACCTTCATTTACCCCTGCCTCTTCATTTACCCCTGCTAAAGCGGCTTCGATTTCTTCTTCATCTTTAGCTCTGATTACAGGGATTGAAAGCATCAACGCAACCTGATCACCTTCCTGTTGAAAATCAAGTTCAAGCAGCTCTTTATCAAGCTCAACATAGCGTGAAAGCAAATCAATCAATTCACCTCTCATCTGTTCAAGGATTTTCGGAGTCAGGTTGGTTCTATCCTGCATTAAGACAAGTTTTAATCTGCTTGCAGCAACTGATTTGGAAGCATCACCCTGTTCTTCTTGCGGGCGGAAGAACCTAGCCACTGTATTGTATATATCGGAGAAAAGCCCCATTTCTACACCTTCGCTTTCAATTTTGCAAACGCATTTTTAATTTTTGCCATAAATCCTTTTGGCTCATCCAAATCCAAAAACGGAACTTCTTCGCCTAAAATTCTCTGCGCTACATTTCTGTATGCTTTACCTGCAAGAGCAGCATCATCATTTACGATAGGCTCGCCTTTGTTTGTAGAAGTAATAATGCCTGTATCCTCAGGGATTATACCAACAAGAGGGCAGGAAAGAATTTCTACAACATCATCGACACTCATCATTTCATTAGATTTAATCAAGCTTGGTCTAACTCTGTTCAAGAGAAGTTTGTAGCTTGTAATTTCTTCTTTGGCTTCTAAAAGTCCGATAATTCTATCTGCGTCTCTGATTGCAGACATTTCAGGAGTTGTAACAACGATTGCTTCAGAAGCACCCGCAACAGCGTTCTGGAAGCCTTGTTCAATACCTGCCGGGCAGTCAACAAGAACAAAATCATTTTCTTCTTTCAGAGTATCGCAGATACCTTTAAGTTGTTCAGCGTTAACTGCAGTTTTGTCACGGGTTTGAGCAGCAGCCAGAAGAGAAAGATTCGGGTTCTTTTTATCTTTAACTAATGCCTGTTTCAATTTGCAGCGTTCTTCAATAACATCAACAATCGTATAAACAATTCTATTTTCAAGTCCCAAAAGCAAATCGAGGTTTCTCAAGCCTAAATCTGTATCAATAAGAACTACTTTATAACCTGCTTTTGCAAGCGCTGTGCCGATGTTCGCACTTGTAGTTGTTTTTCCTACTCCGCCTTTTCCAGACGTGATTACTATTACTCGACCAGTCATTAATCTCTCCTTAACTTTTTATAAATTACTATCTTTCCGTCTTCAATCTGAGCTTCCTCAGGAGTAAACTCATTTGTTTTCTGTACATAAGGCACATTCAAAGTATCGTTACGTCTTGCATACAGACCTGCTATTCTCAATTGTATTGCATTTAACTTCAACGCTCTGACTTTTGAAGTCACATTACCTAATGAGCCTGCGTGTGCGATACCGCCTAAAATACCCCAAACCGTAATATCACCGCCGGCTACAATTTCGCTGCCCGGATGAGCATCACCGATTATTAAAATATTACCTTCGTAGCTTACAGTTTGACCTGAGCGCAAAGTCTGGTTAATATACAAAGTCGGAAGAGTTTCAGTATTTGTATCGTTTTCTTCTGCGCCTTCAGGAAGAACATCTCCGGTATCAAGCAGAATATATTTACTAGCTTCTTCCGCTTTTATTAAGCCTTCGTTTTCTGCAAGAGCTTCAAAATTCGTCTCAAAATGCTCGGCAGGAATTATTTCAGAAAGCTCCTGCATTGATTGCTCGTCATAAATATCTTCGATTCCTTCAGCAGTTTCAATCGGGTTGGTATTAGCGTTCAAATCTGCGTGAACTTCTACTGTCTTTTCTTCTTCTTCAACAACTTCACATTCTGTTTTAACTACAACCTCTTCGTCTTTAACTTCTTCTGTTGCAGTACAAACAATTGAAGGTTCAAGATTATCAGAAATTTCTGAAACAATAATACCAAGGCTCACAGCAGAAGCTTCTGTTTGTTCTGAGTCAGTATCAATAAACGCAAGATTTGCATCCATCGATTCAATCAATGCCTTAATACTTAAAAGCTGGGACTGTTTTAAATCAAGAGCGCCCAGTTTCAAGCAGACATTTTTTCTTTTAACTTCCGGATGCTCCATAATAGAACTAAGCTCAAAAACAAGCTGTGTAGTATTTTTAGCATCGCTTAAATCAATAATAAACCCGTTCTCTACAAAACCTTTTTCCATTTATAATACCCAAATAATCTACCACTGATTAAAAGAATATCTTAAATGTTTTTTCAATTCAATAAAGTGTGACGCATTGTAAAGCCAAATTTATTTTTTACAGTTATCATCTTCTATTGCTTTACCCAGAAACACCCGCATTCCGCCAAAACGCTTGCTAAGAGTATTTTTAAATCCTTTTACGATATCATTCACATTTAAGACAACATTATTGACATTCTTAAGAACACAATTTGTCAATCTTATAGTTTCACGATTTGCATTTCCGGTCAAATCATTAATATTTAAACTTGCAGTCTGGAAGTTTCTTGTTGCAGCTTCAAAGTTTCTGGTCATCAGCTCAATATTTGCAAAGCTGTTATCAAGTCTGTTGTCACGTCTTACGGAATTATTAAGTTCCGTAGAAACATCTGCAAGATTTCTGCTTGTAATAACCAGATTTTCTCCTGTTTCTTTTAAAGAAGGTCTTAAATCTTTGAGAATATCATCAGCAGTTTTAAACAAATCCGTTAAAGCGTTCAAAGTTTCTCCTGCAGACTCAACAGTACCGCTTAGATTATCTTTCAAATCATCAAGCCCGCCATTATCTGCCTGTGTATCTATATAGCTTGAGATATTAAAACTGGTTGAACCTTTGATTACAGAATGATTTTTTAAATAAGTAATAGAAGGAGCGGTAGGATACTCAAGCTCTACATAATCCTTTTTATCTTTACGTTTCACCTTCGCAGTAGTATTATCAGGAAGTTTCAAATTCTTCGCATTCAAAACCATATCCACACTGGTATTTGTAAAATCATTTGTAGGATGAACTCTTACAGTACGACCAATTCTAAAACCTTTGTAATACACGTTTAACTTATGCGGCATCGGCTCTAACTTATCAAACACAGCAACTATATGGATATTATGAAATCCGTGGACTAAATACAAAAATCCCGCAACACCCATCACTGCCCCAATTAATAATACTAAAAATTTATTCATATAATAATTATTTTCAAAATAATTATTTATAAAATCGCCCATTCCGGCAATAAGAAGGGCGGGTTTGCTTCGCAAACCCGCCCTTCTTTAAAAATAAAACTAAGAAATTCTTCCAGGAACGACAACTCCGCCTTTTAAATTCTTTTTGTAGAATTCTACGTGCGGCTGCAATACGCTGTCAAGAACTTCAGGAAGCGCTTTATTCTGCATAACTGCTTCAACAATTTCCTGATAGCAAGTTGCAAATGCTCTAAGCTGGGTTACAGCACCTGCTGCTTCTGGAGTTAAGCCCAATTTTGAAGTTTCTACATATTCTTTGAAGAATGCGCCTGAAACTTCATAAGACTTAGTCAAAGCTCCAATATAAGCTTCTGCGTTTTCTGAGCAAATTCCTTTATCTACAGGAACAGTAAGCGCAAAAACAAGTTTGTTTGCAGGATTAAAATGTGCTTCTGCAGAATGGTGCATTGCATCCGGAACTTTTGCAACCTGTTTTAATGTATCTTTTACAGATTCGTTCTGCATTTGAGCGTGCCAGTAAACTGTGTTTTCAAACATTGAGCCCATATATTGATGAACAGAAGCTTCTATTCCGTTAAGCTTTGCATCTGCCCAGAAAATACCTTCTTTCAAAGCATCATTTAACTCTAAATCAGAAGAAAGTGAAAGAGATGAAATTTCCTGCGCTGACATTAACATTGATTTCATATCTTCTTTGCTCATGCCGGCAAAAGCAAGTGTAAATAAAGCGTGGTCGTCAAAAGCAGAAAATCTTCCGCCAACATCATCGTGAATAAATAAATCGCCAAGCCAGCCGTTTTCGTTAGAAGTTCTTCTAAGTTCGCTCTTTTCAGCATTACCGTCTGTTACAGCAATAAAATGTTTTGCAGCAGATTTTTTTGCTTCTTCTAAAGATTGTCCCTTTGAAACATAAGCGTCTTCAAGCATTTTTTGAACTCTTAAAAATCCGTCTTTTGTTTCAAAAGTTGAGCCTGATTTTGAAGCAATCAGATAATTAGAAGATAAAACATCTCCGCCTAATTTTTCCAAAAATCTTGCAAAGCTGATTGAATCAACATCTGAATAGAAATAAATAACATCAGAGTTGATGTTCAAGCCATTAATACTTAACATGTGTTCAACAGTGTGTTTTGAACCGCCAATACCCATAACGCTAAGTTTATTAACGCCTGTTTGAGATTTCAAGCTTGAAGCTAAAGAATAGATATCATCCAATCTTTTAGCCTGTTCCTGCGGTAAGTTTACCCAGTTTAAGAATTTTCCCGGCTGATTAGCACGTGAAGAAAATTCACTTACAAATTCTGATACTTTTGAAGCGTATTTTGAAAAATCTACGCCTGAAAAAGTTGTTTTTAATGATGAATTTTTAGTTAACATATTTAACTCTCCTTTTTTTATATAATAGCATAAGCATGTTTTTGTAGTATTATAAAGAAAAAGTTTGGGAGAGATTTATGGAATTTATTAATGCGCTACTTGCGTTCCTTGTTCAATTTATAGAGCACGTTATCACAATTATGGGACCGTGGGGAATAAGCTTGCTTATGGCAATCGAATCCTGTAACATTCCTCTCCCGAGTGAAGCAATTCTGCCATTTGCAGGCTATATCGTAAGCAAAGGAGAAATGAACTTCCACATTGCGGCTCTTGCCGGCGCTTTCGGCTGCGTTCTCGGCTCAATTCCTTCTTACTATCTCGGCTACTTTGGCGGACGTAAATTTATCGAAAAATACGGAAAGTACTTTTTAATCTCTCACAAAGACCTTGATGATGCTGACAGGTGGGTCGAAAAATACGGAGACTGGGCTTTCTTTATCTGCAGAATGCTGCCTGTTGTCAGAACATTTATTTCGCTCCCTGCAGGAATTTTGAGAGCAAAAAAACGCATTTTCTTTACCCTGACATTTTTAGGTTCTCTTGTCTGGAGCTATCTGCTTGTATACGTTGGTGTAAAATTCGGGCAGAACATGGAAGCATTCAAACACATCTGGCACAAATTCGACATCTTAATCATTGCAGTGGTTGGAATTCTCGGAATATTGTACTTATACAAACACTTCAAACATTTAAAAGAAAGTTAGCAAAAAATATTTTCACGTGTTTTGTAACAGGTATGAGAATTATGCCCGTTACAACTTTATATAATAAGAGACCTTCTTTCCGTTCTATGTCCTGCGATTATAAACTAAATGGTCAGGAAATGGGACTATATACATGGATGTTCAGGGATGACGTAAACTGGAGAAAGCTTGCTCTTTTAGAGTCAGTAAATTTTTCAAACAAAGATAAAGTTAACATAATACAATTTGCTCCTTCTGACGGTTCAGAAGGATATACCCAGATACTATCACTTTTATTACACAGCCCGGAAGATGCAGAAAAATTTTTACCGATACAAGCTTATGACATTAATCCAGATATAGTTAATAGCGCAAATAAAGGCTATTTAAATTTAAATATCGGAGATATCGAAAGATTAGCAAAAAACGGCGTTAATGTTGAGAAATGTTTTCCCGGTTCTCTGCAATACTATATTGAAAATAAAAACAGTGAAAAGCTAATATTCAAAACATTCAAAGTTGCAGAAGAGTTAACTAAAAAGATTAAGTTTAATCAAGGTGATATGTTTAAAATTCTTCCTCAAATCAAAGATGATTCAAATACTGTTATTTTTGCCAGAAACTCAATCGGTTATTATGATGAAAAAACAAGAGAAGCTTTTATAAGTAAAGCTTCAAAAGTTCTAAAAGCCGGCAGTTTATTTATTATTGGGCTTTTAGAAGAAGAGTGGGGACTTGAATATGTTATGCGAAGATATGGTTTTAAAAAAGTAATCAGAAATGTTTTTAGAAAAGGCGCCCTATAGGCGCCTTTACAATTTATTATATGAGCTCTTCTTTTTCTTCTTTTCTTTCTTCGTGAAGCTGAATCATATCTTCAAGTTCATCCGGCATTACGGTATTATCTGCAACCCCTTCTTTTTGCAAACCTTTTTCCAGGATTTTAACTTCTTTTTCTTCAAACTTATCACCTGTTTCAACAATATCTCTGTCATGATAAATCTGAACAAGTCTTATTGAATTTTCTGTAGGAGAGCTTATTTCATTTGCTCTTTCCTGAATCTTATAGCTTGGCCAATCTTCAGGCAGCTCAGCAATAGTAGTATATCCCATTTCTGTATCCAATCGTTTGTCTACTTCATTTACAAGCACTTTACGCACGTAATCTTTCTGGCTCTGGAATCTGCAAGGAATAACAACTTTTGAGCCAACAACTTCTTCAGGGTCACGACCTTCGTATTTCTTAAAGAGCTCTGCTGCAATCTGCAAATGACCGAGTTCTATATCAAGGCAAACTTCCCAGAGAGCTTTAACCTTGTCATCAACTTCGTCTTCAACGCAAGTATAGTAGTTACAAACTTCTGTAAATTCATGAAGCAGGAATTTTTCCCACAAGCTTTCAGAAGGGTCAATCAAAGACTCATACATAGTAACGTGTTCCTCTTCGACATCTTTGATTTCTGCATAAGTTTCTCTTAAAACATGATCTGCATACATAAATCCGTGTTCAGCATAATAATTATGAGTCTGCTGCTCACCTGCAACAAGAGTTAAAATATTAACTTTTGTTTGAGGATCAGCAGTTGATTTATCATAATGGTTTCTAAGTCTCATAGCGTTACAGTTATGGTGGTGCTGGGTAGGACGTCCGACAACAATATCAGTCTGTCCCTGTACAATTTCATTTGGTTTAACACCTTCAACCATATACGCAAACTGGCTATATCTGTACAAATGGTCAAAATCTTCTAAAAGTCCGAAATTAAAAGTTTCTTTAACATATTCGTCCGGTTCATTCTGAGCCATCCAGGCAGTTAAATCAACAGCAACCTGTTCATAGCCAAGAGTAGTTTCAAGAACAGACTGGTCAGCAGGTGCCATCCAGTTCATAGTTGTTTGCTGGGAATCTTCAATTCTGCTGATTTTTGCAATTACTGCTTTATCTGTATCATCAATTAAATACCTGTTAAGCTGGTGTTTAAATCCCCACGCTTCAACTTCTATACCGTTCATCAAAATTTGTCTGGTTCTTGTGTAACAATCTACAGTTGATTTATTATAAGGCTTTCCTACAATCTGGTGCCAATTTCTTAATTGTTTCTCAATAGGAAGCCCTTTTTCTTTTAATGGATTAAAACTCATTATATCCGCCTTTCTGCAGATTAGCTCTGCAAAGAAAGATTAAAAAAAATTGATATAATATTAATCCCGCAGGCAGGTATTAATAAAGCGGACAAAATTATGGTATAATAATATAGTTACCGGGAGTATATAAATTGTCCAAACAAATAAATCCTAATGCTATTTTAGAAGATAAGAGATTTAAAATTGATTTAGATTTTTACCAGAAATTAACACAAACAAACGTCATTGTAGATTATGAAATAAGAAATATAAAACTCAAAGATATCAAAAGGTCCTGGAAAAACAAAATATTAAATTTAGAAGAAACTCACCCGTATTTATATCTTAAAGGTCAAATTGAACAATACGAGCAGTATTGTGTTGAAAATGCAAAACTTAGCAATTTTGAAATGAATAGAGAAAAATTTGACAACTTAATACAAGATATTAAGAACAATTCACATAACAAACTTTATATGCCAATTGTTAACTCCAAAAACAATATAATTCTGGATGGTCAGCATAGATGCTGTATTCTGTATCATTTGTACGGAGGAAATTATACTCTTCAATGTTTATTTATAACAATATCTCCTAAAAAGTATCACTATACTTTATTGCAGCGAATTTTCTCCGTCAGAAACTCTTACGGAGGTCAGCATAAACTCGTTACAATACTCGGAATAAAATTAAAATTCCGGCGTAAATAAAACTTTCGAATTAATATCTCTTATCTTTTCTATTAAGATTTTTTTATCTGTATATTTTATATTTTCTTTGAGCAAAAAATGAGCTATAGCATGGCAATTTGGACATAACGTAATTAAATCATCATTACTTACCTTTTTTATTCCATCAGTTTTAGATAAAGGCATTAAATGATGAGCTTCTACAATTTTATTCCGAAACCTAAATCCGCATACAACACAGGAATAATTGTCTCTATTCTTTACTTCAACAACAACTTCTCTATTACGACTTGTAGCTAAAACCGTTCTTTCTACCTCTTCTCCTTCAAATCTTTCTTTTTGTTCAGACATATTTGACACGGTTTTTCCGGTCGGAATTAATTGTTTAGGATAACCGCATTGTTTTGCTATTAATTCAAATAAATCTTTAGATATTTCTGTCAAATATCTTCTTTGTTTAACTTTACAAAAATCATAATTCCAGGGAGTATTCTCATTATTTTGTGGCACTAAAATTGAATGTGTTTGCAAAAGAGATTTAATCTCTGCAAGATTAATCGGAGTGATATTAGTAAATTCTTCTACTGATACACGACACCAAATCCTTCCATCTTCGTGTTTAAATGTTTCAGGAAATGAAACTGCAGTTAAAATTCTAAATATGCCTCCTTGCTCATTTATGTATGATAAAAATTTATCTCCCTTATTTATTTTTTGTACAAGCTTATGTCCGCTATCTTTAGTATCACAGGGAGCTTGTACATAAATTTTGTTCTTTGGATACTCTCGTCTTTGATTTACCCAAAAATAATGAGCAACAGAATAAGTGCTATCATCTTGAAAACATGCATTATTTTCATCATTAAGATAATCAATTAGCATTTGCCATTTATTATTTTTAAAACTTTCTGCAACTTTTTGACGTTCATCAGCAATAATTTCTTCGTCTGTTTTATCTGAATTCACCAAACTTTTATATAATGCTAAAAAACCACTACCCGGGAGTAAATTATTTTCCTTGCCTCCAATTCCAACAGAAATCAAAGGTAAACCAAGCTTAGAGCAAATTGTTGACAAATTTCCTGCATAAATTCCTATATCGCTATCATCCGGAGAAGAAGGTTTATCAAATCTTTTATTGTACGATATATGATACTTATAATGCTCATCAATCATATCGGCAACTTGCGCGTAACTAAATGGTTTGACAGCTAATTCTTTATTTGATAATAATAAATTAGCTATCATTTTTGATTGTTTTGAAAGCATTTTATCATTATCAACCTTAATATAATCTTTGATTTTCATCTAAACAACCTTCCTGCAGAATACAAAACAAAAAAAGGCTCAGAACCCAGTCCTTGCCTTATTTTTAAAAATTTACGCCCGGCGCGATTCGAACGCGCGACCCTCTGCTTAGAAGGCAGATGCTCTATCCAGCTGAGCTACGGACGCATAATACCATTGCCGTAATCCAAGAATATCACATAAATCTTTTTTTGCAAGTAGTTTATTATCTAAAAATAAATCAGGCACTAGGGTAATAGATTTTATATCAAAATTTTTGTTTAATATATGTATTAAATCTTTTTCATACTTCCAGCTATTCTTAATTCCAAGAGCCTAACGGCTCTTTTTCTTTGTGCTACGCACGTAGACATTCTTCCAAACCGGTATTAAGACTACAAGTCGGAATTATTTACCCCCGCACGTAGACATTCTGCCAAACTTGTATTATAACTACAGGCTAGAATTATTTACCCCTTTACCCCCATCACCGCAGGAAATGCTCAACCCACCTTATCAAATCTGAAATCTCATAAGGCTTCGGAAGATACAAATCAGCTCCGGAATCTAAAATCGCATATTTATCATGAATAGATGACGTTACAATAAATTTCGTATTTACAAACTCCTGCCCATGTTTCATTTTACGCAAAATTTCAAGCCCCGAAAGCTCATCTCCGCTATCCATGATTATTATAGACGGCTGACATGCAGACTCTGCGTCAAATTTATCTAAAACCTCATACCCCTGAAGCTCCAGAGCTGTTCTTATTAAATAACTCAAAGATTCGTCCGGTTCCTGAATAAAAACAGTCCTGTCAAACCCTTCACATAAAACAGAATCAGATGCTGATAATTTTGCTCTCTCAATTGCGTAATTTGAACCTGAAGGTATCTTTGCAAGCTTCTTTACCTCAAAAAGCTTGTCCAAAAGCAAATCAACAGAGCTTATTAAATTAAACCCTTCTACAATACCTCCAATCAAAACAGATACAAAATTAATCCGCATGCCGGCATATCTTTCGCCTTTAAGCAAAGTATAACCGCGTTTTGAATCAGCTTCAGAATAAAATTTAGGCATTACAGTATCAAAAGCAAAAACCAGAAAAGCAGCAAGCTTTTCTGCAGTAAAACAATTTGTTACTATAACAAAATTGTTTTCATCATACCTGCCAAAGAAATCTGTCTCGTCAAGAGCAGATTTTGTTATTGCAACAAATGTTTGGATTAGCTTATCTGCTGCAACTTCAGTATAAATTTCAGCATAATTTTTTAAATTCTCAAACCCTGCAAGTAAAACTGCCTGATTTTCTGAATTCAAAGCTCTTTTAAGCGTTTTTCTGACAATTTTCTGATTAGGAAGCAAAGTTGTTATATCCAGATTAGATTCTACATCACGCCTTAAATGAGCTCCAATACGGATTTTAAACTCTTCTATATTAACCGGCTCACTCAAAAAATCATCCGCACCGTTTTTCAGAACTTCAATTCTGTCTTCAGCATCCGCAGATTTTGACAACGCAATAATTACAGGTCTTGTGTCAAAAGTTAACGCCCTGATTTTCGCACAAAATCCTGTAAGCTTTTCTTCGATGCTATCTGATACAATTATCATGTCCGGTTCGAGCTTCTGTATAGCAGAAATTGCTTCATTAAGAGCTCTTGCCACAACTACATTCACATCCCCGTTTTCGAGAGATTTTTTGTATTTTGTTGATAATTCGACGCGCTTATCTATAATCAGGATTGTTGAGAGCATTTTAACACCTCCTCCTGATTATAAACCGGAAACTCAAGATTAAAAATTGTCCCTTTATCCGTACCGCTTTGGAGCCAAATTCTTCCAGACATTGACTCAACAAGGTTTTTAGTAATATAAAGCCCCAGCCCGTTTCCCTGAGTCTTACTAGTAAGGTGATTTTCCAGCCTTACAAATTTGTCGAAAACTTTAGCTACATCTTCTTTTTTTATCCCGACACCTTCATCTTTTACACTCACTAAAATATTGTCAGAATTTGCAAAAGCAGTTGTAATCTCAACTGTTTTACCTATTTCTGAGTATTTGCAAGCATTGTCTATAAGGTTTGTCATAATCTGCTGAAACTTATCCTCATCCAGCCTTGCCGGAGGCAAATGATTATTAAAATGCGTAACAAACTGCTTATCTTTATATTTCATAGAAAGCATTTGAATAACTTTTTGTATAGAAGTATTTACCCCAACTTCTCGCAATATCGGCTTATCCGCGTTCATTTTTGAAACAGTCAGAATATTTTCCACAAGGTTAATCAGACGATTAGACTGTTCTTCAATAATTTTAACGAACTTTTTTTTACTTTCTTCATCAAGCTTGTCCCATGAAGAAAGCAAAGTTTGAGAGAACCCCCTGATACTGGTCAGCGGGGTTCTCATTTCGTGTGAAACTGTTGATATAAATTCGTCTTGAATAGATTTATCCATATTTATTCTTCTGTCATGAATAACTGTTTAGCTTCTTCAATCGCTTCTGACAAAACATCAAGCTGGTCAGGCGCAAAAGTTACACCTTTCTTGGTTGGAAGCCATGTAGCGCCATCATCTGTTGTATAGAAAATTCTTAAGTTGAAGTAACTTTTTCCTCTGTATTCTGAAACAGAAATTTGTAACTGCTCAGTATCAGTTCTCTGTATGCTTGCTAATAATTTTGCTTCTGCCATAATATCTCTCCTTTTTTGTATGTAAAGTGATTATAGCATATTAAAGACTCAAAGCAACTTAATAATTTTTAACCAATTTAACACTTTGCTAGTCACACTAGTTGTGATAAAGGCAGATATACAAGAAAATAATGATACATGAATAAATCGTATCTGGAAAAAGTTGCACTTAAAGTAAAAACCTTGAGAGCCCAAAAAGGACTTACTCAGGATGATTTAGGTACTAATGGTGTATCCAGACAAATGATAAGCCTATTGGAAACTTCTAAAACAGATATAACTGTTACAAAATTAAAAATCATAGCAGATAATCTGGGTGTAAAAGTTAAAGATTTATTTGATTTTGAGTAAATTTTTAATAGCTATAAGTCATGCACCCTCCTTTTTTAAGAAGTTCCTGATTGATATTCAGGTTATTAAAATAAACAACACCAAGTACCCTGCCGTAAATATCTACTCCATGAAATTCAAGGTAAGCTTTTGGATTTGACGAGTAGAGTTTTTGTTATAGGCAAAAACAATTTTGAGTCATTGCCTTTGCGCATGACATCTTCGTCTGTAATATTGTGTTCGTAAGCTAATCATAATATGCTTATTATAAGCATTTCATGATGTTGTGAAAAATAAAAAAACAATATATTATATAAGCGTAAACAGAATTTATTAACTTAAAATGAAAATAAAATTATGTTCAAAATTGAGAAACCCGAAATGATAAACAAAACTTTTAGATTTCCTACGAAACTATTAGAAGAGTTACAAACAGTTGCTCAAAACAAAGAAATTTCACTCAATAAATTAGTAGAGCAATGCTGCCAATACGCTCTTAATCACTTAGATAATGAATTAAATTAACATTAAACAACTTCACGCCTTGACTTCCTGTAGTAAATATACTACACTTAAAATATGAAAGAAATTGAATTATATACAACTGAAAATGGCAAGTGTCCATTTATTGAATGGATTAGAAAACTTGACACAACTTACAAACTCAGAATAAACAAACGAATTGACCGGATGCGCAATGGCAATTTCGGAGATTGTAAGTCTTTGCAAAATAGCCCTTTATCAGAACTAAGATTTAATTTCGGCAAAGGTTATCGCGTATATTTTAAAGAACTCGATAATGTTATAATCCTGATAATTGCAGGTAGTGATAAATCTGACCAGAACAAAGTAATTGAACAAGCGAATCAATACTATGAAGATTTTTTAAAAAGGAGTACAAAATTATGACTATAAAATTTGATGATTATCTTAACGAAGAATTGCAAAATCCGGAGTTTCAGCAGGAATGGTTGAGACAAACGATTATTGACTACATTGAAGACGGCGATTATATCGAATTTTTCAGAGCTTTAGAACAGGTAATAAAAGCACGCACAACAGTCACACAGTTTGCAGAACAAGTCGGAATGAACAGAGTTCAGCTTGTCGACATACTGCACGGACGAACTAAAGCGCCAAGCCTTATTACTATCGGCAAAATTTTATCCGGTCTCGGCTACACGCTCGACGTAAAATCTGCCTAATTCATACATCTTAATAATTTGTCTATTCATAATCTTTGGGTTATTATAAAAGTATGAATACGGGGATGATAGTAGTAGTCGATGACGAGAAAATAGTTACTTCCGCTTTTAAAACTTTATTAAAAGTCGAAGGATTTAATAATGCGCACTTTTTTAATAATCCAAAAGAAGCGCTTGAATTTTTACAAAACAATACGCCGGATTTAGTAATCTCAGATTTTCTCATGCCGGAAATGAACGGTTTAGAGTTTTTGTTAGAAGTTAAAAATCTTTATCCGGAAGTTAGTAAAATCCTGCTTACAGGTTATGCAGACAAAGAAAACGCAATCAAAGCAATTAATGAAATCGGTTTGTACCGTTACATTGAAAAACCGTGGAACAACGATGATTTAATCATAAACATCAAAAACGGTATTGAAAGAAGCTACCTCCTGAGCGAGCTTCGTAAAAAGATTTCCGAGCTTGAAGAAGCTAAAAAGGAGCTTGAAAAATATTCACATAATCTTGAACAGATTGTCGAAGAGCGGACTGCTGATTTAAAACAGTCAAACGCAAAACTTGAAGGGATTTTCAGCCATTGTGCTGACGGGATTATAATCATTAACGAAGACGGAATAATCGAGCAGGTAAATCCTGCCTGCGAAAGCTTAATCGGCTTAGTCGCAAGCAAAATCATCTCAACTTCTATTGATGATTATCTTACAAGCCATAAAACTTTTATTTCAAAAGAGCTTCATAAACTTGACGAGCGCGAGCTTCTGTTAAGAGATTTCCATGTCAAAAATTTATTGAGCAGTGTTGAAACTCCGATTGAAATAAGTTTTGCAAGAATAACTTCAGATGACGAGTACAAACGTTTTGTAGGTGTAATCAGAGATGTAACCGAGCAGAAAAAGTCTGACAAGCTTCGTGATGATTTTATTGCAACGCTTACACACGATTTAAGAACTCCGCTTCTAGCTGCTATTCAGACTTTGACTTTCTTCTTAGAAGGCGCGCTTGGAGAGCTGGACGAAAAACAAAAGCTTCTGCTTTCAACTATGCAAAAAAGCAATGAAGATTTATTAGGACTCGTAAACGCTCTATTAGAAGTTTACAAGTATGATGCAGAAAAGCTTACGCTTACAAAAACAAATTTCAATATTTACAACCTTGTTGAGCAGGTTTATAACGAGCTTTTACCGCTTGCTAAGTCTAAGAACATAGATTTCAAGATTGACTGCAGCGATAAAGAACTTGAAATTTGTGCAGACAGAAGCGAGCTTAGACGGGTTGTCTGCAACCTTTGCGGAAATGCAATTAACTACACTCAAGACGGCGGAATTGTTACGATTACGCTCAAGAGCGAAGAGAATGATTTAATATTCTCTGTTACTGACAATGGATGCGGAATTCCGCCTGAAGATATTCCAAATATGTTCCAGCGTTTTTCTCAGGGTACAAGCAAGAAACGTTCTACAGGAACAGGTTTAGGTTTGTATCTGTCACGTCAGATTATTGAATCTCATGGCGGAAAAATTTGGCTTGAAAGCAAAGTGAATAAGGGAAGTGAGTTCTCATTTTTACTTACCGATACTGTAAAAGAAAGAAGTTTGATATGATAAACGTACTGCTTGTTGAAGACCACGAATTGTATAGAATGGGGCTTTCAATGCTTCTTGATAAAGCTGAAGATATTACTCTTTGTGCTCAGGCAGCAGATGGCGCAGAAGGAATAAAAGCAGCCAGAAACCTTAATCCGGACGTAATTCTTATGGATATCGGACTTCCAAATGTTGACGGAATTGAAGCTACCCAGAGAATTAAAGATTTCAATCCGGATGTAAAGATATTGATTTTCACATCACGTGACAGCGAAAACGATGTGTTTGAAGCATTTAGAGCCGGAGCAGACGGTTATATTATGAAAGGTGCAACTCCTGAGCAGACCATTTCTGCAATAAAAGCGGTTAGCGAAGGTATAGGCTGGATTGACCCGAATATTGCAAAAATGGTATTTTCTAACCTGCAGAGACCTTCTACTCAGATTGTAAGCACGCCTGAGATTAAAAAATCTCAAAACACTTACGGGCTTACAGAGAGAGAACTTGATGTTCTTGAGCTGATGGTCGAAGGGCTTTCTAACCCTCAGATTGCAGACAAGCTTATCATTACGCGTGCTACAGCGAAAGCTCACGTACACAGTATTTTACAAAAACTCTGTGTTTCTTCAAGAACACAGGCAACTGTTACAGCAATGAAAGAAGGACTGGTTTAATGTTTGAAGCTCTTGCCGGCGCTTATATGGCAATGAAAATGCATTTCAATCAGATGAAATATCCGATGATGAAACGTCAGGATAGGATTGTTGCTGAGACGATTTACAGAAACGAAGTTGATAAAGTCGGTGAAACCGAAAAGTACGAAAAAAGCCGCTTGCCGGAATCCGGTTATATGACGGTTGCAGAGTACGAAGAAAAATCACGCGGAAAATCAAGGCTGGAAATCAGCGAACAGCTTTTGGATAAAGCTGAAATGCCTAAAGATGTAAACATGGTTTACGTTCCACAGAAAAGATTTAAGCTTGTAAAATATAACGACCCTGTCGGAAGCCCTGAGCTTACGCTTCCGAGAAAGCTGAACTTTGACCGCCAGATTAACGCACAGGGAATAATTTCGGGAGATTATAACAGGCTTGTTTATCCTGCGGTTTATTATTATGCACAAAGTGACTGCACAAGCTGTGATTTATTTGTGATAAATCTTGACCCTAAGCTTAACAACATTGAAAAAGTAAAAAAAGCAAATATTGTTAACCGTGAGCCGGAGCCTTTGATTTCGACTTCGAAAGACATTACAACAAAGTTTATATTCAGAACGCTTACTCCGATTGACTTTTCAACTGACAATACAAAGCTTGTTGTAAAAGAAAAAGTCGGACACAGGCACGACGGAATTTGGAAAACAGATTTATGGGTTTATGATTTTAAAGCCCGTGAAGCAAAAAAACTTCCGCAAATAAGAGAAGCAATTGTTGATTACTGGGCGATGTCAGGCGGGGTTGATTTTGACGAAAAACGCTGGGATATTTATCCAATGGGGTTTGATGCAAACGACGAAAACCGGATTGTACTCTGCGCTTACGCTTACACAGGTGAAGTGCCTAAATTCTTAGGAACATGGAGCATTGATGTAAATGGCGAAAACTCAAAGCTGGAGGATTTAAAAGGTAATGCTTTTCCTGTTGCAACTGTCGGCTACAGGCTTGCTCCGGAAGCTGATGTAATTCCTGTATCAGAAGTTGAGTTTGAAGCCCGTCAGGCAAAAGAACTTGAAAAAGAGAAAGCAAAAGAAGCTAAACAGGAAGAGAAATTTGATAATCAGATAAAAAAGCTTGAATATCAAAGAAAAATTCAGCAGATGGATATGGATACGATGCTCAAAATCAAAGAGCGGCGTGAGTTTATGAAAGAAAATTACAGAAAAAGCAAAGACGGACTTACAGGAAATTAGTGCTTGCCGAAAATTCAGCAAGCACTAATAGTAACAATTATTCTGTTTTATATTTACCCTCCGGCATAGATGCTAAATTCGCAGCATTAAAGCCTGTAAGCTCTTGTATGCTCTCTGCAGCTTTTGGCGGTTCCGCATAATCATAATAACGTCTTTGATATTCCGCGACAGTTATTCTTTCGATTTTTCCCATCGTTTGTACCCTGCTTCCGTCAGTTTTGTAATGAACATCGCCTTCAATCTTTACATAAATAAGTTTCTTTCCGTCACCGTATTTTTGTTTCGATTCAGCTGCAGTAATCATTTTTCCGGTTAGCGGGTCGATTGTTTTAGGCTCACTATCAGTTGCTTGCAAGTTTGCGCCTTCGATTTTCTTTTTCCACTCATCCGGTGAAATTCTCTTCATACCTTGAGTTTGTCCTAAATTGTTTCCTAGTGGTCTTAACATGCTGTTACTCCTTTCGTTTAGTGGCATGTAACATAATGCATATTATGTTACATGCCACGCACGTAGACATACTTACCGAGCTAGTAATAATACTACAAGCGGGGCTTTTTTAGCTGGATTTTAAACTACAAGTCTAAACATACAATGTAAATTTTTGTAACAAAAAAGGTAAAAATACTAAAGTTTTCAAGCAAAATGCCGATAACAAAAATGTAACATAATATGCATTATGTTACATTTTATGCTTTCAAATAAGCTTCAATAAAACCGTCTAAATCCCCGTCCATTACGGCATCTACATTTCCCATTTCAAACCCGGTTCTGTGGTCTTTAACCATTTTATAAGGATGAAAAACATAAGAGCGGATTTGTGAGCCGAAATTTATATCAAAATTTTCGCCTTTAAGCTCTGCGAGCTTCTTTTCATGTTCTCTCTGGCGAAGCTCAAGAAGCTTTGAAGCAAGCATTTGCATCGCGTTTTCTTTGTTTTGAAGCTGCGAACGCTCCTGCTGACACTTAATCACAATCCCGGTCGGTTTATGTAAAATTCGAACTGCGGTTTCAACTTTATTAACATTCTGCCCGCCGGCACCGCCTGAGCGCATTGTATCTACTTCAATATCTTCGGGGGGGATATTAATCGTTTTTTCGTAATCCGGAATAATCGGCGAAACTTCGCAGGATGCAAAGCTTGTCTGCCTTTTTCCGTTTGCATTAAAAGGAGAAATTCTTACCAGCCTGTGAACACCTTTTTCGGCTTTTGCGTATCCATAAGCGTATTTTCCGTTTATCTTAATCGTTGCAGACTTAATCCCTGCTTCTTCACCGTCAGATTTATCAATCAGCTCTGCTTTCCACCCTCTTGCTTCTGCCCAGCGGGTGTACATTCTTAAAAGCATATTTGCCCAATCTTGAGCGTCGGTTCCGCCTGCACCGGCATTGATTGAAAGAAACGCATCCGCTTCGTCGTACTCTCCTGAAAGCATTTTTTGAATATCGTACTTATCAAGCTCTTTTTGGAGTTCAGCCAGCTGTTTTTCACTTTCTGCAATAAGCTCTTCGTCTCCAATTTCCTGAGCTGCTTTTGCATCTTCCAGAATATTTTCCCAGCGTGAAAACATCTCAAAAGTCTCTTTAATTTCTCTGGATTTTTGTCCGAGTTCGGAAGCCAGATTTTGGTTTGACCAAACTTCAGGGCTTTGAAGTTTCGCTTCAAGCTCGGCAAGTTCAGACTTAAGCGCATCAAAATCCACGCTCTGTTTGTTTTTATTAACTATCTGCAATAAATCTTCAAAACTCATAAGGCTTCAACAAGCTCCACGACCTGATTATGTATATTCTCTATTGTATCAGAAGAGTTAATAACCTTCACTCTCTCAGGTTCAGATTTTGCGATTTGAAGATAGCCTTCTCTTACGCGGTTAAAAAATTCAACTCCTGCTGATTCCATTCTGTCTTTTTCTTTGCCGACTCTCTGCATAGAAGTTTCGACATCAATATCAAAAACAATCGTTAAATCCGGCTTCAAACCGCCAGTTGCAATTTCGTTTAAAGAATTTATACGGTTCAAATCCAAACCGCGCCCGTAACCTTGATAAGCAACAGTTGAGTCTGTATGCCTATCACAAAGTACGATTGTTCCTGCTTTCAAAGCAGGTTTAATGATACAGTCAATATGCTGTGCTCTGTCAGCAAGAAAAAGAAACGATTCAGCTGTCGGAGAAACTTCACCATCGTAATTCAAAAGAATTTCACGCAGCTTGACTCCTAAGCCTTTACCGCCGGGTTCGCGTGTTAAAAGAGTATTACCCCCCCTCCCCCTTAAATATTTGTCCAAAAGCTCAATCTGGGTAGTCTTACCGCACCCGTCAGCACCTTCAAATGTTATAAATAATCCGTTTTTCATAAATTAATTTTACTATAAACCGATTTTCCGGTCTAGTTTAAAATGGTCAATTAGTTTTATTATTGAAATAATTTCTTCATACATCGTAAAAAACTGTTTTGCATCATTGACAGGCTTAACAAGAGAGCACAATGAAAATAAATCTTTGTTAGTTTTAAGCCCAATCAGCAAGTATTTACCGTAAAAAGCACATTGCACACCGGATGCAGCAAACGCAACACGCATGTTTTTTAGACGTTCCATAAATGATGGAGTAATCAAATATCTTGCTTCAACTTCATCATCAGTAAAAACATCAAACTGTTTTTCGAACTCAACATCTTCTAATGTAGTATGACGCAATTTTGAATCAGGAGAAGCGTGTCCAATAGCGTCTGGAAGAATAACTGTATTTCCATTAAAGCGTTTATTCATATCTAACTTGATTATCACACCTTTAAATATGGTCTCTTGATTTTTACCCTGTTGCTTGGTAAACTTTGATTCAATCATTTCAAAAGCTACATCGCAATACGTACCGGAGAAAATATCATCATACTCTTCAAAAGTATATTTTTTTATTAAATTAGAATCAAGAAAAATATTTTTATTACCCTTATATAGACTTGACTCCCAAGTCAAATCTCCAAAGCACTT
This sequence comes from uncultured bacterium, assembly GCA_948684385.1. Taxonomy (GTDB): domain Bacteria; phylum Cyanobacteriota; class Vampirovibrionia; order Gastranaerophilales; family Gastranaerophilaceae; genus CAG-196. The sequence continues at coordinate 182,347 of CAPQCU010000002.1, forward strand.
ACATACAATTGGCATAATCTCACGTTTCACACTTCGCTCAAAACGTTTCTTAATTAAAGTCCACAACATACCACCAAGTACAAACATAGCTATCCCTAGTTGTAAACATATATCAGCCTCTTTGTTTTTAGTTGTTATCATAAAAACAAAAGATGCTGATAGAATAAACAAACCAATAATTACACATATAATAAGGGTCGCCATTGCTAAAAAAAGCTTCTTTTTTCTAGTATCTTCATAATTTTGTAATTGCAAAGATATATCATTAAAAAAAAGGTCTTGAAATTCTTTACGCATTTGCGGATATGATTTTTCTTCCACATTAACCTCCAAAATAAATGCGGCGTAGCTTTGCTACGCCGCATTTATACAAAACTATTTCAAAAAGTCCGCAGCATTTACAGATTTACGTTCTCTTTCATCCGCTTTAAAGAAATCAACAGGCTTGATGTTCATCATTCTTGCAAAGAAAGAAGAAGGGAAAATTTCAACGGCATTTTTAAGCTCGTTAGCAGCTGAGTTATAAAAACGTCTTGCAGCTGAAATATGTTCTTCTACTTCGTTATATGTTTGCATAGCTGTAATCATTGGCTGGTCAGCTTTAAGCTGAGGATAATTTTCAACTGCAACCATAATTTGTCCCATTTTTTGAGCAAGCTGGCTGTCTAAAGCAATTTTTCTATCGATATTTTCAAAGCCGGAAGCAATACTCATCACCTCTGTTCTAAGCTTTGTAACTTCTTCCATCAATCCGCGCTCGTGATCCATATACTTTTGAGCAATTGTCAAAATATTCGGAATTAAATCATATCTTTTCTTTAGCTGAACATCAATTGCAGAAAAAGCTTCCTGAGCTTTGTTTCTTTTTCTAATCAAACCGGCATAAATACCGTAAACCCACATTACAAGCACCAAAATATTCTTAATGTACTTTTCAAGTATACTATAATTTACATCAAAATATATCAACTAATCAGAGTATACAAGCCTAATAGCGTATTATACAATACTCGTTTCCTGTATCATAAAGGTATCTGTACTCTTCATCTTTTATTTCGATAAACTGTCCTTTGCTATACCTGTCACTACGTTCAATTGCCCTGTGTTTTTGGATTTCTGCAAATCTCTGATATACACCTTCGGGGAAATTGCATTCAGCAATCGTCCATTTTAATGCGCAGGCTTTATTACGCTTACCGTAAATCTCATAAATCCCTGAAGGTTCTGCGTGATATTTATATTTTGTACAAGTACCTAGTTTATCCAAAAAGTTTAGCTGCTCATCCAAACTTTTATCAGTAGTCAGGAAAACATCCCAAACCCCGACAGCAAATACCGGTAAACATATTATCAAAAAAATACTTATTACTTTAATATACATTTCCATACACCCAGTAAGTTCTGAGCACTTTCTTAACATAGTTTTTTGTCTCAGGATAAGGAATTTGCTCAACAAACTCGTCTGTATCATTATAAATCAAATTCGAGAACCATTTAGTAACCGAGCCAATTCCGCCGTTATAAGCAGAAATCGCATACAAATCTTTGTTCCCGAGAACTTTCTTTAATCCGCTATAATAGCAGCTTCCTGCCGTAATATTAGAAACTTCAGCATTCAAATCAGCCGGAAGATTATGTTTCTTCACAACTTCATTATAAGTAGCAGGCATAAGCTGCATCAATCCGCCTGCTCCGACAGAACTTTTTGCCATCGGGTTAAAATGGCTTTCTTCTTTAAGAATAGCTTCAAGAATAATCGGATTATTTGAACCTTTAACTTTGTCAACAATATCATAATAATGAGTCGGATACACAAGCCTCCATCTCAAATCTTCAAAAGAAGGTTTTGTCTGAAGCTCTTCCATCGCATTTCTTGCAAGAACAGCAGAAATTGTGTAATTCTTTTTCTGATAAGCTATCCAGCTCTGGATAAATTTATCATGTTTACACAGCTCTTCAACAAGGTCGTAATCTTTCAAGTACGCAAGCTTCACTACAAGATTATTATCAAGTGATTTTTTGTAAGGAAAAACAACCGGTTTATCATTAATTTCGCCAAACGGCAAAAATCCGTCTTCTTTGTATAAATTATAATTTGCTCTAAACGCATAATAAGAGTCAGGATATTTTGCAATAACCTGTTTATAATAATTATTAGCGTTTTCGTAATGTTTAAGTTTAAACGCGATTTTACCCATATAATAAGTAACCGCAGGGCTTGAGTTTACACCAGGAAATTTTTTGAGATGCAAAAATCCAAGCCTTTGAGCATCAAGGTATTTTTTCTGCAAATATTTAGAAATGAAAATATTATAAAGAGAATCTGCAGAAAACTGACCGCTTGGATATTTTTCATACAAAGTTCTGTAGCAAGCTTCTTTTAAGTTAGAAGCAATAACTTCATTACAGTTTAAATAAGCTGCGTAATCCGCTCCTGTTGAGCTAAGTCCGAGCGAGTTAAGTTTTACTATTCCTTCTTTTCTTGAAGGTGCAGCTTGAATATAGTTATCAATAACTTCATATACATCTTTTGTTGAAGCTGCTGCAGCGTGTTTTTTCAAGCCAAGTTCTGTGTAATAATTACCTTTCTCTTTATCACCAAGCTTAAAAGAATTTAGCGCGAAATCCGTCCAGCTTTCAGCAAGCGTAGTTTTATTCAAAACATCTTTTGCTTTCAAATACTCACCGTTTGCATAATAAGATTTTGCAATCAATAAATTGTCATAGTTATTAAGCTTCACTCCAAGTTTTTTGATTTCATTTATTGAATTCAAAGAAAATCTTCCGCCGGGAGCATCTTCAAGGTAATTTTTAAAATAAATAAAAGCCTTATTCTTAGATTTAGCAGCTAATCTTTTATATTTAGGCGGGTTTGCAACCTCAATAAGTCCGAGATAATAGTTTGAAGCAACCGCATAATCACTTGTCGGGTACATTTTTATAATTTTTTTGAAATGTTTTTTTGCATTCTTATCTTCAAGCTCATACATCAAAACCGCCATATTATACCGGCTAATCGGAGCAATTGAAGACTTTGAGCGGGAATGTACAATTCGATTGTATTTTTTAACGGCGAGCTCTTTTTTATCCATATTAGTAGCACATCTCGCCTGTCTGAAAAGCGCCGGAGGCTTTAAAGTTGAGCCGGAAGGAACTTTAGCAAAAACTTCATAAGCTTTTTCGTAATCGCTGTCTTTGTAAGCTTCAAGCGCCACAGAATAATTATTTATTCCTCTTGATTCTGCAGTTGCGTGGTTATAGAAAAAATACCCCGCAGTAAAAATTGCCAGAAAGATTACCAAATAAATATCATATTTCCTTCTTCTTCTCATTCAAATTTATCCCAACTGTTTATTAATCTCTTCATACTCTCCATAGACCAAAGTCTTTATAATAATACTATTTTAATATAGAAAAATGCAAAAGGAAAATCCTGTAATAAAAAATTACATTTATTCATCAGAAAAGCGCATACTCAAAGAGAATGCGCTTTACAAAAAATACTTTTCTATTGATACTTGCTTATATCATAAACCCTCAGAGCAAAGTAAGGTTTGTCCTTGCCTTTCTCTTTCAGGAATAAGACAAATGTGTCGTCAAAATAAAAATATCGAGGCTCTGCAGACGGAAGAAGAGCTGTCATTTTAGCAATTATCGCTGCTTCACTCTTAAGCTTTACTCCTGTATTATCCATTTCAAACTTAACAGTCTCCATTGCTTTTTCGATTACAATGTTTGTACCTTTAACTCTATGTCCGCCGATTTCTTCAAACACTTTTTCTTCAAAGAATTTCAGATTCGGAACTTTTAACAAATCTGCTTCATCAAAACTTCTGTTTCCGCCGAAAGCATTTTTCTTTTTTAACATATCAGCGTAGATATAGTTGAATGTTTTTGTATTTGCGGTTTTATACAAATAAACTTCGTCTTTACCTTGAGCTTCAAGTCTGACAGCAAAATCTGAAGGATTATTATAAAATAAAACTTCAACTGTATCATCAAGATCCTTAGGAGAGTTTGGCTGTATTCCAAAATACTCAGCTTCTGTATTTCTAAACTTGGATTTTCCAAGCTTATCGAACGGAGCTTTGAATTTGAAATCTTTCTTGAGCATCGCATAAACAAAGAATTTATCTTTGCCCGGAGTCAAATCAATCTGATCAAGAATATCACTTGTTTCATTGAATTTACGTTTGATTGCCCTTGCAATTGTTTTCTTAGTACTTCTGGTAACATTGCCAAAATACTTGTAATAGCATTTTTCTGACAACTCATCAACAGTAAATGCTTGTTTATTCAGCTCATTTACACTTACAGGAGTTCCTGTAGGGAACTTAATCTGGTTGAATGCAATTTTATCCATAAAATCGTTCCAAACGATTTGGAAAGTTCCAACCCAGACTCTGTCCTGAACATTTGTTTTGCTCTGCATTGTAGGCAAAACTTCAATATTTGCGGCAAAAGCCGATCCCGTTAACAACAATGCTGTTAAAATAGTTAATAATCTTCTCTTCATAATAATTAAATTTTATCAAGGATTACCTCAAAAAACAACCCGTTCATGATAGAATGTTTCTATGAAAATAGCCGGATTTAAAATTGAAGAATGGATGAATAAATACGAAGCATCAGCAGCTTATGATTTGACAACAACCTGTATTGCTCCTTTATCAATAAACGAACTTCCGTTTTCTGATGAGATTTTCAACCTAAAACTAGGTTACGGAGATATTACAGGCTCCGAAAGATTAAAATCCGCAATCGGGAATTTGTACGAAAAACAACATCACATCACAGTAACCCACGGTGCAATCGGAGCAAATCAGCTTGTATTCTTATCACTCCTTGAAGCGGGAGACGAAGTTGTATCAATCGTCCCTACTTATCAGCAGCATTATTCCATACCGGAATCTCTCGGATGTAATGTAAAACTTTATTTTCTAAAAGAAGAAAACCACTGGCTTCCAGATTTGGAAGAACTTGATAAAATGCTAAGCCCAAAAACAAAACTACTTTGTTTAAATAACCCTAACAATCCGACCGGAGCTGTAATTCCGGACTGGATGCTTGAAGAAATCGTTAAAATTGCAGAGAGAAAAAATATTTGGATACTTTCTGACGAAGTTTACAGAGGACTTAATTTAATCGGGAAACCTTATTCTAAATCAATTGCAGATATTTATGAAAAAGGAATTTCGGTCGGAAGTATGTCAAAAACTTACTCTCTTCCGGGTCTGCGCGTTGGCTGGATAGCAGGAAGAGCAGACATAATAAACGAAATCAACCACCAAAGACAGTACAATACAATAAGCATTAGCGCTCTTGATGATTATTTTGCAGCAGTTGCGCTTGAAAACAAAGAATTTATAAGTGAGCGTAATTTTAAAATAATGACAAACGGCTTATCAGTATTAAATAGTTGGCTCAATAAAACCCCCAAAGTAAGATGTATTCTTCCTAAAGGCGGAACAACTGTACTTTTAAACTACAACAGGGATATTCCGTCGCGTGAACTTTGTAAAAACCTTCAAAAATCTACAGGCGTTGCGCTGCTTCCGGGTGAAACCTTAGAGATGGAAGGTTATGTGAGATTGGGTTATTGCGCAGAAAATCTAGAAAAAGCGCTTGAGATTTTCAGTGACTGGCTACTTTCTAATCGTACTTCTCTCCAGTGCGCGCACAAATTTCGTAGGTAAATTTTCAGACGGATTAATCGACCCTACAAGAATAGTTTTGCAGCCTAAAAGTTTTCCCGCAAGAATATCTGTAAGAGGTCTGTCTCCAATCATAACTGAATTTTGAGGTTCAATTCCGACTGATTCAAGATAAGAGCGCATAACTTTCGGATTAGGTTTATCAGCTCTTCCAATTACTCTGCAAGGCGCAAGCTTCGAAGCATTTTCAATATATTCTTCACTCTTATTATTCGAAATAATTGCAACTTCAAAATCTTTAATAAAAGTATTAAACCACTCGACAGTCTCAGGCAAAAAAGTTGAGGATTTTGACACCATAATCGTGCTGTCTAAATCAAACATCAAGCACTTAACGCCCTGTTCTTTAAGTTTAACAAAGTCAATTTCATAAACATTTTTTAAATTATAATCAGGCTTTAATAGCATTTTTTAATCTCCACAAGAACAAGTTTGCTTTTCACTTACATCACCCTTGATGCCAACAGTTCTTGCCATTGCGTATTCATACTCAACCGGAGCTTTAGCAAATTTTACAAACAAATCGTCATTTGTATTTGCAAGCTCAATCTCTTCGCCTTTCAAAGTCTTTATCTCAGTCACCTGAGTAATAAACTTTTCAGAAGGTGAAATAATTTCGATATCTTCATTTTTATAGAATTTGTTTTTAATCTTTATTCTATACCAGTCGTCTTCTTTACCACATAATTCACAAAGGAAATCGGCACCGGCTAAACCTTTTGAAATATCGTAACTGTAACCGTCTTTCGGATAACCTTCTCCAAGATAAAAACCGGTTGTGTAACCGCGGTTTCCGACTTTCAAAAGCTCGTTAAAGTATTCGGACATATCAGCATCCGGATTTTCCATAACCGCGTCAATCGCTTCTCTATACGCTTTTGCAACAGCTGAAACATAGTAAAGGCTTTTTGTTCTGCCTTCAACCTTAAAAGAGTCAATTCCTGCTTCAATCATATCTTTCAGGTGCTTAACAAGACACAAATCTTTAGTTGAAAGAATGTGAGTACCTTTATCATCCTGAACAATTTCCTGATACTGCCCCGGTCTTGTTTCTTCCAGAAGTTTATAACTCCACCTGCAAGGCTGTGAACAGTTTCCGGAGTTAGCTTTTCTTTCTCCGTTTGTCATATAATCGCTCAAAAGACATCTTCCGGAGAATGAAACACATTGAGCCCCGTGGATAAAGCATTCAAGCTCCATATCAGGAACTTTTTGTTTAATCTCTGCAACATCTTTAATCGGAAGCTCACGGGCAAGAATAGCACGCGTTGCGCCCATATCCTGCCAGAAGCGAACAGCTTCATAGTTCAAAATATTCGCCTGAGTAGAAACATGAATATCAGTTTTTGGCATATACTTTTGAGCAAGTCTCATAATCCCCGGGTCGCTGATAATAAGCGCATCCGGATTAGAGTCTACAATTTTATCCATCACTGATTCAAGTAATTTTATATCGCTGTTAAAACCAAAGATATTCAGCGTCAAATAAGCTTTTGCACCCATTTCTCTTGCAGTATCAATAGCATACTTAAGATTATCAAGCGTAATCAACTCGCCTTTTCTCATAGCACGGAGGCTAAAGTCAACAACACCGAGATATACAGCGTCTGCGCCATACTTTACTGCATATTTAAGTTTTTCCACATTGCCGGCAGGCATTAAAAGTTCAGGTTTAATCATACAAAAATTTTATCACAAAGAAACTTCAACCTCAAAGCTTCTTTTCCACGGGTAACTGTAAGTTATTGAGCTAGTCAATTCATACCCGAGAGCTTTCGAAAGTTTTTCTTCATAAGGTCTCATTAAATCCGCAATATCCGGAGTTTTCCCGTTAACACGGACATTTGCCTGATAAGCCCAATCGTCTAAAAATCTTATCATCTGCAGCCGTTTAAAAGCGTCTTCATTATATTGTCCTGCATTCCAGCGCACTTTTACCCCTGCAAGCAGACTGCCTAAAGTGTTTGCTGAAGTATTCCAGCCCGAATACCCGTAAAAATTCTTTAAATCAATCTGCGGCAAAAGCACATTTACAAAATCATTGTCTGCTCCGTTTGCGTACCTTACATCCGCAACCGCATAAGGTTTATCCGGCACGGTAAAAGTTTTATTAAACGGCTGTGTCTCCCAGCCCATAACGTGTTCGCCCTGCTTTTCAACAAAATTATTCACGACAAGAACCAAATCCGCTTCCGCTTCATCCTCAACAATCGTAAATCCGCCAAGTTCTAACTGCCCCAAAACAGACTGCTCAATAGAAACATCTTCGTAATTTGAAACGCTGTGTTTAAATTCAGGTTCTGTATATTGAACAAATACTTTAATTTCTTTTTCGATTGCACGTGCAAGCAAAGTTAAAGGAATTTCATCTGCTCCTGTTTTAGTAGTTGCACCTTGGGCTTCAAGCCTTTTAGCTTCTTCAACATTAATTCCCTGAGGAGCGCAGTCGTCTTTTGAAAAAATCAAAGTATCAAATACACCTTCTTTTTGCCAGCCGAGATAAGTTTCATTAATTTCGTAATTTCTAAGTCTTGTTCTCAAATAGTCAGCAAGGATTTCCGGCGGAATGCCGTCATTATTTTTCATACCGGAATAAGAATATTCAAAAATCTTCTCTCCGTAGTCTTTCCAGTAATATTTTTCTTCTTCATTATAATTATTATTAGAAATCCGCATTATGCTTGAAAACGCGTAATTTTTTTTATTTCTAAGAAAAACTTTTAATCTGCCAATACGGGTTTTAATTATATTAACTTCATCATTTGAGCGCCTTGAAGGAATTAAACCTCCATACGCAACCGTATCAAGAGCAATAACGACTGCTTCGCACTTCGGGTGTTTTTCGACCCAGCGTATCATTTCATTCATATCGGCGTTTTTCTTTAAATCGCCTAAGAATTCGCGCTGAGGAATAAAAAGTTCAATATCTTCATCAATAGCAGCTATGTCTTTTGCAAGATTGTAACAAACCGGTCGATTGTCTATCGGTATAAAACAGATTTTCATAGGATTATTATAGCATTATCATCAAAATTCATAAAGCATACATCCACCATGGTTTTTCATTTCTTCATTTACATTTATTCTATCAAAATACAAAACTCCCAAAACCCTTCCGTAAACATCAACCCCTTTAAATTCTAAATATATATTTTTATTCTTATTTATTTCGTACAAATTTTGTAAATAATGTTTTGATAGCTTACCATTCCGCATAACATCATCTATGTTTAACTTATTTTCATACGCTTGTTTATAAGCTCTGTGAATTTTACATGTTTCGTAACAATCAATTCCAACCAGCCTTATTTTAAATTCATTTTTATCAATTTTAGCTTTTACTGTATCACCATCCGATATATTAGTTATCTGTATCGGTATTTTAGTATTTCCCAAAACAGGTATTGTAAATACGAGTAATAAAATACAAACTAACAAATTTTTCATAAACATCCTTTCTATAATGCCCCGATTGTTCCCGCATAGGTGGTAGAACAAATTAAAAAAATAAACCAAAATAGGTGGTATGGATAAAGACAAAAGCAGACATTTAGATACATACAAGTTACTGGGTAATAATATTAAGACCCGAAGAAAGAATTTAAAAATTTCTCAAGAAGAACTTGCTTTTAGAGTATCCAGCGCCAGAAATTATATCGGATGCATTGAAAGAGCCGAAAAAATCCCCAGCATTGCTATTATCTTAGATATTGCATGCGCACTGAACTGTACAGTCATTGATTTGTTCACAAAGTAGTTACATTTTTATCCTCCTTGCTGGTTATTTACAGCGCCATATTCATAATACTAAATATGATGGTTTTATGCAACAGGCAAATACAAAAGAAACACTATTTAAACAGGTTGTTGGTGAGATTATTAAGGATTATCGCAAGAATAGCACCAGCTATTCCGTCAATTTTGTCGGTCGGGCTTATGGTTTTGACCGTGGTAATTTGAGCAAAATGGAAAATGGACTTGTTGGTATCAGCTTACTCACCGCATGGAAACTTTGCGAAGCCTTAAATATTAAATTCTCTGATTTTGCTAAAATACTAGAAGAAAAGCTTGGTAATGATTTTAAATTTTTCGATGAATAAATCCATCTCTCCAATTGTTAAATAATAATTAAAAAATCTTGATTTTTCAAAAACAGCATTAAAATATAATTAAACGGAGTTAAAAAATTATGCTTAATTTTGAAAAATTTACAAACTATTCTCAGGAAATTATTTTTGCTGCAAATGCTAAAAAAGACTTTTACAAAAATTCCGAAGTTCAGCCGGAACATATCGTTATGGCGATGATTGAAGACAAAGGAATTGCAAAAGATTATTTAGAAGAGCTTAAACTTCTAAACCAGAACTTTATAAACGCAATCGTCTCAAAGATAAAAGAATACCCGACTTTATCCGGAGTAACTGCAGGCGGACAGGTGTTTTTATCACGTGAAACAAATTCGCTCCTTGAAATCGCGTCACAAGAAGCTGAAAGCTTAAAGGATGAATTTGTCGGTATTGAATGTATATTAATTGCGATGACAAAACTTGAAAACTCTTTTATCAAAGATTTATTCAAACGCAATGGAGTTGACACAAATGTAGTTTTGAACGCAATGAGAAAAATAAGAGGTAACAAAAAAGTGGATACTAAAAATGCAGAAGAAAATATGAAAGCACTTGAAAAATATTCAACAGACTTAACAGAAAGAGCCAGAAAGGGTAAATTAGACCCCGTAATCGGTCGTGACGAAGAAGTCCGCCGTATTATTCAGGTACTAAATAGAAGAACAAAAAATAATCCGGTTTTAATCGGGGAACCCGGTGTCGGTAAAACCGCTATTGTAGAAGGTTTAGCTCAAAGAATAATCAGAGGTGATGTTCCGGAAAGCTTAAAAGAAGTTAAATTAATCTCGTTAGATTTAGGCGCTCTTGTTGCAGGTGCAAAGTTTAGAGGCGAGTTTGAAGAACGTCTTAAAGCAGTTCTTAAAGAAGTTCAGGAGTCTAACGGCGAAATCGTTATGTTTATTGATGAACTTCATACCGTGGTCGGAGCCGGCGCAACAGAAGGTTCAATGGATGCGGGAAACCTTTTAAAACCAATGCTTGCAAGAGGCGAACTTAGAACAATCGGAGCCACAACAATCAATGAATACCGTAAGTACATTGAAAAAGACCCTGCTTTAGAACGCCGTTTTCAGCCGGTATTAGTTGACGAACCGTCCGTAGAAGACACGATTTCAATCTTAAGAGGTTTGAAAGAAAAATACGAAGTTCACCACGGAGTCAGAATTTTAGACAGCGCACTTATTGCAGCGGCACAGCTTTCTGACAGATACATTACAGACAGGTTTTTACCGGACAAAGCTATTGACTTAATCGACGAAGCAGCTTCTGCGCTACGTATCGAAATCGACTCCATGCCGGAAGAAATCGACGTTATGTTGAGACAAAAAATCCAGCTTGAAATTGAACGCGAAGCACTTAAAAAAGAAACTTCTCCTGAATGCATTGCTAAGATTGACAAATTGACTTCCGAAATTGACGAACTTGAAGGCAAGATTTCAACTTTAAAAGCTCAATGGGAAGTTGAAAAGAACACAATTACAGGTGAAGCAGGAATAAAGGAAGAAATCGACAGAGTAAAGACCCAAATTGCCGAAGCTGAACGTAACACAGACTTACAAACCGCAGCTGAGCTTAAGTACGGTAAGTTAATGGAGCTTGAAAAGAAGCTTCAATCAATTCAGGGTAAAGAAAAAGGCGAGAACCAGCTTCTTAAAGAAGAAATCGACGGAGACGATATTGCTGAAATCGTAAGTAAATGGACAGGAATACCTGTAAATAAGCTTATGGAAAGTGAAATGCAAAAACTTCTCCGCATGGAAGATGTACTTCATAAACGCTTAATCGGTCAGGATGAAGCTGTAGAGACTGTATCTGACGCAATCAGGCGCGCGCGTTCAGGTTTAAAAGACCCTAAGCGCCCTATCGGTACATTCATTTTCTTAGGCCCTACAGGTGTCGGTAAAACTGAACTGGCAAAAACTTTAGCAGAGTTTTTATTCAATGACGAAGACGCAATCGTTCGTATTGATATGTCAGAATATATGGAAAAACACAACGTAGCAAGGCTTGTCGGAGCGCCTCCGGGATACGTCGGTTACGAAGAAGGCGGACAGCTTACAGAAGCTGTTAGACGTAAGCCTTATTCTGTCGTGCTTTTTGACGAAATCGAAAAAGCGCATCCGGATGTATTTAACATTATGCTTCAAATCTTTGATGACGGGCGTTTGACTGACTCTAAAGGCAGAACGGTTGACTTTAAAAACACAGTTATCATTATGACAAGCAACATTGGAAGTGAAATTATCTTAGAAGATTCGCTTAACCCGATGGGCGCTAACTTTGATGAAACAAAAGAAAAAGTTATGACTGTTATGAGAGAACGCTTCAAGCCTGAATTCTTAAACAGGGTTGATGAGACAATTTTCTTTAAAGCGCTTACTATGCAGCAGCTTTCATCAATCGTTGATATTCAGATGAACCATTTGAGAAATCTGTTAGCAGATAGAAACATTACGTTTGAAATCACGGAAGATGCAAAAGAATTTTTAGCAAGGCGCGGTTTCAATCCAATGTACGGTGCCCGTCCGCTTAAACGTGTTATCCGCCAGATGGTAGAAAACCCGCTTTCTAAGCTTATTCTGTCTCAGAAATTTATTGAAGGTGATAATATCAAAATTGATGTTAAAGATGACGAAATAGTATTTGAAAAATAAAAAGAGCCTTCGGGCTCTTTTTATTTAGAAAAACATTTGCATAGCGTTCGGAAGCGATGCATGATAACCTGTTACTCCCGGCTGCCAGTAGTGACTGTAAGTTACATGGTCATTATCTACAGAAATCCATTCACCTTTGCTTACACCGTCCTGAAAACCTTCTGTTCTTTCCAAATCAGCATTTGACTTTGGACTCAGGCGGAAAAAGTTTTTGTATCCGACTGTATCATTATATGAAAGCCCGAGGCTGCCAAAATCCGGCATATTCTGAGCAATGACACCCAGATTGTTAGTAGGTGCATCTACCGGTAGATGCTCAATATATAAATATATTGAAAAATTGTGTTCATGGTTGTAATAACAAAGCGGAGCTGCATTTCTGCTTCTGTTATAAGTAAGATAAGAGTCAATTTTTGCAAGCGTTCCAAGTGCAAACGGAGCATCAAGACTTCTCATATCAGGTCTGCTCATTTTTAATACAAACTTCTTACCTTCAGGAGTAAATACACCAAAAACATTTTTATCGGATTTGCCTTCTGTAAAATACTTAAAATCGTATTTTCTGCCGTCAAGAGTTAAGCTTTCAATATTTTTGCGAGATTTCATCCCGAATTCCATTTGTGAGCCCAAATATTTAACCATTTCCATTAAATGAGCATAAGGCAGCTCTTTTGGGACATTACCTATAGTTAAATTTTCATTTCCTCTAAGTTCTAAATGCTTTTTCAAAAGAACTTCACCGCGCCAATCAGGTCGTATACGAAGCAAATCTTCCAGAGAATGTGCTTCGCTTACTTTGTCTTCAATAAATTTTGTGTATGCCTGATTGTATGGACTCAAATATGAAAAAGTCATAAAGATATTTGAGTTTTGAGGCAAAACTTTATGCATTCCATCAGTAATAGTTTTTGCGGCTCTCGGATTGTAAACAATACTTGAAAAAAATTCTTTGCTTCGGTCTCCTGCTGCTAATATTTCATTCAAAAGCTTTTCCATAACTTCCGGAGCTTCTTTAATTTTCAAGAAAGAGAAGACTGCAGGAGTTTTGTCATGACGTATATACCAGTTGTATTCATCCCACAATTTTGTCATAGAATTTCCACGAAAATTTATTTTATTATAAACAGGATAAATCTTTGGTAATTCCATATTTTGAGATTGCTGTTTCTCCTTTTTTAGAGGTTTAAGCGACATAAAATTATTATTATAAGATTTTATCGGCGTAATATTCATTATTTTTCTCCTTTTATATTTAATGTGAAACAAAATAAAAATTGTCTTTTGTACAATAAATCGTTACAATTATTTACTTAAATTTGAGTTTTTCGTATAATAAAGATAATAATTTATCACTACAAGCAAAAATAGGAGGGGGATATGAATTTAGATAAAGTTAGAGCAACAGATGCAGAAGTTGCAAGATATATCGACGAAGAGCTTGAAAGACAGCAAACAACCATTGAGCTGATTGCAAGTGAAAATTTCACCTCTCCGGCTGTAATGCAAGCTTGCGGGAGCGTTTTAACAAACAAATACGCAGAAGGCAAGCCGCACAAACGTTATTACAACGGTTGTGAAGTTATTGATAAAATTGAAGAATTGGCACAAAAAAGAGCATGCGAGCTATTCAAAATGGATCACGCAAATGTTCAGCCGCATTCAGGTGCGCAGGCAAATATGGCAGTGTTTGCGGCACTTCTAAAATGCGGAGACCCCGTTTTAGGCATGGACTTATCAAACGGCGGTCACTTAAGCCACGGCTCTCCAGTTAACTTCTCCGGCATGTATTTTAACGTAAAAAGTTACGGCGTAGACGAAAACGGAAACATCGATTACGAAGATGTCCGCAGAATGGCTTTAGAACATAAGCCGAAACTTATCATCTGCGGAGCTAGTAACTATTCAAAAATAATTGATTTCAAAAAATTTAGAGAAATAGCTGACGAAGTCGGCGCAATTCTTCTTGCAGATATAGCTCACATTGCAGGGCTTGTAGCAGGCGGAGTTCACCCGTCACCTGCCGGTTACGCTCAAATCGTAACAACAACAACCCACAAAACCCTGCGCGGACCAAGAGGCGGAATTATTATGTGTGACGAAGAATACGCTCTTCAAATCGACAAAGCAGTTTTCCCTGGAATTCAGGGCGGACCTTTAGAACACATTATTGCAGGTAAAGCGGTTGCGTTAAAAGAAGCGCTTCAGCCTGAATTCAAAGCTTATGCAGAACAAATCGTTAAAAACGCAAAAGCTATGGCACAAGGGCTTCTTGACAATGGAATGGATATTGTTGGCGGTATGACTGAAAACCACTTAATGACACTTGATTTAAGAAAAACAGGCAAAACCGGAAAAGACATGGCAAATGTTTTAGAGAGAGTCGGGATTACAGCAAACAAAAACACCGTTCCAAACGACCCGCAAAGTCCGTTTGTTACAAGCGGTATAAGGCTTGGAGCTGCTGCAATGACTACAAGAGGGTTTAAAGAAGATGATATGAAGGAAGTTGCAAGAATAATCGCGGAAGCTATCAAGAATTCAGACAACGAAGAAGTTTTAGAAAACTTAAGAGCAGATTCTTTAAAACTTTGCAAAAAGTATCCAGGGGTAAAGGGGTAAATATATTTGGTTAGTTTTGGAACTACAAATTAAAGGAAACACAAATGATTATCAAACTTACACAAGCACATATAATAGGCGCATGCATTTCTTATTTAATAGGAGTGTTCATTGTTCCTTTCGTAATAGAATTTTCGCAGAAAGAAGGACTTGTTGATGTTCCAAACGAACGTAAAATTCACAAGAACCCGATTTCGCGTCTGGGCGGGATAGCAATCTGGACAAGTGCAATGCTTACCTTCTTATTCCTTGTTTTAATGAGTTATTACCCTTACGGCAGCTTACTTTCAGGAATTTTATTGGGCGGTTCTTTAATGTTTTTGCTTGGCTTAGTTGATGATATTTATAATCTTGATGCAAAATTTAAACTTGTTATTCAGCTCTCTATTGCAACAATAGTTTACCTTTTAGGAGTTCAAATAGATACCATTTTCAATCCGTTTGGAGGAGTTATCCACCTAGGGCTGTTTTCTTATCCGATTACAATATTATGGATAGTAGGTATTTCAAACGCCATTAACTTTATTGACGGGGTTGACGGGCTTGCAGGGTCTGTAATTTCCGTAAGCTCTATAACTCTGGCTCTTATAGCCGTTGCAATAACTCCGGCTCAGCCAATTACAGCTTTAATCGCATTCATCTTAGCCGGCTCAGTTCTTGCTTTTTTAACATTCAACTTTAACCCAGCAAAAATATTTATGGGCGATTCCGGTGCTCTGTTTTCAGGCTTCCTGCTTGCCACTTTATCTATTGCCGGAGTTATGAAAGGTGCAGCTCTTGCAGTTTTACTGCCGTTTTTAGTGCTGGCTGTTCCTATAATCGACATTACATTTTCGAGCTTAAGACGTATTATGAAAGGCAAATCACCTTTCGTAGCCGATGCCGAGCATATTCACCACAAGCTTTTGAAAGCAGGATTTTCGCAGAAAATCACCGTTGCAATTCTTACTTCTGTTGCAATTGTTGGCGGAGCGCTTGCTACATATTTTACCGGAACACTTAAAAACTATTTTATCTATATCGCTGTTTTAATCCTGATTATGGTTATTTTAAGCGTAATCAGCGTTTTAACCCAACCTAAGAAATCATCATAATCCGCCTTGAAGTCTTGAAAGCGGTTCTTTGCTTTCCGGAGGTAAATAGAGCTGGTTAGGATTGTGAATGCAAAATTTTTGCCCCGGGATAGGCGGAAATTCCTGTCTCATTCCGATAACATTTTTGTACCAGTCCATAGCCTCATTTTTTGATATAAGCTTAATATTGCCCTGACAATTTGCTTCATCACTTCTTCTTTGAGCTATCTGTAAAAGGCGAGTACCAATGTCTTTAAAATATTCGAGAGCTTTATCGTGATAAGGTGTACCCGGTTTAGAAAAGTTTCTCAAATCATCAACAAAAACATGACTCGGGTCTGTATTCTCCCATGGATTTGGTGCAACTTTAACAATAAAAATCTTTACATTACCTATAACTTCGCTTTTATCGTTTTTAATCGTGTAATTTTCAACATTTTGTCCTAGAAACTTTTTAAAAACATCAAGATAAGCTTCTCCGGCTCCTTTACGTACCTGAATTTTACCAATGTAACCTTCAAGACAGCTGCCGATATTCGTGTACTTAAGAGTCGGAATACTATGCCCGAAAGATACATTCTGTTTAGCTTTTACAGGTTGATTAGGGTTGATATTTAATAAAATTGGATTAATCATAATACCAATTAAAACCCCGTAAAAATTTTTTTTGCTAGCAGATTAAGCTTCATCATCTAAATATCTGTAATCAAGCATGCTGCCTTTGTATTCAGTCAAATCATCACCGTAAAACATTGACATATTGTTTACAATGCGGTTTTTGTCAGCAATCTTTTGTTTTTCAAGCTGTGAATTTACACCGTAAGCATTAATCTCTGCGTTTGTAACTTTACCGTCATGGTTTGCATCAATATCGTCAAAATGAGCCAAAACGGTTTGTTGAAGCGAATTTGTCATGCCGGAAGACGCGCCAAGAGAAATTATCTGCTCTCTAGTAAGCCCCTGCGTTGCCATATTATTCATAAGTTTTTGAATTTCATCAGCCGAGATAACTCCGTCACCGTTCGAGTCAACGCTATTAAAATTATTTGTAAGATATGATGCAAACGTAGAGCCGTAAGCTGTGTTTGTAACATTAGTATTTGTTAAAGCAGAGTTCAAATTTTCCAGAGTAAGCCCGTCTGCATACTGGCTTGATAGCAGAGAGAAAGAATTAGTTAAACCTGCATTTATTCCGCTGAATAAAGATGAACCGTCTAATCGTTTACCCATAATATATCTCCTTGTGATTAGTTATATTTATACACTTATAGTTTAATAGTTTTCCGAAGAAAGTCAATCATATAAGAATATGAGAAAATTATTTTACATGTGCTATAATGTATATATGTTCAAACGTAAATGTAAAATAACTTTCATATCCCACGGTGCAACCGTGCATACGACAGAAGGAATCATAAGTGATGCTGAAAAATATCCAAAGCTTAACGAGCTTGGAGAAGAAGAAATTGAGAAAGTATGTGAATACTTAGAATCCAGAGCTGTAGCTTACGATAAAATTTACACAAGCCCGTCTGCAAGATGCACCCAGTCTGCACAAATAATAGCAAAGCTGTTCAAAAAAAATACAACCACAATCAAGCTTTCCTCCAGAAACCACGGTGAATGGAGCGGAAGATGTTACGCGGATATTTTTGAAGAATACGGTCCGAGAGCCATTATTCAAAAACCTAAAGGCGGAGAAAGTCTAAAAGATTTTAATAACCGTGTTTCTAACATGATTGACAAACTTGTAGAAGAAAACAGAGGCAACAGAATAATTATCGTAACAACTCCGGATGTTATCCAGTCTGCAATTGCGAAAACTCTTGAACTCAGCCCTGAAAGCCAGTTTAAGAACCTGATTAAGACAGGAACTTTAACCCAGATTAGCTATTTTGAAGATGATTGGTCAAGCGTAATTTATTCAGATTATATGCCTATATAAGTTTCCGGCAAAACTATTTATTTTGAAAAATTAGCGACACAAATACGTCTAACGTACACTATTACATTAATTGTGAGCGTTACTTGAAAAATAAATAGTTTAGCCGGAAAAACCGAAAACGTAAACAAGAAATTATATAGCCATCTGGGTCATTTCTGTATAAGCTGAAACAATTCTGTTTCTTACCTGAATAGCCATTTGCATACTCAAAGATGCTTTCTCTGCAGCAATCATAGCATCGTGAATACTTGTAGAACCGCCCATTGCGATATCTTCCTGCATTCTATCAGCCATTATCCTTGCATCATTAACAGCGTTCAAACTGCTGGAAAACGCATTTCCCATACTGGAAGCAAAACTTCCGAGTCCTGTCGGATCGCCTTTATCTTTAACAGGATGTGCTTTTGAAGCTTTTTCAAGTGCATCTTCAAACGCATTTTTTTCAACTTCAAAAGAAGCCTGACCCTGCAAAAGCTTGTTATAATCATTGATTGCATTTAAATTATAATTTGTATTTATCTGGCTTATTTCTGTTGAAAATTCCATTTGAGACCCCTTTATTTTAATTTAACGATTGTCACCCGATCCAATGTCTATATGTTCATCGCAGTCTGCATCATTGTTTTAACGTTTTCTGCGACTGTCGCGTTTGCTTCGTAAGCTTTTGAAGCGGAAATCATACCGACCATTTCTTCAACAAGGTTTACGTTCGGCAAATCTACATATCCTTCTTCGTCTGCATCCGGATGTGAAGGGTCGTATACAGTCTTAACTGCGTTTTCAGCTTCATAAATCGAATCAACTCTTACTCCGCCTGTTATCATCCCGTTATTCAGCGCAATATTTGCGTTAATTAACATATTGCCGGTTGCAGGATCAAACTGCGCATCAGGACTGTTTGACGCAAAATTTGAATATCCGCGGTTGATGCTGTCTTCGTAAATAGTTCTAAAAGCAACGTCCTTCTTAACATACACACCTTTTGAACCATCCGGCTGACGGGTCGTATTTATGTTTGCAATATTACTTGCAATGGTATCCATTTTTACTCTTTGAGCCGTCATTCCTGAACCGGCTATATCAAAAATATTAAAACTCATAATTTTATCCTGACTTTTTACTTGTAATCATATTTTGAGGATGACCTGTTACTTTAAATTGAACTTGTAATTGCACCATTGTCATCCGACCCAATGTTTACCTACTTGCTTGTAGTCTCAAAACCGGCTCAATTCATTTACCCCTATTGACCCCGGATTGCTTCAGACACATTCGTAAACTGCCTGCGCTCCAAATTCGAAAGCACCATATACCTTGTACCGGTCTTAGATAAATCCATCATTTCACGTTCAAGCTCAACATTGTTTCCGGTTGAATTGGTACCGCTGTAGATATCCGTCACAACCTGTGGATTATAATCACTCATTACATTAGATTGTAAATACGCTTTCTCCTGCATTGTAGGAGTTCTATATGTATGAATATCACCCGTAAACGCATCCACTACAGGCGGAACATAATTAATGCTGTTCTGACCTTTAATGTAGTCTTTCAAATTCTCGCCTTCAATAATCTCTGCAAGCTGACTTTCAAACGCAACTTCTTTTCTCTGAAACCCCGGAGTCATTACGTTTGCAATATTAGATGAAACAGCGTGCTGCCTGCTCATCAGCCCGTCCATACCAAGCTTTGTTATTTCTATTGTTCTGTTTGAGATTAAATCCATCGCTATACTAACCCTATTTTTACCGTGAATTCTGTGTACTTTTCATCAGAATGTTCCAACTTTAACTGCCCGAGCTGTTCTTCAATCGACCGTTTACAAATACTTAACCCCAGACCGGAACCTCCGTTTTTAGTAGTAAATCCTTTTTCAAAAACTTTTTCAGGCTCGTTAATCTTACCTGCATTATTAAGGACTCTTACTACCGCAAACTCGCCTCTCTTCTCCGCCTTCAATTTAACATACTTACCATTTTCAAGCTCATCTTCAATCGTTCCAAAAGCTTCTACTGCATTTTTTACCAGATTAATTATAACCGCAGTCAAAGCATTTTCATCAGCCATAATCTTCAAATTAGCCTTGCTCTCTACTGTATACTCAATATTTTTGCACTCAAAGTATACTTTCGTCAAATCTTCAACAGTATTAATTATCTCTTTCAAATCACAAGGTTTTAACTCTTTATTCTGAGCTGATTTCAAAGAAATCAAAGAATTTCCCGCAATTTTAACAGCCCTTGAAATACTTTCAATCCCTTTAAGAATTGTCTCATCTTCAATTTCATTTTTTGCACAATATTTCTTGATAACTTCACTGTACAAATCACAAATCGAAAGCTGGTTTTTAACCTCGTGAGAAATTTCTCTAACATCCCCCGTGTACTCAGCAGGCTTTGACTGAAACTCTGCAAACCCTAACACCGCATCTTTTGCAGCTTCGTCTAAATTCTCTACCAGACGTCTTATTGAGGAGTTTAAAAGTATGTTATCACGTCTGTCCGGTCTGAATTTTTCCTGAAACTGTTTGATATCAACAATAGAATTACGGTTAATTATATCAAGAGCCTCATCCTGCAGCTTTGAATTGTAAATCGAATAATACCTTACATAAGTTTTGTTCTCAGTCTTATTATCCCAGATGATAATAGAAACAAACCTGTGAGTCATAACGCAGATAAACTCTGTATCAGCCCAGACTTTTTCCCGCAAATTTTCACTCTCATCAGAAAAATCGTAAGACTCGATTTCAGAAAACTCAAGGCGTTTTAAAAGTCCCATAAGCCCGCTGTTATTAATTATTCTGTAAAGTACAACTCCTGCCTCCGGATTGTCAAGCAAAGGTTCCAAGACAGCACGAATAGAACAACGAAGCGTCTGTTTCGTGATTATTTTATTTTCCTGAGAGTTTATAAGCTCTCTCAAATAATTTTGCTGCCTTACAATCTTTTTCATCTGCTAATCCTAAACTGCAATTTTAACTTTCTTTGTCAAAAATCCGTTATTAATCGCATACAATACAGCTTGAGTTCTATCATTAACCTGAAGTTTTTGGAAAATATTATTTACATGTGTTTTAACTGTCGTTTCAGAGATAAACAACTTGTTAGCAACACCTTTGTAAGTAATCCCCTGAGTTAAAAGTTCCAAAACTTCTTCTTCTCTTTGAGTCAAATAATCAAGAAGATTTTCTTCTTCAGCTTCAACTTCTTTCTTTTCAGCTTCAGCTCTGAATGTCTGCTGGAAGTATTCAAAGAACCTTGAAGATAAAGCCAATGGAAGATAAATCTTTCCGTTCAATACTTCTTCAATAGCGTAAATCAACTGGGCAGAAGCCATAGTTTTTAAAACATAACCTCTTGCACCAATCTTCATAGCTCTAAAGATTAAATCAGCATCATCATATCCTGAAAGTGCAAGAACTTTTGTATCAAGCCCTAATTTCTCAATTTCAATAATTCCTTGAAGTCCGTCTCTTTCCGGCATGTTCATATCAAGAAGAACAACATCCGGCTGGTATTTCTTAACCAAATTCAAACCAACAGTAACATTTGTAGCAATGCCAACTACGTCAAAAGTTCCTTCCAAATTCAAAAGTTCTCTAATTCCCGCTAAGTGTTCGTAATTGTCATCAATAAGCAAAACTTTCGATTTCTTCTTAAACTCACGTCTCATACTCTCTCTTCTCCCCTTTTATTTACACATCATTTAAATTTAGTATTTTTCTCTCTTTTATACTAAATATATTACCTCCTTATAGAGGAGTTTTACATCAATACAAGGGTCGATTTTACTGCATTTGAGGTAGATTGAAAGATATAGACCATCCGGTCTATACAAAAACTAAAGTTCAGCAATAACAAGGTTTTTAAGATTTCATAAGCTCAAAGCTAAGTCATATAGTGTAATTAGAATAGAGGAGCATGGAGTAAGTTTAAGTCGTACATATATTGTAGGGAGTACAAACAAAAAAAAGAGCAGATATAAAATCTGCTCTTTTTTAAAATATTTTATACAACTCTAGTTATTGAATGCCCATTGAGCTGCTGCACCGTTAGGAACTGCGAAACCGCCTCTTAATCTGATACCGAATTGGTCTTTGATTACACGGTTAGCTTTAACTGAACAATCTTTTCCTGTATCGTTAACAGCTGCTGAGTTCAACATACCTGCATTACCCTGGCAGTTTGATAACAAGTTAGGACCTTTAGCTCCGTTTGTATCATATAAAGCTTTGATACCGTAAACTAAACCATCTTGCTGCATAGCTTTAACAGTAGCATTTGTAATCAAAGTATTAGCATCGTTAGGGAATGCAATTGCAGAACCGTCACGGAAGAATACTACAAAGTTTGAAGCACCGTTGTTTACAGCTTTTGCTTCGTTTGTAGTTGTACCTGTTGTTTGATAATCAACTGTTGTACGGCTAGCTAACAGACCATACAAAGATTGAGATTCTGAATTATTTGTAGAAGTTTCATTGAAAGAAGCATAGTCAAAACCTGCAATAGCTGAGTTCATTTGAGCAGCTTCTGTTAAAGTGTTGATACCTTTTTTCAAAGCAGTTCTAGCTTGTTGTTCTTGAGTATTTGTCATCAATGCAGGAAGAGTTAACGTTGCAACTACACCAATGATAGCCAAGGTAATCAAAACTTCCGCAAGAGTAAAACCATTCTTCTTCATCATAATATTCCTTTCTCTTCTTATATTATTAGAATTTTCTTCATTTATCTATACAATCATTTTAACAAACCAACCCGTTTATGTCAATATAATATTCACTAAAACTTAACGATTACCCCGCACCACGATTAACCCGCCTGCAGCACAGGTATTTAAACCAAAATCTCAAACTTGTCAGCACGTGTTCTGATTAAAGATACGGCAGCTTGAGCATTTAAAAAGTTCAAAGCTCCCATAAAGCTTGATTTATTGCTCAATCCGGCTCTTGCTTCCTGCATAGTATTCGCAACCTGAGCACCTGCAATTTGCTCATTTATTATACGACTCTGAGCTGCAGCTCTTTCCACACCTTCTTTTTGCGGGAAACCGATTTCTTTATTATTTTCCGGC
The DNA here is from genome assembly GCA_948684385.1 of uncultured bacterium. GTDB lineage: Bacteria > Cyanobacteriota > Vampirovibrionia > Gastranaerophilales > Gastranaerophilaceae > CAG-196. The sequence goes on from CAPQCU010000002.1 coordinate 205,552, forward strand.
TCTAAATCTTGCTCTGCAGCAGCTTCAGGCTTATTAACAATCTTGGAAAACGGATTATTCTGACTCACAAAAGAAGAGCGGGCCATGTCCATGACATCATTCTGAACATCCTCTGTCATAGCAGCAGCACGTTCTTTAGCACGCTTAAATATCATATCTTTCAAAGCGTCAGCTTCCTGTTTATTCACGAATGTATCAAATTTGTAAGCCATATTTTTCCTCGTATATATATAAAAACACAATTGTAAAGAAAATTGACGAATTTATATATATTTAATATATATTTGTTACATAAGTTAACATTGTTGTTTTCTTAGATATTTCTATGTATAGCTGGCTTACATCCCGTTTCTGCGTCAAGGCTTATGTAAAGTTATTGACATGGTTATTTGTATTTTTAGGTTATTTGATGTACAATTAAATTGCTATTTATATTTCGGCTAGTGTAAAATCTTAACAGGAAGGATAATAACCGACCTGTTTTCTTTTGGGGTAAATGGTAAATAATTTAATTGCACCCACCCCTGCAGATTTAGAATTTTACCGTATCGTCCAATACCATTTGTCCCTCTACTCCATATAATAAATGTACTATGCCAAATTCAAAGTACAAAAAAAGGGATATTCATACACTTATTGCTCTGGCTCAGGAAAATGACTCCAAAGCGCTTGAAGAGCTAATCAGGCGAATTCAAAGAAACATTTTCACTATGTTCAGCTATCTTACCGAGAAAAGGCAGGATATTGCTGATTTAACGCAGGAAGCGCTTGTTAAAATGGCAAAAAACATTCATACTCTTAAAGATATTTCCAAGTTCAAGCCATGGCTTAATCAAATCGTTACAAATATTTTTTATGATTATTTAAAAAAGCATGCAAATGATAAGAAAATTGATTTAGACAACGACAAGCTGCTTGAAATCAAGGATAAAATCGGGTGCGAACCGGGAGAAAAATGTCTTTTTTCAGAGATGGAAAAACTAATCAAAGCCGCAATTCTAAGTCTTCCCGACAATCTACGTATCGTCATAATCTTAAGAGAATATGAAGGCTTAAGTTATGATGACATTGCAAAAATTACAAACACAGCAATAGGCACCGTAAAATCCCGCATTTCAAGAGCAAGGCTTAAATTACAAGAAGAGTTAAGAGACTTTATATAGGGGTAGGGGGGGGTAAATATATTGGGTTGGATTTGAGACTACAAATTTGATGTCAGGCCGCGAGGGGGAATGAAAGGGATTTGCAAATAAAAACAATAAACTTATTTAAAGGAGAAAAAATGGAAATAACCTGTGCACAAATGGATGTTCTTCTCTCGTTCTACATAGAAGGAGACTTGAGCAAAGCACTAAAATCAAAAGTTGAAGAACATCTTAAAGAATGTTCTGCCTGTCGTGCAAAATACGAAATAGTAAAAAGCATGCTAAAAGAGCTCCGCTCAACTGTAGAAGACAAAGAAGAAGTGTTTTCGCCAACTGCAACAAGTCAGTACAGAATTTTTAAGAACAATCTTTCTGCATACATAGACAACGAGCTTCCGGCAGAAGAAAGCATTAAAATCAAAAAATACACAATTAACAACAAACAGGCACGCAAAGAGCTTGAAGACACTTACAACATCCGCAGGCTTATGAATGAGTCGTTTCACAAATCAAGACTGGATGCAAGGCAGGATTTTTCAAAAAATGTTATCAAGCAGCTAAACCTCAACGAAGAATACAATCTTTCTTTTCATCCTGTTCTAAAATTAGCTATAGCTTTTGTCATGACCGTACTGGTTCTTTCTGCAATAATAATTTTTTCTTTGACTTTATAAGATAAAAGAGGGGCGGACTTTTCAAGTCCGCCCCTCTAAATTATATTTTAAACTTCTTCCTTCGGTTTTCTTTCAAAAACAATTTTTTCGTCTTCAAGCTTCAAAAGAATTACATCTCCGGGTTCGTAAGCGTTTGTCAAAATTTCTTCCGCCAACTGATCCTCGATTTTCTTTTGAATTAATCTGCGAAGAGGTCTTGCTCCATAAGCTTCATTATATCCGTCTTTTGCAAGATAATCTTTTACTTCATCTGTAACTTCGATTGAAAGCTCGCGTTCAGATAATCTCTTGAACAAATCTTTCATCATCAAGTCAACGATTTCTCTGATTTCTTCCTTGCTCAAGTGAGAGAATACGATAATGTCATCGATACGGTTTAAGAATTCCGGTCTAAACGCTTTTTTGAGTTCTTCATTAACTGTATCTTTAAGTTTTTCGTATTTATCTTTTTTAGCATCATCCGCTGCAGAGAAACCAAGTTTACCCGCTGTAGAAATCATGCTTGCACCAACGTTTGAAGTCATAATGATTACAGTGTTTTTAAAGTTAATATGTCTTCCTTTTGCATCAGTCAAACGACCGTCATCAAGGATTTGGAGCATAATATTAAACACATCCGGATGGGCTTTTTCAATTTCATCAAAAAGAATTACTGAGTAAGGTTTCTTTCTGACAAGTTCGCTCAAGTGTCCGCCGTCATCATAACCAACATATCCAGGAGGAGAACCGATAAGTTTTGCAGTAGAATGTTTTTCCATAAATTCTGACATATCTACTCTTATCATATTGTCTTCGCTTCCGAAGATAGCTTCGGCAAGAGCTTTTGCTAACTCAGTTTTACCAACACCGGTAGGGCCTGAGAAAATAAAACTTCCGATTGGTCTGTTAGGTGATTTCAAGCCGACTCTTGCGCGTCTGATTGCTTTTGCAATCGCTGTAACAGCGTCACTCTGACCGATTACTCTATCATGAAGAGTTGCTTCTAATCTAAGCAGTCTTTCTGACTCGCCTTCTGTAAGTTTAGTTACAGGCACACCGGTCATTGTTGCAATAACTTCTGCAACATCTTCTTCTGTTACAGTCGGTTTATTTGCATCATTTTGTCTGCGCCACTCTTCAGAAACTTCACGAATTCTGTCTTTCATATTTGCTTCGTCATCACGCAAAGCTGAAGCTCTTTCGAATTCCTGATTTCTAATAGCTTCTTCTTTTTCCTTAATGATTTCGCGAAGCTCTTTATCAAGCTCTTTACCTTCCGGAGAAAGAGTGCAGACTTTTAGTCTGACTTTTGAACTTGCTTCATCAATTACGTCAATTGCTTTATCCGGCAAAAATCTGTCGTTGATGTATTTGCTTGAAAGTTTTGTTGCCGCAACAATTGCTTCATCAGAAATATTCAAGCTATGGTGTTCTTCGTATTTAGTTTTTAAACCTCTGATGATTTCAATAGTTTCATCAATAGAAGGTTCTTCAATGATTACCGGCTGAAATCTTCTCTCTAAAGCTGAATCTTTTTCGATGTACTTTCTGTACTCATCAGAAGTTGTAGCACCGATTACCTGAATTTCACCTCTTGAAAGAGCCGGTTTCAAAATATTTGCAGCGTCAATAGCGCCTTCTGCAGCACCCGCACCAATCAAAGTATGCATTTCATCAATTACAAGAATTACGTTACCTGCCTGACGAATTTCATCCATAATCTTTTTAAGGCGTTCTTCAAATTCACCGCGGTATTTAGTACCGGCAATCAAAAGTCCCATATCAAGCTGGATAATTTTTTTGTTTTCAAGAATATCAGGCACTTCATTGTTAACAATTCTAATCGCAAGTCCTTCTGCAACAGCCGTTTTACCAACACCCGGTTCGCCTAAAAGAACAGGGTTGTTTTTTGTTCTTCTTGCAAGAATTTGTATAACGCGTTCAATTTCTTTTTCTCTGCCTACAACAGGGTCAAGGCGCTGTTCTGAAGCTGCCTGTGTTAAATCTGTACCAAACTCGTCAAGGCTTGGAGTTTTAACTTTGCTTGCAGAAGATGAAGATGATGAAGACGAACTGCTTCCTGCACCTGCTCCTGCGGTTGGTTTTGAGTCACCGAGCATTTTAACAACATTGCTTCTTACTTTATTTAAGTCAACACCGAGGTTCTCAAGCACTCTCGCAGCAACTCCTTCGCCTTCTCTAATAAGACCTAAAAGCAAGTGTTCTGTACCGATATAGTTATGGCCGAGCTGTCTGGCTTCGTCCCATGAAAGCTCCAGAACTCGTTTTGCTCTTGGAGTAAACGGGATTTCAACCGCAACAAAACCTGAGCCTCTGCCAATGATTTTTTCGACTTCGACTCTTGCGTCTTTAAGGTTTACCCCCATAGATTTCAAAGTCTTTGCAGCAATTCCGGTACCTTCCCCGATAAGCCCCAGAAGAACCTGTTCGGTTCCTACAAAGTTATGCCCGAGGCGTCTGGCTTCTTCTTGAGCCAGCATAATAACTTTAATCGCCTTTTCAGTAAAACGTTCGAACATTTAATTATAATCCTCTTCTTATAAATATATTTATCTTAGAATATCTTACATAAATTTGGAGGATTTTTCAAGGGGGTAAATGTATAGATTGGTTTTGTGACTACAAGTGAAAAATCTTGCAGAGGGGGGTATTGGGTTAGAGACTACAAGACTAATTATCTTATATTTGGAAAAGCGTAAATTTTACCGTTGCTGTCGCGCCACTTCAAGTATCCTGTTTTTCCAATTTTGTCAACATCAACCGCAGTTACAAGCGCCCAATTACCGCGGATGGCAGTTACCTTAATAAATTTTACAAACTTTAGAGTAGAAATATTTTGTGACAAATCTTCGCTCTTTGCGTGTAAGATTTGAGCATCTTCAGGCGCGTCTTTCATCAGTCTTAACCCGTATTTACGCCCATACATATTATAAAAACTAAGCCACGGCAGGAATTGAAACCTGTCTTCAGTCTGCACCCAGCCTTTTTCACCTGTCATTTTATTAAAAATAACCTCTACCCAGCCTTCATCTCCTATGTCAGAAACGTATAAAAAACCTAGTTTCTTTTCATTCAAAAGAAGTGCAAAAACATTATCCGGCATACTTTCCGGAGTATAAGAAAAATCAAAAGTTTTAACAACGCGTGAGTTTGCCTCCGGATGAGAAAAAATCGTTATGCTCTCACCGGTTTGATACATTCCTATTGCATCTTTGGGAATACTATTCATATAGAAAGGCATTGTATCCGCAAATACCGGTAATATTAACATCATACACAAAGTTATTAAAAATTTTTTCATAATATAATTCCCTCTGGAACATTATATCATTATAATCCGATTTTTTCATCAAGTTTGAAATATTCTATCATATCTAAAATTGATGATAGCTCATTGTAAAACTCGTTGACTGAAGCTATAATAGCACCAAACAAAACAAATCCAAATAAAAACATCTCGTAAAACTCCTGCTTACGGTTAAGCATCATCTTTTTTCCTTTCAATTTTTACCAAATCTTTTTCAATAAGCTTGTAAAAACTATCCTCTACATTATATGAAAGGTTTACTACGTAGGGTAAGTTGCTTTCATCAAATGCCGATTTAATTTTTTCTATATCTTCCATATCAATTTTTTCAAAAGGAAAAACCAGAATATCCAAATCAGACAAAGGGCGAAAATTGCCTTTTACTCTTGAACCATAGTAATAAAAATCATATTTTTCAGAAAAAGGTTTAAGTATAAGAAAAATTATTTCTTCTTCCTGTATGCTGACACCTTTAATCGGCACTTTCCCCTTCTTCCTTTAATTTGCTTAAGAAAAATTCTACATCATCAATAAACTGCGGAATGATTTCCAGTAAAGTTCTTGATTTTACCAGATTGTATTCATGCGCAACATCATTTCTTCGCTGGTAATATCCGCGCCAGCGTTCCCAGTTTTCGCAGTACCCGTACCCTTGCATAAAACGAAAAATATTATTCATACTAAGTTCAGACTCTGTTTTACCATATTTTTGTATAAAAATCTTTTTTGCAAGTTTCCACGCAGCTTCTAAAGTATATTCAAAACGTTTGACACAGGAATCTGCAATATACTCAGCAAAACTAGAAGTTTGATTAGAGTCAAAATCTTTATAACAAACTTGAAGCGTTTGAAATGCATTTTCCAGGTTCTCAAAACTAATCATTCGCTAATCCTTTTTTTTAATATTAGCATTTTTTCTATGTAACTACAAGCCGATTTTTTCATCAAGTTTGAAATATTCTATCATATCTAAAATGGACGAAAGTTCGTTGTAAAACTCATTGATTGATTCAGGGTCTTCAAGTGACTTATTCAAGCTGCCGATTTCAAAGACATCTTTATCCGTGCTTATTGCAAACATTATTTTATCCTCAAAGAACGAACATTTTGCATTCTTTGCTCCAAAAGCTGTGTTTAAGTTCTTAAACCTTTCCATAAAAGCTGTTGTAATCAAATACCTTGCTTCGACTTCGTCTGAAGATGTTACTTCAAACATTTTAGAAAATTCTGGATCCTCAAGTTTGATATTGTCATTAAACATTTTTTCTTGCATTTTTTTTAAAAACGGCAGCATTGCTATTAAACAAATTACAGCAAAAATCACCCCGACTTGCCAGTTAATTTCTAATGCAACAGGCACACCAATCATAATTGGTATAGAATAATAGCATATATCTTTATATTTGCCTGTTTTAAAATCACCTTTCGTAGTAATTACCGTAGGAGCAAACATTAATGGATTAGTTTTATTAAAGTCAAAAGTAATTATTACTCCTTTAAAAACTTGCACCATATAACCACTGTAATCACCTTTACCCTTACCGGAAACTAATTTTATTTCACTGATTTTAAACGTAACATCTTTATATACACCTTCAAACTGGTCGTCTTTGTATTTCCCATCAAAATTTGAAAACAACCCGCTGCCATAAAGCAACCCATCAGATATGATATACCTCAGTGATTTAGCATCGTACCACTTAATGTCTCCAAACACTTTTAATAATAAAGGAAGATATTTTGTTTTTAAAGATTGTTTAAACTTTTTAATGCCATATTTATTTTTTACAACAAAAGAACAAATAAGCATTACCACAAACCCCGGTCCGCAGAGCGCAAAAGCCGGTATAACAAAGTCTTCCGGAAGCGGCACAGCTATTGCCAGTAGAAAGCAGGTTCCAAAAAAGATTAAACCGCATAAAACAGCAGCACCATAAACTATACTGGTAAAAATATACCGTTTCTTACGTTCATCCTCATATTGCATAATATCCGGTAAGATTTTAGAACGGTAAATCTTATGAAACTCCAGCGTTCTTTGTGTATAGCTCGTTTTCATATTGTTTACTCTCTAAAATTAAGCTCAGGCATTGCTTTTTTGAGCGCAGAACGAACATTTGCCATCTGAGTTTCAATCGCTTCATCCGTCATCGTAGCATTATTATCCTGCATTCTTATCCTGAAAGCAACTGACTTAAATCCGTCTTGAACATGCTCGCCTTCGTAAACGTCAAATACTTCAGCTCCTGCAAAAACTTTGTTATCAACACCTTTTTTAACAACTTTTTCCAGCTCGTCCCAACTTGTTGTCTTAGGTACAATTACTGCCAGGTCTCTCTGAACTTCCGGAAACTGCGGAAGTTTTTTGCACTTCACAACATTGTTATTTACAGCATTAATAAACAAATCCAAATCAAGCTTAAATACATAAGCATTCTGGTTAAGTTTCAACTTATTCTTAAGTTCCGGATGAATTTCGCCATAATAACCAACAATTTCAGGCTTTTTGCCCAACAAAGTCAAGACAGCAGATTTGTAAGGATGCATTACAGTATGAGTTTTTGCTAAAGCAGAATCTGCCAGAAGTTCAAACTTGATACGTCTTGTCAAGCCGAAATCAGCAAGAATTTTATCAACAATACCTTTAATTGTGTAAAAATCCACTTCTCCTGTTTGCTGCCACATTGAGTTTTGAATATCACCGGTTACAGCTCCGGCAAGAATTTGAGTTTCTTTAACTCCCGAACATTTTTCATCAGGCTCTGAAACTTTAACATAACTTCTTCCGATTTCGTAAGACCAGAAATTTTTCTGACCGTTATCGTAGTTATATTTTAAACACTGTAAGACACTTGCCATAAGCGTTTGTCTAAGCATTGTATACTCTTCTGAAGACGGATTTTGAACATAAACAGCTTTTTCTTTGTTAAAGTTTACATTAAACTGCTTCAACAAAGGCTCACCAATCAGAGAAGATGTTTGGATTTCGTTTAAACCTTCGCCTTGCATAATTTCACGAACACGGGCAATCACACGTTCTGAATGTGAAATTTCTGCAATTCCTGCTCTGTTTGGAAGAGTAGGAGTAATTTTATCGTATCCGTTAATTCTTGCAATTTCTTCTATCAAATCAACTTCTCTTGTAACATCTCCAGCTCTGAATGAAGGAACAAGAACTTTGCAAGCCATTTCGTTTTTGCCTAAAATCTTAAACCCTAATTTTTCAAGAATTACAAGAGCTTTTGCAGGCTCAATATCACAGCCCAAAATTCTTCTTATCTGAGAATATCTTAAAGTAATCTCAATAGGCTCAAGCTTATTCATGCCGGCTTCAACCAGACCTTCAAACTTCGCATCAGCATATTTTTCTAATAGTTCAACAGCTCTCAAAAGTCCAGGTTTAACAGCTTCTATATCAACTCCGCGCTCAAATCTTGCACAGGCATCAGATTTATAACCGACACTTCTTGAGCTTTTTCTGTTTGACTGCGGTGTAAAGTAAGCAGCTTCGAGCGCAATGTTTTTAGAATTATCGTCAATTTCAGAGTTTGCTCCGCCAAAGACTCCGCCTAAACAAACCGGTTCTTTTTCTGTTGCAATCAAAACGGTGTCATGGTGAAGCTCTCTTTCAACTTCATCTAAAGTAACAAGCTTTTCGCCTTCTACTGCGCGTCTTACGCACAAATAACCGTTCAATTTATCCAAATCAAAAGCGTGAAGCGGAGTTCCGTACTCTAACATTACGTAATTAGTAATATCTACAACGTTATTAATTGCTCTGACTCCTGAAGATACAAGTCTTTTTTGCATCCAATCAGGAGAGGGTTTAATTGTAATTCCTTTCAAAACCCCGATAGAATAGTATTTGCACACATCATTGTCTTTGATTTCGACTTTGAAATCCGCTTTTTCAGCTTCGCGGGAAGCGTATTCAAACTTCATTTCTCTGTTAAACAGGGCAGAAAGCTCACGCGCAATACCGATTACAGAAACCTGATCGCCTCTGTTTGCAGTCGGAGCTGTGTGAATAATAAAGTCTTTTTCAAACCCCAAAACATCTTCAACATTCAAACCTAGCCCGACATTCGGGAAAAGTCTGTTCAAGATAAGAATACCGTCTTCTTCCTGATAATTCCTGTCAGACACTCCAAGTTCATCATCAGAGCAAAGCATACCCTGAGACTCAACCCCCCTGATTGTTGCAGGAGTAAGTTCAAACTGCTCTCCGGTTTTCCTGTCAAGCACCTTGCTTCCAACAGAAGCGTAAGGAATTACCTGACCAACTTCAATATTTTGTGCGCCGCACACAACAGTTTTTAAACCGGAGCCGGTATTTACAGTAACAAGATGCAAGCGATCTGAGTTCGGATGATTGTCGATTTTTTCAATCTTTGCAGTGATGATATTTGTAAACTTAGGTCTGACCTCTTCAACTTCTTCGACCTCTAATCCGCTCATTGTAAGTTCGTGAGCAATTTGTTTTACATCAATATCTTTTAAATCTACCAATTCATTCAACCAGTTTAATGAAACTTGCATAATTCCTACCTCTCTATTTCTGTTTAGTAAAATTATACAATAAAGAAAATAAAAGATTAACAATCAAATTGACTAACGTAATTCACAAGCGCATCATAAACTTCAGGAAGAATTTTGCCTTCTCTGACTTCTCCATACAATATAAGCAGCGATTCAACACGCGTAAGCCTTCTTCTGTATACGCGCGCTTCTCTTAAAGCAGAATATTTATCCGCAATAGAAATTATCTGCACTCCGATATCAGAAGGGTAAATGCTTTCTTCTAAAACAGGATAGCCTGTATGTTTCAAATTCTGATGATGATATTTGATAAGTTCCAATGTTTCTTCCGAAATACTTTGTGTCTTTAAAAGCTCATACCCCAGAGTCGAGTGAATGTTCATAATTTCACGCTCTTTAACATTAAGCTTAGCTGGCTTTTTCAATATCTTTGAAGGGATAAGAACTTTCCCTAAATCGTGCAGCATAGAGGCTTCTTTTATTTTATCTTCGTCAACTTCCGCCTTCAAATGCTCAGGAAGCATTGAATAAACTCCGACCGCAACATTGCAAGTTTCGTTCATGTGCCCGCCGGTAAGTTCTTTCAATGTTCCGGTATCAATAGAAGCTTTGATTTTATACTTTTTCAACAAATTTTTTATAGAAGGATTTAGCTTAATCATGTTTTTCACAAGCGACTTATGCAGACGCTCATCTTTCCCCGTTTTCAAAAAGGTTTTGCCAAACTCATCGGCACAGATAAAAAAACTGTTTCGATTAATCTGAACAGCACCTTTCAAACTCACTTTCTTCTGTTTTGGGGGGTAATTTAAAATCATAATTCTTAATATAACTTTACAATAAATTTTATAAGTTTGTCAAGACATAAGCAATTTTTATGGTATAATAATGTTGGACAAAAAGAGGGGAAGTTGCCAATGAAATTAACTGTACTGGGGCCCGGATGCTGGGGATTAACATTAGCCTGGCTAATGAACAACAATTTTGAAGATATCGTAATCTGGGGAAGAGAATGCGATTTAAACGAAGATTTAGTCGTAAATAAACACTGCTCAAAACCGCTTGAAGTACAGTTAGACAAGAAAGTTGAATTCACCTCTGACTTAAAAAAAGCAATTGAAGGAGCTGACATAATACTCTCAGTTGTCGCAACAGGCGGAGTTCGTCCGGTTTGCGAACAGCTTAAAGCAGCAGGAATCAATCCAAACGTACCTTTAGTAAACGCTTCAAAAGGGCTCGAGTTAAACACCCTTATGCGTATGTCAGAAGTTATTAAAGACGTACTGCCTGAGCAGAAAGTTGTAATCCTGTCAGGCCCGACTCTTGCAAAAGAAGTGCTTCAAGGCAAGCCAACCGCAGCTTCTGTTGCCTGCGAAGATATGGAAACAGCTGAGTTCGTCCAAAGAGCCTGCAATGTTCCAAACAAATTCCGTCTCTACACAAACTCAGACGTAATTGGAGTTGAGCTCGGAGGAAGCTTAAAAAACGTAATTGCCATTGCTTCCGGTTTTGCACACACAATGGATTTAGGCGACAACTGCATGGGCTCTCTTTTAACACGCGGGATGGCAGAAATAGTAAGGCTCTCAGTTAAGCTCGGCGCAAATCCGTCTACCTTATACGGGCTATCCGGAATGGGCGATTTAATTGCAACCTGCTCCAGCCCGATGTCCAGAAACTACACAGTAGGTGCAATGCTCGGAAAAGGAAAGAAAATTAATGATATTTTAAATGAATTAGGTTCAGTAGCAGAAGGAGTTAAAACTTCTAAAGCAGTCTGCGATCTGGCAGAAAAGCTAGGGCTTGAAGTTCCTGTATCAAGCGCTATTTACGAAGCTGTTTACACAGATATTACACCGCAGGAAGTTCTATCTAAGCTTATGAACAGAAAACTCAAAAAGGAAGAAAGCTATGATTAAATACGCGGTTAAATACCTTAAAAATACTTTCGTTCCTCTAAAATGTCCTGATAACATAAACCTTGACGACGGTGCTTTAATCCTCGCCCGAACAGAAAAAGGCGAAGAAGTCTTAAAAGCATTCCTCGTTAACAAAGATGTTGCAAAGCTTTTTGAAAGCTCTTCAAAAACTCCGGCTCCTTTTGAGTTTATCAGAATAATGACTCAAGAAGATATGATGATTTTAGAAGAGCTTAAGAAAGAAGAAGTAACTTCTTTTTTCAAGTGCAAAGACTTAGTCAAAAAGCATCACTTAAACATGAACCTTGTTCAGTGCAGAATTACATTCGACAGAAGAAAAATTTCGTTCTACTACACAGCTCCGGAGCGTGTCGATTTCAGAGAACTTTTAAAAGATTTAACACAGGTATTCAAAAGAATGCGCATAGACCTTCGCCATATCGGAGTTCGTGACGAATCTTCAATAATGGACGGGACCGGCATCTGCGGAAAGCCTTTCTGCTGCTCTTCTTATTTAAGAAAATTTGAATCAATTAACGTAAAGCTCGCAAAAGACCAGGGAATGCCAATCGCGCCTTCAAAAATTTCCGGAACTTGCGGAAGGCTCTTATGCTGTCTGACTTACGAATACTCAAACTACATCGAAGCCGCAAAAGGTATGCCTCCAGTAGGTTCAACAGTTATGACTCCTGCAGGGCTGGGAAAAGTTTGTTATATTCAATTCTTAAATAATGCCGTAGCAGTAAAATTTGAGGACGGTAAGATAAAAGAATTCACCAAATCAGATATTGAAATGGTTGATGCTGATGTTAATGTAGATATAGAAGTACCAAGAATTACAAACTACTCTGTTGATGAAAAAGTTGACGCGAAACAGCTCAAACAGCTTGAAGACGACAGAAACAGCTCAACAGGAAATGTATAAAGGAGAAAATAATGTTAGAAAGAATCGAAAAATTACAAATCATTTCATTAGGCGTACTAATCGCACTTGGACTTGTTGTTTCAACAAAAATGGTTGCATCAAGCATTTCAAATAACGTAATCTCTGTAACCGGCTCTGCTTACGAAATTGTAAAATCAGACTCAGGTTCGTTAAGTTTTGATATCGTAACAAAACGTACAACAAAACAAGAAGCTTACACAGCAATGCAATCTCAAATTAAAATTGTTGAAGAATACCTGAAAGAAAAACAAATTAAAAATATCGACAGAAGAACCGTAAACGGCTATTATAATTACAAAAGAGATTTTAACGGAGCCTACACAAACACTCCGGAATCTTATAATCTGTCTCAGCCTTTCACAATCAGCTCTGATAATGTTGAATTGATTAAAGAAATTTCAAATGACATTACAAGCCTTATCAATAAAGGTGTAGACATAAACGTATACTCACCATCTTATGCGTATTCAAAACTTCCTGAGCTGAAAGTTTCGCTTCTTGAAAAAGCTTCAAACGATGCACGTGACAGAGCTTCTTCTATGCTCAAAGCAACTCACAACAGCGTAGGCAAAATTCAATCAGTTCGTATGGGCGTGTATCAAATAACACCGGTTGATTCAACAGATGTTTCCGATATTGGAGTAAATGACTCTTCTTCAATAGACAAGAAAGTTACAGCGGTTGCAAATGTGTCTTTTAAAATTAAATAGTATTGCAATCTTCCGTAAAAAGTGTTAATATTAAGGTATCACAAATTAAGAAGAGGATATTATGGATATTAGCTCAGTAGGCGGAAGCGCCTTAACCCCGGAAGTACAAGCTCAGTACGCAGTTAAATGCATTCAAATGGCAAGACAATCAGATGCAGTAATCGGAAATCTAATTCAAGATACTGTAGAGATTTCAAAAGAAGCAATGGACAAGTACATTGCTGAGAGAGGTAAGGGGTAAATAAAGAGGGTAAATGAAGGGGTTGGTAATTCAAACCTACTAACTAAAATTAAAAAAAATACCGGCAAAAGCCGGTATTTTTTTGTCTCCAATCAGGCTAATACAGACTAATACAAAAGTCTAATTTAAAAATTTCCACATGGGTGATAATAAAAATGGAAATGGAAAGGAGACATGAATATGTTACACATTATCAGATACACCGCACTTGCTCTTGTATTATTAGGAGCTCTTAACTGGGGGTTAGTAGGTATATTTAACTTCGACTTAGTAGCCCGAATTTTTGGAGACATGTCTGTTGTAACAAGAGCTATTTACATCTTAATCGGTGTCAGTGCATTCTTTGCAGGACTCGGAAGCTACGCGTGCTACAGAGATAATATTACAGTTGAATATGAATAAGGCGAAAAAAAGACCGGTTTAAACCGGTCTTTTTTTCGCCTTGTCGGGTAATATAAAATCATCCCCCATGGTAATAGATTTGAACCCGTAATTTAGGTTTAATAATTGTATTAAATCTTTTTCATACTTCCAGCTATTCTTAATTCCAAGAGCCTTTATGGCTCTTTTTTTTATTTCAATATTCTTACAAGTCTATAAGTATTACTACCGACCAAATGTATTTACCCCCGCACGTAGATACACTGCCAAGTCGGTATTGCAACTACAAACTGGTATTATATAGTTCTAATCAACTTGCAGGGATTACCTACGGCAACAGAATTGGCAGGAATATCCTTCACGACAACACTTCCAGCACCGACTACACAATTATCACCAATAGTTACACCCGGAAGAACCGTAACATTCCCGCCAAACCAAACATTATTCCCGACTTTTATAGGCTTTGCCATTTCTATACCTTTGTTTCTCTCTTCTGCTTCCAAAGGATGTGATGCTGTATAAAATCCGCAATTAGGACCAATAAATACATTGTCTCCAAAAATAACTTTTGCAGGATCCAAAATTACTAAATTATGATTTGAATAAAAGTTTTCACCAATTTCTATATTATAGCCATAATCACAATAAAAATTAGGCTCTATCAAAAAACTATTTTTTGTTTTTCCAAGAATTTGTTTTAAAATTGAATTTTTCTCTTCAAAATTATCATACTGAAGATTATTATATTTCTGGCATAAAACTTTGCACTTTATACGCTCCGCTTTTAAACTCTCATCATAATTAGCATCATACAAAAGTCCTTGAAGCATTTTTTCTTTTTCAGTAAACATAATACTCCCTCCTTTAAATATTATAACAATAAAACGGTGGGAATTTATTTCCCACCGTTTTATCATATTATATACGCAAAGCCCCGCCAGGAATAATTTTGCTGCAAGCACTCTCCATTTTTCCATAAGTAGATATCGTACCATAAGAACCATCAGCTAATTTTTCACTAAAAGTTGTTTGTATATATCTGCCGGTGTCATCAATACCAACCCGATTTCCACCGACAATTCCGGTTTTCATTCTATCAACATTCATATCATGCCCCGCAGATTTGAATTGAGTAGCAAGGCTTTCAAGAAATCCTCGTTCAGTCACTGCAGCATCTTTTGGAACAACTTTACTCCCAACTCCAAATCTTGTTCCTAAATTGCTAATTGTCGCTATATCACCATTTTTTAAACGAGTACCGCTTGTAACAATAAAATTTCCGACATCGTCAATGCCTAATATACGACCTTCAACAATACCCGTTTTCAATCTTGATGTATTTAACGGAAAGTTCAATTGCTTTGCTAAGTTTTCAAAAAAAGCCGGAAGCTGTTTTGACGTTAAACCTTCAATAATAGCCTGTAAATTTTTCATAATAAATCCCCTTTATATTTTGTCTTACATCATACGCATATATAATCAAAACCTCATAAATTTCTAAAATTGCGCATCATTTTTCACATCACATCACATCACATCACATCACATCACATCACATCACATCACATCACATCTAGCATTATCAGTGAATTCCAGTCATTTATATCTATCAGAAAATTCATCTTTACATTTCGTTACACTAATAATACTAGCCAGCTAACCGATACAATATAAAAAATTTTTATTATACAAATAAACTAGAAGGTTGATTTTGAAAGAAAAAGAAATAATTAAATTGCTTATAGAAGGTAAAAATAAAAACCAAATAGCTGGTGAACTTAACATTTCACGCAGTGAAACAGAATTTGAAATCAAAAAGATATATGAAAAATACAAAGTAAATAATAGAATTCAACTTGTTATAGCTTACAATAATAATTTTAAAGTTTCATAACAAGAAAACCAAGCAAACCCTTTCACAAAAGAAAGAACCTCTGTTGAGGTTCTTTTGCTTATACAATTCTGCTTTTGCTATTTTTTATACGCATTTTTAGCCGCTTGTTTTGCAATTTCAGCGGCCTTTTTCTCAGCCATTTGGTAAACAGCTATAGTGGCTGCATCTCGAATTAACATTTCTTTGATTTCTTCTTTCGGGCGGCCTTCGCGTACTGCTCTTGATATTGGATTATTCATTTGATCAATAATTTTCAATGGAATAGTATCTTTTTTTGAAAGTTTATCAACCATTCTTGCTAAACTTTTTTTGCCTTTAAAAGCTGTTGCCTGTGATTGAGTCGCTGTTACGGGGTTAATTGTCGTCATAGTATACACTCCTTTTTCATTTTCTACACCATACATTTATTAAAACACAAAGGAC
>CAPQCU010000003.1 GCA_948684385.1 uncultured bacterium
ACTTTTACTAAAGGACTTGTCGTTATAGAAAAATGTATGCTAAACCTTGAAAAGGGTAAATATAAAGATGTTAACTTTGGCAATCTTCATGCAAATCTTACTTTAGACAAAGACGGAGTTTTAGAGCTTCATTCTAATAAGTTTGATATTGCAGAAGGAATTTCGACTTTAAAAGTTAAGGCGGATTTAATAAAGAATAAGTATTATTTGAGACTTGGAGTCAAAGATGTCAACTCTGACGTTATGGCTTCTGCGGTATTAGGGCTTCCTCGTGAAATTTCCGGAAAAGCACGAGGCTTGATTGAGATTAATACTGATGAAACTCTAAAGCTCAACGGTGATATTAAGTTTGATATTCAGAACGGAACGATTGAAAAAGTCGGATATGTGGAATATCTTTTAAAGGCTGCTTCTCTCTTCAGAAATCCGCTTGCAATGATTAGCCCGACTACAATAGGTGATCTGGTTACAATTCCTAACGGAAAGTTTGACAAGATTGCAGGAGAGCTAAAGATTGTAGATAATGTTGTTATGCCAATGCAAATAAGGTCTTCAGCAGATACATTAGCGACTTATATTGTTGGAAGATATGATTTAGAGACTAATGATGCGACTTTAAGGATTTATACGAAATTTTCTGACAAAGATACAGGATTTGCAGGTTTCTTAAGAAACATTTCTTTGAATAGTATTGCAAACAGAATTTCTGCAAGCGGAAGGACTGATGCTAATTATTATTCTTCCGAACTTTCACAAATTCCTGAACTTAAAGTCGGAGAAGATGATGCGCAGGTATTTTTAACAAAAGTTGACGGAGATGTGATTAATTTCAACTTCCTGTCATCTTTGAAGAGGATTAAGTAATTGAAAAATTATTTGCAAAAACTTAAAAATGTTTGTGCAGGTAAAAAAGTTGTAATTTATTGTAATGGTGAGTATTTCGATAACCTTACAAATAGTTTTAACTTGTCTGAATATTTTAATATTACGGGGGTTTCGGATTTAAGGTATGAAACTTCTCTGGAGGCTGGGTATAAAGGATTTCAGGTAATCAAACCGTCTGATTTAAGCAAGGTTGAATGCGATTATATTCTAATTGCTTCGCCGAATTATTCCAATATAGAGCGGTTTTTAAGCTCTTTGGATGTTGAGGCTAAGATTTTACCTTTGTACACAGAGCCTCGCAGAGTAAATGTAAAAGAGAATTATGAAAAAGTTTTACGAAATCTAAAAAACAAGGAAAAAATCAGAGTCTTGTTTATATGTGAGGAAAATGCAAAATGGAGTTACAGTGCTCTGTATAAAATGTTTTTGAGCGGCAGCCGTTTTGAAGTTTTGCCGGTCGTTCTTTTTCCGATAATTACGAAGAGCCGTGTAGAGTTTACGCAGGATGGGAATGCGGAATTTTTTAGAGAAGCCGGAATTCCAACTGTTGACGGGTATGATTATGATAAAAAACAAAACAGGGATTTGAAAGAGTTTCAGCCGGATATTGTTTTTTATGAGCAGCCGTGGTATTTGGAGGGTACTAACCATCCTGAAAAAGTTTCAGAATATGCGCTTACCTGCCTTGTACCTTATGGTTACACGACTTTGAGCCCTGATGAGTGGGGAAGCAATCTGGTGAAGAGAGTTTATTCGTCTCTTTGGAGATTTTTTTCTGAGAGTCCTTATCACAACGAGTTTTATAAAAAAGCTACAGGCATGGATGATGAGAGCCTTGTTGCGGTCGGGTCGTTGAAGCTTGATTGTTATAATGAGCCTCCTCCCCCCCGCCCCCGGAAGTACTGCGTAATCTGGGCACCGCATCATTCGATTAATAACGATGGTCTGAGGATGTCGACATTTAAAGATAATTACAAAAAGTTTTTGGAGTTTGCAAAAGAACATGAAGAATATTCTTTTGTTCTAAAACCACATCCTGCATTGAGAAACGCTTGTTTAAACTCCGGAATTGATTATGACGGATTTATTCGGGAGTGGAATAATTTACCAAACGCGAGTGTGTATGATAAAGGAAATTATTTTGACCTGTTCAAAAGTTCGGACGTTATGATAACAGATTGTTCTTCGTTTCTTGCAGAATATTTTCCGTCTGAAAACCCGATAATCTTTTTAAATCGTCCTGACCGTGCACCTTTTGACGATTTTGGAGAGAAGCTTAGAGAAGGGTTTTATGAAGCGAATAGCTTTGAAGAAGCTGTAAAATTTTTAGAGCAAAAACAAGACGTTTTGAAACCAAAACGTCTTGAGATTATTGAAAAATGTTTTTATTCTGCTCAAAAACCTGCTGCAAAAATGATTTTTGAATACATTTGTTTATTTCTTGGCTAATTCTTTAGGTATAGCGTATAAGACTGTTTCTGTATTGTCTTGTCTGTAATGTCCCAATCTGAATTCATAGTTTGGAAGTAATTCTTTTAAATAAACAGGTATACCATAGAATTGAGCATTAGAATGATAAATGGATATAGCAAGCTGCGGACGAAACTTAAGAATTGTTTTTTCCGCGCCTTTTAATGCTTCTTGTTCGGCATTTTCTAAATCCATCTTGATAAAGTCTATATTCTGAATGTTATTTTCTTCTACAAAACTATCAATTGTTATTGCATCAACATTAATAATTTGTGCTTCTCTTTGAATGTTTGGTTTAACCTCTACAACAGCAGAAGCAGCCTTAAAATGGCTTTCTTCTCTAAATTGTAAGCTGGTATTTTCTTTCCACAAAGCTTTTTCTACAATTTCAATTTCGGGTTTACTTTTTATTAATTTATCAAATAAATTATTCTTAAATGATTCATAACAAGGTTCAAAAGTGTAAACTTTTTTACAATTTGGAAGCATTTGCAGCATGATTAAAGAATGAATACCGTTACAAGCACCGCCGTCAATAGCTGTAGTTATGGCTTCTTTGTTTAAAAATTCAAAATAATGTTCAAATGGATAAAGGTCTATTCTGTTTGGATATTTTTTTTGATAATACGTGTGAATTTGATAAGCATATTTCTTTTTATTATTTCTAGCCTTTGCCAGAAATCTAAAAAGATTTCTTTCTCCATGAGTTTTAAATACTTTAGCTGCTTTTTCAACATCATATTTTATTTTAACAGTTTTATTTTTTGTTTTTACAATTTTTTCTGATACCATAACAATATTTTTAAGTCCGAAAGCTTTTAAAAGAAATTCCATATAGAATCTTGCTGAAAAAGAAGCTACAATGCCGGCATTTATTTCCTTAATGTGCGTATCTAAATTTTCTGCCAAATATAAAGGCAAACCTTTTAATGTGCCGGATTTTTTCGAATCAATAAAAAATTTAACTTCAACATCTGATCTTAATTTTTTAAGTACTTCATAAATTTCTTCTGCAATATCGTTACTGCCGTAAATGCAAATTTTAGCATTTTCTGGAAGTCCTTTAAAAATCTTGTTATACTCTTCTTCTAATTTATACATCTCTCAATCCTCCGTTATATTAGCTTTTCAATCTCATTCCAATTATTACCAATATTGTACATTTTAAGCACATTATCTCTTTTCTCTAAGCCAAAACTGTCACAATTATAACATAATTTTACATTTTTTCTTGATTTTAATAAATCATTGCGCAGCTCAACATACTTTTCACCTCTCCAAATATCAATCAATTTTTCTTGCGTTAGATCACCCATTGTCATTTGTCCTAATGCATCATTACAACATAATGAAATTTTACCGTCAGGGCGAATAACCATTTGAGAAAATGGCCATAAGCAAGAACTTTTTATATGATAAGTGTGTCTTCTGTTTTTAGCATTTCCTGCACGATTATTTCGCAGCATATGTTTATCTATAACCTGAATTTTTACTTTTTTTCTTAATTCAGGATACTGCAGACAATAATTAGCAATTTCTTTAATTTTTGGAGCAAGATGTTTTTCGCCTTCATAATAATTATCTATTACCATATAATCAAGATGTGATATTAATTCTTGAAACTTTTCCAATGTTAAAAGCAGTCCGTTTGTGAATAAAAAATTCTTCGCATTTGGTAATTCTTTTTTGATATGTTCAACAAACTTGAAAATTCTTTTATCTAAAAGCGGTTCATTATTTGAATATGCAGAAATGTATCCGTTATAATTTAATTCTTTTAGCTGTGATATGACTGAATTAAAAAGAGAGTCATCCATAACTTTGTATTCTCTTTTGTCCAAATGTTTATTAACCGGACAAAAATCACAATCACCGTTGCATCTGTTTAGAGTTTCTATTTCTATTGCTGTAGGCAAAGGAAAAGGCTCTTGTTTTATTAGTGCTTTTAAGACTGTATCAAGTTCGTTTTGCCTTAATTTATCATGATTTTTTCTGCGTGCATTCAATACAAAGATTTCGTAAAATGTTCTATTTTTGCTCAGTAATTTAAAAATATTATTTTTGAATCTTAAAATATTTACTAATATGTTTAATTTCACTTTCTATCCTTTCATTAAATCATTGATAAGTTGTACTACTCGTAACGAAGCATGACCATCTTCAACAGACAATTTTTGTTCTAAAAATTTGTCAACAGAGTCAATATATGATTTTGAACTGAAATTTTTTATATTATTAATCAATTCAACATTATTTTTTGCAATAGAAAAAGGAGTTTCTTCTAAAGGATAGTAAAAACCTCTTTCGTTATTGTATTTTGTAATATCATTTGCATAAATAAATGCCGGTTTTTTTGAGAGCATAAAATCAAAAATGCAGCTTGAGTAATCTGTTATTGCAGCATCTGATACTGCTAATAATTCTTGTACATCATCGTATTCTGTTGCGTCGATAAGAAAATTTTTATTATTAAAATCAATTCTTAATTTTATATTGCGATGAAGCCTTATAACAATTTTCCACTTTCCGCCAAATTTTTGTTCTAACACCTGTTTTAATGCGTCAAAATCAATATTATAATTATTTAATGCACATCCCTGACGATACGTTGGTACATATATCAATATTTTGTCATCCAAATCTATGCCAAGAATATTGAAAATCTTTTGTTTTAATTTTTCATTTTTTCTAAAGAAAATATCATTGCGAGGATGTCCCAGACGTAAAATTTTTCCTTTATTCCAGAATGCAGATTTGTAGACATCATCCTCAAATTGGCTGTTTGAAATAAGAAAATCTTGTAATTCAGCATTTTTAAGTGCATTTTGATACCACCCTTTGTTACTTTTTAATGCATGAAAATCACCTTCGATTTTCTTTATTCCAAAAGAACCGTGCCAGGTTTGTATAAAATACTGTCCCTTTCTTTTGTTTAGAGATTTTTCAAGCATGCTTACTTTGTGATAATTATCTACCCAGAGTTTTGCAGTGAATAGCTCATATAACCCTCTTAATGATTTCATTTCTACACATTTTATTTCTTTAGGAAATTTATATGAATGCTTATCGAGATTTGCAAGCCAAATTAATTTATAATTTGTATTTTGTGCTAACAGTTCTTCTGCAATATATTTAGGATTACAGCCATATCCTAAACCGTTATAATTAGCGAAAACTATTTTTCTATTATCTATAGGAAAAAACTTGAAAGGTAGAAATTTATAAAAATTTTTATAACAATTCATAACAAAAAATACTATAAAATATTTAAACATTATGCTCTGCCTCCATAAATAAAATGGTGCGGCGATACATTTCTTGTAAATCTATATAAGGTTTCCAGCCCAATTTTCTTAGCTTTAATGTATCAAGGCAAAGTTTGATATAATTATTATAACCGCGATTTTCATTGTCCAGATTAAACGTAATTCTGCTATTAAAATTTTTCGCTGCCAATTCCGCCATATTTCTAATTGAAATTGCAGTATTTTCATTAGCAATATTATATACTTCGCCATCTGTACCTTTTATTAGAATAGTTAAAATTCCACTAACTGCATCAGTTAAATAACAATAATTCCTAACAGTTTTGCCCTCTGTATGCAGAATGATATCTTTTTTCTCAATAATACTTTTTGCAAACTGGGCAAAAACTCTGTTATCTTCTTTTGAAATTCCGGCTCCGAAAGTTTGGGTAAGCCTTGCTATTTTAACTCTAACTCCGTATTCTGCTGCGTATGAAGCACAAAGACATTCTGCGGCTCTCTTGCCTTCAGGATAACTGCTTCTTGGATTAGTTAAATCCAAGCTTCCTAAGTAATCTTCCGAAATCTTTTCTTCTGAAACTACATCTCCATAAACTTCCAGAGAAGAAAGATAGCAGAGCGATTTTACTTTCTTTTTATGTGCAAATTCCAGAATGTTTTTTGTGCCATTGATAATTGTTAGCATTATTTCAACCGGATTTTTTACCATTTCTGCAGAAGATGTTGTGTTGGCCGTATGCACAATATAATGTACAGAATTTTGATAATTGATTGGGGTGTTAATATCTTGTACAATAATCTCCAAATTCGGATTGTCTAAAGCG
Organism: uncultured bacterium; assembly: GCA_948684385.1. GTDB lineage: Bacteria > Cyanobacteriota > Vampirovibrionia > Gastranaerophilales > Gastranaerophilaceae > CAG-196. The sequence continues at coordinate 6,446 of CAPQCU010000003.1, forward strand.
CACCCAAAAATTTTTTTTGCTTTTTCAAGGTTTCTGACTAAAGCAACAACTTTTATTCCGCCATATAATAAAAATGCAAATACAATTTCGCTTCCTATTAGTCCTGTTGCTCCGGTTACCATTACGGTGCAGTTTTTAAACTCTTTAAAAATCGGGTTTTGGATAAGCTCTTCCAAATCTTTTTGACGTATTTTGTTTGCTAATTTAAACATTTTCAGCCTCTTTTTTGAACTCCAAAATACCTTTTAAAATAAACACATCCTGAGGAGTTGTGATTTTAATATTCCCGAAATTTCCTCTAACGAGTCTTGTTTCACGCCCCAGGATATGAAAAAGGGTGCATGAGTCGACAATTCCGTCGTAATTTCTTATTTTTTCATGTGCTTCCAATATTTCTCCGAGTCTGAAACTTTGCGGAGCCTGCGCTGCATAAGTTTCTTCCCTAAGCGGAACGTGCTGCGGAATATCACCGTTTTTGCTTACAAGAATTGTTTCATAGCAAGGAGTTGAAGTGACTCCTGTGCCGTATTTTTTTACGCTTTCAATATTGTCTGTAATTACTTTTTCAGTAATAATTGGTCTGACTCCGTCATGGATAAGCACAATTGAATCATCCGGATTTTCACTCCGTGCACATTTTAAAGCGTTATAAATAGACTCCTGACCGCATTTACCGCCTTTTACAATCCCTTTAACTTTATTGATTTTGAAATTTTTGACAAGCTCTTTGGTGTAGTCAATATAATTTTCGAGTACGGAAATATAAATTTTATCAATTTCAGGATGGTTTTGGAAATGCTCAAGCGTATGAATAAGAATGGGCTTACCATTAATTTCTAAAAACTGTTTAGGAATAGAGTCTTTGCTGTTACAAAGCCTTTGACCTACCCCGCCTGCAAAAATTATTGCTATATTCACTCAAAAATTTCCTTTAGTAGTGTTAAAAATGGTTTATCAACAAGCGGCAGAATTTTTATGCCTTTGCCTTTAAACAGGTTGTTTTGAAAATCGTCAATGATACTCAAAAATTTCAAAGTAGCAACAAGAATGTAGTCCGGTTTATAGTCGGCAATTTTTTCTAGCGGAATAATTTTGTATCCTAACTCTTCCCTGCCTTCATCCGCATCAAGGTATTTTCTATCTGAAATTCCGATGATGTTGAGTTTCGATAAATCGAAATTTTTTAAGATTTTCTGAAATAAAATGCCTGTTCCATAAATAACAACGGTTTTGTTTTTCAATTTTCTGTTAAGCTTATTTAAGTTTTTCTCAAACTTAACAGATTTTAAATACTCTAACTGCTCATCCATTTTTTAATCCTTTTCACCACACTTCAATTTATCAACTCCCCCTCCCATTCTATCATAAAAACCTTACAATTCCATCTTTTTACTATGTTTTTTCAAGACTTTTGCCTGATATTCAGGGTCGTATTGGAACTTGTACCCGTTTACGAAACTTTTTACTACAGCTTTTGAGAATGTTCCTTTTGCACTCCAGTAAGCAGTGTGCGCAAATGCAAACATTCTTTTGCTCCACACACTTGAGTCGTCAAAGATTACTCCTGACGGGTTTTCGATTTGAAGCCCGAGCCTGTCTGAAATCTCGTTTACAGTCAGGTTTCTGCTTGTCGGAAAACCTAACGGGTCTTCGCGGAAATTTACGGTAATCCAAAAAATTCCGTTCTCAAAAATATATTTTGTCATTAACTTGTTGTAATAATTAAGCTCATAATCAGAGTCTGCAAGGTCTGAATAGAAGAGTACAAGAGGGCTTGCAAAGTTCACTATTCCTCTGACTTTTTTATCCGGAGCGCAGGCAAGCTCTGTCATTTCGTCAAGCTTAAGGTAGTTCTCTTTAAGCATTTCTTTATCCTGATTTAAAATAATATGCCCTGCTTCCGAAACTGAACCTATTCCTGCGTAATCATAAGAAAGCGCTGAAATACAAGTATCTTTGCGCGGGTTTTGTTTTACAAACTCCAAAAACTCATCATCCATTTTTAATGTTTCAAAAATATTTTCAAGATTAATGTATCTAAGCTTGTTGAACAAATATTCATAAGTTACGAATGTTCCCGCAGAATACCCGTACAGAATTACATCGTCACTTTCTTCCGATTTAATTTTTTCATTTAATTCTTCCAAAATAGGGAGCATATTGTGAGTTTTTTGTACCCAGATTGCATCGTGCAAATACTGCGCAATCAGGCTCCTTGCAATATATGCGCCGGATGAACTTATTGCCTTCGATACATCAAGCTGGCTTTTTACAAATGCTAAATCACGTTCGCTCTTATCGCCCCAGAAAAATACTACAGGCTCGTCTTTAATTTTTAGTCCGCCTAAAGAAGAGTAATAATGCTTGATTGCAGAGTTGTGTTCAAACTTCTTTTTTAAAACCGGATGGAGTTTTTGAACCCCGTTTTCATACCAGGTTTTCATTTTTTCATCATTATTGTTTGAACCGTTAATGTAAATAAAGCTTACGTCTGCAAATACAGGTGCTGAGAGTATTAAAAAAGCTAAGGTCAATAAAATCTTTCTCATAATTAGATTTTACCATTATTGTGACAATAATACAAAATGGTTTTTATTATATTCAATCAAACCTTCTTTTTGAAGCTTGGAAAGCTCAAAACTCATCGCACTTCTATCAACATTTAAATAATCTGCTAAATCCTGACGATTGAAATGAATATCAAAACTGTTTGAATGCTGCCTTTGAGCTTCGTTTGAAAGATATGTTAAAAGTTTGTCTCTAATCGTTTTTTGTGAAACATTTTCAATTTTTTGAATAAGCTCGATGTTTTCTTTTGATAAAATCTGAAAAAGATTGTTGATTAAAACTTTGTGCCTTGTGCAGGCATTCTGGCACATTGAGGTACATTTTTCGTAACCCAAAATCAAAACGAGAGTATCTTTTGTTGTAATTGCATCAATGCTTGACTCGACATTTTTTGAGCCGACAAATGAAAGCGCAAGATTATCATTTTTGCCTAAATGAGAAATAATAATTCTTCTTCCCCAGTAAGAGTCTTTTTCAATGTTGACTTCGCCGTCTAAAATAAGGTAAATATTCGTAATCATATCACCCTGACGAATAATCATTTCTTCTTTTTCATACTTTCTGACACGTGCATTGAAACATTCAAGAAGCCCTCTTAACTCTTCGTCGTTCATACCGAAAAACAAAGGTGAGTTTTTAATCTGGTTGTAATATTTTTCTAATCTTTCCATTTTATTCCAGCCCTTCGCATAAAATAAATCTTCCGAGAGTTTCGACTTCGCAGTAATTCTTAAGCGAGTCAACTAAGCACCTGTTTTCGCAAAAACCGCCTGAGAGGTATATTTTTTCTGGTTTTTTGGAAAAGTTCCAGGCGTTAAACGCAATTCCGTGAACAAATTTTGAAATAGCTTCAGCGGGTTTTACTCCTGATGAGATTGAGTCCATAATTTTTTCCATCCCGAAAATTCCGCAGGTTACAGCAAATTTATCGGGAGTAAAATCTAACTCTTCCGGCTTAACATTATAGAATTTTAACAGCATTTCAACAGTTGCTCCTGTAGAGCTTGCGCAGGAAGTATTCCAATCCATATCGTGAAACTTTCCGCTTTTAAACTTTATCCATTTTGCGTCACGGCTGCCTAAATCAAGAATGGTAGCTTCTTTTGCTTCTTCGATTTCTTTAATTTTTTTTGCTCCTTTAGCAAGTGCGATAATTTCGTTTTCGTTAGCATTAGCCATGTGGCCGCAAGAGCGTGTTGGTACAATGTTTAAAGATTTTACAACAGACGAAGGCAGGACATAGTAATATTTATTCTCTTTTTTAGAAAATAAATACTCATCCTCAAAATCAGGTGAGTCAGTGATTATTTTTGAATAAGTCGTACCTGCGTCTAAGTAAATCATATTTAAAGTGTAGTTCAATAAAACTTTAAAGTCCAGATTACAAATGTTTTAATTTTTTTGCAATTAAAGCTTCTAATAAAGGTAAAATTTTTGAGTTGGCAGCGTATCTTTCATTTAGCATTTTATTTTGATAAGGAGTAAGCAGTTTTTCACAAACCTGTTTAAACTTTGCTGTTGATACGACCTGTTTTATGTGGTAAGAAATGAACCTGAAAATATATCCGTCAAATTCTTGCTGCAGCTCTTCCATCAATCCCATATTCTGAATGAGTTTTTTTACTGCATCAATTGATTTGAATATGCAGAAATTTTTATCTGAGTGGCTGCGTATTGCAGAGTTATCGTGAATAAGATAGTTGTAATAACATCCCGAATCATACCCGATATTTTTTGCATTCAAAGAAGCTCCGATTACGAACACGTTATCTTCTGCAAGGTTAGATTTTGCAAAATGCAGCCGGTGTTTTTGTATAAGGTCATTTCTGTAAAATTTATTCCACGCAGCAGGGTGCATTCCGCATAAAATTCTGGGCTTAACATCTCTCCAATGAAAGTTCCGGTTTTCTTCTATATTAAAAAATCTTTGTAATTTATTTTTAAGATTGAAACACCCGAGTATGCTGCCATTTTCATCTACCCTCTGAAAATTGAAAACAAGCATATCGCATTTTTGCTTTTCTGATTTTGCATAAAGTTTTTCTAAAGCTTCCGGTGCAAATGTGTCATCAGGGTCTAAAAATGCAACGTACTCACCCTGTGCAAGTTTTAATCCGTTGTTTCTTGCAGCTCCGCAGCCTTGATTTCGCTGGTTAATTATTTTTATGCGGTTATCTTTCGAAGCGTAATCAGTCAAAATATCTAAAGAACGGTCTTTTGAACCATCATTTACACAGATAAATTCAATGTCTTTTAAAGTCTGGCTTTTTAGAGAGTCTAAAGCTTTTGCAAGATATTTTTCCTGATTATAAATCGGGAGAATCACAGAAACTTTAACATTATTTTGATTAATGCGCATGGTATTGTAAAACTTCTCAAAAAATTTTTTAACAAGAGATTTACAAATATTAACATAATTGGCAAAATTATTTTTTATAAGTTTTGAGTAAATAAACAGGAGTTTCCATGGAAGTTAATTTCTTTCCGATGATGCAGAAAAAACGATACACTGACCTGCCTTTTCAGGGTAAAAGTGAATCATTTATACGTCTGTATAACAGGAAAATGAAAGATATTCCCCTAAAAGATACTATAATTCGGGCAATAAATGATAAGACAAATTTATTAGGAGAAGGGATGTCGAAAAAAGGATACAACTTTCCCGGGTTTAAAGACTATGTTATACGGGTGTATAAGAAATTGTTTCAGAACACAGATTTAGAAAGCTCCTTTGTAAAACCTTCCGGAAATTACTTAGATTTAATAGAAGAAGTTGTTCTTTGTATACCGGATAAAATTGATATCGTGAAAAAGAAAACAGGTAGGAGTGTCGGGGTTGATAATTATGCGCAGAGAATCGGGATAGAAAACTTTCCTCCCCTCCGAAACGTTTCTGTAAGCAGAGAAGAAAGCTTGAATGCACTGAAAAATTATGAAAGCTTAAGCAGTTTTCCTTTGAAATCATTTAAGCTCGCATATACTCAAATAAAACAATTTTGCAAACAACGCGGATTTCAGTTTGATATCATAAGTCCGAATAATATTCTTGTTGATGTAAAAAATCGCAGAATTAATTTGATTGACCCTGTGACCCCGGAGGTTAATGAACCGGTTTACGGCAAGGATGTTGATTTTAATAAAAAACACGGAGCCGACAGCCTCTATCCTGTGTTGTGTGATTTTATAATGCATAAAGAGCACTTGCAAAATCTTACGGATACAGAAAAATTAAGATGGCAAAAAGCAGTTCATACAATTATTTTAAAATGCATTCAGGCAGGTAAAGAGTCCGGTTACGAAAGAAATATTGAACAGCTGAAAGGGATGTATTCTCTGGTTTCAAATTTCTGGCAGGGTGATGAGCTTATTGTACGATACCAAAAATTTCTTGATATGTATGCTGACGCGGTAAATCAGTCTAAGATTATACAAACGGCTGTTAATTACAGAAACAGTATTAAAGAGCGTATTAGTGCGATTAAAAAGCTCGATACGTTTGATTTTAATCTTTTAAAACCGGTTTTTGAACAAATACTTGAAGCTCCTCACCAGCCAAAAGTAGAATTTCCGGAAATAATTGATGCTCTTCTTGATAAACTTAAAGATTACGATGATATAAAGCTTCTGCTGCCTGCTTTGACAAAACTGTTTGACAAAGAGATATTCTACACAACAAAGAAACGCTTGTACAATATATTTATCAAAGTTGAGCCTGAAAACGAAAAATTTAAGGAAGAAATTTCGAAAAGCGCCCGAAATCCGCTGGAAAAAGTTTTGTACAAAAAAGAGCTTATGTTATTAAATATTCCTGAATGTCAAACAAGCTCAGGATTTCCGGATTTGAGTGAAGATTTAATAAATAAAATTTGTATCAGCCGCACCTGTTCAAATAGTAGTAAAGCTCAAAAGATTTCTTTAAATAATATGATAGAAGCGTATAAATATATTGAGTCTGCAAAAAACCGGAAGCCTGGCATTCAGGATTTGATTGAGCTGCATAAAACAGTTCTCAAAAATACACCGGGAGAAGAGCATATCACAGGCAGGCTGCGTACACCTGAGACTGATGAAATCGTCAGGCAGATTTTTCACATCAAGCAGACCGGTAAGAAACCGGCATGTGATTATTCTAATAGCGAAGATGTTGTCAAAGATTTGGAAAAACTTGAGCAGTATTTAAATGCGAACTATGATACAATGGATACTTTTGATTTAGCAGCTAATCTTTTTTCTGAAATAATAAGAATTCATCCTTTTGTTAACGGTAATGGAAGAGCAACCAGATTATTTGTTGAGCAGTCTCTTTTGAACAAAGGTTACCGCTTAGAAAAGTGGCCTGAAGAAGCTTTGTACAGAAAAATTTACACTACCGAACAGTTGTCCTGTCATTTAAAACAAAATTCAACAAAAATAAATTATTAATTTTTTGTTTATTTTTTAAGGTTTTTTGAAAAATAGTGGTTTAATAAAAGTAAGGTAAAAAAGGAAATTTAATTTACAAAAAGGAGATTATAAAATATGGCAAAGACAATTGGTATTGACTTAGGAACAACAAACTCAGTTGTAGCAGTAATGGAAGGCGGAAAACCAACCGTTATTGCTAACGCAGAAGGTATGAGAACAACACCTTCTATCGTGGGTTTTTCAAAAACAGGTGAAAGATTAGTAGGTCAGCTTGCAAAAAGACAGGCAATCTTGAACCCTGATAAAACAATCGCTTCAATCAAACGTCACATGGGCGAAGATTACAAAAAGAATATTGACGGCAAAGATTACACTCCGCAAGAAATTTCTGCAATGATTTTGAGAAAACTTGCTGATGACGCTTCAAGCTACTTAGGCGAAAAAGTTACTTCTGCAGTAATCACAGTTCCGGCTTACTTTAACGATGCTCAAAGACAGGCAACAAAAGATGCCGGTAAAATTGCAGGTCTTGATGTTTTACGTATCGTAAACGAACCGACTGCAGCAGCTCTTGCTTACGGTCTTGAAAAAGATAAAGCAGAAAAAGTTCTTGTATTTGACTTAGGCGGCGGTACTTTTGATGTTTCAATTCTTGAAATCGGTGACGGTGTTCACGAAGTTCTTTCAACATCTGGTGATACTCACTTAGGCGGTGACGACTTTGATAAGAAAATTATTGACTGGATTTGCGAAGAATTCAAAAAACAGGAAGGTATGGACTTAACAAATGATAAACAAGCTATGCAGCGTATTAAAGAAGCTGCTGAAAAAGCAAAATGCGAACTTTCATCAGTTGTAGAAACTTCAATCAACCTTCCTTACATTACAGCAGACGCAAACGGCCCTAAACACTTAGAACTTTCTCTTACAAGAGCTAAGTTTGAAGAACTTTCTCACGATTTGTTGGAAAGATGTAAAAAACCTGTTGAACAAGCTTTATCAGACGCAGGTTTGAGCAAAAATGAAATCAATGAAGTAGTTCTTGTAGGTGGTTCAACCCGTATTCCTGCAGTTCAGCAGCTTGTAAAAGATTACACAGGAAAAGAACCTAACCAATCAGTTAACCCTGATGAAGTTGTAGCAGTTGGTGCTGCTGTTCAGGCAGGTGTGTTGGCAGGTGAAGTTAAAGACATCGTTCTTTTAGATGTAACTCCGTTGACTCTTGGTATTGAAACTTTAGGCGGTGTTATGACAGCTCTGGTTCCAAGAAACACTACAATCCCTGTTTCAAAATCACAGGTTTTCTCAACTGCTGAAAACAACCAGACAGCTGTAGATATTAACGTGCTTCAAGGTGAAAGACCGATGGCTACTGATAACAAATCTTTAGGTATGTTCAGACTTGAAGGTATCGCTCCTGCAATGAGAGGCGTTCCGCAAATCGAAGTTACTTTTGATATCGATGCTAACGGTATTGTAAACGTTTCTGCTAAAGATAAAGCAACAAACAAAGAACAGAAAATTACAATCACAAACTCTTCAAACCTTTCTGAACAAGATATCGATAAGATGGTTAAAGAAGCAGAAGCTAACGCATCTGAAGATAAGAAAAAGAAAGAAGAAGCAGAAGTTAAGAATAATGCTAACTCACTGGTAGCTTCTTCAGAAAGAATAGTAAAAGATTTTGAAGGTAAAATCTCTGAAGAAGATGTTAAGAAATTGACTGAACACAGAGAAGCTCTTCAAAAAGCTTTAGACGAAAACAAGCCTGCTGATGAGCTTAAGAAATTGTCAGAAGAACTTCAGCAGACAATGTTTGCAATCTCACAAAAAGCTTACGAAGCTGTTCAAAAAGAAGGCGGCGAAGCTCAAAGTGAAGCAAACTCTGAAGGCGCTGCGTCATCAGACTCAAACAAAGATGACGATGTAATTGATGCAGAGTTTACTAAGGAATAAAGAAATAAATAATTAGTTACAAATCGGATGCAGTTATATAACTGCATCCGATTTATTGACTTGTATTTGTATCCATGATAGCTTTTATTCAAGGAGTGTGTATTATGAATATCAACAAAATCAACTGTCCGGTTAATACAGTTTTTACAGGGCAAAAAATTAAGAATACTAATTCACAAAAATCTAATATGGCCCAACCTGCTGATTCAGTTTGTTTTAAAGGGAAAACAGAGTCTGTCAAAACATTAATGGAAAAATATTCGTTCAAATATCTTGCAAATATAAACGAAATGCAGGAGGGTTTCGCTAATCTTTATAAAGCGGTTATAAAAGATAAAAAGATTAAAACGACTCCGGTGTTTTCTGTAATTGACATACTGTATCAAAGATATGGATTTCGCGGTTTTCTGCATCAACTGTGGAAACCAAATCCGGGTTTGGAAGTGAAATCAATAATTGAAATGACAAAAGAAAACTCAGTTTTGTCATTGGCAGAAAAAAATAATGAGCCGGTGTTTAGTTTGGTTAACCACGGACCGTATGGATTTTTTAATTATTTAAACGAAAACTATGACGCAAAACGCCACATGAGCTTAGTATTCTCTCATCCTGAAGTAAAAGATTCTAAAGCTGAGTTTTTTATGGATAAATCCGGAGAACTAACTTTTGTTAACGCAACAAGGGCAATCAGGTATTATAATACAACAGGTACTCCTAAGACTGAGACAATCAAAGGTGATAGAGTTGAGATAACTCATTATAACGAGGATGGTTCAGAAGCATTCTTTAAAAACCTGTTTTTTGGCGGAACTCAAGGGGCTGATGATTTAGTCTTATAAATTTGCAGCTAAAATAATTAACAGCATAATTGCAGATACAATAGCGGAAATTCCGACAAAAATCCAGAATTTTGATACTCCGGTTTTTTGTTTCTTTGATTTCATCTTATAAGATTGTTTAACCGGTTTTGCAGTTTTTTTCTTCTCTTCTTTATATTTTTCTGCCAGACTTTTTTTTGATTTATTACCTGTAACTAATAGTTCAACATCATACCTGAGCTTTAAAATATTTTTGCTTCCGCCTCTGTTGTAAACGCAGTAGCTTATTGCAATTTCAAACGCTCTTTTTAAACACTCAAGCGCTTCCATCCCGTCGTGCTGAACTTTTACCGCGTGTGTGGATTTATTGCCGTGTTTTTTCAAGAAATATAAATCTTCAATAAATTCTTTTTCCTGAACTTCTTTTGCGCTATCTTTTAAAGTTGCAAGCATGTTGTCAAATGTGCTGTCAGGAATTCTTTTATTATTTAAAACATTTTTACAGATACTTTCTCCAAACCTTCTGGTCTGAGTCATGCACTGTTCAAAGTATTCGTCGCGGTAAAGTTTTTCCGCGGTTTCTATTATTTCAAATAAATCTTTATCAACTTTTTTGAGAAAACTAAAATTTGCACTCATATAGAAAATCTTAACATAAAGAAAATCTTTTATGCTAGAATTAAACCTGTATAGAGGAGAAAAAGATATGGAATTAATTCACAACTTTGTATCAGCTCACAATGTGCTGATATCTGCGGGATTATTAATTTTAGCGTATATCTTTATTGCTGCTGAAAAAATCCCTAAAGTTACGATTGCGCTTCTCGGTGCAGGCGTGACTATTTTTCTTGGCCTTGTTAGCCAGACAAAAGCTGTTGACGGAGCTTTAAATCCGCATTATTTTATCAACTTTGTTGATTTTAACGTAATTTTCCTTCTTGTTTCTATGATGATTATTGTAAGCATCACAACAAGAAGCGGTGTATTTAACTACATTGCAAACGAACTTTTGAGACACACAAAAGGTCACCCGATTGCTATTCTTGCAGCTCTGGGTGTGTTTACAGCCGTAACAAGTGCATTTTTGGATAACGTAACAACAGTTATTTTGATTATGCCGATTACGTTTTTTATCGCTAAACAACTTGAAATCGACCCGCTGCCTTACCTTTTGACTGAAATCTTTTCATCAAATATCGGTGGTACAGCTACATTAATCGGTGACCCGCCAAATATTATTATCGGTTCAGCTGCAGGGTTCTCTTTTATGGACTTTGTGTACAACTTAACTTTGCCGATTGCGATAATTTTAGCTCTTGTGCTTACTGTTTTGACTCTTATTTTCAAAAAGAAGCTTCATGCTGACCCTGAAAAAATGAAAGAAGTTGCAAACATTGATAACTCAAAAACAATTACTGATAAAGCGCTTATGATTCGTTCAATTTCAGTGCTTGCTCTTGTTATCTTAGGTTTTGTAACTCACGATATTACTCATATTGAAACTTGTGTAGCAGCTATGCTTGGCGCAAGCTTCCTTCTATTATTTGAAAAACCAACCGATATTTTAAGAGATGTTGAATGGAATACAATTTTCTTCTTCATCGGCTTATTCATTATCATAGGCGGTGTGGAAGCTTCAGGCGGTATCAAATTGATGGCTGAATGGATTTTGCGCGTTACACAAGGTTCTCAGGAAGCAGCTTCAATGCTTATTCTCTGGGCTTCAGGTATCATTTCAGGTATCATTGATAACATTCCTTACACAGCAACAATGTCACCGATGCTTGTTGAAATCCAGAAATCAATGGGCGCAGATTATACTGTACCTCTCTGGTGGTGCTTATCACTCGGTGCTTGCTTAGGCGGAAACCTTACTATGATTGGCGCAGCAGCAAACGTAATTGTTTCTGAATCTGCAGCTAAAGAAGGTCATCCGATTGCTTTCTTGAGATTTATGAAATACGGTATCCTCGTAGTTCTTATCTCTCTTGTAATAAGTTCAATTTTTATTAAGTTGGCTTATCTGTAGGGTTTATAATTAAAGGGGTAAATAAAAAGGCGGGAGGTTTTTAAACCTCCCGCCTTTTTATTTATATAAATCTTTTGACGAATTTTTCAAAGAACAATCGTCTTTTGTTACCTTTTGGAGTTTTATCTTCTTCTAAAAGCTCAGCCCAAACCATAGGTTCCTGAATTTTTTGGTTTCTGATTTTTTCAAGCTCACCATAATCAAGAAACTTACCGCCGCAAATATTGCATGTGTCGATTTCAACTTCTGAAGCTGAGCCGTGTTTAACCATCGGAATATCGCACAAAGGGCAGGTTCTTGTTTTTGATTGATCAACTTCAATAAATTTTTGGTCTTTTAAAATCGCAAAGATTTCATCAGCATTTTCGTGTTTTTCATCGAACTTTTCCAACTCTCTGTTATCAAAAAATATGCCGCCGCATCCGTCTAAGCATATATCAATGTTTACGTTTGAGTCCTGTAAGAAATATTTTTTCATTTCTTTTCCGCATGCCGGACAGGTTAATGTTTGTGTATTATCATCTATAAATCCCATATCTTCTCCTTTTTACTTACTAGCCCAATACTAAATCGCCATTCTTTTTAATATGTTCAATCAAGCCGCCGTCTTCCAGAAGCTTAATCATAACGTCAGGCAAAGGTTCAATCATTGTTGTAGTGCCTTTTGTAATGTTTTTCAATACTCCGGCTTTTATGTCTAAATCCAGCTCGTCTCCTGCGTCAATTCCGTCTGTGTCGCATTCAATTGCAAGAAGCCCGATGTTTATTGCGTTTCTATAGAAAATTCTTGCAAAAGATTTAGCAATAACAGCACCTACGCCTGCAATTTTAATAATTTGCGGAGCGTGTTCTCTGGAAGAGCCCAGACCGAAATTATTACCTGCAACAACAAAATCACCTTTTTTCATGTTTTTGGCAAAATTTTCGTCAGCGTCCTCAAGCACGTGTTTAGAAAACTCCTGTAAATCAGACCTTAAATGAAACAACCTTCCCGGTGCGATGTGGTCTGTTGAAATATTATCTCCGAATTTAAAAGCTCTACCCATTTTTTTCACCATTCTTACTAACTTGTAGGTCTATCTGTCCAACCCCTTCGTTTACCCTTTTTCACCATTCTTACTAACTTATAGGCTTGACTACTAAGCCCTTTCATTTACCCCCTTACCCTCTCAGCTGTACCGGCATAACCAGATACAGGTAATCTTCATCAGAAACCGGCGCAAATACCGTTGCTGAAAGCGAAGAGTTTAACTTGATGCTGATTTCTTCTGACTCTGCAATCTTTAAGAACTCCAGAATAAACTTGTAATTAAACGCGATTGCTAAAGGTTCTGCCATGTATTTGATATCGATTTCGTCCTGAGAGTTTCCGGCATCAGGAGAGTCTCCGGAAAGCTTAAGTGTGTTATCTGCAAACTCAAATTTAACAATGCTGTTCTTTTCGTTAACCATTACAGCAACTCTTTCAAGAGCAGAAATCAAATCGCTTTTGTTAACAGTTGCTTCTTTCGGGAAAGTCTGCGGAATAAGCTGATTATATTTCGGAAACTGACCCTGCATAAGCCTTGTAACGATTTTTGTTTTGTCGATTGTGATTACAATCTTTTTCATTTCTTTGCAAATCTTGATTGTTTCTGAATCTGCCAGAAGTGAAATTTTTGAAAGCTCAGATAAAACTTTTGAAGAGATAAGCATTTCAAACGCTGTTTCTGCATCAGTTGAAGTGTTTTTAACAACTTCTCTGACTCTTGCAAGCCTGTTACCGTCTGTTGCAGCCATTTCTAAAACATTTTTGTTAACTTCGCATACAACTCCTGATAAAAGGTTGTTTGTTTCGTATCCTGCAGCAGCTGAAACAACTTCTCTGATTGCTTTTGTAAACGGTCTTGTTTCGATTTCCATACAGTCAGTCTCGGCAATGTTTTCTTCAACCTGAGGAAACTCATTTGCTGAGATACCGATTATGTCGAATTTAGATTTTTTGCTTGTAATTGTTGCAGTTGAGCCGTTGAGTTCAAGATTGATAAGCTCGTCATTAAGTCTTGAGAGGATTTCGCCGAGTTTTTTAGCAGGAAGTGTGAATTTGCCTTCTTCTTCAACCTGAGCGTTAATCAAAGTAATGATTGAAAGGTCGAAATCTGTTGCAGTAAGCTTAATCTGATTTGTGCCTGCTGTTTCGATTAAGACATTGGCAAGAACCGGCTGTAAGCCTTTTACAACAGTTGCTCTTTCTACAATCTTAATCCCGTTTAGTAAATCGTCTTTATTTGCAACAAATTTCATCAATGATATCCCTCAAAATACTAATATTACAAGCTAATTTTAATACAAAATCAGGAATTTGACAATAATAACTTTTTCATTAAGAAGATATTGTGAATGTAAATAATTGTAACAAAAATTTTAAAAAGTCTAAAGTTTTAGAAAAAAATGCCGATATAAAAATTGTAAGCAAAAACTCCGGCAGACAGTTAGGAAAGGATAGATTGAATATGCGTATCGAAAATGAAATGTTATCAAGATTTAACCAGATGGAGAGACAATCGCAGGCAGAGACGACTTTATCACAAGAACTTGATTTTTTCTTTGATAATGTGATGGATACAGTGGTTGATTATTTCCGAGACGAAGTACTACGTACGTAGACACTCTTCCAAGCCGGTAAGTAAAACTGCAAGTTGGAATTATTTACCCCCGCACGTAGACATTCTTCCGAGCTGGTAGAAAACCAACCCAATATATTTACCCCCCCCTCAAAAATATACATTTACCCCCCGGGCGGTTTGATTTATCAAACCGCCTTATTGTATGTTATGATAAAGAAGGGGATTAAAAATGCCAAGACTGCCTGAATATTTAAAACGACCGATTATTGATACTGAGACAACAAAAACTGTCCGCAGAATTCTTAAGACAAAATGCTTAAATACAGTTTGCGAAGGCGCAAGATGCCCGAATAAAGCGGAATGCTATTCAAGAAACACGGCAACTTTTTTGATTATGGGCTCAGTCTGTACAAGAAACTGCCGTTACTGCAATATTTCTCCTGCACGTCCTGAACCTCTGGATTTAGAAGAGCCTAAACATGTTGCAGAAGCTGTAAAAGAGCTAGGACTTAAGTTTGCTGTTATTACCTCTGTTACCCGTGATGACCTGCCGGACGGCGGAGCTGAACATTTCAAAAACTGTATTGAAGAGATTAGGAAAGTTTCTGATGCGAAGATAGAAATTTTGACACCGGATTTTAAAGGTGATACAAAAGCTCTCGATACGATTATTTCAGCGCGTCCGGATGTTTTTAACCACAATATTGAAACAGTGCGCTCCGTATTTAAGAACGCGCGTCCTCAGGGTGATTACGACTGTTCTTTGAATGTTTTGAAATATATCAAAGAAAATTCTGATATTGTGACAAAATCGGGCCTTATGGTCGGTTTAAGCGAAGGAATAAACGATATTGAACAGACGCTTCTTGACCTCAAACATGCCGGAGTTGATATCGTAACAATCGGACAGTATATTCAGCCTTCAAAACAGCATCTTGAGGTGGCAAAATACTATACTTTAGAAGAGTTTGAGGAGCTTAAAGAGCTTGCGCGGAAAGTCGGGTTTAAGAATTTCCAAATCGGACCGCTTGTCAGAAGCTCGTATCAGGCGAAGAATTGTTTTGAAGAAAGTTTACGATAAGATGACAACTTCCCCCCCCTCTTTTGCGCACGGCTTGTAGTTCTTACTGCCCACCCCTTTCATTTACCCCCCTTGAAATAAAGCTGATAAACATATAAAATGAAAACAGAAGAGAGAAAAATATGCCTAAAATAGACGAGCTTATAAACATAGGTTTTTGCTTTCATCAGGAAGGAAAGCTTGAAGAAGCGGAAGAAGCTTATCAGGAAGCACTTTTGACTGATGAAAAGAATGCTGAGATTTATAATTTGCTTGGAGTTTTGAAGCTTCAGCAGAACGATGTGATTTCTGCAATTAACTGGATTGAAAAAGCGATTGAGCAAAATCCGGCTGAGTATTTTTATGAAACTCTTTTTCAGGCTTATGTTAGAGCAGGGCTGTTTAAACATATTGTAAGACGCGAAGACGAAGTGCTTAAACTTTTTCCTGAAAACTTTTCGCTTCTGTTTAATATTGCTCTTGCGTATAAGAACTTAAAAAATATAAAATCTGCGATTAAGTATTATGATAAAGCGCTAAAAATCAACCCTGCATCTTATACAGCGTGGTTTAACCTTTCCCATCTTTACAGTATTGAAGGTGAGACAAAGAACGCTGTTTCTGCGTTAAAAATTTGTAAGAAAATCCGCCCGAATGATATTGATACGGATTATTTTCTGAGCCTTGCTTTAATGCGTGTGAAAGACTACGCTAAAGGTTTGAAACTGTTTGAGTCAAGGCTTTGCAGAGAAACTGCAGTCGCTTTGCAGAACAAAACTTATCCGGACAAAGCTTCAAAAGAAAGGCTCTGGAAAGGCGAAAACATAAAGAATAAAACGATTTATGTTTATTACGAAGCCGGATTTGGCGATGTGATAATGTTTTCAAGGTATATTCCTTTGCTTGCAGACAGGTGTAAAAAAATCTTATTTCTGCCTCAAAAACAACTTGTGCCTTTGTTTAGAGACAATCAACTCGGCTACGATGAGATAATTGACAGGTTTATTCCTGAAAAAGATATTGAGTTTGATGTTCACGCTCCGCTTTTGAGCCTCCCGTACCTTCTGGGACTTAAGGGTGACAAAGTTTTTGCGTATCCGGAAGGGTATTTGAGACCGAATAAGAAGCTTAAAGAAGAGTATAAGAAAAAATTCTTTGATAATGACAAAATTAAAATCGGGATTAAATGGCAGGGAAACACTTATTATGATCAGGACAGAGTTATTCCTACAAGCTGTTTCAAGCCTTTGATGGAAGTTGAAAATACGCAGTATTATTCGTTCCAGACTTTTGAGGGCTCTGAGGATATAAAAGAGCTTGAAGGAATTGTTGATATCGGCAAGGATTTAATAGATTTTCAGCAGACGGCAGCGGCTTTGAGCAATTTGGATCTGGTGATTTGTAACGACACTTCTCTTGCTCATCTTGCAGGTGCAATGGGAATTCCGTGCTGGGTGCTTTTGCCTTATGAAGTTAACTGGAGGTGGCACACGGATTTGAGCGTTTGTGACTGGTATAACAGTGTAAAACTCTTCCGCCAGAAATCAATCGGTGACTGGAAAAGCGTGTTTGATGAAGTGTTAAAAGAAATGATAGATTAACTTACCGGTTTGTAGGTCTAACTGTCCGACCAAATACATTTACCCCTTTACCCCTTTACCCCTTTACCCCTTTACCCCTTTACCAGGGCGCAGGCTTTTTCTGTCGTACTTTTGATTACATCATAAAATACTTTCTCTGTGTCGTATTCGTCCATACAGTCAACTCCCACGCGGGTGCAGCCGCCTTTTGTCGCTACGTTCGAAATCAACTCTTCCATAGAAATTTCTCTATTCAAAGCCATTTTTGCAGAGCCGATTGCAGTCTGTATGCTTAAAAGAAGCGCTTTTTCGTAATCCATGCCTAACTTTTCTCCCGCGCGCGCAATTTCGTTTATAACTTTGTAGAAAAACGCAGGGCCTGAACCGGAAATAGCTGTTACAATGTCGATTTGAGCTTCGTCATCAACAATAATACACTTGCCGATAGTTGAAAGCAGGCTGTAAATATAGTCTAAATCTTCTTTCTTTGCAAACTTTCCGCCTACCATGCCGCTCATGCCTTCGCCGACTAATGCCGGAGTGTTTGGCATAATCCTTACCACACGTGTGTTTTCAAGAAGGTGTGCTTCAAGTTTTTCTGTCGTTACTCCCGCTGCAATCGAAGCAATAAGTTTATCCGGAGTGATAAAAGGTTTGATTTCTTCTAACGCATCAATCGCCTGATTTGGCTTAGTTGCAATCAGAATTATTTTTGAATTTTTAGCAACTTCTTTGTTGTCTAAAGTTATTTTTATTCCCAGAGCTTTTGATTTTTCTTCAACGCCCTCAGTCTCAGCCTGAGATGCGATAAGCTCTTCAGGTTTTGCAAACCCTGTTTTGATAAGTCCTTTAATGATTGCTCCTGCCATTTTGCCAGAGCCGATAAATCCGATTGTGTAAGCCATATTTTTATCCTCCATAATTATTATAAACAAAAAAAATATGTTATAATCAACTTATGCAGGAAATTACTATCGGAAAAAAATACAGGCATTACAAAGGCAATGTTTATGAAGTTATTGCACTTGCTAAGCATTCAGAAACCGGCGAAGATATGGTTGTTTATCAAAATGTAGAAAAAGGTGATGTTTGGGTGCGTCCAAAAAGTATGTGGAATGAGAAAATTTCCGAAGGTTTGTTAAGGTTTATGATAATATGATGACACGAGAAGTGAGAGAGTGGATACAGAAAGTTGAGAGAGGGCAGTATTCGTACGATGATGCAATGTATGAGTTTATGCGCTTTTCAGCGTTTCTTACCAGAGAAGAAATGAAGATGCTGAAATCAAGATTGGAGAGCTTATGTTCAAAAAGAATGTGAAAACCAACATGGAGCTTGAAATAACCGAACAAGCCAAAATCATTCCGTATATTTTAATGAAATACATCAATCCTGAAACAGGCGAAGTTAAGATTGACCTGCCGGAAAATATTACAAAAATTATTCTTGTTGCAAGCGGTTCTTCTTACCACTGCGCAAGATTTGCGGTTGATTTGCTTGAAAAGTTTTCGAAAATCGAATCCAGAGCAATTTATTCCAGCGAGTTTCTTTTAAAAAACGTTATTCCGCATGATAAAAATACTCTCTATATTTTTATCACACAGTCCGGTGAAACCAGCGATACGGTTAAATCTGCAGAAAAAGTTAAAGAGCTTCCGGATATTTCAACGCTTTGTATCACGAATAACGAAAACTCTGCAATCTGGAATGTCTGTGATTACAAAGTTGCGTGCTATGCAGGAGTTGAACAGGGAATTGCTGCGACAAAATCGTTCACTTCCCAGATGCTCTGTTTGATTTTGATTACTTTAAAGCTTATTGAACGCCACAGCAGCGAAGCGGCAGAAGTTTATAAGAAATCTCTCTTTACTCTTCCGGCTGTTATTGACAGGGCGCTTGCAAAACGTAAAGAAATTAAAAAACTGGCTTCAAAGCTTGCAAAAGAAAGCTTGATTGTAATTACAGCAGACGGGATTTCATATTCGCTTGCAAAAGAAGCTGCTTTAAAGATTAAAGAAACTTCTTACAAAAACATAAGTGCTGCGATTTTAGGCGAGTTCATGCACGGTCATGTTGCGGTTTTGAACAATAAATCGACTCTTATGTACATTGCTGTTGATAAGATTTCTAAACGTTCGGAAGCAAACTTACAAAAAATCAAAGAAGATTATCACCCGACACTTGTAATAATAGGCTCAGATGAAATCAAAGCGGATTTCAATATAAACGTAGTTTGCGAAAACGAAATTCAGCAAATGTTTGCAAATGTTCTCATCTGTCAGCAAATAGCGCTTGAAACTGCCCTAAAGCTTAAGCGCAACGTAGACCATCCGAAAGGTCTGCATAAAGTCGTGGTTGATAAGAATATTTAAGCTTCGTTTTCATTAACTTCTTTGGCGCGGTATCTTGCAGCTCTTGCGTTGACTGCGTAGCAGGCAGAATAAAGTTTTTGAGAGAGCATAAACATGTTTCTCTGGATTGCTGCAACATCGTTCATTGTTTCAAGCATTTTATTCGGGTCAACCATTGATTCCATTGCTTCATGGTTATCAACTTTTTCGTCCGCATATTTTTTAACAAGTAACTTGTCAATGTAATCTCTTGCTCCGATTGCCATATTGAAGTCTCCTAATCCCTATTATTAAATTCCCTATATATTATTAAAAACATTCAGGGAGGGATAATTGACTTCATGTTACAAAATGTTAAGGGGTAATCTTCATAGTCATCGGAATTTTGCCGATTTCTCTTATCTGGCGCTCAAAATCAGTTATATCAACTCTAATAGCATCGAAAGTATTGTAATGCATCGGGATGACTTCGCTTGCTCCAAGCCATTCAGCTGCTTTAACCGCGTGTTCAATATCCATAGTGTATTTCCCGCCAATCGGAAGCATTACTGTATCAGGTTGATAAATTTCGCCAATCATTTTCATCTCAGAGCTTAAAGAAGTATCTCCGGCGTGGTAAATTGTTTTGCCTTCGATTTCAAAAACGAACCCGCAAGGGCAGCCGCCGTATACTCCGTCGGGTGTTGAACTTGAATGAAAAGCAGGTACGGCGGCTGCCCTTCCCCAGCTATATTCAATCCACGCGCCTAAGCCGGTGTCTATTGTTTTTGCGCCTTTTTTAGCGCAGTAGTTTGCAAGCTCATAAACAGCGGTAATTGGTGCGCCTGTTGATTTAGAAATTTCAATTGCGCTTCCAAGATGGTCTCCGTGAGCGTGTGTGACAAATATATTGGTTATGTTTTCAGGCTTGTAATTTGGAACACAAACAAGGAATGGGTCGATTAAGATTTTTTTATTTGATGTTTCGATTTCAAATGCGCTATGACCAAGATATTTAATCTCCATGCTCTTTAATCCTTTCTAATAGTTTTCTTAGCCTTTTGTACTCTTTGCCCCATTTTTGCATAGACTCAATAACCGGTCTTAGAGTGTAGCCGATATCTGTCAGGTAATACTCAACTTTTGGAGGAAGTCCTTCGTATTCTTCTCTTATAACAAGCCCGTCTTCTTCAAGTTCTTTGAGGCAGTTCGTCAGGACTTTTGCTGTGCACCCGATTTTATTCTTAAGTTCACTAAATCTAAGCTCTTTTTTTAAAAGCTCTTGAATAATTAATAGTTTCCACTTTGCTCCAACCAGCTGAAGTACGACGCTTACAGGATTTACAGCTAAGTCTTTGAATTGCATCGGGATTATTTTCCTTCTTCTTCGTTACCTTGAGTTGTGCCCCAGAGTTCTCTGATTCTGTCTTTAATACCCATTCTGCCAAACCATTTGATAACGAGTCTTTCTTCAAATCCAAGACCGCCATTAATTTTTGAGCAGTCAGCAAGAGAGAAAACTGCTTCCGAAATTGAAATTCTTACAATAAAATGCGGTTGCTGGAACTTTGCCGGATCCATCCATATTCTCATATTATTGTATTTTGTAATGTTCATGTTTCTGACGTTGTGGGCGTCAGCCTGTTCGTCAATCATAAATTTTTTCAAACTGTCTTCTAAATCTTTGAATGTAGCCATTGTCTTTTATCCTTTAATTATTCAAACTGTGTATTGGAGCAGGAATTCTTCCGCCTCTTTTTACAAAATTTTCTGAAGAAAGTGTGTTAACTTTCATAATTGGTGCTTCTCCGAGAAGCCCTCCGAAAACTACTTTATCTCCGACATTTTTGTTTGGAGCCGGAATAATTCTTACTGCAGTAGTTTTCTTGTTAATCATACCTATTGCCATTTCGTCTGCTATCATGCCTGCGATTGTTGAAGCCGGAGTGCTTCCCGGAATTGCAATCATGTCTAAACCAACCGAGCATACGCAGGTCATGGCTTCAAGCTTGTCAAAAGTCAAATACCCTTTGGCTGCTGCTTCAATCATGCCGGCATCTTCAGAGACCGGAATAAACGCTCCTGAGAGTCCTCCGACATAAGAGCTTGCCATAATTCCGCCTTTCTTTACAGCGTCATTAAGCATTGCTAAAGCTGCTGTAGTACCGTGAGCACCGGCGTGTTCCAAGCCCATCGCCTGAAAAATTTGCGCTACGCTGTCTCCGATAGCAGGAGTCGGCGCAAGAGAAAGGTCGATGACTCCGAACGGGATATTTAATCTTTCAGCAAGCCTTCTTCCTACAAGCTCACCGGTTGCAGTAATTTTATAAGCGGTTTGCTTTATCTTATTTGATAAAACTCCTAAATCCGCATCTTTATGTAAATCCATTATCGCTGCTCTAACAACTCCCGGGCCTGAAACACCGATATTTAGCGCGCATTCAGGCTCGCCGTAACCGCAGTAAGCACCTGCCATAAACGGGTTGTCACTGACTGAATTACAGAATACAACCAGCTTTGCAGCGCCCAGACCGTCTTTGTCGGCTGTCAACTCTGCTGATTGTTTAATTATATCTGCCATTTTTAAGACGGCATCCATATTAATGCCTGCTTTTGAAGTTGCAACATTAACGGATGAGCAGAGCCTTGAAGTTGAAGCTAAAGCTTCCGGAATAGATTCAATCAAACCTAAATCACCCTGAGTAAAACCTTTTTCTACAAGAGCAGAAAAACCGCCAATGAAATCTATTCCGAGGTTATTTGCGCATTCATCTAGTGTTCTGGCTATTTTTACGTAATCTTTGTGCTTGCAAGCTTCTCCAACAAGAGAAATCGGAGTTACTGCAATCCGTTTGTTCACAATCGGAATAGAATAATCGTTTTCTATATCGTTTGCATAGCTCACCAGATTTTTTGCATACTTATCAAGCTTGAACTTAATTTTGTCACAAACAGTATTAACGTCTTCTGACAGGCAGTCTCTCAAGCTTATTGTAAGCGTCACAGTTCTTATATCAAAATTGTGAAGCTTAATCATATTAATAGTTTCTAGAATTAAATCTTCATCAAATATTGTCATTTCACTTCATTATATCACGTATTATAAAAAATTTAAATATTTTGAGTTATAATATGTTTACTGGAGGTATGTCGTAAATGCTAGTTGTAATGAATAGCCACGCAACGGAAAAAGATATTAAGCGTGTTGAGTTATTTATTGAGTCAAAAGGTTTTGAAGCGCGTGTTTCTCATGGAGAAGCAAGAACAGTTGTTCATGCTATCGGGGTTAAAGAAGTTGACCAGAGAGATTTTGAATTGCTTCATGGGGTTGATGAAGTTATTAAGCTTACGACAAACTATAAACTTGCAGCGCGTGCCTGTCAGGGTAAAGACACTGTTGTAGAAGTTAATGGAGTTAAGTTCGGCGACAAATACACAGGCTTGATTGCAGGACCTTGTACGATTGAGTCTTATGACCAGATGGATGAAACAGCGCAGGAACTTTCAGAATCTAATGTTAAGATAATCAGAGGCGGCGCGTTTAAGCCGAGAACAAGTCCTTACGCTTTTCAGGGACTTGGTGAAGAAGGTTTGAAAATTATAAGAAGTGTTGCGGATAATCACGGAATGGCTGTGACTTCCGAAATTATGGAAGTTTCTCAGCTTGAGTTGTTTGAAAAATACGTTGATATTCTTCAGGTTGGCGCAAGAAATATGCAGAATTTCAATTTGCTCAAAGAACTCGGACATGCGCATAAACCTGTAATTCTTAAGCGCGGACTTTCTTCTACTTATGAAGAATGGCTTATGTCTGCCGAATATATTATGGCAGGAGGAAACAATCAGGTTATTCTTTGCGAGCGCGGAATAAGAACTTTTGAAAAATATACAAGAAATACTCTTGATTTAACAGCAATCCCTGTAATCAAGAAGTTGAGCCATCTTCCGGTAATCATTGACCCTTCTCACGCAACCGGCTTAAGAGACAAGGTTGAGCCTATGTCAAGAGCTGCTGTTGCTGCGGGTTGTGACGGTTTAATAATCGAAGTTCACCACGACCCTGACAGAGCCGTTTGTGACGGAGCGCAATCGCTTTATCCATGGCAGTACGATTTGTTGTACAAACAAATTAAACAAATTGCGCCGATTGTTGGAAAAGAAATTATTTAATGCTTAGATAAAATTTGTAAAGCATTCTCAAAATCCTTTCATCAGAATGGATTACATTTTCCAGTTCAGTTTGAATTTCTTCTATAGATTTTAAAGGATTAAACATATAAAGCTCATAAATTTCTACATCAAGAGCTTTTGCAATTTTTTCAATAGTTTCTACGGCAGGAGAAAATCTGCCGGTCTCAAAATAACTTATATTAGGAGTGCCTATCCCGATTTTTTCGGCAAGTTCTTCCTGTGTAAGTTTTTTGGACTTTCTAAGCTCTTGAATTCTTTTGCCTAAAAGCTTTTTTATGTTTTTTGTTTCTCTCACAATTCTATTATCTTTTTATCTGTTGGAAAAATAAATACAATATCATTATATAAATTTGCTTGACTTATATTGTATTACTGTATAAAATATGTAGTACAACATTAATATTTGGTAAAAATATAATGTTTAGTATTATAAAACGAGAGATTTATTCATGAAAAGTTTACCAAAGGTTTCGATAATAATACCCTGTTATAATCAGGCTTCTTATGTTGGAGAAGCAATAGAGTCTGCTTTAAATCAGACTTATTCTAATATTGAAATCGTTTGTGTAAATGACGGTTCTTCAGATAATAGTTCGGAAGTTATTCAGAAATATGCTGAAAGATACAAAAATATCTTATTTTTTGATGAAAAACAAAACAGAGGAGTTTGTTATTCAAGAAATCTGGCAATAAAATCATGTTGCGGTGAATATATTCTGCCTCTGGATGCTGATGATAAGATTGAACCGGCTTATGTTGAGAAAGCTCTGCAGGTTTTTGAAGAGAAACCGGAAGTAGGAATTGTTTACTGTAAGGCAGATTTTTTTGGTATTAAAAATAAGATTTGGAACTTACAAAATTATTCAAAAGATGAGATTATATTCCAAAATTTGATTTTTAATTCTGCACTTTTTCGTAAGAAAGATTTTGAAGCTGTCGGCGGATATAAAGAGTGTATGAATATCGGTTGCGAGGATTGGGATTTATGGATTTCGCTTATTAAAAACGGAGCCGGAGTTCATAGAATTGATGAAGTTTTATTTCATTACAGGCAGATTGCAGAAAATACCCGCACTAATGACGCGTTTTTAGTAAGAAGTAAAATTTTTAAAGAAATTTTTAAAAATCATCAGGATTTGTATCTGAATAGCAAGGAGTTTTATAAAAGAGTATTTGGAATGAATTCTGAAATTATTCGTGCGAAAAAGTATCGCAAGTATAAATTGTTATGGAATATTTTTCTCTGGATTTGTATTGTTGAGTTTGTATTATTGGCGGGGTTAGTATGTTTTCGATTGTAATACCGACTCTTCAAAAAGATAACAGGGTTTTAAATCTTCTGATTGACGAGCTGGCTGAGAGTAAATGTGTAGGAGAAATAATTATCATTGATAATTCCTGCTCAGGTTTTCCTGTTTCTGAGAAAGTAAGAGTGATTGTTCCTGACAAAAATTTGTACGTAAATCCGGCATGGAATTTGGGTGTACAAGAGAGTAAGTACGAATTTGTCGGGATTTTGAATGATGATATTGTTTTTCCAAAAAATTCATTTGAGCAAATTTACAGTTTTCTGGCAGAGAATACAATCGGGCTTCTTGGTCTGGATAGTATAAAACGAAGTGATAAAACTGAAATAATTGATTATCCTGAAGAAAGTGAAATTAAATTTTCTCCGGTTGATGTTAGAGATAATTGCTGGGGCTCTGCGATTTTTGGGAGGAAAGAGAATTTTTATCACATTCCTAATGATATAAAAATTTGGTGCGGTGACGATTATTTGTTCAAAATGAATAACCGATTAGGAAACTATAAAATGCATAATGTGGACATTAGACATTTGCATTCCAATACCAGTTCGCTTAAAGAATTTGATTTAATTAAACAGAATGATGTGAAGTTTTATCAAAAAATTGATGCAAAGCTATTTGAGAAAGTAGAGTTTCAGAAAAAATTTGATTTATTTGTTTCATTAGGTGCAGCTTGTTCTTGTACTCAAACGCTTAGAGATAGCAGACTGCAGTATTTTTCTTATCCATTTGACTGGGTGTATGGCTCAAATTTTTTAGACAGAGTTAAAATACTGGTAAATAATTTTGAGCATTGGCTTGACAAAGAAGATTTGATAAGCTGGGGTAAAAGAGCTGAGACGCATCCAAATGAAATTTTTAAAAATACAAGAACGGATATTGTTTTTAATCATGATTTCAGAATGGATACTCCGCTTGAAGAAAGTTTTGATGAAGTTAAACAAAAATATGACAGAAGAATTGCAAGGCTTTTAAACCAGATTGAAAATAGCAGAAGCGTGCTTTTTGCTTATATTTTACGTCCTGATATGAGAGAAGAAATTTTACAAAAAGATTTGAAGCAGGGATATGAATTATTGAAAAAAAGATTTCCGAATGTTGATATTCATATTTTGTATTTATTCTCAAGCAGAGAAGTTGATTTTCAAAACCGCAAAGTTATCAAAGTTACGGATAATATAACAAATATAAGATTTGATTATGATGCAAATCTGGCTGAGCTTCCCTGGGCAGCTGCTCCAAATAAGCTGAATAAGGTTTTTCGGGATTTTAATATCAGTTATAAACATTTAACTGCGAAACAAAAACTAAAGAAATTTTTTAGGAGGAAAAAGGTATGAAATGGCAGAATAAAGGTCATGAATTTGACGAAGTCGGGAATAAGTTTAGAGAAGTTGAAAAGATTGTATTTATAGGTGATGATTTTAACCAGACTCATTATTATATTGATAAGCCTATCAGAGATTTTTTGAACTTTCTTGATGTAAAAATCGAATTTATTAAGCTTCCTAAAATGTTTTTGAAACATCGTGATTTGATGAAATTTGCTTTGAAATTTATAAATTTAAATCACAAAAATGCTTTAATTATTCCTCATTATCATTATTCTGAAATGACTTTAGTGGCTAAGCTTTCTGATTATTTGAAAAGTAAATATCCTGAAAAGTTGATTTTTTCGACAAACGAGTTTTTTGAAAAATATTTGTCAATTTTTTCTGTGTACAAAGAGGATAAAACTTACGTTAGAGACACTTGTATTATTGTAACTACGGTTTGCACGCTAAACTGTAAATACTGCCTGAACTTTACACCTTTTCTTCAAAACCCTGCTCCGGTTTCGTTAGAGAAGTTAAAAGAAGAAGCGGATATTTATTTTAAGACTGTTGACAGGGTCGGATTTTTTCAAATCTCCGGAGGTGAGCCTTTATCTTATAAACAGCTTGGAGATTATATTGAATGGCTTGCAGAAACTTATGGCTCAAAAATTGGTCAAATTTTGCTTGCTACAAACGGAACTTTAGTCCCTGACGAAAAGCTTACAAAGATTTTGAAAAAATACAATGTGATTTTGCTTCTGGATAATTATACAAAGGCTGTTCCAAGAACAAAGAAAACAAGAGATAACCTTATTGAGCATTTAAAAAATAATCAGATTGATTTTAGGAATTATGAAAAAGAGCAGGAGTTTTTCAAATTTTTCCCTGCTTCAGAAGATTATTCAAAATGGTCAGATGAAAAACTTGCCGGAAGAGCTGATAAATGCTGGGGTTTGCAGCCATGGCGCAACTTGAGAAACGGCAGAGTTTATTATTGTAATTTTTCTTCGTTCGCTGTAACTGCCGGAATTATTCAGGATAATCCGGCGAATTACTATGATTTAAACTCGACTGTAAATAAAAAAGAACTAACAGAATTTTTGCTGGGATATTCTGAGCTTGGTTATGATACTTTCTGTAAGCTCTGTAATGGAATAAGTGCAGCAAACACTCTTGAACGCGATGTTGCAGGAGCTCAGGCAAAGCAAAAATACCTCTGGCATGAAGGTATGACCCTTTCTGAGTATGAAGAAATGACTAAGGATTAAGGTATTCGACGATTTTTTCAGCAATCAAAAGCGCAGAGTTCTGGTTTTGACCTGTGATTAAGTTGCCGTCGACTTCAACGTGTTCTGCCCAGGGTTTTTCTGCAATAAACTCAGCGCCAAGCTCACGCAGCTTTGTCTCTAAAAGAAAAGGTACAAGTTCTTTAAGCTTCATTATGCCTTCTTCTTCGTTTGTGAAACTTGTAACACGTTTTCCGGCAACGATATTTGTGTTTACAAAAGCAGCCGGCCCGTGGCAAATCGCGCTTACAAGTTTTCCGCTATTAAAGAAATACTCGATTGTTGAAGCGACTTCCATATTTTGTGCAAGGTCGAACATCGGCCCGTGACCGCCCGGAAAATAAACCCCGTCAAATTCTTCAAGGTCTATGTCCGAAAGTTTCTTTGTCTCTCTCAAAATCTTAATACATTCGTCCCATTCTTCAGGGTTTGAGCAGGACATAGAGTTCTCGTCAACAGGCGAAAGTCCGCCCTCAGGGCTTGCAACAGTAACTTCGATATCCGATTTTTGGAAAACAAGATAAGGAACGGCAAATTCTTCTAAATAAACGCCTGTATCCGGTATTTTGTCATTTCCGGATGAGTTTGTAGTTATAATTAATAATTTTTTCATTCTCCTACCTCAAGTGTTTCATAACAATATTCATCAAATCTTCTTTCTTTCGAAGTCCGCTGAAGCGTTCAACTTCCTTGCCGTCTTTAAAAAGAATGAATGTCGGGAAAGAATGAATTCCGTGTCTTATGGCAAGTTCAGGATTATCATCAGAGTTAACCTGTCCGACCCAGACTTTGTCCATGTTTTTAAGCTCTTCTTCCTGTTTTTTACAGTAACCGCACCACGGAGCGAAAAATTCAACAACTTTAAGCCCTTCTTTTGTCTCGTTATCAAAATTATCTTTTGTAAGTTCTTTTAGCATAAAAAAATTCCTCCTGAATAAGATTAGGAGGAAACAAGAAATTTTTGCATTGTCTAATTAGATAACTTTTCTTGCAATCATTTTTTCGACGATTTTAATAACATCCTCTACAGAATGATTTTTGTTTCCGAGTTTTGCTAAAATAGTTTCCATAGAAACAAGCCTGTCAGGCAGACAAACAACCTTTTCTGATAATGTTCTAATGTTATCAAACGCAGCAATTAAAGCTTCGTTTGGGTTGAAGATGCTGCGCCTGCTGATATCAATCAGGTTTCCGGCTTCTCTAAGCTTGCCGATTAAAGCAACTTCGTCTTGTCCTTTTTTTCTTGCATCACGTACAGCATCCATTGAGCCTATCAGCTTTATATATTTTTCAAAATTTTCCAGAGTATCGTGAGCGTGCATTACCATGCCGGCTTTAAACCCGTCCATTTTAGTTTTTAAGAAAGATCTGTCGCGTCTGTCAAAGTATCCACGGTTAAACTCTGATGATAATTTGTCGTAGCCTGAAGACTCTTCAAAGAAAGCTTTGCTTTTAGGAGCAACTGTTCCTTCAAGCTCAGCTCTGAGTTTTTGTTTGTCTTCAAGAAAAATTCCCAGTTTTTTATCTAGAACTCTTAAAGAGTCTTCGCGGTTCATTTCAGGAACTTCTGTAATCGTTCTGCGCATTTTTCCGTCAGCGTTTTCAAAATAAAATTCTGTGCCTAAAATATCTCTTGCAGATTTTCTGCGGGTAGATAAATCGTAGGTATAAATTTTATCATTATCAGGAAGATTTTTTGCATAAACATCAATATCGGTCTGATTTGCCATCTTGCCTGTGTTGTTGCTTTCCCAGCTGTAAGGGCTGTATTCCATGCGCCAGTTGCCGCCGTTTATACCGGATGCGTCAGTAAATAGCCCTTTGAAATTTGTATTATTTATTGCTTGAATTTTCATTTTTTTACAAACCTTTCTTAATGTTTTTGATACCCTGTCTTACATAGAAGTTCTTGAGCTCTTCAAATAAAGGAGCAAGCTTAGTTTTGCATTCTTCGATGAATGAAGTTTTTTCTGCGATAGTTTTTTGGGTCAAAGTAATATTAGCTTCAATAGATTTAATCGCGCTTTTAAGTGCTCTTATTCCTTTTGTGTAGTCACTTTTAAGAGCTTCATATTTTTCTGCAGTTTTTGGTATTCCGTTAAACTGGGCTAAAAGTGCTGCATAATTTGTTTTCATGTCGAAATTTACAACTCGGATTTTATCTTGAATATGATGTTCCATAGCAGTTTCGTTTGCTATACCTTCATTTATCTGTTTGAGTAAATCAGAATAAGGTTTTTTCAGCCCGTTTAAATCCTCAATATATCTTGTAACATGTGCTCTTTGTGCTTGTAAGTTTAATAAATCTTGTTCCGCTTTTTTAAGTGATGCTTCATAACCTGATTTTTTTGTTTGAAGCGCTGCAACTTCGTCTTCAGCGGTTTCTTTTTTGTATCTCAAATCACCTGCTCTGTCATAAAATCCGATTAGCTCCGCTGCTTCTGTTTGTTTTGCTTTTGCTTCGTTAATATCTGCGTGTCCGCCCATTTCGCGTCTGTAAAAATAAAGTCTGACCTCTTCAAACGCTTCTCTAAAGTTTCTTCTCAAAGTTCCTAAATAATTCTCTTTAACTTCATCCGGATGCGGATAAGCAGGTTCGTTGTCATAAACGATAAAATCGGCTTGTTCCTTAATCCTGTCTGGTACTCTTTCCATCGGGTCTGCAAAATAAGCCTGCTGGGTTCTGTTCGAATGGTAAGAACCGATAGTGTCTTCTACACTGGAATTTTTGTGCCATAATTTGTTACTTTTTAAGGTTGATTCATTGTAATTGTATACAAAACGACCTTTGAAACTGATTGGTGATATGTTCATATTTGCCTCCTTAATATACACACGCATTAAAAATATATTGGATATATGTTATGGCAAACATGTTTTATTTGCACTTTATTGTAATAAAAATTTACATTTCTAATTCAATCAAAGGTAAATTATACTCCTCTGCTAATTTCTTAACTTTAATGTCATAATTTATCGCAGTTGTTTTTACTCCGCATTTTATCGCAACGACATTTGCATGAAAGCGCATGCCGATTAAATATTCTAAGTTCGAAATCACTTCAAAAACATCGTTAATCGAAAGCCCGCTTAAAACTTCCGAGTTTTCTAACTTTAGCATTTGTTTAAACTTTTCACACACTTCTAAATCGATGCTGTCTTGAAGCGAAATTATTTGAATTTTCTTATCTGAAAACTTTTCTCTGACATTTTGAGCAAGTTTTTCTAAAAACTTATCGGTTAAAGTCGGAAAGTTTCTAAGCTGAATGCCTACTGTTCCTTTTAAGTTTTTTTGAGGTAAGTTTAAGCTGAATACAGGGTCTTGAACAAGCTTGGAGTCTATATTCCAGCTCTTCAAAAGTTCTTGGGATTTTGTATCTCTAACAGAAATTTTTGACGCATGTTTTAAAGCATTTTTTGTTAAAAATCTTCCGATTTTTGAGTTAATCGGACCTATCCCCTGCGCAAAAATTTCGACTTTTTTTCTCAAAAAAAGTGCGGTATAAATTACGCCTAAATAATAAATAAGGCTTTTTAAGCTTGTAACATCCTGTAATAAGCTTCCGCCTCCGGAGATTAGAACATCAGCTTCTTTTAAGTCTTTAAAAAACTTGAGCATTCTGCAGGAGTTAACTCCGTGAAGCTCTTTTGTCCGTTCAGGGTTAGAAGAAATCAAAGTGATTTTCTCAGCATTTTCTGATTTAAGCTTCTCAGTCAAAACCCTTGCAATCGCTTCGTCTCCGAAATTATCAAACCCGATATAGCCGGACACAATATATTTTGTCATTGGATGTTCTCCAGAACAGCGTTAAGATAAGGAATAGCCTGAATAGCTCCGTAATTCTGGGTCTGGAGTCCTGAGACGACAGATGCAAACTTTGTGGCGTCTTTTGGCGCGTATCCGTGAGTCAGGGCGTACAAGAAACCTCCGTTAAATACGTCACCGGAAGCGGTTGTATCTATTGCTTTCTGTGTATTATAAAACTCTGTAAAGCTGATTTCGCCTTTGTATCCGGTGTAATACCCGTTATCAATATGCGATTTTACAACAACAATTTTAACTCCTTTATCCCAGAAATATTTCATCACTTTATCCATTGACTCAACTTCATAAAGCCTTTGCGCGTCATTTTTTAAGCTTAAAAATATAATATCTGTAAAGTCGACAATCTCTTCAAAATATTCTTTTGTATCAGTTGAGTTCATAAAACAGGATGTATAATTCGGGTCATAAGCTGTTAAAACATCGTTTTCTTTTGCAATCCTGAAACTTTCTCTTACAAGCTCACGTGAGCTTGCACTCAAAGATTGAACAACTCCTGTAGAGTATACAAGTTTAAGCCTTTTTATGCAATCTTCAGAGATATCTTCAATAGAAAGCTTTGTTGCAGCGGTTTTGCGTTTGTAATACAAAAGCTCTTTTGTATCAACTGTTTTTGCAACAATGTACATTCCGTTCTGTTCGTCGTTTGATTTAATCAGAGAAGTGTCAATATTTTCTTTCTGCAGGCTTGAGAGGATAAACTCGCTAAACCCGTCGTTACCTACTTTTGTAAGATAAGTAACATTTCCGCCGAGCCTTGCAATTGCAACAGCCGTTGTCACGGTGTCTCCGCCGAAAAACTTGTTAAGAGTTGAAGTGTCGGCTAAAGTTCCGTTTGACGAAAGTTCAATCAAACATTCGCCGATTATTGCGATATCTATTTTTGCATCCATTCGGAAAAGTCCTTAACTTCTTTCATAATTTCTTTTGTGCGTGAAGTGATTTCTTTAGGAGTAAATCCGAGATAGAAATCTCTGCCGACTCCTACTGCAGAAGCGCCTGCTTTAATATAAGTCACAACATCGCCGAGTTTTATATTACCCATAGGCATAAGGCTTAAGAAAGGCATTTGTCTCAGAATATTTTCGATATATTGAACTCCGCCTAAAGCATCAGCAGGATAAAGCTTAATCAAAGGTATTCTTGATTTCCAGGCGTTATAAGCTTCATTTGCAGTTGAAGCACCTGCGATAAAAGGAATGCGTTTGTTCTTAGAAATTCTCACCATATTCATCTGAAAAATCGGAGAAGCAATAAGCTGTGCTCCGCTGTTTAAAGCTGCGTCTGCCTGCATTGAAGTTATAATTCCGCCGGCGCAAACGTGTGCAAATTTTGAAACTTCGTTAATTGCTTTGTAAAGCGAAGGATTTTCAACATTAATCTCTAAAACTCTTACTCCGCCTTCTACAAGTGCTTTTGCGATTTCAACAGCCTGCTCTGCTTCTTTGCATCTGATTATCGGATAAACTCTGTCCTGTTTTATTATTTCTATATAATTTTCACTCATCTGTATGTGTCCTTTTCTAATAATTTATTATATCATAGACAAGTGAGTTAAGCGAAAAGGTTAAAGTTTTGAATAAGATTAAATTAGTTTTGTTTACTTCTCTGGTACTTTTAGGACTTATATTTGTTTATTTTGTAACATACAATTTCGTCGAGCCGAAAGGGTATGATTTTATGGTGAAACACGCTCTTACAGAGAAACTGCCGTTTCATAATAAACAAGTTTACGGAAGCGATGACATTGTTCTTGTTGTAATCGATGCAAAAGCTGCAGAAAGATACCGCTGGCCGTGGAAAAGAGAGTTATACTGCAAAATTTTTGATTATTTGCGTGAGTATACAAAAGCTGAAGTTGTTGTGTTTGACTCAATTATCTCAAACACAGATAATTCAGACTCAGATAAAAAATTCTTTAACTCTATAAGCAAAATGGATAACCTTGTAACCGGTTTTCTTCCCTCTGTCAGAGGCTGGGAAGATGAAAAGTCAGGTGAAGCTTATGATAAAAAGTTTATCAAATACTCAATAAATGCTGAAGATAAAACAACTTCAATCCCTTATTTTTATTCCAGTGTAATTCCTTTCCCGAAATCTTATCTTGACTCTGTTAAACACTCGGGTGCAGTTTCTATGTTTCCGGGATTTATAAACGGAAGCTTTGCTTCTTATGCCATGGATGAAATTTTTAGGACGCATGAATATTTTCTAAAATATAAAGGCAGAGTTTACCCTTCTATTGCGCTTGAAACGTTTTTGCTAAAGCATAGTAAGCCTCAGGCAGTTATTACAAATTCTTATATTGAATTTCCTGAGCTTGATTATAAGATTAAACAAAAAACGACAGATTATCGCTCAGTTGTACCTTTAAGATTTTATAAACTAAAGGACGGATACACGCATACAATGGTTCCGGCTCTGGATATTATGGACTCTTATGACAGAATAAAATCCGGCAAGAAACCGATAACAGACCCTGCTTTTTTTGACGGAAAAATTGTTGTAATCGGTGCAAATGTTCCGGCAGGAGCGGGGCTTAATGATAACAAAAACACTCCGATAATCTCTAACCATCCCGGAGTGGATATTCAGGCAACCGCTATTGATAATATTATTAACAATGATTTCCTAAAAGTTGCTCCGCACGGTTTTAATATCCTGATTACCTTATTTGGAATGCTTTTAATTTATTGCATAATCAGGCTTAATGATTTATTCAAATCAATTACCTTATCTATTTTTATAATTGCGGGATATATCGCAATTGCTGCTTTGTGTTTTTATTTTGCTTCGGTAATAAACGTAATCACTCCGCCTGTAATGTTTGTTGTGACAATGCTTATCGGCTATACGCATAAGTTTATTCTCGAAAACCGCAGCAAGGAAAAAGTTAAGTCGGCAATGGGCAAGTATATGTCTGAGGACGTAATGAAGCGCGTTATTTCAAACATAGACAACCTCGGGCTTGGAGGAAAGAAAGCAACTGTAACAGTTTTGTTCTCTGATATTCGAGGTTTTACTTCAATGTCAGAAAATATGTCAGCCCAGCAGGTTTCCGAGATTTTGAACGAGTATTTCACTGAGATGGAGCCGATTATTACCAAATACAACGGAATAATTAATAAGTTTATAGGTGATGCTGTAATGGCGATTTTCGGAGAACCTATTCAGGATAAAAACCATGCAGCAAACGCTGTAAGATGCGGGTATGAAATGCTCGTAAGAGTTAAAGAACTTCAGCAGAAATGGGCGGAAGAAGGCAAGCCGAAAATTGAAATCGGAATAGGTATTAACACAGGTGAAGTTTTTGTCGGTAATATCGGTTCAATTAACAGGATGGAATATACGGTAATCGGCGATACTGTAAACCTTGCAAGCCGTCTTGAAAGCTATAATAAAGTTTACAAAACAAAAATGCTCATAAGCGCTTCAACTTATGAAACAACAAGAAGTTTTGTAGATGTAATAAAGATTTCTGATGTTGAAATCAGAGGTAAATCGCATAAAATGGATATTTATGAAGTACTTAAGGTAACTGACTAGCAAATATTTTTTTTACATGTATTAATAAGAATATGACAGTCAATTTTCGTGCAAAATTCGTACAAAGAACAAATTTACCTGACTCACGTGAGGTTTCTTTTGTTGAAATAAACCCTAAATCTTCTGCAGATGTTGAAGCCATGAAGAAACTTTCGAATGAGTGGTATGATGCTAACTATGCCAAAAATATTTATGAAGATGTTGTGAATCTTAGCTCAAAAAGACCGAGGATAGCATCCAGAGTTTTCGCTTTAACTTCTCAAAAAGAAAATTTTAAGAATATAGAAAGCAGGCAGATTTTGGGTATTGCAGAAATGACAGCAGTTAATAATAGAACAACGCCTTATCTTGAATATTTGCAGGTTGACCCTTTGATGAAAAAATCCGGTGTAGGTACAAGTATTTTAAATGTTTTAAAGAAAATGCATGACTCTATTGAGTTAAACTCGGCTGTTTCTTCTGTGGGATTTTATAAAAAGAACGGGTTTGAGCTGGTCAATCCTGCGCGCTTACTTTGCAAGTGGGTAAAGAAGTAAATTTGTAACATTTTATTAAATACACAGGACATTCAGGCAATTCATCATTAAAAAAATACTTTAAATAACTATAGTGTCAGTGTAGTTAGTAATGTAGTATGAATTTTGTCCAAAATACCCCGATATTTAACAAAATAAATATTTCGAATATTCAGTTCCGTTCAAATCCTGCGGTTTATACGGGTACGTTCGAACCTTCGAAAGATTCTTTTATTACATATCCGAACACGGATATAAATGCTCTTGCTCAATCTGCAAGGACTAATCCGAAAATTGCAGAGATTTTAGCGGAGTATAAAATTCCTTTTAAATTTAACTCGAAAGAGCTGGAAAAGCTCCAGCAAGGACATTTGAAGGATACACGTCTGGTTGCAGCAAAGATGTATTCAGCATTGCCTGATGATTTGAAATCCGAAGTTAATCTAAAAGATTTGCAGGAAGCTGCCATGTTCCACGATTACGGTAAAGCGCTTATTCCTGAAAAGATTTTGAATAAAGAAGGAAAGCTTGATAAAAGAGAAAAAGAGATTATGGAGCTTCACTCTGAGCTTGGTTACGAACTTTTGAAAGGAGTTGGAGTTAATCAAAATGTGTTGCAGATGATAAAATATCATCATCAAACTCCTGACGGAAACGGATATCCTATTGCAGGAGACGATTTTAGTCCGAGTATCGGAGCGCAAATACTTTCTGCTGCTGACAAGTATTCGGCTTTAAGGGAAGAGCGAAGCTACAAGCCTGCAATGAGGAAAGAGGAAGCGTTAAAAATATTACAGGAAGATGTGAAATCCGGTTTGATTGCACCTGAGATTTACACTGCGCTGGAAAAAGTGGTTTAACCTAAAGCGACGAATAATTTTGCAGTCTTCATTGCAAGAGATATACCGTCTTTTAATCTTATATTCTTGCATGTATTTTGGAGAGCTAATCCGCCTTTTATAAACTTATTATACAAAGTTGCATAAGTTTTTATTCTTTTTGTTTTTGCATTTTTGATAATACTTAATAATTTCTTAGTATATTCTTCATCTTTCGCAGTTGATTTTCTATTTTGGGCATATCTTACAATATTATCATACTGTTGCCCGAATTTGTTCATTGTTGGCTGAATGCCGTTTTTAACATAACTTTCGGTAATGTCCTCAAAATCTTGTAAAATACATCGGGTAAGATTGACCTGATCAATAACTCTTATGGACTTAGGTATGATGCCTATATAGGGAATCATTTCACTTTTAAATATCCAATGTTTTTTCAAAGCAAAAATTTCTTCCAAATTCTCTTTTGCTCTTCTAAAAAAATTTTTAGAAACATTATCAAAAGAGTTAATTGGTGCTTCAATTATCTTTGCATTTTGTAAATATAACATACACAATCTTTTTAATTCTTTTCGATACTCTTTTCCTTTTTTATTGAAATCAGGACGTATTGTATGTAATTTGCAATTTTTTAAGTTATTATGGTCATCATCA
Organism: uncultured bacterium; assembly: GCA_948684385.1. Lineage (GTDB taxonomy): Bacteria > Cyanobacteriota > Vampirovibrionia > Gastranaerophilales > Gastranaerophilaceae > CAG-196. The sequence goes on from CAPQCU010000003.1 coordinate 43,274, forward strand.
TTAGCATAATGTCCTGCACCTTTTCTGTATCTTTCTTTTAAATCTATAATTTTTCCCTGGTGATTAATTCTTTTGTCTAAAATGTCTGACAATTGTTTGATGGAATTTGGAGGTAAATCATCATAATTTTCAAATTCAGACATATCAGGTAATGTATCATTCGGTTCAAACATAGATTTGTATTTGTTAAGTTTTTCTGCAAAGTCATTTTTTAATGAATTTGACTCCATTATTTTTTGCATTCGTTTAAGTTCCTGACTTTGCCTTATTTCTTCTTTTCTTTCTATTCTCTTTTGTTTTAAGTCATAAAGAAAATAATTTAACTCGTATTTCAAATCCAGCAATTTTTCAACTGGATAGAGCAAAATATTACTCACTGTACTCAAAACTCTTTTAACTAAAGGTGCTTTGTAAGGTTTATATGAATAATCCGTGTAGATGTTTTTTTCTTTAGTATTAGTTTTAGTTTCAACTTTTGTTTCCACTTTTACTTCTGTTTTAGAAATATTTCCTCTTTGTTTAATTTCTTCAGAATTTGCTGACATACATGATTTTAGAATATTAGAAAGTATATTACCTGCGCTGAAATCATAATCAAATTTAGAAGGTTCTTTTTCTAAAAATTTCATATAAGCAATTACAGGTTTTTCTACATCAGGAATTCTTTGTTTTTGGTTAAAACTTATATTAGATTGTGAATGTATTTTATCAATTATCATATCCAATCTCCGATATCGGCAATTTCTTCGCCAATGGATTTTAAAATTGACCAAAAATCCCAATCAAGGTCAAAATCTTCGGGAATTTCTCCGTAAATTGAAGTTAAAACTTCTTCCGGAGTATCTAAAACCGGAGATTCATAAATTTCTTCTAAGTTTGGACTCATATCAGTATCAATAGCTTTTAAATCTTTTAAATCAGCTTCCAACTCCGGATCTTGTGATTCCATATTAGTAGTATTATAATTTTCATCTGTTCCTCGAAAACTAACTTTTTTTTCTAAAACTTTATTGCCATAAGAATTTAAATTACCTGTGCTTTTGTTAATATAATTGGAATTATATGTTATACCGGCATTTTCAAAAGCTTCTTTAGTTTGTAAAAAATTATTGTAAATTGTCTGTCCTTGCATATTAAGATTACCGGTAGAAGAATTTATAAGATTATTGTTAAAATTTAAACCGGCATCTTTAAATAATTCTTGTGCATGATCGTAATTATCTATTATCGACTTTCCCTGAAGATTTAAGTTACCACTTTGATAGTTGATATAACTATCTTTGCAAGTTAATCCTCTGTCTTTAAAAAGTTGCTCGGCATATTTTGTATTGTCTGTATAAGGTTTGTGATTTTTAGTTGCTTCTTCAATAATTTGCTTTGCATTTATATTATAAACAATCAAAGGAGCTGAAACTACCGGTAATGCATACTTTTTCTTTGAATTTAATAATTCAACCACTGCTCTTTTTGCTTGAGCTGTAGGTTGCTTTGCACCAAAGTTAGTATTATCTGTATTTGTTGTTTGTAATATTGGATTGATTTTCATTTTATACTCTTAATTATATGGATTTTTTTCTTCATTAATATAAATTATTGGCGGTTGAGAAATTACATATTTGGATAGAAATTCTCTTATATCATCAGATTTAATAGAGTCAATTGTCTTATATAATTCAGAAAGATTAATCTCATTAAGACTTTTGTCATTGCTGTTTCTTGTTTTTTCTTGTATTAACTCTTTTTCTTTATTTTGAATTGCTGCCAAAATGTCTTCAATGTTATCCTTGTACAAAGAACTTAGCATTCCTTTAAATACCAAAATTGCTTCATCTGTATTTTTTATTTTTTCTATTCCGGTTGGCATAAACTGAAATTTTAGAAAATACACTCCATTGGTTATATTTTTATCGTTTGAATTGTCATTTTTTAAAAGTCCTGAGTTTTCTGAAATATATGGAGATTTTAGGAAAATCATAAGCAATGATAAATATTCGCATATTTTTTTATCACGGAAACTTTTTATCGGAACGGGATAAATATTTTCTAAATAAACATTGTTGTCAGATTTATTTATATGAATTTCTTCTATATTGGAAATAAAATCTTCAGCAACTGTTGCTTGTTTAAAGTTGATATTATTTCTCACTAAAATAGCTTGTCCTGCTTCATACCCTGAAAGGCTCATTGTATCATTTGTCTGATGATTTTGAGCACAAATATCTTTTTGTTGAAACTTTTGTTGCTTAACTTGTACTGCGTTAATTAGATTTATTAGCATGCTTTACCTCTACATTTGCATGAAATCATGAAAAAATGATTTTTTGCTAATATGTTGTGAATTATGTTACAATGAGTTACATTCAGACGCAAAAATTTTTATTTTTGATTTTTATTCCGGTATGCAGATTAACCAGAACATTAACTTTAAAGCCGGACTTACATCTCAAATTCAAAGAGAGATTGCGTCTTCGGATGTCCGAAGGATATCTTCTTACCTGTTTCAACAAGGTATTCAAAATGATTTTAAGAATAATAAAATCATTGCCTGGTGCTCATTAAAATGCCTTGAAATAATTAAAAAACTCAAACTAGGTTTACCTGAAGGTATTTTTGTTGAAGATTTTGCAAAACTCAATGTTTTGGATAAGGATGCATCAGGTTTAATGAATTTTGCTCCTACAAAGCTTTACTCTGTTAATGATACTGTTGTTGGAGAAAAAACAATTTTTTTTAATGAATACAAAGATTTAAATCATAAAAATGGTAACTTATTCTGGGATAATATTAATCAGGTTGCTGATGAGACTTATGAAGCTAATATGTCAACAACAGATTTTTTTCTTGAAATATTTTTACACGAATTTGCTCATGCAGCACATGAATCCAACCTGATTAAAAAATTTGGCGGGAAAAAATTAATCTCCTCGCTCCAGAATTTAAATAATCTTCAAGTTCAAAATAAACATTTGGTCAGTCAAATCTGTAAATATGCACTTTCAAACCCATTAGAAGTTGTTGCCTGTGATTTATCAAAAAGAATAATTACATCACTGAATAAAGAGTCTCTTATACCTGCAGACAATTGTATTAAAAATAGTCCATACAGAAAATTTTCACTGTTTTACAAACCTGATAATCTGCTTGACCATATGCTCAGAGGATATTGGAACGGAAAATATTAACAATTATTAATTACTTCAAACAAAGCGTTAACTACTGCAGGGTCCCATTTTATTCCTGCTTCGTCTTTCAAAATCTCCAGAGCAGCTTCTTTATCCATTGCTTCGCGGTATGAACGGTCGGAAGTCATTGCTGTATAAGCGTCTGCAACTGCGATAATTCTTGAACCGAACGGGATTGAGTTGCCTTTCAAACCTTCAGGCTCGCCTCTGCCGTCCCAGCGTTCTTTGTGGTAATGAATGTATGGAATAACTTCTGATAAGAAGTTGATATTCATAAGCAAGTTTACACCGACATTCGGGTGGTTTTGAAGCTTTTCCCATTCGTCTTTTGAAAGCTTGCCCTTGTTTGCAAACAAAGATTCAGGCAGAGTAATCTTACCGATATTCTGTAAAAGTCCTGCGTAGTAAACCAAATCAGTTGTCTTTTCGTTCAAACCAAGCTGTTTGCAAAGTTTCTTTGAAAGTTCTGCAGTGTTTTGTGAATGCGCAACTTTGTACTGACCTTTTTCATCAACCGCTTTAGCAAGTTTTTCTACAAAAGCCTGCTGCTGAACGCCTAAATCTCCGATAAGAGCTGTAAGCTCAGCTCTCTTATGCTGCAAATCTTCAGCAAAAACGCTTTCGTCGTTAATCAAAATTTCTGTTTCTTCAATTGTTTTTTGAAGGTGCATTGAAGTGCCGAAAAGCCTTGCAATTGTTTCAAGAAGGTTCATGTAAGCCCGTTTAATCATTTTTTCTTTGTAGTTCTCAATCACAATTACGCCAACCACGTGAGCGTTATTGTGCATCGGAACAACAGCTAAAGATTTTACATCAAATTCCTTAAGCTCGTATTTCGGAGTGAAGTTTTCAACATTTGAGATATCTTTTATCTGGATTTTTTCTAAAGTATTGAAAGCTTTTACAACAATAGATTTATCGTCTTTTGAGTATCCGAGTTTTTTTGCGTATATATCTTCATCAAAATCGATTGAAGAGCCGACAAGCCCTAAAAGCTTGTTTTCAAAATTCAAACCGTGTGTGAACTCTTCTGTAAGGTAAATATGGCAGGCATCAGCGTCAAGAATTTGTGCTAATGTCTTTGCAATAGAGTTATAAACCACATATTCGTCTTGAGAATTAAACCCTAAAACACAAAGAGTGTTGTCTAAAGAATATATAGAAATAAGTTCTTTAAGCTGGGATTTTAATTTTGTAGTCTTATCCTTGACGTCTTTTCCGATTTTATTTGCCAAATCTTCGGAAATCAAATATTCAGAGATAAAGTCGCCGATATTGAGTGCAAAAATTTCCTCAAGCGGGTCATTTTCCATTAAATCCAGTGAGCGGCTAAAGAGTGATGCACCTAATTCTTCTTTATCTGTCATAAAAAATACCTTCCATGTTGTCTTTATATTTTATATAACGGCACAATTTTCAAAAACTTTAATTTTTTTTTAAAATTTTATACTTTAGTTGTAGAAAAGTGGTAAATGTACCTAACTTTTTGTTGAAATCAAAGGGTTCTAAGTCCTTTACAAAACTTTATCTAACAGTATGATTGCGAAAAAATTTTGCTTAATGTATCCTATACACATAAGACTTACGAGGAGAAAGCGATGACAGTTATTGAAAAAATCACTGAAATTAATGATATTGTTAAAAAGATATTTGAATTTACACAGACAAATGCTCAGGTGAAAGCCGATTTTGACGAGTATCTGGCAACAATCGGAGCAAGAAATATCTCTTTAGAGCGCATGGAAAAAATATTTTTACCTTATGTTTTTGAACGCAGAATTGGTGAAAAATCAATCTTAGACATGTTCAAAGAAGAAAATGGCGCTTCTCCTATCTTAGAAAGTTTTATTAAAGCTCAGTCATCAATTTTCGAAATCAAAAAAATACTTAAAAACGGGTTTGAACTTTACAATCTTGTAAACGAAAAAACTTATACAGTTCTATCCTTAACAAAAATGACAAGCTTTAGAGGAATTTATGCCGGTCAGTTTATTGCAGCAAGAATATTTGAACTTGACGGAGAATACTATATTATTGAAATTTCAAGTGTTCTTTCTCATTCACAGAAGGAAGAAGCTTACAGATACGCGGTTATGAAACTTGTTCACACTCCAAGATTGCTCTATCTTGATAATCCTGAAAAAGAAGAAGAAATTAAATCTACAATCTCCGAGATGTACTCAAAGTTTATCAAAACTTTTGATAAAGATATTATACTTACAACAAATAAGCATGCTGACGATATCATAGGTGCATTTAATGAAGGTGAAGAAGTTGATCTTTCTGATAAAGGATGCGATATTGAAGCGTATAAATTTTTCCACGTAAGAGAGCTTGATAATAATTATTCAAACTTCCTTGAAAACTCAATGGGCGGATTTTCATCACATAACGAAACTTATGATGTTGCGGTAATTTTCGACGAAAAGAACGGACTTTATGCAATTCCTTTCTATCAGACTTTCTGTAAAGTGTTTGAAAACAAGGATGAAGTAGAAAACGCAAAAGGCTGTGTTGAGTACTTCTTAACCAATGATTCTATTCCAAACACTATCTTAGACAGGGTTTCAACTCAGTACTCAAACTTTATGGACGTAGTAAACGAGTTTATGGGTACAAGCTATAATTATGAAGAGCTGATTAAGAGATACAAATCTGATTATCTTGAAAACAAGATTTACTCATCAGCAACAATTCTTTTCTGTTCAAACGCGTTTTCAGAAATTTTCGATTATATTTCAGAACCAAAACCTCAGCAGCCTGTAGTTATGGGCAAAGTCGGCAGAAATGAGCCTTGTCCTTGCGGAAGCGGTAAGAAATACAAGAACTGTTGCGGGGGTAAATGAAGAGGTTTGGAGGTTAGACCTACAAACCGGTAAGAATGGTGTAAAAGGGGGGGGGCATTCCTTACTTAAACTGCTCATACAGCCAGCCTTTTTCTTCTAAAAACCTTAGAAGTGCCTGCCTGTTTTCCGGAACATCTGCTCTGGTTTTACCTTCCAGCCTTGTTTCGTCACCGTAAGTACCGTTGACTTTTTCTCCGATAATAATCCATTGCTCGGAAGTAACTTCCCAATCGTCACTGTCCCAGGGCTTTCCGGTAACGGATGTAACGATTTCTTTGTATTGCTGTACCTGTTCCGGTGTCATCATTTTAGAAGGTACAGTCTGACCGTTTATTTTTACAGCTTTGCCGTTATCATCAACTTGATACGAATTTTCTGCCCAGCTTAAACGCGCTTTCATTTCACCGGCTGTGTATCTGCCGTTTTCTTTGAGATTTGACGGTGAAAATCCTGAAAACTCACAAATATCACCCCCGCAGCAAGCCTCTCCGTCTTCCGTGCTCATAAGTCTTGTGTAAGCATCAAGATTTAGCTGCTGGTAAAAAGATGCGTCTTTTCCGTCACCTTCTTTAAACAACCATGTGTTAAGCTGTTTCATTTGTTCTTTTTTTATCTCAATTATTTGTTTTTGGCTTAACTCAACTCCATATTGCTCTTTTGCTATTTTTTTCAAATCTTCAATTTCGCCGTCAATCCATGCCTGTATGTCACTTTCGTTTACTTCCTGCATGTTGTACTTTTGTGCAAGCTCATTGTTTGACATTGCACCTTCAAGATATTTCCCGTTTGTATTACAAGTTTCCCAGCCTCGCCATTCGACATTACTTGCAAGCCCGTCTCTATTCCTGTCAACTTTAAACCATTTGTCAATTCCGCGTCGTGCAAAAAATTTCATTTGCTTCATACAGTAATTATTTTTTTCTTTATCGGTTAAAATTCCGTCTTTGCCTGCTATATTTATAGCCATGTTGTATTCTTGTTCGGAAATAAATCCGTCTTTATTAAAGTCAAGTTCTTTAAAAATACTTTTGGCGTTTGGATTATTCTTGACAAAATTTTCCTTATCGCATCCGCTCACGCCTTCCGGATTAAAATCTGTCTCGGAGTTTTTAATATATTTAAACTCCATCTTTAAGTTTCTTAAATCAATGTCACTCATAATTTCTCCTAACCGAGATTATTTCTTGAAGGGAAGATACTGCTGTTCATAGCCTGATTATGCGCTTCGCTTTGCATTCCTGCAATTTCGCCCTCAATAACAGAGATTTCTCTAAGAATTTCACTTTTTTTATTAGGAGGGCAGTCAGGATGCTGTAAAATTCTTTTCTTTGCAGCAATTGCTCTTTTCTTGTCTTCAATCGTTTCAGTCTGTTCAGGAATACCTTTGTACTGCTGGTCAACAAAAGTACTAAAATCAACGGATGTCATAAAAACTCCTTTCTTTCGGGGTAATAGTTATAATAAGCCTAATATATCGCGTGAAATAATCTCAGTAGAATATATTATACTATATTATTGTCATACTAAGCTTAATTTGTCAAGTCATGTAATCTTACTAAAATCTTTATGTGTTATGAAAAAGATAGTATCCTGTTATTGAGATGGGTGAAATTTCGAAAAAACTAGGATTGAGAATTAAGGAACTTCGCGAGAGGCAGGGACTTACACAGATGAAGCTTGCAGAAATTCTTAACATGGAAGTTTCTAATCTCTCTAAAATCGAGCGCGGAGTGCAAATTCCTAAAGAAGAAAGTCTTGAAAAACTTATTTCGGTTTTTGGGGTAGATGCCAGAGATTTGTTTGATTATGAACATTTTGCTGATAGAAAAATCTTGTTGGATAGAATAAAACAAATACTTGATAGCAGCGAAGACGAGAAACTTAAAAAATATTATCAAATATTGATAAATTTGTAGTTTTACGTATAGTCCAGTGTGAAAAGTCTTTTTGGTTACTTTTTCTGTAGAAAAAGTAACCCCCCTTGACGCAGGAGCATGTTTTGTATAGCATGAGGGCATAATAAGTAAAATAAGCTGAAAAAGGGAATAAAACAATGAGACGTACACTAGAAGGAACAAAGATTAAAAGACAGCACGTTAGCGGATTTAGAGCAAGAATGGCTACTCCTGGCGGACAGGAAGTTTTGAACAGAAGACGTGCTAAAGGCAGACACCAAATAGCAATTTCAGGCAGCAAACGCGCTTAGGGGTAGGGGTAAATGAAGAGGCTGGTAAGTCTCCCTACAAGCTTGGCGTCATTCAGAGGACGAAGTCCGAAGAATCTCCGAAATTGAAAAGTTTTTAATAAAGAGAGCAGGTCTTTTTAAGGCGTGCTCTTTTTAAGCTCTGGAGGAAAAAATGGCAATAAAATCCTGGACTGATTATTTTTTAGATTTAGCAAAAACCTGCTCGTCACGTTCTAATTGCTTGCGTGCTCAAGTCGGTGCAGTTATTGTCGGACAAGACAAAAAAATTAAAGCGACCGGTTACAATGGCACTCCGTCAGGAGTTGAATCTTGTTATGAACGCGGTGAATGTTTCAGAATAAAGAACAATATTCCTTCAGGTACCTGTTACGAAACCTGCCGTTCAATTCATGCTGAGCAAAATGCGATTATTCAAGCGGGACAAGACAGATGTACCGGCGCGTCAATGTATATTTACGGTCATAACTTCATTTGCATTCTATGCAAAAGATTTATTGTTCAATCAGGAATTGTCGATGTTTATTTGAAAAAAGATGACAACTCTCCAATTTTGCATGTTTCTGTTGAAGAAATAAAAAAAGAGTTGGAAAATCCTTGCTTACACACTTAAGAGATGTTATAATTTCGTTATGGAAGCAGGTGCTCAAAACAAAGAGAAGAGTAAAAAGAAGGGGATGACTGCCCAAACCCGTTTGATACTTGCGGGATTGGCGGTTAGTACTGCGTTTATTCTTGCTGCAGCCGGCTTTGCAACTTACAGCATTACCCAGAATATGAATACTGCTTACAAAAATTTTGCTCAGGTTCTTTCTAAAACTCTTGCGATTGAAGGAGTTGAAGTTACAAAAGAACTTCCGGAGTTAGCAAAATATGACGCATTAAGGTCTAATTCTATTTCGGTTTTAAAAAGTAATAATGATATTGCGTTTATTATTTTTAAAGACAACAAATCAAAAATTATTTATACAAGTAAAGATGATTATCCTGAACAGGCTGAAAGAGCAAGAATTACAGTAAGTTCGCCGATGATTGTGAAAAATTTGAGCGAATCTGTAAATGTTGGTTCTGTTACTGTAGGTTTGAGCGGAAATATTATTGACCGTGTTTCTGCAACTTCAAGAAATTCTCTTGCTCTTGTGTTTATTCTGGCATGGCTTGTTATTGTCGGAATTATTTATATGAACTCTTCAATTATTACCCGTGAGCTTCGTAAGCTTCATCAAGGGGTAAAAAAGATTTCGACAGGCGAGTTCGGGTATATGATTGAAGATAAAGATGTAGATAGCGAAGTAAAAGAACTTTACAGCGCGTTTAACGATATGTCCGAACGCTTGAGCCGTTATAACGAACAGACGATTGAAAGTTTGACTTTTGAAAGAAACAAGCTTGAGTCTGTTTTGATGAGTATTGTAAACGGTGTTGTTGTTTGTGATAACCATGACAAAGTAATTATGGTTAATAATTATGCAAAACGACTTTTGGAGGTTGAGGAAGAAGAAATCCTTCACACGCAAATCCAAAATTTCTGCGACTCCAGCGGGGAACTTTGTTTTGCTGATAAGATTACGCAGTTTAAAGATACTCCTCTTGATGATGAAGGAGCTCCTGTTCCATTCAATATTGAAATTGACAAACGAATTCTTAAATGTCTGATTTCTCCGATGTTTACGCGTTCAAACGCTTACGTCGGTTATATTATCGTACTTATTGATGTTACAAAAGATGTTGAGATGGATCAGCTTCGTTCAAACTTTATTTCAAATGTTTCACACGAGCTTCGAACTCCTGTAACAGTTTTGAGAAGCTATATTGACACGCTTTATGGCTACGGAAACGATTTTGATTTCAATACTCAAAGAGAGTTTATCGGTGTAATGAATCAGGAAATTATCAGGCTTAATCGAATGGTCAATGATATTCTGGATTTCTCGCGTTACGAAGCTCAGAATGTCCGCATGGAAAAAACTAAGACTGATATTATTGAGATTGTAGAAGATGCAGTTAATCAGGTTCAGGTTCTTGCAAAAGAGCACGATTTAACTATTTCGATTATGCGAGAGCCGGATTTACCGCAAATTTTTGTAAACATAGACAGCATCTCACGCGCGTTTATGAATATTTTATCAAATGCGATTAAGTATTCTCCGGACGGAAAACGTATTAAAGTAAGGGTTGAGCGTTCACGTGACGGTGAGTATGTGGAAGTAAGCGTTGAAGATCAGGGTGCGGGAATTTCCGAGCAAGACCAGAAAAAAGTGTTTGACAGGTTTTACAGATGTGAAAACGCTACTCATACCGTAAAAGGTACAGGGCTTGGATTGCATCTTGTAAAAGTTACTGTTGAAAAACATCACAGCGGTCAGGTTTTTGTGGACTCAAAAATCGGAGAGGGTTCGACTTTCGGGTTCAGGCTGCCTATTAATTTACCTCAGGAAGAAATTGAGGAATATTTCCCGAAAAATCGTTTGCCTGCTGAAAGCGAGGGGTAAAGGGGTAAATGAAAGGGCTGGTAAGTTAGACCTACAAGCCGGTAAGAATGGTGAAAAAGGGGTAAATGTACCGGGTTGGTTTTGGGACTACTAGCCGGGCATCCTACGGAAGGGGTAAATGCATTAAGCTTGTAAATATACTTATCAGCCCAATGTGAAAAGTCTTTTTGCTGACTTTTTCTACAGAAAAAGTCAGCCCTTGACGGCGCCGTCGTTTTCGCCGGAGATAAAATACCTTTGCATCGCTAAGAAGAAAATTATAATCGGAATGGTTGAAATTATTGAACCTGCTGCAATAAATCTCCAGTTAGATGAAAACATCCCCTGTAAGTTATTTATTCCTACAGGAAGCGTGTACATTGCGTCTTTAGTCAGCATAATGCTCGGCCAGAGAAACTCACCCCATGAGCCGATGAACGTAAACACTGCAAGCACGGCAAGGGTAGGCTTAACCATTGGAAGAACTACGCGGGTAAACATTTGAAACACATTACATCCGTCAACAATTGCAGCTTCTTCGACTTCTCTTGGCACTTTAAGAAATGCCTGACGCATTAAAAATATTCCGAAAGCACTAACTGCAAATGGCATTACAAGCCCGATATAGCCCATTACATTATTAACGCTGTCAATCAGATGCAGTTTTAAAGTTATTATATAAACCGGGAGCATAATTGCTTGAAACGGTATCATAATTGTTGCAAGGATTGAAAAGAACACGATTTTCTTACCTCTAAAGCTCATTCTTGCTAAAGGATAAGCAGCAAGAGATGAGAGAACAAGGTTTAGAATAACCGTAAGCGCAGCAACAATAACGCTGTTCCAAAAATATCCCATAAAATTGACTTTACCCCAGACGTCAATATAGTTTGCCCATGTAAAATCAGATGGAATTAGTTGCGGAGGATACGCAAAAATGTCTTCTCCGAGTCCTTTGAGTGAAGTGGATGTCAGCCAGACAAACGGAAATATCGACAAAAGTGATGTCAGTATAAGTATTGAATGTATTGATGTTTTAGAAATTATTTTTTTTATCATGAGTTGAAAAGCCATGTTTGGTATGCTAAAATAAGAATACAAGCAAGGGTGACGCTAACACCCTTACTCGTGCCACATTATAATATGGCTTTGAGTGTAAGAACTAATACAATTAAAAGTATTAGTTCTTTTTCGTTGATTTTAACAATCATTTCAACCTCCTTTCTGTTAGTCAAAATTTAGTTAAAATCTTTTGCTTGTATTCTTATTTCAATGTACAAGTTTATTGTATCAAATTGATTTAATAAAATCAATGCATTTTCATTTATTCTTTACTGCCAAAAAGATGTTTTAACTTGTATTTAACCGTTTTCTTTTCAGCTTCTTCTGCCTTAATCAACTCTTCTATTGTTTGAGCTTCAGAGCCTTCGATTTCATCAGGTATTGAGTTTACATAATCAATCGCGCTCTGGTATTCGGTTTCTGTTGCAAGCCATTTGAAAGATTTAATCAAAGTCAAAGGTTTTGCAGCATCTCCTCTTACTACGAGCTGGAATTTTGTAGCAGAGTTATCAACGTATTTGTTTGCAAAATTTGGTATTGCATCCATTTCTTCCTGCGGAATCATTTCGCAGAATATTGAAAACGCTTTTGCTGTTACAACATTCAAGCTTGCTGCGCTATTCAAAAGGTTTGCAGGGTTTATTGCTCCGAGAGGTCCAAGAAGATTAGAAACAAGCGAAGCCATTCTCGCACGGACTTTCATATCAGCGTAATTTCTTAACAAATCAAAATCACCTTCAATATGCAGACTCAAAATATTTCCCAGTGAAGTAATTGGCTGGAGCGAACAAATTCCGTCATTGAAGCTCAAAGTTCCGATAAGTTCTGAAAAATGAGTTGTGTCAATTGTTGTAAGTCCGCTTATTACACCGCCTAAAGCTGTCTGGAAGAATTGTGATTCACGGATGTTTTCAGCGATAATAAGGTTTTCAAGCTTACCAAACGGACCGAACTGACCGTCTTCAACTTTAAAGTTTACTTTGCCTTTAAGGCTTCTCATTTGTTCTTCGTAAGTTGTTCCTCTAAGCGAAATATCTGTATCAAATGATGCTTTTCCTGAAAGCGTGTCTTTCATTCCTGCTCCGTCAAGAAGCGCTTTTTCTACATCGACTCCATTTCCTGAAACTTTGATATCAAGGAGAGTTGATAGAAGGTTCATTGAAATATCACCTCTCACTCTGCCGTCAAAAACATTTGTTCTCAAGTTTCTGATAAAGAAAATGTTTCTTGCAAGAGAAATTCCTGCAGTGGTATTTCTTACATCAATGTTTCCTGTAATTATTCTTGCAAAATCAATTGAGCCGTTTTGAATAGAAACAGGAATATCTGCCTGAGCGGATGTTGAGCTGCTGTTTCCCTGAGGAACGTATTTGAGCGCTCTTTCTGAGACAACCATCAATTTATCAAGGTTTAAATATCTCGATTTAACATCAAGATTTGTTATATTCAAAATGCTTGAAGGCAACAAACTTATTGTTCCGTCTATTCCTAAGTCAGAGCCGTTCAGGATTAAATCTTTCAGAGAAAAATCTGCATTATGACCTCTGAATTTTAAGTTTCCTTCATTTAAAGTTATGAGAAGCTCCGGAATAGAAAGATTTTTGATGTCGAACCCGCCTCTGACTCTCGGAGCAGCGGCTTCTCCTAACACAAAAGCTTTGCCTTTAAGCTCAAAAGCTGATTGAGGAAAGACGTAAATCTTGCCGTTTAAAGCTTCCGGCATGGTGATTTTTATTAGATTAATTCTGTCTCCTGCAATTGTTCCGTCAATGCCGAATATTTCATTTAAGTTAACAACCTCATTACCCTTATCGTCAACAGTAATAAAACGTTTAAACAAACCTGTTTTCTTGATTTTTATTCTGTTCGGCTTGAAATCAACTACCGTTTGCAAAGATGTATCAGCGCCTTGAAGCTCTGCAAAATTTACAGGCGTAATATAATTATTTTTGTCACAAAGAGCCTGCGCAAAAAGAGTTTGTTTATGCGCATTTCCGTCAAAAGTAAGCTTCATAGGAATTGCACCTTTAGAGTCAATAAACGGTTTGAACTCTTTACCGATTAGTTTAATTAAATCGTCGGTGTTTACGCTTCCTTCAGTGATAAAGTTCAGCGATTTTGGTTTTGTGTAATTAATTACACTGCCTGAGTATTTTAAATTTGTTTTATCGTTCAATAGAATAGAGTTTTCTTTAATTAATATATTATTATCTGCAATTTCAACTTCTAATTCCGGAAGTGCAATTTTTGAGCCTGTTTGTGACATTAAAACAGCAGCATCTTTGTTATCAATTTTTCCGGCAAAAGTTTTTGCGTCTGCGGAAAATTCACCTGAAAGTTTTCCGTTTCTGATGTTTAAAGCTTTATCTGAGATATTCAGATTATCGAGTCCGAACTTAAGCCCTGCAACAGCTTTTTTGAGCTTGCCTTTGACTCCGAAGTCAAGAGAAAAATCTCCTGATTTAAAATTATAATTTTCTCTTATTTCTTTTGGAGCAAACGCGTTAAACAGAGTAGATAAAGAAATTTTATCAGCTTTGATATTAATATCAGCTACGGATTTTTCGTCAATTTTTCCGTCGATATATACAGGTGCGTTTCCGACAAGAACGCTTGAGTTTCTTACATCAAGAATATTATTATCAAGTTTAATATCAATGTTTCCGTTTGACAAAACTTTTCCGAGATTTCTTACACTAACTCCGCCATCTTTTACAGCAATAAAACCGCTTGATTTTAATTTTTTAAAATTAGTTTTAATATAGCAGTCAGCATTTAAGTACCCTTCTGCTCTGATTCCTCCAAGTTCGTTTTGTATACTCAAAGAGTCTAAAAATCCTTTTGTAAGTAATAACAAATCATTAAACTGAATTTTTCCGGTTTTAACAGACATATCCAATTTCGGATGTTTTCCATAATTTAATTTTCCTAAAAGTCTGATATACTGGTCTTTTACAGGGTAAATATCTGTTTCTAAATCTATATTTGTTCCGAAAGTCTTTGTTCTGATGTAACTTCTCGGAACTTCTAAATTTGAAACTTTTAGAGTTATGCCTTCTAAATTACAATGTCCATAAGAAGTAATATTTCCTCCATGGTTTCTGACACGCAGTTTAGTATCAAGGTTGCCTCTTAAATTATATTTTCTATACATTGTAACCGGATTTACAAAAGGTATATCAATTCTTTCAGCCGGATCGTCTTCTTTATCCAGTTTTTCAGCAGGAGGAGGAAGGAAAGTGTCAATATCAACATTTGCAGTCGCACTCACGCTTTCGTCGCTGTAAAACTGTGCGAAAGTTTTTATCTTTGCTGTCTTGCCGTTAAAGTAAGCGAGAGCTAATTTTTCACCTTTTAGTTCCAGAAAATGTTTTGTTTGTAAATCATTTACTAAAACTCTATAATCACGGATTTTTACTTTAGGAACTTTTATTCTTATCCACGCAGGGTTGAACTGAAAACCTCCTGTTTCTGTTTGAATTTCCTGTTTTTCTTCTTCAAGCTTTTGTTCTTTTCCGGAGTTTAGTAAATCTTCTACAAGTTTTACGACTTTGAAGTTTTCATCATTTTCAATTTCGAGATTTATAAACGGCGAGTAAACTTCTAAACAAGAAACTTTTACTGTCAAAAGCAAAAGGCTTGGCAAGGAAATTCTTGTTTTGAAGCTGTCTGCAGAGAATAAAATTGAACCATCCGGAAGCTTAACGCTGATTAAGTCTGCTTCAACTCCTGCTCCGAGAAGAGGTGTTGTGATAATTTTAGCGTTTTCAAAATTTATGTCTAAGTTCGCTTGTTCTTTTGCAATCTTCTGTAAATCCGGCTTATATTTATTTAAATCAACTGCTCTTGGCAGAACAAATAAAAACCCTGCATACAACAGTAAAGCTGCACCAAGAAGTGTAAAACCTGCAATTTTTAATCCTTTAGTCATATTTTATCCCCTATTAAGTATAGGAAAATTTTATCATAAATCGTTACATTTTCTCTCTATTGTAAAGATTTTGTAATAGCTTGACATGTTTTTGGTACAATAAATAAATGCGAGAGATTATTCATTAGTCGAATTATTAAATTTAAGGAAAAGATTATGAAAAGATTTTTAATGATGATGTTTACAATGCTTATGACTTTGCAGTCAGCAAACGCAATGAATGTTGATGCGTTTATGGATAAGCATATTGCGCCTGTGTCTGACGCAGTCGCCAGATTAATTTTCTTTCCTATAACCATTTGCGGCAGTCAGGTTCCTTTGATTATTTTCTGGGTACTTATCGCAGGGTTTTTCTTTACTTTTTATTTTAAAGGTATTTCTGTCTGGGGATTTAAACACGCGATTGACGTAATCGCAAAACCAGCAGAAAAAAGCCACGACGGATTTGGTGAAGTTTCATCATTTCAGGCTCTTGCAACAGCTCTTTCAGGAACAATAGGAATAGGAAGTATTGCGGGTGTTGCAATTTCTATTTCAATCGGCGGACCGGGTGCAGCTTTCTGGATTTTCTTCGGAGCTCTTCTCGGTATGTCAATAAAATTTGTTGAAGCAACTCTTGCTGTAAAATACAGAAGATTTAACTTAGACGGCTCTGTTTCAGGCGGACCGATGCACTATATTGCACACGGTTTAACCAGAAAAAAAATGCGCTGGTTAGGTCAGCCGCTTTCAGTATTGTACGCAATACTTTGTATCGGCGGCGGGATTACCGGCGGTAATATGATTCAAATTAACCAGACTGCTCACCAGATTGTATTTATTACAGGAGGTGAACACAGTTTCTTACATGGATTTACATGGCTTATTGGCTTAACAATTGCTATTCTTATCGGTATGGTTATTGTTGGCGGAATCAAGAGCATAGCTAAAGTTACAACAATTCTTACTCCGACAATGTGCGTTCTCTATATTGTTTCAGGCTTGATTGTAATATTAGCAAACTTTGCAAATATTCCTCACGCAATCGCTCTTATTTTAAGAGAAGCTTTCCACCCTACAGCAGTAGCAGGCGGTATTTTCGGAACAATTATTATCGGGCTCAGACGTTCTGTTCAGTCTAACGAAGCCGGAACAGGTGCAGCTGCAATTGTTTATGCAACTGCGCAGACAAAAGAACCTGTGTCTCAGGGTTTTGTTGCTCTGATTGAAACTTTCTTAACCGGTGTTTTATGCTTGTTCACTTCTTTTGCAATCGTATTTTCAGGCGCTTGCACACACGCAGCAAAAGAAATCTCAGGTATTGAGCTTGCTTCAAACGCTTTCCAATCAGTAATTCCGTTCTTCCCGATTATTCTTTCAATAATCGCTGTTATGTTTGCTCTTTCAACTTTGATTTCATGGGCATACTACGGACAGAAAGCATGGACTTTCTTGTTAGGTGAAGGAAAGAAAAGAGTACTTGCATTCAATATTATTTATTGTTTGTTTATCGTAATCGGCTCAGCAATGAATGTTAAATCAGTAATTGATATCACTGACGCGATGATGATTGCTTTATGTGTTCCAAACATTATTGTTCTGTATATCTTAGCTCCTGAAATCAAACGGGATTTAAAAGATTATCTGGAACGACACAAAATGAATTTTATCAAATTTTAAAATTTTTCAAAGCTGTTGTTTTTACAACAGCTTTGTTGTTTAAGATAAGTTATAATAAAATTGTTAAAAGAAAAAACTTACTTAAATAGGAGCTATAGAAAATGACAACTACAACACAACAAGAAGAAAACTTAATCAACTTATTAGACGGTTACGTAGAAAAAGGCGGACATCACTTGAATGTAAACGTATTCAACAGAGACACTTTGCTTGATGCTCAAGCACATCCTGAAAAATATCCGCAGCTTACTGTAAGAGTTTCAGGCTATGCAGTAAACTTTATTAAGCTTACAAAAGAACAGCAGGATGATGTTATTTCTCGTACGTTCCACGGTGCATTGGGGCAGTAGAGTTTTTTTTAATGAGGAGTTAAGGGCGGACTGATGAAATCAGTCCGCCCTTTATTTATACACAATTTTGTAGATTTCCTTTAGCAAATTCATCTATGTTGCTCATGGTTGTTTTAAGAATTCTATTTATTGCTTCGATTGAGTTATATGCGGTGTGAGGAGTTATTATTGCGTTTGGAAGCTTGAAAAGCTGCGAGTTAATAATTGTCTGTTCAAGCGTTGTTTTGTCCAGACGGTTTATTCCGATAATGTAGTCTAAATCTGCGATTGTTTCTTCTTTTTCAAGAACATCCAGCCCTGCTCCTGCAATTTGTTTTGTTAACAAAGCTTCGTAGAGAGCTTTGTTATCGATTAGCTCTCCGCGTCCGGTGTTCACTATTATTGCAGTCGGCTTCATTTTTTCAAAACTTTCTTTATCGAACATGTGATAATTTTCTTTTGTAAGCGGAGCGTGAATAGAGATAAAGTCAGATTCTTTGAGGAGAGTTTCAAAATCAACATATTTGACGTATTGTATTAACTCTTCGCGTTCGACTTTGTCATAGCCTAAAATATTCATACTAAGTCCGTGAGAGATTTTTGCAAAAGCTGAGCCGATTGCTCCTAATCCCACTATGCCCATTGTTTTTCCGTGAAGCTCTGTTCCAATTAAACATTCAGGAGTGACTTTTCCGGCTTTGTATTCGTTATAAGATACAGTCACTCTTCTGCATACATCAAGAAGAAGAGCAAGGGCAAATTCTGCAACAGTTATGTTGCCGTAGTTTGGAGAGTTCTCAACTGCGATATTGTTTTCTTTGCAGTATTCAATATCAATGTGGTTAAATCCGACTGAGCGCAGTGCGATAAGCTTAAGGTTTTTGAACTTTTCTAATACAGTTTTGTTTACTCTTGATGTTGTAAAAACGGATATTACGTCTGCATCAAGGTATTCTTCTTTTAAGCTGCACATATCGTTTAGAGGCTTTGGTTCTAAAAAATAAGTAAATTTATTTTCGTTATTTTCTTTAAGGTATGCTTCTTCATAATTTTCTACATCAAAGTATACTACTCTCATAATCTCTCCTTTTTTCCTATATTATAAATAAGTTTAATAAAAAAACATTTGGATAGGTAGTTAACATTTTGGAGTTTTTGTACTATGATGAGTGTATGTCGATATGGCGAAATTGGTAGACGCGCATGATTCAGGTTCATGTGGGAAACCTTGGGGGTTCGACTCCCCCTATCGACATTATATAAATAAAGAGTTAAAAATGTTAAAAATTTTTTCACCAAAAGTACCACAATCAAAAATAGCCGTATTTACCGAAATTGCGTCTCCTTATAAAGAAGAACTTTTGCAAGCGAAAGGTGTTATGGCAAACTATTTACGCGATAAAAAATGCAAAGTTACTATTAAGAATGACCCATTATCAGAAGGGGATTGTCTAGAAGTAAGTGCTATTAATTATTCAAGAACATCGATTTCAAGAATATCTGTATTAAAAGAGGGAGAAATTCCTTTCTTAAGAAAAATATATCGCGCTATAGAAATTGTAACTAAAGATGTTGCAGAATAACATTGTCAAAAAATATAAGGTCTTATCGTTTGAAAAATTTAATTAAAAAACTAGTGTTCATTTGTTTATTTCTAACTTTTATTATGCTGGTTTTTGCCGGAAATATTCAGTACGGGTATAGAAACGGTCAATATGTGCCGATTTCTATTGATGGAAAAAGTGTTAACTACGGTTACCGAAACGGAGAGTATGTGCCGACTTCAGTGGGTAATGAAAGTATTAACTATGGTTATAGAAATGGTAAATACACTCAAACTTCAATTGGCGGGAAGAACATTGATTATGGCTACCGAAACGGAGAGTACGTACCGACTTCGATAGGTAACGAAAGTATTAATTACGGTTACAGAAATGGTCAACATGTACCGACATCTGTCGGGGGTGAAAATATCAATTACAGTTTTCGTAATGGTGAATATGTTCCGACAAACATAGGTTTTTAATTAAACCTACCTTATTTCATTAGGCTGGAACTTTGTAAAATTGTTCAAATATCCGCCGATTGGAAGCATAGTGTCTGTTCTGTCAAACATTTCCTGCGGACCTTTTCTCGCTTGTTCCTGAGCTTCTAACCTTGCATTATAATCGCTGTTAAGCTGATATTGTTTAACTTTTAGCTGCTGATAGCAGGCAAGCTTTTCGTCAAGGTCAGCTGTTGCACGGCAGTTCACAATTCCTTCTTCAAACTCAACTTTTCTTTTGTACCAGTAAGAAGCGGTTTCATTAAATTTACCAATGCCTTTCGGCTCGCTGATATCAACAAAAGCCTGCGGTGCGAAGTCCTTCCATTCCGGCTCATGCAGACCGTCAAGGCTTACAACTTCCTGTGCGATTGCGCATAATGGCATTAATAAAGCGATTAAAACAATATTCTTTTTCATTTCTTACCTCTCTTTGTTATTTTACCATATTTTGCAGGTTTTTCGCAATCGGTAAAAATACTTTTACACAAAATCCACATTCTTTGTTGGAATATAACCTGATTTCACCGTTCATTGCTTCAACAAGCCCTTTTACAATGAATAAGCCAAGCCCTGTTCCTCTTGTTGTACGTGTTGTAGAATCATCGACTCTGGTAAATTTATCAAACAAAGTTTTTAACTTGTCTCTAGGAATAACTTCATAGTCATTTTTTACGCTTACAACAAGCTTATTTTCTGTAATTTCATAATCAAGTTCAATCGGAGAGTCTTCTTTTGAATACTTAATTGCGTTTTCAATCAGGTTGACAAATACTTGCTCAGCCCTGTCATTATCTGCAAAAATTTCGATATTGCAGTTTTCTAAATTATTAATTATCTCTTTGTTTGTGTCGTTTTTGACAAGCATAATCGAATTTTCAATCACGCTGCTTACGGGAACGCTAACTATATTAACATTAAGCCTTGCGCCTTCGATATCCGGAATTACCAGCAAATCTTCAATCATTCGTTTTAATCTTTCTGACTGTTTTTTAATAATCTTAAGTGATTTTTGCTTAGTCTCTTCATCAATCTGAATATCTTGTCTTAAAAGCCTTGAGGTGTATCCTAAAATACTTGTAAGCGGAGTTCTAAACTCGTGGCTTACTGTGTCAATCATATTTGAACGAAATTCGTTAACCTGCTTAAGCTCTCTATTCTTCTTCTTGAGCTGAATGTAGGACTTGTGAATCTGGTTAACCATTCTGTTGAACTCGTTTCCGAGGAAAACAAGCTCGAAAGGCGTGAAAATATTGGTCAACATCCTTATTCTGCGTTCATAGTTACCTTTTGATATCGCAATTATTGCCTTGAAAAGCTGACGAATATTGATGTATAGGTAATATGTGTATAATCCGACCACAAAGAATACTGTAAGCATAGTTACGATGATTGAAAGTATGATTTTATCACGGTTATGGTCTATCGCAAGTCGGGTAGCATCTTCTGTTGTGTTAACTATGATTGTTATATCCGGATTTGTTTTTTTTAAATAAACTGTCGGCTGGTTTTTTACCTCACCATAAATGGTTGCTTTATTTTTTGTAAGTTGGTTTGGAAGCTCTGAAACGCAGTGTTTGTAATCTTCTTCAGAGTAGTTGCGCGAAGCAATAAGCTCATCACCTGAGAGTATGTAAATCTGGCGTTTATTGCTGCTTAGTGTTTTAAACAACTTTGTTTTGCTCAATTTGGCAAGCTCATCGTTGTTTAAGTTTTCAAATCCGTCAATTTCGTTAGAAACGATGTTAGCAACCATAATGGCGGTTGAGCGCAGCTGTGCTCTGTTTGACTGCTGGTTGATGTTGTTTATGATAAAACCGCTCACAGTCATTGGAATAAGCACAGCAAAAAAGATTACGATGATAATCTGTTCTGCTATTTTTAATCTGCGTTTGCTAAAAAATTGTGCCATTTCTTCTATCACTCTTCCAAGTTTGTAGTTTTAAAACCAACCCAATACATTTACCCCCCAAATGGGGTTAACTTATACCCTACATTTGTGACTGTGTGCAAATACTTCGGATTTTTTGAGTCCGGCTCGATTTTGTTTCTTAAAGCTCCGACGTGAACTCTTAACATCCTTACGTCTTCATCACTTGAATACCCCCATACCTCTTCAAGAAGCGTTGCAAGGGTTACAGGCTTGTTGAAATGCTGGATTAAACAGTATAAGATTTCAAACTCGGTTGGCGTAAGCTTCATTCTTTTGTTGAGAACGATGGTTTCTAAAGTATCCGGAAGTATTTCGATTTCTCCTGCCTGCAGAATTTCATTTGACATAATTGTCTCTTCCTGAGGCTGAGAGCGCCTTAAGAGAACGCGAATTCTTAAGAGCACTTCCTGAATATCAAACGGTTTTACAAGATAATCATCCGCTCCGCTGTCAAACCCGCTTGTTTTATCTCCGATTGTGCCTTTTGCTGTAAGCATAAGTATTGGAACATTTATTTTTGCCTGACGGATGTTTTTGCAAACATCAAACCCGTTCATCTTCGGCATCATAACATCAAGCAGGATTAAATCGTACTTGTTGTTTAAAGCTTTATTAAGCCCTTCCATGCCGTTTGAAGCGGTGTCAACAAAATAACCGCTTGAAGAGATGTCAAACTCAAGCAAATCTCTGATTTCGGCGTCGTCGTCGACTATAAGTATTCGTTTTTTTTCTAGCATGGTTAGTTCCTTCCGTAAACAGGTGCAGGTTGAATATAGAGTGGTTTTAAGTTTTGCCAGTCAGTACCTGATTGAGCAAGCTTATTGAGAATTTCTCCCAGCGGATAATCACCCTGCTGATAAGAAATCGCTTCAGAAGCGTGAGCGCTCAGCCTTTCAAGCAAGCTGTTATCTGTTATAACCCGCCTTCCTGATACGATTTTGTCGACTTCTTCCAGCTCAATCGCGCCTAAAATTTTGCCGTCATAAACGTAAGCTTTATTCTTCCTTGCATCCAGACAAACCAAATCATCTCCGCCTGAAATTTTTGAAAGGATTTCTAAAGAAGAAACTCCTTTGACCTTGATATCAAGCTGCTGCGCAAGAACTCGTGCAACTGTTGTGCAGGCTCTTATTCCCGTAAAACTTCCAGGGCCGATGTCTGTGGCAATCAAATCAATATCTTTAGGTGTAAGTCCCGCTTTTTTCAAAATACTTACGATTGTAGAAATCAAATAAGCGGAGTGATAATTTTTTCCGTCGGAGAGAATTGTTTCACTTCCAATGATTTCGTTATCTTTGCTAAGCGCAATATATGTTTTATCAAGACAGGTGTCAAAAGCTAATACTATCATTTTTCCAGCCCTTCTATTATATTCCGGTTCTTTTCTCCTATGGAGATAAAATCATAAATCCTGCTGTCATCATCGTCATAAGTTACGTTGATTTCTATTCTTTCAAACGGGAGCTCGCCCTGAGAGAATTCTGCCCATTCAACAAAAGTTATTTTTTTGCCGGTAGAATATTCTCTAAGCTCGTCTGTAATTGTCTTTATGCCGGCGTTTTCGAGCCTGTATAAATCAAAATGATACACAGGAATAGAAGCGCTGTGGTATTCGTTCAGGATTACAAAACTCGGGCTTGTAACTTTTTCTTTTATTCCTAAAGCTTCTGCAACAAGTTTTACAAACGCTGTTTTGCCGGCTCCGATTTCTCCGAATAAGTTCACAAAACATCCTTCGTCTTTAACCAGATTTGCGAATTTGTATGCAAGTTTTCTGGTGTCTTCTAAAGTTACGCATTTTTGCTGATACATACCCTGTTCCTTCCGCTTTCTTTAGCTTCGTATAACGCTTTGTCTGCGAGCTTAAACAGTTCTTCTCCGCTCAAATCAGGCGTCAGCTCTGCTAAGCCCATGCTTATTGTGACATTGATATTTAATTTGTCAAGCTGAATAGACGCTTCTTCAACTGCTTTTCTGAGACGTTCTCCGACGATTTTAGCTTCGTCAATATGAGTATAAGGCAGAAGTACTGCAAACTCTTCTCCGCCATACCTTGCAGGTATGTCTGATTCACGGAGCTGCGCTTTTATTATTGAAGCAACTGTCCGCAAAACTTCGTCTCCGCTTGCGTGCCCGTATGTGTCATTAACTTTTTTGAAAAAGTCAATATCAATCATCATCGCACAGAGCGGGTTTTTCTGACGTTTTGTTGTTGCAATTTCCTGCTTAAGCCTTATTTCAAATTGACGCCTGTTATTCAAATTAGTTAACGCGTCTAAAGTTGCGTATTGAAGCACTTTTGAATAGGTGTTAGCTCTGTTAATCGTAATTGCTGACTGCCTTGTAAGCTGCTCTAAATAGCTGATGTCGCGTTTGGAAAGCTTGTCTAAAGTACTTCTTGCAACAATACAGCCGATAATTTCGCCCTCGGATGTCAGAGGAAAAGCCCCGATTTTATCGTTGTTTGTAAGAATAAACTCCGTCTCAGGCGTAAGCTGTTTTAAAGCTTCGTAAATTCTTTCATCCTTGCACGCTTTTGGCCAGACGAGACTGAATTCTTCTCCCTGCTTTAAGAATACATAAATTAAATGGTCAGAAATAAACCTGTCAAGCATTTCACCGATTAAAGGCACGATGTAGTTAAGTTCGTACTGGGTTTCAATGATTTTTGCAATGTTTTTCATCGAGTCATGAAACTCTACGTTAATTTTTGACTGTTCGCTTAAAACGATGTTTTGAAGCTTTAATGAAACCTGAGAAGCAAGGATTTTCACTAGTACGAGAAAATCAACATCAATTGTAGTGTTCTCTTCAAACTCCATTTCAATAATCCCGTTAGAAATCGGGAGGAAAAGCGAGCGGATTTTGAAGCTTATACCGTTAGCTGAAGCCGGAATTTTGTAAGCTTTTGAGTTGATGATAAAATCTTCGCCCTGAATTTCTTTGTAAGCTTTATAAACTTCTGAATCGTCGGGTATAACGCTCCAGCTTGAGTCACAGCTCCTGATTGTGTTTGTTACACTGTCAAAAACGTATATTGCAAATTTATTAAGGGCAGCATGTTCTTGAAGAGTTGATTTTATAACACTTTGAAGCTCACATGTATCAATTTCTCCGGTGAGTAAAACAGAAATTTTTGATAAAAAATGAAGATAATCTATCATTTTTACTCCTCCTCTTCTTCCGTGTACTCTTTAAAGTAATCTAACCCTGAGCAGGTCTGGAAGTTTTTCAGGATAGCTTTATCAAACTCCTCGTCTGCAACTATCCTGCCGTTAACGTAAGTGTAGCTTATATTTCCGAGCGGTTCATCAGTGAGTTTTTGAGTATAATATTCATCGCTTGTAATGAATTTTCTTGTTGCGTCGTTTAACAGGTTGAATATGTAAGTTGACTCTAAAGTCGAAGAGTCAGGCTCTTCAAGGATTAAAATTGCCGCTTTGTGAAGCTCGTTTATTGAATCGCGGTGGCGGTTTAGCTGACGCAGAAGTACTGCAAGGTTGTAATGCGCTTCAAATTTCATTGGCTCGATGTTGATTGCTTTGCAGTATTCAAGTCCTGCTTCTCTGTATTCTCCGCGCAGGTGGTGCGCAACTGCTTTGTTGTAACGCACATCGTAATTCTTTTTAAGGAATTTTAGTGATTTTTCGTAAGCTTCAATTGCATTTCCTAAATAAGTGTATACAAGGTAGCGCTTGTCAAGCGGGAGATACATTGCTTTCTGCTTGTAAGCGACGCCTTTGTTGTAATAAGCAAGTCCACGGTTTGTTTTAACGCTTTTTACGTTACTGAAAACAAACGGTATCCAGAGTTTGAAGAGTTTAATCTGCGTTACTGTGTCAAACTGTTCGATTGCTTCGTCGAAGAAGCCTAAATCTTCTGAGTAAACAATTCCGAGGTTCATACGCGCCATGACGAATTTCGGGTTGTACTTGATTGCGTTTTCGTAGGCGTCAACGGCTGAAAAATAGTCTTCGTAGACTGCATAGATATTTCCGAGGTTGAACCACGCTTCGTAGTGTTCGGGATAAAGCTTTAGCCCTTCTTTGTAATAGTCCAGAGTTTTAGCCATATTATCCTGCGAATATGCCTGATCGCCTTTGTAAATCAGGTATGTTCCTTTTGCTTTCATAACCTGTTTTTCAATCCAATCGCGGTAGAAGAAAGCAAGCAGGGCTAAAGCGCAGATTAAGATAATCAGCGTAACTTTCGAAAATAGTTTGCGTAAAAAACGTTTCATACAAGTTAAATTATACCATAAATCGGAGGGTTGTATATATGTATAATACATGTTAAAATAAGAATAAAGGCAAGGGTGATGAACGCACCCTTACCACCTGTTTAAAACAGGATTTTGATACATAGAACTATTGCCAGTATTAGCAGTAGTTCTTTTTCATTAATTTCAACTAGCATATTCACCTCCTTTCACTGTTGAAATTAGTCGAAATGCTTGTTAAAATCTTCTGCCTTTATTCTTATTTTAAATGTACTGAACCTATTATACACCAACTGCTGCGAAAATTCAATGAATGTTCAAAATATGATTTGGCATGCCAATTATAATAATATTATAATATTGTTGTAACCTATAATTTTAATCATATGCTACTATTTCTATATGAGAAAATTTATTGAATATTATTTAAAGGAGGCAACTACATGGATTTAGAAGATATAACTATGGAATTAAGCCGTCCGGTAGAAGCGTTGGATGTGTTAAACCGTATGTTTGAAAATGAGCTTAGTGAAAACTATGACATGTTGATAAAACCTGAGTTGAAAAAGTTTTTTGATATTTTGTACGCATACAATTACATTACGCGGCTTCTGGCAGTAAATCTTTTTCAAATACGTGAGAAGTATCAGCAGAGAATTGAAGATAATATAAGAAATCGCCTGTAGTTCCTAATACCTTATAGATTTACATTTATTCTAATACATGATATAATCAGCCTATGTTTACGGGAATTATAGAAGAAACCGGAAAAATCCAAGCTATCAATAATAACAGTATTGAAATTGTGTGTGCAGAAGTTCTTGCTGATGCTAAAATCGGCGACAGCATTGCTGTTAACGGTGTTTGCCTGACTGTATCTAAGCTTGGCAAAAACTCTTTTACTGCAGATGTTTCTCCGGAAACTTTTAGAGTAACGGCTTTTGGTAGGCTTAAAACCGGCATGGGGGTAAACCTTGAACGAGCTACAAAGCTTAGCACCAGACTTGGTGGGCACATTGTTTCCGGTCATGTTGACGGGGTTGCAAAAATTTCTTCTATAACCAATAACAAAGAGTTTTATAATCTTGAAATTGAGCTTTCTGATGATGAAGCAAAATATGTTATTAAAAAAGGCTCAATTACTGTAAACGGAATAAGTTTGACCATTGCAGAGATAAACGGAAACATAATTAAAATTGCTGTTATTCCGCATACTTATGAGTCAACAAATCTTTCAGAGCTTAAATCCGGAGATTATGTAAATATTGAGTGCGATATCATAGCAAAGTATATTGAAAAATTTTTATCAACGAGAGATAATAAGTCAGGCGTAGACATGGATTTTCTACAGAGAAACGGTTTTTGTTAGAATGGCAAATCAATTTAATACAATAGAAGAAGCATTAGAGGATTTTAAAGCCGGTAAACCCATCATCGTTGCAGATGACGAAGATAGGGAAAATGAAGGTGATTTAATTTGTTCTGCACAGTTTGTGACTCCGGAGCTTGTAAACTTTATCACAAAAGAATGCCGCGGGATTGTTTGTCTTGCAATTTCTGACGAAATTGCGCATCAGCTGGATTTACCGCAGATGGTAGAAAAAAACACTGAAAGCATGCAGACAGCGTTTTCTCTAAGCATTGATGCTCATCCGAAATACGGTGTAACAACCGGAGTTTCAGCTTTTGACAGAGCAAAAACTATTGAAGTTGCGATTGCACCTGACGCTCAGCCGGCTGACCTTAGAAGACCGGGACATTTGTTCCCTTGTGTTGCAAGAAAAGGCGGAGTCTTAAAACGTTGCGGCCATACTGAAGCGGTTGTTGATTTAGCGTGGATTTGCGGACATAGAGAAGCCGGAATAATGTGCGAAATTATGAAAGAAAACGGCGAAATGGCACGCAGAGACGATTTGCACGAGTTTGCCGAAAAACATAATCTAAAATTTATTACTGTTCAGGATTTGATTGCGTATAGAATTAAGCGCGAAAGATTTGTGAACAGAGAAGTTGAAGTTTTCCTTCCGACACAGTTCGGTGATTTTAATATTGTCGGATACGTTGATACGACGACAAAATGTGAACACGTGGCGCTTGTTAAAGATGACGGAAGCGACAAAATTCCGCTCATTCGCGTTCATAGTGAATGTTTAACTGGCGATATTTTCCACAGCCTCAAATGTGATTGTAACTGGCAGCTTCATAATGCTCTAGATATGATTAACGAGTATGGAAAAGGGGCTTTGATTTATCTTCGAGACCACGAAGGCAGAGGAATTGGTTTGATTAATAAACTTAAGACGTACAAGCTTCAAGAACAAGGTCAGGATACGGTGGAAGCAAATGTGTCTCTCGGATTTGCACCTGATTTGAGAAATTACGGAGTCGGAGCGCAGATTATTCTTGACTTAGGGTTCAATAACTTTAACCTGATTACGAATAATCCTAAGAAAATCATCGGATTAAAAGGTTACGGGCTGACTATTCACGAGAATATTAACCTGAAATCGGAAGTTAATAAATACAATGAGCGTTACATCAATACGAAACGCGAAAAAATGCACCATATAATGTAAAGGAATTCTTTTATGGCAGAAACCACTTATGAAGTAGAATTGTTAAACTCAAATATCGCTAAATTCTTCACAGGCGTATACAACGATTTTAGAGCAAAGGCTGTGAGCGAGTATAAATTTGAGCTTGAACCTTTGTCTTACGAAGAGTTTGTTGATGCTGTAGAAAAAAACTATATGCAGTGCATTGTTTTAAAAGAAAACGACATTCCGACTGCGTTTCTTGTGTACACAACTTCGATTTCAGAAGGTGTTGAACTGAATATTATTCACTGTCTTGGAACAGAGGATGAAGTTGCAAAAGTTAAGCTTTTAATTGAAAAGTTTTTAGAGTTTACAATAAATGAGCGTCAGTCAAAAGTTGTTTCTTATCCGATGATCGGGCATCAATCAGTGTTTACGGCTGATATCGCAAAATACGGGTTTAAATATGTCGGGCTTGCTGTTTTGAGATTTTTTATGGGTAATGCTTCGTCTGAGAGGATTTTAGAAAACATGAAGCTTTCCGAAAAGACCGACGATTACAAGATTGTAGGATATGACCCGTCTTATAAAGATGATGCAATCAGAGTTATTCACGAAGCGTTTAAAGATACTCAGGATGCTTTGTATGATACGCGTTACAAGTCAGTTGAAGGTACAACAGATATAATAAATAAGATTGTGGAAGAAGTTTACGGTGAATTTCTACCGGAAGTTACTTCTGTACTTTTATATAAAGATACTCCTGTAGGTTTTGCGTTTGCAAATGTTACCGGAGGCAAGATTGCAAATATTCCTCTTGTAGGAATTGATAAAGCTCATAGAGGTAAAGGTTTTTCCGGACACCTTCTAAACCGTTCAATAAAGACTATTGTTGATTGGACAAAGCTCGGAAAACGTGTTTTTTCAGAGGTTAACGTAACAACAGAGACTAACAATTACAAAGCTTTGAAAATGTATAGAAGAATAGGTTTCAGAGAGGATTTTTGTTACCCTCAGGCTTATTTGGTTCCGAAGAAAAAATAAATACACTAACTAAATTAATTACTAATTAATAATTTTCAGGTAAAATGAAAAAGAGAAAGAAAGGAGAAGTATGAAACTATCTAAACAAATTTTAACAGCTATCGGTGCTGTTTGTGTTACTTCTTGTGTTGCAATGGCAGGAGAGCCGGCTGATATTCAAGCTTACGCTCACCCTACTATGTTCGGCACAGACGGACAAACTTTAGTTAATACTGATACCAACACAATTGTTGGCGGAAAAGTTTACAAACCTTGTACAGCAAAAACTATGGAAGGTAAGCAAAATGTTGTAATAGCACGTTGTGCAAAGAAAACTCTTAATGATATGAAAGGTAAAATGGATTCAAGAAGAGCAAACTTGTTCAATCCAAAAATGCCTGTTTTACGTTCTGAGTTAGCTTACATTATTGCTGACGGTTTAAACCTTCAAAAAGTAAGCCCTAACAAATATACAGACGTAACTTCTGAATACTGGGCAAAAGACCAGATTGACAGAACTTTGACAGCTGATGTTATGATTGGTTATCCGGATTCAACATTCAAACCTGACCAGCCTATTACAAAAGCAGAAGTTTTCGCAACATTTGCAAAAATGATGGACTTGTCAGTTGACAGAACAGCAACTCCGACTTTCGAAGGTCAGGAAGTTAAATTTATTCCTAACTGGGCTGTTGGTGCTGCAAACGAAGTTATCGCTTCAAATATCTTGAACAAAGTTCCTGATAAAGACAAAATTGTTAATGATGAATACTTATCAAAAGAACAAGTTGCTTATATGTTGAGCGCTATGAAGGCAAGCTTTAGAATTGACCTTTCAAATGGCGGTGTAAACTGTGCAACTAAGTATGAACCGATTAAGTTACAAATCAAATTAAGCGAAAGAATTAGTGCAAGAACTTCAAACTCAGGAGATACATTTACTGCTAAGACTGTTGAAGATGCTATTATAGGCGGCATTTGCTACCCTGCAGGTTCAACAGTAAAAGGTCATGTAGCTTCTGTTGCAAGACCTGGTGTTAAGAACCCTGGTTATGTAGAAGTTGAATTTGATACAATCAAAAACGGCGACAACTGTGCAAAATTCCCTAAACAGATTTCTTGCGCTTCAGTTGACGTTAAGAAAAACCCTAACATAGCGTCAAGAGTTCTTGGTGCACCGTTCTCAATCGTTGGCAGAACAGCCGGTGTAGCAGGCAGAACAGTTGCTTCTACAGCAGAAGTAATTTCTAACAGCGTAGAAGAATTCGGCGGCAACTGGTCAGATGCTTTTGTTGATACAGCTTCACTTCACCCGCTTAAAGGTCTTAAGAGTGTAGGAAGCAGCTTTATTACAATTGGTAAATCTGTTTACAACGTTGTTAAACTTACAACAAGCGGCGTATTCGGTGTTGGCTATGAATTAGTTGATGAAGCAAAATACATTTTTGTTCCTAACACAACTAACGATTCAAGCTTGAACCCTGATGAAGTGTTAACAATTATGTATTAATACATTTGTTAATATGATTTTTGAATATCCCTGTCGTTATTGAATGACAGGGATATTTTTTAATATTTCTTTACATTTACCCTGTTCTTTTATGTATCCAATTAGTAGTTTTGCTTAATATTTGTTTACATTTACCCTCAAAAAGGCAATTTTTTATTTTCACGAGACTTATTATATATACAGGATATCACCAGTCATTAAAAAGTAAAGGAGAAATATATGGCAAGAGTACTAATTTCAATGCCCGAAGAGTTTTTGGACAGAATCGATCAGGTAGCAGAAGGCGAAAACAGAACACGTTCAGAGCTTATTCGTGAAGCATTGAGAAGTTATATGTACAAAAGCAGAGTGAAAGCTAATACAATGGCTGGAAAGAATGCTGCAATTTTGGAAGCGCTCTTAGAGGGGTAAAGTGCTACGCACGTAGATATTCTTCCATACTGGTATTATTACAACCAGTCGGGCGTAAGGGGTAGGGGTCGGTTTTGAGACTACGAGCCGATATCTTACTCAAGGCTAGGAAACACAAGCTGGAAAAAGGAAAAGGGAAATTTAAAAGCCGCTTAAAAGCGGCTTTTTATATGTTTTCAAACGAATCAATAATTATATCGATTATTGCAGTTCCCTGATGGTGGATAGCTTTTTCAAGTGCCGGAATGAGCTCTGCTTTTTTGTTTACACGTACTGCAAACAAATCGTACGCTTCAGCTATTTTTGTGAAGTCAGGATTAATCATTTCAACCTGATACCGGTTGTTGTAGATTTTTTCTTGAAGCTGGCGTACCATTCCAAGGTAACTGTTGTTCATGATAATGATTTTTACAGGGATGTGGTGCTCGCGGCAGGTTGCAAGTTCTTGCAGGTTCATCTGGTATGAGCCGTCTCCTGTAATGTTAAGGATTAAACTGTCCGGATTTGCAATATGTGCTCCGATTGAAGCAGGCAGACCGAAACCCATCGTGCCCAGTCCTCCGGAAGTTATGAATTTTCGCGGTTTATTGAAGTTAAAAAACTGGGCTGTAAGCATCTGGTGCTGTCCGACATCGGTGACGACAACAGGTTCGTAGTATTTTGTGTATTCTGAAATTGTTTTTAAGACAAAAGATGAATGAAGGCAGTCGAAATTTTCATCCTCAATAGCCGGATTGTCTTTAAGTTCATCGATTTGCATGTGCCATTTTTCATGTGTTTCCGGCTGATTTTTACTTAAAAGTATTTCGTTTAAAAAATTCTTTACATCAGAAATGATTTCAAAATCAATGTTCTTTTCAGAAGGTGTGATGTTTACGGAAACGACTTTACAGTTTGAAGCGAAATCATTTTTTTTACAGGTTGAACGGTCAGAGAAAGCTGTTCCGAGAGCGATTAATAAATCGCATTTGCTAAGAGCATTATTTGCGGAATCAACACCGTTAAGTCCAATCATTCCAAGGTATAGATGATTTTCTGACGGGTAAATGCCAATTCCCATAAGTGTTGAGACAACGGGAAGCTGATATTTGGACACGAATTTTTCGATTTCTTCTGAAGCGTCTAAACACCCTCCGCCGATTAAGAGAAGCGGTTTTTGTGATGTGTTTATTAAGTTATGAAGGTTTGTAATATGTTCGGTTAAGTCAGTCAGGATTTCAATTTGCTTACAGTCTGTTTTTTCTTTTCCGGAATAATTGTTTTCCAGAATATTTCTTGGAAGTGCAACAACTACAGGACCTTTAACACCTGATTGTGCTTCCTGAAAAGCTTCTGTAATTACCTGTGCTATATCATCGTTTTGAGAAATAGTAAAAGTTTTTTTGCAGCAAGATTTAGCGATTGAAGCAATATCCACATTTTGGAATATTTTACCTTCTTTATTTTCTGAGGACACATCTCCTGCCAGTATAACAAGCGGGGTAGAGTCAGCGTAAGCGTTTGCAATGCCTGTTACGGTATTAGTAAAACCGGGGCCGGAAGTTACAAGAACAACTCCTGTTTTTCCGCTTACTCTTGCGTAACCTTCTGCTGCGTGGACAGCTGCTTGTTCGTGCCTTACGAGATAATGTTTAATTTCCTGAGTATTAAAAAGTTCGTTGTAGATACTTAAAACTGATGCTCCGGGATAGCCGAAAATACTGTCCACTCCAAGCTTTTTAAGCGTTTCTACAAGTTCTGCTGCTGAAGTTTTTACCTGTAAAAGATTTGTCATAGCATAGTTATTATACATCAAAGGGGTAAAGGGGTAAATGGGGGGGGGGGGGAATGGGGTTAAAAAAAGGGGCTGAAAAGTTAACTTACAAGCTGGTAAGACCCTGAAACAAATTCAGGGTGACAGTTTTAGCTATTTTTAGTGTAAAATACTATATAAATCCCAAATAAAAACACTTGATTTCTTTTTTTGTTTTGGTTAATATTACTTTGTGACCGGGATGTAGCGCAGTTTGGTAGCGCACCTCGCTTGGGACGAGGGGGTCGCACGTTCGAATCGTGTCATCCCGACCATTTAAACAAAAGGCTTTTAGAGATTTCTCTAAAAGCCTTTTTTAATTCTGCGTGTAATTGGCGTGTAAAATTTACAGCAATGCAAGTCTTTTTATTTTGAAATTTTATCAAATATTTTTCTTGTAACAAGCGTTCCGGTAAATAACGATAAAAAAACAGCCGGAATTCTAAATACAGGCTTTAAACCTTTTGTAAGAGCGCTTGAAACAGAAAGAAAAATTAAAGGAATCAAAGTGTCATTTACAAGGTAACCGGTGGTGTGTTTGAGTTTTTGGCTGAACTTTTTGTTCTGAGCAATTTCAAGTGCATTTGCTCCAAGCATACCTGATGAAATTATCGGCAAATCGGAAACGCTTGAATACAAAGCATTGCGAGTATCCTTATCTGTAACTTTTGCAAGATTATTATCGAAGAAAACGGATATTTTATTTTGGTTTTTACCGGCAGCTTTATATTCAAGCTCGTCTTGATTGCATTTCGAATACAGATAATCCATCCCGAGAGCACCTATAATTCCGGAAGTGCTTGCCATTACTCCTGATAAAAAATCTCTGAAAATCGGATTTACACCTTTTAGCAAATTTTTTGAAGTACTGTGATAGCCCAGCATCCCGATTGCAGCTCCAGATAAAATTAAACAATCTTTTACAAGAAATTTGTCTTTGTATTCTTTTGGTGCGTTTTTATAATCTTTGTAAGTCTTATAGCATCCGCTAGTAACAAAAAGTGAGGATGCTAAAAAAGACGAGTTTAAAAATTTGTCTGTAATTGTTCTGCTGTATTTCATATTATTTATACTAAAATAAAAGTATGAAAAAATTTTTTTTGCTCACGATTTTAATTTTTTTAGCTTTATCAATGATTATTCCGTTTTTTATGATGTTTTTAATCTCTTTGAGCGGAGGCGAAAACATTTTTACGGATTACAATAATATTAATCTTTCTTTTTGTGCTTATAAAAATGTTTTCGCCTCCATTCCCGTTGCAAAATATTTTTTAAACAGCCTGATTGTGGCTCTCTTTACAACTATTGGGCAGGTAATTATCTCGGCTCTTGCCGGTTACGGATTTGCGAGGATGGAGTTTAAAGGTCGGGATGTTTTGTTTCTTGTATTTATTCTTACTATGATGATTCCTCCGCAGGTTAATATTGTGCCATTGTTTTATCTTATGAGCAAACTAGGCTGGATAAACACTTATCAGGCTTTGATTATTCCGGGTATTTTTGGCGGGTTTGGTGTGTTTATGATGAGACAGTATTTTTTGGGCTTTGCGAAAGATTTAGAAGACGCTTCGAAACTTGACGGATGTAATGTTTTTCAGACATTCTTTAAAATCGCGCTACCCTGCGCTTTACCTGCAATAGCGACTTTAAGCATATTTACATTTGTAACTGCGTGGAATAGTTTTATGTGGCCTCTGATTGTTACAAATACAGAGGGCATGCGCACTTTAGCAGTAGGATTGACGATATTTAAAAGCTCATTTCGCGAAGTTACGCTCTGGGGCGAACTTATGGCGTGTTCCTGTATTTGTTCAATCCCTGTAATCTTGATTTTTGTGTTTGGCAGAAAATACTTGATTAACAATCCGATGAGCGGGGCCGTTAAAGAATAAATTGATGGATTGAAGTGAGTTAGCAAAGTGTTTTGAAGATTTTAGCAGGAGGCGGAGCCGAGAGCGTTTTCTGAAAAATACTTTGCTAATTCGCAACTTATTCTACAGATGCTAAAAGTGTGTTGATTTCAGCAATCAAATCGTCATTATTTGTCTTAACAGCGTTGACTAAAGCTTTCTTAAGCAAAGATTTAGCTTTGTTAGGGCTGTTGAATCCAATCATGATTTCTGCAGCAGATTTGTAATTCTGTGCGATTTCTTCTCTTGAGCCGGACTGCTCGTAATTTTTTACAGCTTCTGCATAGTATTTTAAAGCTCTGTCGTTCTTTTTAAACTGAACACAAGCATCTGCAGTATTACTTAGAACATAGCCTTTCATAGAACTGTCAGTAGTCTGTTCGATTAATTTTTTTGCAACATCATAATAATCAAACGCGCCTTCATCGTATTTGTCGGTAAAAATATTTGCCATTCTTGTTAAAGAATCAGACTGACCGATTAAATCATCAGATTTACCTGCGTAAGAAATTGATGTCATGTAGTGGTTTAAAGCCGGCCCTACTTCGTTAACATCATCATAAATTTGTGCCATCGAAAAATGTGCTCTTGATTTAACGTTTACATCTGTAGTGTACTGCAATGATTTGTTGTAACTGTTTAGAGCCTGCGCAAAATGGTCATTGTCATCGTAAATCTTGCCGATTTCAAGACAAATTCTTGACTGTGTTTCGTTGTCATTAAGTTCGGATGCTCTTGAAAACGCTTCTTTAAACATTTGCATTGCGCGCTGCGGATTGTTTGCAAAAGCTTGTTTCTTGGCTTCAACAAATAGAGATTTTAATTTAGTGTCCTGTGGAACGATGGTTATATTTGGTTTTTTTGATATAGTTTTTTGAGCCTGAACAAACTCTTCTTCTAAGTTAAGTTCTTCAGGTTCGATTTCAATGACTTCTTCATGAGAATTTTCAACAATAGGCTGAACTTCTTCCTGAACAGGCTGAACAGGCTCAACAGGAGCAGGTTCCGGCTGTTTCTTTTCAGCTTCTCTGTTTTCAGGGAATTTTACAAGGAAGTTTGGATTGATTTCTGCTTCATTGTAACTGTAATTAATTTTCTGTAAGAATAGCGCGTCAAGCCAGTTTTGAACAACTTTTGAGTCCTTGTTCAAAGTTTCTGAAATATATTTGTCGAGCAATGATGCTGCAATCTTTAAATTACTCTGGATTAAATTAACCTGGGGCTGCGGCTCTCTTACCTGCTGCTCAACGATTTGAAGATAGCGTTCAACCTGTTCTTCGATTTCAGCAGGAGTTGCGATTGCTTTAATTGTGTTTCTGAAATCTTTTAAAATCTGGGCGATATTAACTCTGTTGCTTCTCTGAGGCTGAGCCATTGGCTGGGCAGGAGCGGAATTTCCAATTGGTTGATATCCGGCTTGAGCAGCCTGATACTGCATCGGGTTAATTTGATGTGCGTCATATCTTATTGGAGGCGGTGTTTGAACCTGATAGGTTTGTCTCTGAGGGTAAGCAGCAGGATAAGCGTTTGAAGCAGGTGAATAAATCGCCTGACGTATCGGCTGCGCTTGATGAATATCTTCTGCTCTTCCGCGCGCAATTGTCTGCTGGTTTTGACGTTGCTGCTGCTGGTCCTGGGCATTGCTGTTGTGACCGTCTTTGTCAGTACCGTCGTTTCCTGCGTTATAATTGCCTGTTCTTCCCTGTGGATAAGGGCGCGGGCGCACTGTATTCATAGTGTTAAACAATATAAACCGTCCTTCCTTTAATAATATCGGAAATTCTTCGATGTTCTTTACTGTTTAAAGAAAATTTCATACGTTT
Organism: uncultured bacterium; assembly: GCA_948684385.1. Taxonomy (GTDB): domain Bacteria; phylum Cyanobacteriota; class Vampirovibrionia; order Gastranaerophilales; family Gastranaerophilaceae; genus CAG-196. The sequence continues at coordinate 80,159 of CAPQCU010000003.1, forward strand.
GTACGATATTTTTTTAATGAATAACTAAGAATAGTCAAGCTTAAGTTACATGTGTGCAATGCTTCTGACGAAAAAGGTTTGTATATTACTTGTATGCAATTGATTGATATTAAAAATGCAGAGTTATTGGGGCAGCGCATTAAAACTTTAAGAAAAGAAAAAAAGGTTTCTTTAAATAGAATTTCTAAGACTTACTCCGATTTAACAAGTGCTACTTGGAGTCGTATTGAAAATGCTAAGAATGAAGCTAAATTTTCTTCACTTCTTCGTATTGCGGCAGCTTTAGATGTGTCAGTTGTAGATTTATTAAAAGACGTTGATTTTGATTATTCTTTTGAAGAAGATTAATCTTCTTCGATTTCTCCATCTTTGTAATAACACATTGTGCCATTTACATAGTCAGAAAGAAAACATAATCTATCAATAATAGGTGAAATTTCGTATATTCCTTCATCAAGTTCATTTGCTTTGCAATAACTGTCAAGTACTTTTGTCAGTTTGTAAACCTCTTCTGTTTTTATATCAATTTTTCTTATAAATTTATCCAATTGTTCTGCATTAAAGTTCATCTTACCTCCTTATTACACGTGTGTAATGAATATTTTTTATAATACACGTAATATTACGTTTATGCAACATGTAAATAAAAATAATTCTATAATTTTTGGTAAACGGGTAAAAGAATTAAGATTGCAATTTTCACATTCTTTGGATGATTTTGTGATGCAAAGAGGTGGAATATCAACTGCAACTTGGAGTCGTGTGGAAAACGGTAAAAATGATTTTAAACTTTCTACCATAATTACGGTTGCATCTCATTTGGAAACAACAGTATCAAAACTTTTTGAGGGCATTGATTTAGACTATAATATTCTTGAATAATTGGAAAATTTATTATATAATTATTATGCAGGGTAAAAAGTACAACCGCTACTTTCCCGTCGGTGACAATCTACAATTGGACTAAAATCGACGAAAGGAGGGTAACTATGGTAGTCGACAAAATAATAATGCTACTATTCGTAGCAACGCTATTCATAGTAGCACTTAAATTATTTAATCTACTGTAGGGTTTTCTGGCACTTGTCGAGGGTGCCACCCTGCTCCTTTATTATTTACGATAAAGTGCATTTTGTCAAGGCTTCAACTTTTCATCATATGAATATAAAAATTAATATATAGACATAATGAATTTGGTATAGTAATATATAATATGCAGGGTTAAAAGTAAACCATACTTTCCTCTTAGCCACAATCTACAATTGGAAATATGACTAAGAAATAATTGAAAAAACAATAATGCTATTACTAGCATTTTCAATTGCAGTAATAGCATTAAGCATTTATAAATTATCGTAGGGTTTTATGGCACTTGTCGAAGGTGCCACCCTGCTCCTTTATTATTTACGATTTAGTAAACTTTGTCAAGCTCTTATATGCTCTTGAACTTAACTAAATCCTGTTTTCTCATTCTGATATTTTCAGGAGTGATTTCTACAAGCTCATCGTCACCGATGTATTCAAGACAATCTTCAAGCGAAAGCTCTTTATGTGCCTGTAAAGTTACCATAACGTCAGCTGTTGCGCTTCTCATGTTGGTTAATTTCTTTGTCTTGCAAATGTTTACAACGATATCTTGCGGTCTGTTGCCTTCGCCGATTATCATTCCGCGGTAAACTTTTGTCTTAGGTGTTACAAAGAACACGCCTCTGTCTTCAAATTGAGCCAATGCGTAAGGAATAGCTTCTCCCTGTTCGTGAGCAAGAATTGAACCGCTTCTCTGTTTTGGAATGTCTCCCGCAAAAGGTTTGTACTCATCAAATGTGTGGTACATAATGCCTTCACCGCGGGTCATACGGATGAATTCTGTGCGGAAACCAATTAGACCTCTTGCAGGGATTGAAAACTTCATACTTGTTCTGTTATTGTTGTTTTGCATTTCAAGCATTGTAGCTTTTCTTCCGGAAAGCCTGTCAATACAAGAACCTGCGTATTCTTCAGGGACATCAATGAGCAAGTTTTCGAACGGTTCTTGAAGATTTTCTCCTTCTCCTTTGTAAATAACTTCCGGCTTAGAAACCTGAAATTCGTAACCTTCTCTTCTCATTGTTTCGATTAAAACACCGAGGTGTAGCTCGCCTCTGCCACTTACTTTGAAACAATCAGTTGAGTCAGTGTCTTCTACTCTCAAACTTACGTTTTTTTCAAGCTCGTCATAAAGTCTTTTTCTAAGCTGTCTTGAAGTTACAAACTTACCTTCCTGACCTGCAAACGGGCTGTCATTTACAGAAAAATTCATCTGTAAAGTCGGCTCGTCAACTTTAATTAATGGTAAAGCAGCGATGTTGTTCGGGTCACAAAGTGTTTCACCGATTTGTATATCAGGGAAACCTGCAATACCTACAATGTCGCCTGCTTCAGCAGAGTCTATTTCAACTCTTCCAAGGTCTTTGAACCCGAAAAGCTTTGTGATTTTACCGCGGCTTACTTCGCCTTCTGCGTTAATCCAGGCAACCTGATCTTGAGAATGAACCACCCCGTTAACAACACGGCCGATTACAATTCTTCCTACATATTCGTTGTAATCAAGAGTTGTTGCTCTGAATTGGAACGGTTTTGTTGAGTCTCCAGCCGGTTCTTGAATATTTTCTAAAATACAGTCAAGAAGAGGAACCATGTCTTTCTTTTCATCATTAAGATGTTTGATTGCAAAACCGTTTAATGAACTTGCGTATATGTAAGGGAAGTCAATTAAGTCTTCTCTGTCTGTTAGTTCTGTGAACAAGTCGAAAACTTTGTCTAAAGTTCCGTCAGGGTCTCCTGCCGGTTTGTCGATTTTATTAATTACAACAATAATTTTTATGCCGAGTTCAAGCGCTTTAGAAAGCACAAATCTTGTTTGCGGCATCGGGCCTTCTGCTGCGTCAACGATTAGAAGCGCGCCGTCTACCATTCCTAAAACACGTTCAACTTCACCGCCGAAATCTGCGTGCCCCGGTGTGTCGACTACGTTAATTTTTGTTCCTTTATAATCGATTGAAATATTTTTAGAAAGGATTGTAATCCCTCTTTCTCTTTCCAAATCGTTGCTGTCAAGAACTCGTTCCTGAACCTGTTGATTTTCTCTAAAAGCACCGCTTTGTTTAAGCATGCAGTCAACTAAGGTAGTTTTACCGTGGTCAACGTGAGCTATAATTGCGATATTACGTATATTTTTAGCTGTCATAATTCCATTCCCTATATTTAATTTCGTCTAGTGTCATTTTTACACTTATATTGTAAATCATCAAGGTGAAATTACAATATTTTTAACCCATGCAAATATCGTTACAAATCTTTACTTATACTAAATGGCATGCAAACATGGTCATGGCATGCGTTTTCATGATTTAAATCGCTGTAACCATGCAGCAACAGGGGTTGAGCATGTCTCGAAAAACCAGGTGTCAGCAAGATTGTGGCTTTGCAACATCTTTAAGAAATCGTTACATTTACAGTTTTATGGGTTGTAAAAGCTTTCTGAGTCTATATAATTAAAATATGCAAGGGAGCGAGAGTCCCTTTTAAATAGTTAAAATCACAAATTTATATTCGGGAGGAATAAGTGTTTAAGAGTCGTGATATGGGGAGAGCTATTGCCGTAAAAAGATGGACACCTACGGCATTAGAATGTTACAAACGCGGTTGTGTATGTGAAGGTTGTTTCTACAGTGATTTTTTTAGCGCTACTGCTCAGAAATGTCAGATGAAAGCTGCTGTTCTCGAACTTGTCAGAACAATTGGCGCACCTAATGTTGAAATGCCTCAGATTTTAGAGTAAAACCACTTTAAAAATTTGAAAAAATAGTGTACAATAAAAAGGTAGTACATTAGGAGGTGTAAATGCATATACACGTAAACGGTAAAAACATTGAGATTACAGATGCAATCAAAGCTTATGTAAAGGAAAAAATCGGTAAAGTTGCTAATCATTATGATCAGATTACCGGCATTGATGTAGTTCTTTCTGTAATCAAAAATCCGGCAGCAACAGGTAAACACGTGGCAGAAGTATCCTGCAAAATGAACACAGGTGTTGTTCACTGTGAAGAAGCTGCTGAATCTATGTATGCAAGCATCGATTTGTTAGCTGACAAATTGTCAAGACAGGTTCAAAAGTTTAAAGACAAAGCCCTTTCTTCAGACAAGTCTTCTATCAGAAATGCTGAAGAAAAAGAGGAAGTTGCAGAAAGCTAGCGGGCAGGGTGGTAAAACCCGGAATATTAAGATGATTAACAACAAGAAAATTATAGTAATAATGCCTGCTTATAATGCAGAAAAAACTTTAGAAAAAACATATAATGAGATTTATCAAAATTTCGTCGACGAGATTATCCTTGTCGACGATTTCTCTTCGGATAATACTAAAGAGATTGCAAAAGATTTGAACATAACAACAATTGTTCATGAAAAAAATAAAGGATATGGCGGAAATCAGAAATCCTGTTACAGAGCGGCTTTGAAAGCCGGAGCAGATATTGTAATAATGCTCCATCCGGATTATCAGTATACTCCGAAACTTCTGCCTGCAATTGCTTCTATGATGGCTTTCGGTGAGTATGATGCGGTAATCGCTTCAAGAATGCTGGGTAACTCGGCTTTAAAAGGCGGAATGCCTATGTATAAGTTTGTTTCAAACAGGTTTTTAACAGAATTTGAAAATGCTCTTATTGGTGAAAAACTTTCAGAGTATCATACCGGATTTAGAGGATTTACGAGAGAAATTCTTGAAAAGTTACCTTTGGAAGATTGCAGCGACGATTTTATTTTTGATAATGAAATGCTTGCGCTTATTCTTTTTAACGGGTATAAGATTGGTGAAATTTCTTGTCCGACAAAATATTTTGCTGAGGCTTCGTCAATAAATTTTATCCGTTCATGCAAATACGGACTTGAAGTACTTGGTGTAAGTTTGAAATACAGACTTGCAAAGATGGGGTGTAAGGTAAAATTATTTAACAGCGACGGAAGAGTGTTAGATACTGAAAAAGAGCTGGTTTATTATAATAAAAGGCAAGGTTAATGAGGAGATTTTTAATAATTTTGGCGGCTATTATCCTGTTGATAATGTGCTTAAAAAATGACAAAGGATATGTAATAGAAGGTGATATGATTGTGGGAGGTGAAAAAATGCCTTTCAAATCTTATGTTGCCGATAAAAAATGGCGTACGGAGTATTTGTCTGCAAAAGGAGCTTATACTTTTTTGTATAACGGGAAAAAGTTTTATTCTTATAGCTCAGATTCTAAGAATGCAAAAAGTTTTAACTTTAGTGAAAATGATATTCAGCAAAGAAATCCGATTAACCCGCTTCTGAACTGGAGAGATGGAGGTTCTGTAACTACAAGAATTCCTAACGGAATTTCTGTAAATCAAAGAGTGACTTCTAAGAGAACAAATATCAACGGGTTTGATTGTGTATTGATTAATCTTTCAAGCTCAAGAACAGCGTGTGTAAGCGAAGAATACGGGTTTGCGGTTTATTTGAAGCATAATAACAGCGTTTTGAGTGTAAACAGTGTTGAACCTTTAAAAGACCGGAATATTTTCAAACTCCAGCGAAGGAGGGGTAAATGAGAATTGTTTTAGCATCATCAAATCCGCATAAAGTAAAAGAAATGAATGAAATTGTTTCAAACACAGGCTTAGAGTTTGTCTTGCCTCCTCACGGGTTTGACCCTGTTGAAGACGGAGAGACTTTTGAAGAAAACTCTAAAATCAAAGCACTTGCAGCGTGGGGGCTTACTAAAACTTGGACTCTTGCTGATGATTCAGGGCTTTGTATTAAAGCGCTTGGCGGAAAACCGGGGATTTATTCTGCAAGGTATGCTGAGACTCCTCAGAAAAGGATTGAACGGGTTTTGAGTGAAATGGAAGGGGTTAAAGACAGAGAGGCAGAATTTGTTTGTGCAATGACTCTTGTCAATCCTGAAGGAGAGGTTGAGTTTGCGTACAAAGGTGCTTGCAGAGGAAGCATTACTCAGGAAGCTTCCGGCTCAAACGGGTTTGGATATGACCCGATTTTTCTTTTGGAAGGAAGAGATGTTACGATGGCTGAGCTTAGTGAAAGCGAAAAAAACAGGATTTCGCACCGCTCAGTTGCCTTAAGAGAAGTAATTAAATACCTTACTAATCGTTTTCAATAATTAAGTTCATAAATTCGATGTCGTCAAAGTCAACATAAGCAGTCTGCATAAGGTTTCTGCCGGTTTTAATTGTGATTTCGTTTACCTGATTTTTCTTAATTAAGCTTGGCGGGAGTTTGATTTTTTGCCCGTCACCGTTAACCTGTATCTCTGAAATTTTATTTCCGTTAAAATAAACTTCCGGAGGAGAAGCGAATGCGTTAGGAATTTTATTTTGACCCATTGAACGTGCCATTGCGGTGTCTATACCGATAATTGAGCCGATTACGAGGTAAACCGGTTTTGCAAGGTTCAGGTTTTTAAGCGTAAATCTTTTTGTATAAAAAGGCCCGATTGCCTGCATTCTAAACTCTCCGGCGTTAGCTGAAAGGTCTGAATAGCTGTCGTCGCCTAAATGGTACATATTAGCGTCAAGCGCGAGGTCTGTAGCGTTTGATTTTTCGATACCTACAACGATTGGTGCTTCAAGAGTTTTGTCGTTTATTGTCATTGTAAAAGGTTTGTAATTTTCTTTTTTGACAGACATAATACTCGGGCCGGTTATTTGCGTATCAAGCTCAAAATATCCGCTGGAGTCGGTTTGAGTTGAATAATGCTGCTTGGGAAGGCTTACTTGCGCGCCTCCGACTCCCTGACCGGTTTTTTTGTCAATAATACGGCTTGAGTTTCCGCTTCCCTGTTCTGCAACCCCGCCTTGAATAGTGGCTGCGCTAATCGGAAGCGAAGCGAATATTAGTAATAAAAAAATGCTCAAAACTTTTTTCATACGATTATTATCCTTTTTGCAAACAACTCTTGAAATTAGTCATTTGTATAAGGTTTAAGGATAATTTTCGAAAAGTAAATTCTGCTTGTATTGAAAATCTAATTTAGATGGGTTATAATGTAAATATCAGGGGCGGGAGTTGCTGCTCCCATCAACTGTAAATGGCTAAAGTAGCGCTTATCTGTTAAGATAGGTGCTATTTTTTATTGTGAATAAAATCAAAAAAATCATTATTAATGTTAAATTGATGTTTTCCATAATAAGCCCCCTTTCGTTAAAACTATCAGCTCTATGGCTAAAGTAAATTGTTGTGCTGAAGTTTTTTAAAAAGATACTAGACCCTTTGATATTCAATTTTAAATGTTCAAACTCTTTAACAACTCAACAATTCTCTTTGTCGCGTCAAATCTCGCGAGATGTGATGAGTTTTGTTTTAAATAATTTATCTTTACAGGGTTTTCGACCATTGAAACAATTTCTTCTCTTAGCCTGTTAGGGTCTAAATCTTTGTCTTCAATGTAAACGCAAGCGCCCATCTCAAGCAAATATTTTGCGTTAATTCTCTGATGGTTTGCTGCTGCGTGGGGGTAAGGAACAAGGATTGGTGCAGCTCCGGAGGCACAAATCTCTGAGAGACTCAAAGAACCTGCGCGGGAAACTACGATATCACTTGATTTTAAAACAGATATCATATCCATAAAATATGGTTTGATGAGTAGATTTCTGTCTTGTTCAAAAGCAGGGTATATTTTACGGATATTTTCAATAACTTCTTCGTAGTTTTTCTTACCTGTCTGAAAAATTACCTGCAAGTTTAACTCTTGGGAGAATTCTTTTAAAAGCTCAATTGCGGTATTATTTATCGATTTTGCACCTTGAGAACCGCCCATAATGCAGAGTGTAAGCTTTCTGCTGTCAATTCCTAAATTAGCTGCAGCTTCTTCTCTTGATAATGTTTCAAACTCTTCTCTAATCGGGTTTCCGGTCACTACAGCGTGTTTGTTTGGAATGAATTTTTTTGCTTTTTCAAACGCTAAAGTTACGTATTTTGCACGCTTGCAAAGCCTTCTGGTGACTAATCCCGGCATGGCGTCACAATCGTGCATCATGTAAGGAGTTTTTGTAATTCTACACGCAAAAATCATTGGGGCAGAAACGTATCCTCCGGTTGCAAATACAGCGTTTGGCTTGTATTTTTTGATATAACGCACAGAACGGATAATTGCTTTAACAAGCTTAATTCCCCAGATGAAGAATTTTGGATTAAGTTTGCGCGGCATTCCGGAAACGCTTACGTGAAGAAACTTGTAACCGTTTTTTGAGGCAAGTTCAAATTCCATGTTGCGCTTATTACCCACATAATAGACTTTCGCATTATCACTTAAACTTTTTGCTACAGCTAAAGCGGGATAAATGTGTCCTCCGGTGCCTCCGCCGGTGACGAAATATGTTTTATTGTATGTTTCTGACATTGCCGAACCTAACCCTTTTCACATTGTCTTTTGATATATTTAATAAAATTCCAACCATCCATAATGATACCATAATCGAAGAACCGCCGTAGCTTATAAATGGCATCGGAACACCTGTTGCAGGTACAAAAGAGCTTGCAACCCACATGTTTAAAAATCCCTGAAAACATATTGAGAACGTAAGCCCGAGTGCCAGAAGTTTTCCGTACATGTCCTGACATTTAACTGCTATAAGAAATCCTCTTTGTAAAATTGTCCAGAATAAGCAGATTATTAAAAGACATCCGATAAACCCGTGTTCTTCTCCGATTACTGCGTAAATAAAGTCTGTATGAGCTTCTGGAAGCCACGCAAGTTTTTGTTTTGAGCTTCCGTAGCCTACTCCGTATAAACCTCCGGATGCGAAAGCAACGAGAGACTGAATAATATTGTATCCGGCTCCAAGCGGGTCAGCTTCGGGATGAAGCCAGGTTGTAATTCTTGAAGATTGGTACCCTTTTAAACCTTTAAGGAGCAAAAGCGGAATCATTGTACACATTCCGCACAAAATTAATTGTATTGAGCCGCCTGCGCAGATATAAATTGCGACGGAAGTTGCAAGCAAAAGCAGTACCATACTTAAGTTTGGCTGTGTGAAAATAAGCGCAATCATAACAAGTATTGGTATAAATGCTGTTACGATTTTGTTATTATCCCAAATGTTTGCATCTTTATAAAAAACTCCTGCTAAAAGCATTACAACTGCAGGTTTTGCAAACTCTGAAGGCTGTAAGCTTAGAGGCCCTATATTAATCCATCTCTGCGCTCCGTTAACAGTTGTGCCGGCAACTTTAACCAGAATAAGCATTACGATTACAAAAGCTGCAAACGGAAGTGTGTAGGCGATTAATTTTTTGTAATGAAAATTTGCGAGAAATCTTAAGCCAACAATTCCCACAATTACGCCGAAAATTTGCTGAAACAGAAATCTTGCAGGGTTTAGTCCCATTTCAATACATTTTGGAGCGCTTGCAGAAAATATTGCCATCAAACCGATAACTACGAGAAAAATTACGGCAACAAGAAGCGGTCTGTCGGACTGCATGTTTTGAGTACTCATTTTTTCAGGTATAAGGTTATTGTTTTGATAAGACATAATCTTTAAAAACTTCTCCTCTGTGCTCATAGCTTTTGAACATGTCGAAACTTGCACACGCCGGTGAAAGCAGTACTACATCAGGGTTTAAACTGATTGCTTTATCTATTGCGCTCTCAAGTGTGCCTTCTTTTATTATATTACTAAAACCATTTTTTTTCAGATTTTCTTCAAATCTTTCTGTAGCTTCTCCGATTAGTAAAACAGTTTTGATGTGCTTATTAATCGATTGACACATTTCGGTTAAATCAGTGTTCTTATCGCGTCCTCCGAGGATTAGCGCAACATCAACATTGTTAAAAGAATCGATTGCAACGATTGAAGCTTCCGGATTAGTAGCTTTTGAGTCGTTATAAAAAGTTATACCGTTCATTTCGCGAACTTTTTCAAGCCTGTGCTCCGGAGCGCGGAAAGACATAATTTGCTCGCGAATGTCTGAATTATCCATCCCTGCCAGTTTTGCGATAATTATTCCGCACATAATGTTCTGGTAGTTATGATGACCTACAAGAAGACAGTCAGCGAGTTTGATGATTTCTTCATCTCTGTAAAAAATTGCGTCTTCTTTAATATAGCAGCCTTCCGGAGAGTCAAACAAAATCACGTTTTTGCATTCTTTTGAAAACTCTTTGAGTCTTTCATCTTTTGCATTCAAAATTGCAAACTCAGGTTCCTGAGGCGGGAGAAAGATTTTCGCTTTTGCTTTAAAATAGTTTTCCAAGCCTCCGTGCCAGTCAATGTGGTCTGGCGTAAAGTTTGTCCAGCAGGCGATTTTGGCTTTGAACCTCTCTGTCATCTGTGCCTGATAAGAACTTATTTCAAGAACAAGAAAATCGTGGTCTTCACTTATCAAAGATGTTGGAGGAACTCCGATATTTCCGCAAACAGGTGCTGAAAACTTTTTGCTTAAGATATGCGAAACAAGCGCTGTTGTTGTTGTTTTACCGTTTGTTCCCGTGATTGCAATGAATGGAGTTTTTGTGTTTAAATACGCAAACTCTACTTCCGAAATTATTTTAATATTTTTTGCTTGTAATCTTTGGAAAATTTCTGATTTAGGCGGAATTCCGGGGCTTGTGATTGCTAAATCGGTATTTTCAATAAACCCGTCACTGTGTGAACCGTACTCTACTTTGACTCCGAGAGCTTCAAGCTCTTTTACCTGTTCTAAATTAACATCCGCTTTTGATTCGGTTAAGAAAACGTCATATCCTTTACTTATTCCGAATTTTGCCGCAGATATTCCGCTTTTTGATAAACCTAATATTAAAACTTTCATTTCTCCCCCTTCTTATAAAATGAAGTTTAAAACAACTGCCGTAATTGCGAAAATCAATGATACAAGTGCAAATTCTTTTACAATTCTGATTTCAGAATGTCCGCATAATTCGAAATGGTGGTGAATTGGAGACATCTTGAAAATTCTTTTTCCTGTAAGTTTAAAGCTTGCTACCTGTAAAATTACTGATAAAGTTTCAGCAACAAATATTCCGCCGAAAATAGCCAGCAAAAGCTCGCACCTTCCTATAACAGCTAATGTTCCTAAAAGTCCGCCGAGAGCAAGAGAGCCTGTATCGCCCATAAATACCTGAGCTTTAGGCTTGTTGTATCTTAAAAATCCGATTAACGCACCGATTACAGTAGCAGAAACAATTGCAGCTGCTGTATGACCGCCTGTCAGAGCAAGAATTCCGCAGGCAAGAAATGCCGGAATTCCAGTTGCTGCTGCAAGTCCGTCCAAGCCGTCAGTTAAGTTGTAAGCGTTTGAAGCTCCTGTTACTACAAAAACAGTGAATACAGGATAAAATATTCCTAAATCAAAAGTGTGTGAGCCTAATGTAATCACGGTTCCATAAGTGTTCATAGCGTAAATTGTAGGAATAAGCGCAATTAAAATTTGTCTTATAAGTTTTCCTCTCGGGCTCAAGCCTTTGTTTTCATGACCTTTGATTTTTAAATAGTCATCCTGAAGCCCTGCAAGTGCCATAAACAAAAGAGTTACAATAATTATCCACGCAGACTTATCCATCTGTTGAGCCATCAAAAGAGTGATAACAGATGCAATAATGATTGCTGCGATTATAAAAACTCCGCCTGTTGTCGGGGTTCCGGCTTTTTTTGCGTGAGCTTCCGGAGCGACATCAAGAATGTATTGTCCGATTGTTTTTTTTCTTAAAAAATCTATATAAGGAACGCCAAAGAGGAGGCACAAAACCATACTCATAAGCAGAGCGACTGCCGGCATAATTAACGCGGTTAATGTCATAAAGAACTTCTCCTTTTTTACTCAATTTTAGTACAAAAAGAGAAAGATGTGAAATTAATTTTGGTCTGTTGAAATTGTGCAGACTGCTTCATCACTTAAATATTTTTGCCATGCTCTTGAAACTGGGTTTTTCTGCGCTTCTTCAAGATTAGAAAAATCAGGCTTGTCGTCAGCATATTTCTGCATAAGCTCGTAAGCTTCAAGTACAGAAGCCAGCTCTTCGACCTGTGGTTTAGTAAATTTGCAGACAATGTCGGAATTTATACCTGCGAAGTTTACGCTTTCTTTGTAAACGCATTTATCTCCCTGCCAGCCGGAAATTCTTTTGGTTGATTTAACGTTCATTCCTCCGGTTTGAACGCTTCCGCTGCCAGAAAAAGGTGTGCAGTTTCTTAAAGCTTTTGCAAAATCCGCGTCAGCTGAATGAACAGCAAGGCACACGATTGTAAGTATCAAAAATAAAATCGGTTTTTTATGCATAAAATTTACTGCTTTAAAGCTGCCTGTAGTCTTGCAAGTGAACGTGCTAAAGCAGCCTGAGCTCTATCTGCATCAACTTTAGCAGTCGCATCAGCTAATCTTGCTTCTGCTCTGTTTTTCGCTGCATTTGCACGGGTTACGTCAATATCGCATCCGTCTTCGCAAACATCTGTAAGGATGGTTGCTTCATTGTTTTTGAACTGGAAAATTCCGCCCATTGTTGCAAAGTAACGGTATTTGTCGGCAATTTTAGCTTTTGTAACCCCAATTGCCATGGCGGTTGTAAGCGGGATGTGGTCTTTCAAAATCCCGATTTGACCGCTTGTTGTCTGGATTACGAGTTCGTCGATTTCACCGTCAAAAACTATTCTCTCATGCGTGATTATCTTCAATAGCATTTATTTCACCTACCTGAGCGTTTTCGCTTTTTCAACAGCTTCTTCGATTGTACCTACCATGTAGAAGGCTTGTTCCGGTAAATCGTCATGCTTACCTTCGATGATTTCTTTGAAGCCTTTGATTGTGTCTTCAAGCTTAACGTATTTTCCTTGAATACCTGAGAACTGTTCAGCAACAAAGAACGGCTGAGAGAGAAATCTCTGGATTTTTCTTGCTCTGTTAACTGTTTCTTTGTCTTCGTCAGAAAGTTCATCCATACCGAGAATTGCGATAATATCCTGCAATTCTTTGTATTTTTGTAAGATTTCAAGCACCTTTCTTGTAACTTCGTAATGCTCTTCTCCGATAATATTCGGGTCTAAAGCTCTTGAACTTGAACCGAGCGGGTCAACAGCCGGATAAATACCAAGAGATGCAATCTGTCTTGAAAGAACGGTAGAAGCGTCTAAGTGAGAGAACGTAGTAGCCGGAGCCGGGTCAGTCAAGTCGTCTGCCGGTACGTAAATCGCTTGAACAGATGTGATTGAACCGTCTTTTGTAGAAGTAATACGTTCTTGAAGTTCACCCATTTCTGTTGCAAGTGTTGGCTGATAACCAACTGCAGAAGGCATACGTCCAAGCAGTGCAGAAACTTCCGAACCTGCCTGAGTAAATCTGAAAATGTTATCAATAAACAAAAGTACATCTTGTTTTGAGAAATCACGGAAATATTCTGCTGCTGTAAGAGCTGAAAGTCCGACTCTCATTCTTGCTCCGGGCGGTTCGTTCATCTGACCGTAGATAAGTCCTACTTTGTCAAGAACTCCGCTTTCTTTAAACTCGTTCCACAGGTCGTTTCCTTCTCTTGTTCTTTCTCCGACACCGCCGAAAACGGAAACGCCGTTGTGAGCCATTGCGATGTTGTGAATAAGTTCCTGAATAAGAACGGTTTTACCAACACCGGCACCGCCGAATAAACCGATTTTTCCGCCTTTCTGATATGGCTGGAGAAGGTCGATTGCTTTAATACCTGTTTCTAAGATTTCAATATCTGTGTTTTGCTCTGTTAAAGCAGGAGACTGCCTGTGAATAGGAAGGTAATCGTTTGTTTCGATTGGACCTGCGTTATCAACAGGTTCACCGATTACGTTAAGAATTCTGCCTAAAATAGGTTTTCCAACCGGAATTTTAATAGGCTCGCCTGTATTTTCTACTTTCATGCCGCGCTTTAAACCGTCTGTAGAAGACATTGCAACTGTTCTTACTCTGTTAGAGCCTAACATTTGCTGAACTTCTGCAACAATGTAAGAACCGTCTTCTTTGTATATCTTAAGCGCGTTATAGATTTCAGGAAGTTCGCCCTGAGCGAATTCTACGTCAATAACCGGCCCGATAATTTGTGTGATTAAGCCTTCGTTTTTATTCAAAGTCTCCATGTAATACCTCATCTCTCTTCTCAATGGTTCTATTATATAATATAAAAACTTAATTGACAACGTAATCTTTTTTACTTACGATGTGACAATGGAAAAAGGGAAGAGCCGGCTGTTTTATTCGCTTGCAGCAATAATTATTTTTACGGGAGTGTTTTTAAGGTTAAGACTGTGGATTTTTAATCCGGGGCTTCATTGTGACGAAGCGAGTCTTGCGTTAAACCTGTTTGACACTTCGTTTGCAGGACTTTTTAAACCGCTTATCCGCCTGCAGGTGGCTCCGCCTCTGTTTCTTGTTCTTTCAAAATATTTTTACAGACTTGTAAACATAAATTACACCCCTGATTTTTCGGACATGATGTTGAGGCTGATACCTCTGGTATCAGGAATAGCAGCTATTCCTGCGCTCGGATATTTGCTTAATATATTGTACAAAAATAAATGGATAGCTTTAGCCGGCATGTTCCTGCTTTCGGTTAATTCCTGCGCGATATCATATTCTTGTATTTTTAAGCAGTATTCTACGGAAATGCTTGTAACGATTTTGACTCTCGCGCTGTTTGCAGGATTAAAACTTAATCAAAAATACAAATTTTTCCTTCTCGGTCTTATGCCGTGCTTTTCGATGACCTCGTTTTTTCTTTACCCGGCGGGTTTTTCGGTTCTTTTGATAAAATTTTGGAAAGAAAAGAAAGAATTTTTCAAAGGTTTTTGCATTTTTCTAGTTCCGTTTTTGGCTTTTGTCCTGTTCTTTCTAATTCCTGTTTCAAAAACGCATTATTCAAATATGGAAAGCTACTGGAGCGAAACATTTGCGCTGGCTTCAAACCTTTTTGTTTACTTAAAACTCCTTTTCTGCCTCCTGTTTAGAGTCGGAAATCCTTTGCTTATCTACGGAATTTTTGTCGCTTCAATCTTTTTAATGATTTACAAAAAATATAAGCTTGCTCTGTATACAGTCGTTCCGATAGCTGTAACTTATATTTTTACGCTCACAAGGCACTATCCTTTATCCGAAAGGTTTGTTTTATTTTTGCTGCCTGTTGTTCTTATAATTCTGCTTTACCCTCTGACGTTTGTTGCAAAAAAACCGGCTGCAATAGCTATTGGTATAATCATCGCAATTGCAGGTTTGCGCGGGATTTCTCCCGTAGAAATTGCCCATATTAAACAGGAATACGCAAAAGAAGCGTGGGAATATCTTGTTAAAAATTATGACGGAAAATCTCCCGTGATTATGGGCGAAGATTTTGTCACAAATCTTTATTACAGGACTTTTTATCCTGAGAATATCAATTACTATGACGAAGCTTTCTCAGGTAAAAAGAATTCTGACAAGATTTTGAACTTTTTGCCGGAACGTGTCTGGTACGTAATTGTCTCAAGATATGATAGCAAGTATTATTCAGAATTCGCTGAGTATTTAGAAAAAGTTGAAGTTCTTGATTACAAGACTTTCGAGCTTTCTCCTGAAATGATGGCAAAATCCGTTCTGGAAATTGACGCGCCGAAATCACTTGTTGTAAAAATCCGGAAATAAGGAAAGGGCGGAAGCGTTTACGCTTCCGCCCTTTTCAAAAAAATTACAACTCACAAGGAACTTTGTTTTGTTTAAGCATTTCAATAAGCGGTTCAAGATATTTTTCTTCGTCTTCACATCCGCTTTTTAGTGAGTAGTAAGCAATCTCAGCAAGTTCTTTGCAAATACTTAGAATAGGATGTTTTCTAAGCTTAGAAGCTGTTGCGTATTTTGCTACGTTGTACCTGAGCTCATTAATTTCGTTGTAAGAATATTTTAAAAGCATGTTACTAACTTCTTCTAAAGCTGAGGCAGAGTACATAATACCTTTGTAAAGCGCAGGGATAGAGTATTCCAACCCTCCTCCGACGCAGTCATGGTTTCTGATTTCGATAAAGTTTCTAAGTCTAACTTCCGGAAAATACAGGTTTGAATGGAGCTGCCAGTCTTCTAATGAAGCGTTAAAACCTTCAAACCCTTTATCCATAAACTGCCTGAAAGTTAGCCTGCCGTTTACGTTTACGGTCATGTTTTCTCTGTTAATGAAAATCATCGGAGTGTCAAGAAGCGTTTCTACGTAGTCTTTAAAACACATTCCGTCTTGAAATTTTGTTGCAAATCCGCATCTTTCGTTGTCTGTATTTAGCCATGCAAGCGCTCTGAATGATTTATAACCTGTATCAACTCCGCCTCTAATGCGAGAGTTGGCATACATTGCGGTTGCAAAAGGCATCATAAGGTTTGCAATTCTGAATTTTCTCATCGCATCTTCTTCTGATTTGTAATCAATACCGACCTGAATACCTGCAGTTTCGCGCATCATAACGTCGGAAAGTATTCCCCAGAGGTAGTTTGCCATAAGTTTATAACGTCTTTTAGGCAGAAGCTTGATGTTTTTGTAAGTTGTAGTGGGTGAAACGCCTTTGTTAATGAGTTTCATGTCAAACTCTTCAAGCACAGGTTTCATCGCAGAATCGATTTCTTTAACGCGTTTTTCTAAATCGCGGATAAATTCTTGCGGCTCAAGGCTTAGCTCTACCTGACATCCGGGTTCTAAGGTAATTGTATCGTGAAGTTTTTTGAGACCAATTATATTTACATCGTCTAAAATATAGTCCCAGTTGTCTTGTTTTGCAAATTCACGAAGCATTTCGCAGATACCGTATTCACCTCCGTATGGAGCAAACTGATTTGTGTATTTAATAAGCGGAATTCTTTCGTATTCCAAGCCTATTTTCTGTGTGGTTTTACATCCGAGTATGAACTCATCCAAAAGCTGGTTGTATTCAAGTCGTTCTTCTGTTTTTGCTCCGCAATAATTCACGATAAATTTCTCCCTATTCAATTATAACAAAAATAATCATAGGTGAAATTTAAACTTTTAACATTTCCCTGTTTGTACTATTATGATTACCATGGTGGATTATTTCGAACGCGCAAAATATTTTAGAACAAAGAAAAGACTGGGTCAGAATTTTTTAATAAATCCTGATGTGATTTCGGATATCATTGATTTTGCAAATATTCAAAAGGATGATGTTGTTTTAGAAATCGGCCCCGGTGTCGGGTTTGTGACCGAACAGCTTGTGAAGCATGTCAAAAAAGTTATCGCAGTTGAACTTGATGAAGAAGCGATTAAAGAGCTTGAAAAACTTGGCGCAGAGAATTTGGAAATCATACACAATGATATTTTAAAAACGGATATTTCGACGCTTTGCGAAGAGAATATAAAAGTAGTTGCAAATATCCCCTACTATATAACTTCTCCGATTATCGCTCATCTTCTTGGCGAAATTGACGATTTGGCGAATAGAAACAGAAACAAAATTGTTGATATAATTTTGATGGTTCAGGAAGAAGTTGCAAGAAGGATTGTGGCAACGGAAAAAAGCCCTGCAAAGCAATACGGACTTTTAACAATACTTTCGCAATTCTGGGCGGATTGTTCAATCATAAGGCTTGTGGGTCGTAAATCTTTTTATCCGGCTCCGAAAGTCAACTCAGCTCTTGTATCTTTAAAAGTCAGAAAAGAGCCGCTTTTGAAACTCAATGATTACAAACATTTTAGAAAAACCATAAAAGCTGCGTTTTCACAGCGCAGAAAAACGCTCAAAAACTGCCTTGTCGGAGCAGGGTTTGATAAAGAGAAAGTGGCAAAAGTTATTTCTGATATGGGTCTTGATGAAAATATAAGGGGCGAAAAACTTTCGATTGCACAATTAGGGGAATTGTCAGAAAGATGCGGTATATAGTAATTACTGATATCCACGGAGAGAGGGAAAAGCTTGACAGCGTTTTATCTCAAATCGAGATGAGACCTGACGATGTCTTTGTGTTTATGGGCGATTATATTGACCGCGGTCCGGACTCAAGAGGAGTCGTGGATAGAATTATCGAACTCGGTGAAACGCACAAATGCGTTTACCTGATGGGTTCGCACGAATACGCGCTTTTGCACGCTAAAACGGATGATTATTATCAGTTTTTGTTTGATAATTACGGCGGGCCTGCAACGGTTAGAAGTTACGGAAGTTTTGAAAATATTTTTAAAGTTCACGGTGATTTCTTTAGAAATTTAAAATTTTATTATCTTACTGATAAATACCTTTTTGTGCATGCAGGAATTAATCCTGATTACCCTTTAGAAGAGCAGGATGAAACGGATTTGGTTTATATCAGAAGCAAGTTTATTTACTCAAAACACAAACTGCCTCAAAAGATTATTTTCGGACACACTGAATTTGACGCTCCTCTTGTACAAAACGATAAGATATGTATCGATTTAGGCTGCGGAAAATATCCGGACGCGCATTTGTGCGCTTTAATTCTGGATAACGGAAAAGAAGAGTTTATATATTCATAATTAATATTATGCTTTTTGCTATATACTTTTACCAGCCTTTGTATTAGAATAAGTGCGGGAGAAATTCAACTACACGAGGTAAATATAAATGTGGGAATATTCTGAAAAAGTTTTGGATCATTACAGAAATCCAAGGAATGTCGGCAAAATTGATGATGCGGATTTAATTGGCGAAGCCGGCTCTCTTGCCTGCGGTGATTCTTTAAAATTGTATATAAAATTAGACGGCAATGTGATAAAAGACGCAAAGTTTCAGACATTTGGCTGCGGTTCTGCTGTTGCTTCTTCAAGCATTTTGACAGAAATGATTATCGGAAAAACGCTTGAAGAGGCCGCAAAAATTACAAACAAAGATATTGCGCGTGAGCTTGACGGGCTTCCGCAGGAAAAAATGCACTGCTCTGTTATGGGGCACGAAGCTTTAGAAGATGCTCTCAAGGGGTATTACGGTGAAGATGAAATTGAAGATACACATGCGGGTGAAAAAATTATCTGCACTTGCTTTAACGTTACCGAAAATCAAATCTGGGAAGCAATTAAGGTTAACGGGCTTAAAACCGTAGAGGAAGTTACAAATTATACAAAAGCTGGCGGAGCATGCGGAAGATGTAAGGGCGTAATCAAGGATATGATTGAAACTTATCTTAAGAAAGAAGGTAAACAGCCTGAAATGACACCTGCGCAGAAGATTTTGAAGATTGGTAAAGTTATTGACCAGCAGATTTCTCCACAGCTCCAAAAAGACGGTGGAGATATCGAGCTTATTGATATTGAAGGAAACAAGGTTAAAGTGAAGCTTACCGGTATGTGCAGCGGATGTAAAAACGCACAGATGACTCTTAAAAATTTCGTCGAAACGATTTTGAGGGAAAAAGTTGACAGCAGCTTAGAAGTCGAGCAGGTGTAAAAATGATATATCTTGATAATAATGCGACAACACAAATAGATGACAGGGTTTTGGAGGTTATGCTTCCTTATCTTAAAGAAAACTTTGCAAACCCTTCAAGCATGTACGATATCGCTAAAAGACCTGCTGCAGCTATTCGCGAAGCGCGGGTTCAAATCCGTGATTTTTTAGGCGCTAAAAACGAAAAAGATGTTTACTTCACTTCCTGCGGTTCAGAGTCTGCAAATATGGCAATCAAGGGTGTTGTTGAATGTAACAAAGAGAAAAAACATTTGATTACAACGAAAGTTGAACATCCCTGCGTTATGAATACGTATAAACAGCTTGAAAAACAGGGTTATGAAGTTGACTATATCGGGGTAAATTCGCAGGGCGGGCTTGATGTCGAAGAGCTTAAATCAAAACTTAGAAAAGATACCGCGCTTGTCTCAGTTATGTGGGCGAATAACGAAACCGGTGTAATTCATCCGGTTGAAGAGATTGCGGATTATATCAAGTCAAAATCACCGGAGACAAGATTTTTTGTTGATGCTGTTCAGGCTGCAGGCAAAATTCCGATGAATGTCAAAGACACAAACATTGATTTATTAGGAATTTCAGGTCACAAGTTCCACGCACCAAAAGGTGTCGGTGCGCTTTATGTTAAGCCGGATGTGAGAATACTTCCGCTAATAAACGGCGGGCATCAGGAACGCGGAATGAGGGCAGGGACAGAGAATGTGGCTTATATTGCCGGCATGGGAAAAGCTGCCGAGCTTGCTCAGGGTGCGCTTGATTATGAATTATCAGAAGTTAAAAGATTACGTGATAAACTTGAAGCTGGAATTTTGAAAAATGTATTTAATGCAAGGCTTAATACGGCGGTTTCAGGCAGGGTGCCGAATACTACAAACATAGGGTTTGAGTATGTTGAAGGCGAGTTGATTTTGCTTCATCTGAACGATATCGGAGTGTGTGCAAGCTCAGGAAGCGCCTGCACATCAGGCTCATTAGAGCCCAGCCATGTATTAAGAGCAATGGGAATTCCTTTTACAGCGCTTCACGGCTCAATAAGATTTTCATTATCAAGATTTACTACAGAAAAAGAAGTGGATTTTGTAGTGGAAAACATGCCTGCAATTATGGAAAAATTGACTAAGATTTCACCGTTTCAGGATGAGTTAGAAAAACTTAAGGAGTTAAAATGATTGATGTCGTTATAACAGAGATTGGAAAATTTTTAGCAACGCACTCAAAATTTATTATTGGAGTGATTGTTAATGCAATAATAATTTACGTTTTCTTAAGAGTAACCGATACTTTTACAACGAAATTTGAAAAGAAATTACGTGAAAGAAATCCGGATTCTCCGCTTTTAAACCTTATGCCGGTTCTTACGAGAATTTTTAAATCGGTTGTAATCTTTATGCTTCTGGCAGGATTTTTGCAAAGCTTTGGATACAATGTTTCTTCGCTTATCGCAGGTTTCGGTATCACCGGTTTGGCTGTCGGTTTTGCTGCAAAAGAAGCTATCGGAAATGTGTTTGGCTCAATCGGCTTACTGGCTGATAAGGTTTATAAAGTTGGTGAGTATATTTCTTTTAACGGGTACGAAGGAACGGTTGAAGCTGTAAACTTGCGCTCAACTACAATAAGAACGCTTGAAGGGTTTAGAGTTAATGTTCCGAATAATTTGCTTGCTAACGAAGAGATTACAAACGTAACTCAGGCAAATCAGCGCAGAATTGATATTTCTGTTGATATTGAGTATGGAACTTCTAACGACAAGATTGACAGGGCTTGCAGGATTTTGACTGAAATTGCGCAGACAGACGATGATATTAAAGACGGAGCGATTTCTTTTATTGACTCAATGGCGCCAAGTTCAATTGTTGTAAGGCTTGTTGCTTACACTCACTTTACTGCGTGGGCGGATGTTATGATGGTTAAAAGCAGAGTTTTGAGAAAAATTATACACAAGTATAGAGAAGAAGGCATTGAGTTTGCGTTCCCTTCTACAAGCGTATATATGGCTAAAAATGAAAATTAAAATCGTAGCACTTGGAAAAATCAAAGAAAAATTTTTAAAAGACGGAATAGACGAGTTTCTAAAACGCCTTACTCCTTACGCTTCTGCTGAAATTATTGAACTTCAGCCGGTTGAGATAAGGGATGAAAATTTAACGGAAAAAGCGCTTTTGCAGGAAGGCGAGAAGATTTTAGCAAATATAAAAAACGACTCTTATGTTATTACGCTTGAAATCAACGGGAAACAGTTATCATCAGAAGATTTTGCGGAAAAAATTAATGAAATAACGATAAGCGGAGCCGGAGAGGTTGTTTTTGTAATCGGCTCGTCCTGCGGACTCGCCTCTACGGTTTCTCAAAGAGCAGATTTTAAACTCAGTATGTCAAAAATGACTTTTTTGCACCAGTTTGCACGGCTGTTATTAGTTGAGCAGATTTACAGGGCGTTTAAGATTTTGAAAAAGGAGACTTATCATAAGTGAACGGTATTAAAATACAATGTCCGGCAAAGATAAATTTAACGCTGGAAATCCTTAATAAACGCGAAGACGGATTTCACAATATCAAAAGTATAATGCAGATGGTAAGCCTTTATGATTTTTTGGATATTGAGGTTAAAGAAAGTAATAAGACCGAAATTCTGTTGTGTGGCTCGAGTGATGAAATTCCATACAACGAAAAAAATCTTGTGTATAAAGCTGCGAAACTTTTTCTGGATGAAACTCAGATAGAAAATGTAAGAGTTGAGGTTTATATCGAAAAAAATATTCCGGTAGCTGCCGGACTTGCAGGCGGAAGCACGGATGCTGCAGGAACTTTGTACGGGCTGAATGAGGTTTTTGGAAGACCGTTAAACAGGTACAAGCTACACACTTTATGCGCTCAGCTTGGCTCGGATTTGAACGTATGTTTAGAGGGCGGGTGTATTTTAGCTGAGTCAAGGGGCGAAAAAATTTCGAAACTTAAGTCTGTGTCTTGTCCTGTAACTCTTATTAAACCGCGTAAACTCGGGATTTCTGCAAAAGAAGCTTATACAAAGTATTCAATGAAGGAAGAAAAACCGCATTATCATAAAACAGAAAAAATGCTTGAAGCGTTGGGTAATGACGGAGATATCAGAGAATTTTTGTACAATGATTTAGAATACGCTGTTTTTGATGATTATAAAGAACTTCAGGAGATTAAGCGTCTTCTTCCGGATGCAATTATGTCCGGTTCGGGCTCTACTTATTTTCTCCTGCGTGAGCTTGAAGAAAACCCGTTTGGTGAAGATTTTCAAGTAATCAGCGGGCTGGAATTCATTGAAAGCGGAATTGTAAAGTTTTCTTAATAAACTAGCAAAATAATCCATTCAGGGGTTATATTATGCTATGAGGATATTTATAATAGCTGGAGATATCCTTACATGAGGTCTTAACGTGGTAGATAACAGATCAGCAGGTTTCTATGGAATCGGCGGTGCTTTTAATTTTAAAAGCGGCGACCCGTCCGGTACTGCGGCTAAAATGAGTCAGGAAAAATACGGCTCTGAAGCTATGTACCTTCCGCCGGCTGAAGGCGAAGAGGATGGCAGTGAATTCTATAATGAGCAGTTTGTTGACAGAAGTGCGCTTTTAAGAGCCACTTTAAACTCTCTTGCGATGAGCAACGTTGCCTCTGTTCTTAATGCGAAACGGCATAAAAAGTCTGTTAAAGATATTCTTGAAGAAGAAAAAGAAAATCAGGAAGAAGACGAAAAAGAAGAAGAAAATTCTTAATTTTTGTGATATAATTTCAAATGGTCAAGGGGTATTTTTATGTCACAAGAAAAACAAGCAAACAATTATTCATTAAGAGAGCCGGAATTTTTCAATAAATGGCGCAGGCTGTTTTTATTTCTGGTCACTCACGTTTTTTATATGATACGCTTTAAGCTGGTTTACAGGCTTGAAGTTTACGGCAGAGAAAATATTCCTTCGGATAATAACTTTATAATCGCAGCAAATCATCTTTCAACTCTCGACCCTCCGCTTGTTTGCGGTGTAATGAACAGAGGAGTTGCTTATATGGCAAAGAAAGAACTCTTTGAAAATCCGTTTATGCGCTGGTGGCTGGATTGGCTTGGAGCTTTTGCAGTTGATAGAGAAAAGCTCGGGGTTTCAACAATAAAAACTGTTAAAAACCTTCAAAAAACTGACTGGGTGCTTGGAATTTTTCCTCAGGGTACAAGACAGGAAGCAGGAGAGATAAGCAACATTACAAAAGGTTTTGCTTCTCTTGCAAAAAGTACGAAATGTGCAATTCTGCCAATCGGGATTACTGGTACGCAGGAAGTTCGGAGAATACCTTTTACCGGAAAAATTGTAGTAAAAATCGGCGAGGTTATACCTTATACTGATAATGTGGAAGAAATGGTTAAGGAATGGGAACATTCTATAGAAAATTTGACGGGATTTAAGTTTATTGACTCGGAAGGTTAAAAGAATGAAAAAAGAAAAGAATTACAACAGAAGATTTGAAAAAGATTATAATTTTTTTAGAACATTATATTACATGATTTTCGTGTATTTTGTGGTGTTTCCGATTACAAAACTTATGTACAATATAAAAATTGAAGGTCGTGAAAATGTGCCTGAGAATTCTCATGTAATCTATGCAGGAAATCATGTTTCTTATATT